>NZ_KE387252.1:67746-93870 GCF_000430785.1 Ectobacillus panaciterrae DSM 19096
AAAACAGTAAGCAGTCATCTCTGACCAAACTCCTTTCGGGTATGGTTCGCTTTGCCCATGTCAACGAGAGGGCATGTTTCACCGTGTTCGTTCCCATGACCTAGAGAACAGTCGTGAAGTGAAACTCACAGAGCGGCAGACTAGCGAAGCATCTGACGGTGTGTCTTGACCTGACTCGCCAACGTAGTTCATCGTGCTGAAACAGTTTCCTGCTTCTACACTCACTGGGGCTTGAAAGCAAGGAACAGACTATACAAGCCTAAAGGTCACGGTTTTATATAGTTTTTTACGATTTTATACGAAATAAAATCAACTGTTCATAGCTCCTTTTCATGGTATTATCTTCCTGTTAATTCCATGTTACCAGATGTGCTTCTCTAAAACATTATGTATATTCTATTCAGGTGAGGTTAACATCACACATCATTATTGGCAGTTCTATATCAAGAAACGCATTCTTGCAGAAAATAAAAAAGAGATCTTAAAATAAAGATCTCTTTCAGTGATAAGGGCTGCATCTGCTGTCAGCAACTGAATAAATTCCTCAAAATTCCCTGTTTTTGAACCTTGAATATTGGTATGTTGTGTTTTTTAACAATTGGATTAGTCAATACCAATCCAATTGGATGAATACAAGAAGTTTTCTTTACTTTATCATGATAATTACAGACTTACATTAAACAATTTTTATCGAAAAGAGGAGGAATCAGCATGACCAACCAACAGCACAACGTACGAGTAGCTGTCGTCCAAGCTGCTTCTGTCATCATGGATAGAGAAGCAAGTACGGAAAAGGCAATTTCGTTAACACTGCAAGCAGGAGAACAAGGAGCTAACATTGTCGTATTTCCTGAAGCTTTTATCCCAGCTTATCCGAGGGGACTCAGTTTTGGAGCGACAATAGGGAGCCGTTCTCCGGAAGGAAGAAAAGACTGGCTTCGTTATTGGGAAAATTCAGTTCCTGTTCCAAGTGAAACAACCGAAAGATTGGGAGAAGCAGCACGCAAGGCGGGTGTCTATCTCGTTATCGGCGTAATTGAAAGAGACCACGAATTCAGTGGTGGTACCGTATATTGTTCAGTATTGTTCTTTGGGCCGGATGGGGCATTACTTGGAAAGCACCGTAAATTAAAACCGACTGGTTCCGAACGATTAATTTGGGGAGAAGGAGATGGCAGCACCCTTCCTGTTTTCGATACGCCATATGGCAAAATAGGAGCGTTGATTTGCTGGGAAAATTACATGCCCTTAGCCAGAGCGGCGATGTACGCCAAAGGCGTTCAAATTTATATAGCTCCAACGGCAGATTCCAGAGAATTATGGCAATCTACGATTCGTCATATTGCAGCGGAAGGTAGATGCTTCGTTTTATCTTGCAATCAATATGTGAACAAAGATATGTATCCAACTGACTTAGCTTGCTATGGTGATTTAGCTTCTTCTCCTGATGAAATGTGTCCAGGAGGAAGTGCCATTGTCGGTCCTTTAGGTGAGTATATTAAAGAGCCTGTTTTTGGTCAGGAAGATATCCTCATAGCTGATCTTGATTTGCGTGATATTGCTTACAGCCAATTTGATTTTGATGTAGTAGGCCACTATTCAAGACCTGATGTATTTCAACTGTTAGTGAATGAAGAGAAAAAAGAGAATGTGAAGTGGGTAAATTCAACGACTTTGATATAAGCTGGTGCTGATCTTATGATCTGCATTTTGAAGAACGAAACAATAGTTACGTAGCTCTGCAATTCTATTCTAAATTAGCTATATGTATTAAGCTAGCTTTCTAAATTCATGACGCTTTTCTATAAGTTTTTCAATTTTTTCTAATGCTTGTTTATCTTTAAGTAATTCTTGTTTGTTCTCTTTTACTAGTTCTTCGAATGATTTTCTATACTTAAGCATAAAAACACTTCTTTCTATTAGATTGATATCACTACAATTTATCTGGTTCTGGTGCAAAAATTTAATAATTTTTGCACCAGAACCAGATTTTTAGATTACGTATTAGCCCTATTTTGAGTTATACTTCTCTCTCCGCTATTCAACCCATCCTTAAATCAAGAAAATCGAAAAAATATATAAACTATAATCTTTGATACTCAACACTCAACTGGTTGATTGCCGATATACCTTGCTTCTGGACGAAAAATAGTATTGTCTAGTGACTGTTCAATAACATGAGCGGTCCATCCAACCATTCGACTCACTGTAAAAGTAGGTGTAAACAAATCAGGAGACATATTGAGTGCCTTCATGACAGCAGCTGCATAAAATTCCACATTCGTATAAAGCTTTCTGCCCGGCTTGTATTCGTTAAGTAATAGAATAGCCATTTTCTCAACATAGCCCGCTAAATTAAGCCACGCATCATCTTGTCCAATACGTTGACAAATTGTGCTCAGGACCTCAGCTCGCGGATCACACGTTTTATAAACACGATGTCCAAATCCCATGAGATATTCTTTTTTCTCTAATTTTCGTCGAATCCATCTTTCTGCATGTTCTTTTTCTTTAATCTCGTTTAACATATCGATTACACCTGTAGGTGCACCACCATGCAAAGGCCCTTTCATCGCCCCAATGGCTCCTGTTACAGCAGATACCATGTCCGATTCTGTGGAAGAAACCACTCTTGATGCAAACGTAGATGCATTCATTCCATGTTCCATCGTTAAAATCATATAGGCTTCAAGCGCTTTTACATGAGTGAAAGAAGGAAGCTCGCCTGTTAACATGTATAAATAGTTTTCCACATGGTACAATTCTAGATTTGGTGGAATTATTTCCTTTCCACTTATTTTTCGGTATATCATAGCTGTAATGGTAGGAATCGCTGCTGTTAATCGGATTGCTTGCTCAATATGCGGCTTCCAACTAAACTCCTTTACCCCCAAAGCTGAGACAGCTGTTCGGATTTGGCTCATCATATTCATATCATTTGGGAGTGCTTCAATCACTTGGTATACATATGGAGGTAAAACACGATTATTGCTTAATAATACAGAAAACTGATGATGCTCTTTCGAATTCGGCAAATGCCCATACCATAATAGATACGTAATTTCTTCAAACGAATAGTTTAAAGCTAACTCTTTTACATCATAACCTCTATAAATTAATTGCCCATTTTCCCCATCAACCAAGCTTATAGATGTTTCCGCAGCCACTACATTTTTCAAACCCCTTTGAACCATCCGTTATCTCCCCTTTATATTCCCTCTTAATTTCCTTACAATGTTCAACAAAATAGAATTTGATTTATCGATTAATTTGTAAGTTCAATAAGTAAATCACCTGGTTGGATGGCTTCTCCACTTAACACATAAATATCTCTTACGATTCCGTCCAATGGTGCTTGAATAGTGGTCTCCATTTTCATGGCTTCTGTAATAATCAGATGATCTCCCTTTGATACCTTTTCTCCCTTTTGGACTAATACTTTGATGACGGTGCCAGGCATGGTGGCACCCAGATGGTTTGAATTAGTTGGATCAGCTTTTAGTCTGGATACAACTGTTGTTTTGATACTTTCATCTTTAATGATGACCTCACGGGATTGACCATTTAATTCAAAGTACACCGTACGCGTGCCATCTGGCTGAGCTTGTCCAATGGAGACAAGTTTGACCATCAGCGTTTTCCCTTTTTCAATTTCAACCTTGATTTCTTCACCAAGACGCATCCCGTATAAGAAAGTAGGCGTGTCTAACACGGATACATTCCCATATTGTTCGACGATTTTCTGATAGCCCATAAAGACTTTTGGATATAACGCATAAGCAATCGCTTCATGACTAGTAACAGGACGGTTGAGCGCATGATACAGCGCTTCATTTAGTTGTTGGAAATCAACATCCTCCAATAACTCCCCAGGACGAACAGTAATCGGTTCTCTTCCTTTCAGAATGATACGTTGAAGTTCTTTTGGGAAGCCTTCATAAGGCTGACCTAAAGAACCCTCAAACAGTTCAATCACCGAATCCGGGAAGTCCAGTGTTTCGCCGCGCTCGTAAACATCTTCCTCCGTCAAGTTGTTTTGCACCATATAAAGAGCCATATCACCGACTACCTTGGAAGAAGGGGTGACTTTGACGAGATCGCCAAACAAATGGTTGACTCTTGCATACATCTCTTTTACTTCATCCCAGCGATCGCCTAATCCCACTGCTTTGGCCTGTTGCTGCAGATTGCTGTATTGGCCGCCAGGCATTTCGTGTACATATACCTCTGTATGAGGGGCGTTCATTCCACTTTCAAAAGCCTGATAGTATGGACGAACGTCTTCCCAATAAGACGAAAGCTGCTCCAAGCCGCGAATATCAATATTTGGCTTCCGTTCATGACCTTCTAACGCATAATACAGCGAGTTGGCACTTGGCTGTGAGGTTAACCCTGCCATGGAACTAACGGCCACATCGACAATATCCACACCTGCTTCGATCGCCTTCGCGTACATGAAAAGCCCGTTGCCGCTTGTATCATGGCTATGCAGATGAATCGGAATATCCACTGTTTCTTTTAAGGCGGAGATTAACTCATAAGCCGCTTGCGGTTTTAATAATCCAGCCATGTCTTTAATCCCTAAAATATGAGCACCGGAGTTTTCCAATTCTTTGGCCAGCTGCTTATAATAGTCCAGGTCATATTTTCTCCGCGTCGGATCTAAAATATCTCCTGTATAACACATGGCTGCTTCGGCGATTTTGCCGCTTTCTCTGACCGTGTCAATCGCCAATGTCATGCCCTGCACCCAGTTTAAACTGTCAAAAATTCGGAACACATCAATACCGGCTTCGGCCGATTCCTTCACAAACGCTTTAATGACATTGTCAGGGTAGTTTTGATACCCTACCGCGTTGGAAGAACGAAGCAGCATTTGGAATAATACATTGGGCATGTTCTTGCGTAATTGTAATAAACGATCCCAAGGATCTTCGCTTAAGAAACGATACGCTACATCAAAGGTGGCCCCGCCCCACATTTCTGCCGAGAACAGCTGAGGGATTAGGCGTGCCGTTGGCTCCGCAATCCGTAATAAATCGTTTGTACGTATGCGAGTGGCCAACAGGGATTGATGGGCATCACGGAAGGTCGTGTCGGTTAACAATAATTCTTTTTGTTCCTTGATCCACTTGACGACACCGTCAGCACCTTCTGTATCCAAGATTTGTTTGGTACCGATAGGAATAGGTTCTGAGTATGTTAGTTTAGGGATAGAAGGTTTCGTAAATACCGGCTTCTTCTTTTTGCCGATGCCAGGGAACCCATTCACCGTAACATTCCCAATATACGTCAGCATTTTGGTTCCGCGATCCTTGCTTTTTGGAAATAAAAATAATTCCGGTGTGGTGTCAATAAAAGACGTATCATAGTCACCGTTTAAAAACTTTTCATGCTTAACCACATTTTCGAGGAAAGGAATGTTGGTTTTGATTCCGCGAATTCGAAATTCGCGAAGGTTGCGCAACATTTTGGATGCCGCCTTCTCAAACGTACGGGCCGATGTCGTAACCTTTACGAGCAATGAATCATAATAAGGGGTAATGACAGCCCCTTGAAACCCATTTCCAGCATCCAGGCGAACACCAAACCCGCCGCCCGAACGATACGCCATGATTTTCCCTGTATCCGGCATAAAATGATTGAGAGGATCTTCTGTCGTCACGCGAGATTGAATCGCATAACCGTTGATTTGGATGTCTTCTTGAGTGGGAATACCGATCTCCTTACTATGTAACGAGTATCCATCCGCAAGTAAAATTTGCGACTGAACAATATCAACACCAGTAATCATTTCCGTAATCGTATGTTCGACCTGAACCCGCGGATTCACTTCAATGAAATAAAACTTATCTCCTGATACAAGGAACTCGACGGTTCCGGCATTTCGATAGTCCACGTTTTTCATTAACTGAACAGCCGCCTCACAAATTTGTTGGCGCAAACTTTCAGACAAGGAGACACTCGGTGCGATTTCCACCACTTTTTGGTGACGACGCTGTATAGAACAATCACGCTCATATAAATGGACGATGTTACCGTCTTGATCCCCTAAAATCTGGACTTCAATGTGCTTGGGGTTTTCAACAAATTTTTCTACATAAACCTCATCATTCCCAAATGCGGCCTTTGCTTCCGACTTCGCCCGTTCATAGGACTCTTTTAATTCAGCGGCACTGCGTACGATACGCATCCCACGGCCGCCTCCACCAAGTGCGGCTTTAATCATAAGGGGATAGCCATAGTCTCGACCGAACATTGTGGCTTCTTCCTGACTGGAAATCGGTCCATCACTTCCAGGGATAACGGGAATATTTGCTTGAATGGCTTGATGACGCGCTTTTACTTTATCGCCAAACATATCAAGATGTCTGGATTCTGGTCCAATAAAGAGAATGCCTTCTTCTTCACAACGTTTAGCAAATTGGATGTTCTCTGACAAAAAACCATACCCCGGGTGAATGGCATCTACTCCATGCGTTTTAGCCAGTTCAATGATGCCTTCAATATCTAAATAAGCTTCAATCGGCTTTTTCCCTTTTCCAATTAAATAAGCTTCATCGGCTTTATAGCGATGAAAAGAGCCTGCATCTTCATTTGAATAAATGGCCACTGTACGAATATTGAGTTCTGTGCATGCACGAAAAATACGAATCGCAATTTCCCCTCGGTTTGCCACTAATACTTTGTTAATGTTTCGCGTTATAAGACCCATACTTAACTTTTCCCTCCAACAGATAAAAAACTAGATAGAATCATAGTTTTTTATTTTTGAATAAATAAAACCTCACTAAACCCAGCCTCTCCACTCAACAGCTTCGACTACACGTTTTAAGCCGACAATATAGGCAGCTAATCGCATATCTACCTCTTTTTGAACCGATGTCTGATAGACGCTCAAAAAAGCATCAGTCAGTATGATTTCTAGTTTTTCATCTACTTCTTCTGCTGACCAATAATAACCTTGATTGTTTTGTACCCATTCAAAATAAGAAACGACCACACCACCAGCACTTGCCAAAACATCTGGTACAATCAAGACGCCTTTATCAGTTAAAATTTGCGTAGCTTTTAAAGTTGTCGGACCATTTGCTGCCTCTACTACGATTTTTGCCTTAATGTCCCCCGCATTCTTTTCTGTAATTTGATTTTCAATAGCTGCAGGAATTAAGATATCGCAATCTTTAACTAAAAGTTCCTCATTGGTTAACCGCTTCGTGAATAAGTGAGTAACACTTCCAAAAGAATCACGATTTTCTAATAAATAATTAATATCAAGACCCTGTGGATCATATAAAGCTCCAAAAGCATCTGATATGCCGATTACTTTAGCGCCAGCATCATGAAGAAACTTTGCTAAGAAGCTTCCAGCATTTCCGAACCCTTGGATGATGACTTTCGCTCCCGCTAATGGAATATTCTTTAATTTCGCGGCTTCTTTCGTGACGATTGTTACACCCAAAGCGGTAGATGATTCTCTTCCCTGAGACCCACCCAAAACCATCGGCTTTCCTGTAATAAATCCTGGAGAATCGAATTCACGCAGGCGACTGTATTCATCCATCATCCACGCCATGATTTGCGAATTGGTAAACACATCAGGTGCCGGAATATCTTTGGTTGGCCCTACAATTTGACTAATAGCTCGAACATAGCCTCTACTCAAACGTTCAAGTTCTGAAAAAGACATCTCACGCGGATCACATTGAATCCCACCTTTACCTCCTCCATAAGGAAGTCCGGTAATACCACATTTGATACTCATCCACATAGATAAGGCTTTTACCTCCTCCTCCGTTACATCGGGATGGAATCGAATTCCACCTTTTGTGGGACCGACCGCATCATTATGTTGAGCACGATAACCTGTAAAAACCTTTACTGAACCATCATCCATCTTTACAGGAATTCGAACCGTCAGTAAACGAAGAGGTTCTTTCAGTAATTCATACGTATTTTCGTTACTCCTCATTTTTTGAAGAGCTGTTTTAATTACTTGTTGAGTTCTTTCTAATACATTCATATTTTCTTTAATGTCTTGTTTTTCTATACTTCTAGTTTCAACCGCCACTTCTGTCACTCCCCATATATAACTCCACTTTCTATAGAGCTAGTGATGCATTTTAGTGAACGTTAATGATTTGAACTATTTATCAAGGGTAAATCCTTTTATTAAATTATTAATCTTAAGAATTATCTATCTATTTTAAGTAGAACGTTTAAAATAAATAGATAATTCCACCTCGAAATATAATAATTAAAAATTAAGCACCCGCTGCAGTGTCTTGATTGGAAGTTATAGTTTCTTTTTCACGAAACATTCCTTCGGATTTTGCCATCACCACTGTAGCTAACGCATTCCCCACCACATTAGTTGCAGTTCGGGCCATATCCATAATGAAATCAACAGCCATAAGTAAAGCAATACCCTCAAGTGGTAACCCTATGGCAACAGAAACACCTGTCAAAACAACAATCGCCCCAGAAGGAACAGCAGCGATACCTTTTGTAAGTAGTACAAGTAATAGAACAATGTGGATTTGGTCCATCACTGAGAGATGAATACCATAGGCATTGGCTAAAAACAAAACAGCAGGAGCCATATAGACCATTCCACCATCTAGATTAAACGAATAACCAAGAGGTAAAATAAACGATACTACTGAATTGTTAGCCCCATAACGTTCTAAGCGTGCTGTAAGAGGAGCAAATACGGACTCTGAACTTCGAGTCGTAAAAGCTATCAATAATAAATCTTTTATTTCACTAATCAACTCAAAATAGCGAACACGGTAGATGCGAGCTATAATTGGGAAAATGATCAACAAAACGATAGCTAATCCAGCATATGTGAGTAGAATTAAATCGAGCAGCGTGCTCAACTTGTCAAAACCATAAGTAGCCACACTATAAGCAATAGAACCAAAAACACCAACTGGAGAAAATTTTATAACATAGTCTAGAACTTTAAACATTACTTTAGAAAGAGCTTCAAGTACATCTTCAATTGCCTGAGCCTTCCCTTTTAATGAACGGAGAGCTAGTCCAAAGAAAACACCAAAGTAGACAATGGCTAATAAATTCCCTTCCGAAAAGGCAACAAATATATTGGAAGGTATTATATGAAGTATAAACTCTCTAAAATCAATTTTTTTTGATGCAATACTATTTAGAGCTTCCGTATTCCCTCCTGAAAGATCAGCTCCTACCCCTATATGTGTAAGATTGGCAAGTACTAAAGACATAATGATAATTAAAGTCGTAACAACTTCAAAATAAACAATAGCTTTAATAGAAAGTCGTCCTAGTGATTTGGCTGATTTAATCTGTGTAATACCTAATACAATTAAAGGGAAAATTAATGGTACAATTGTCATTTTAATCATGTGCATAAAAGCATCACCTAAAATTTTTGACTCTGTACCTATTTTTTTGTTTACTGATCCTATAATTAAACCCAATACTAGAGCAATTGCGATTTGAAGCCATAAAGGAATTTTTTTCATGATTGCCCCCTTAAATGAAATATTTTAAATTTCGTTATGAAAAAATAAAATTATTTTTATTTCCTTGCTCTAATTGTTTAAATGTAATCTTTAGTTTAAACTTTCAATCACCCTTTTATAGGAGAATACCCTTTTTGGTACAATGTCTCATCTACCCATTTTCGTTCCCAGCTTCCTAATTCATACATTCTGTCTATGATTGATTGTTCTTTTTCTTGAATTAATTTTGTTTGTTCTAATACGTTAGCTGCCTCACCCTTAGGAACTACTACAACCCCATCATCATCACCAACTATAATATCTCCAGGATTTACAGGAACCATTCCACAGCTTATAGTTGTGTTTATTTCCCCAGAACCCTCTTTAAGTGGTCCACGCGGAGTAGTTCCTCGTGCAAATACTGGAATATCCATGTTATAAATTGCATTTGTATCTCGAATTGGTGAGCTAGTCACTATTCCAGCAATTCCTTTAATTTTGGCATAATGACAAATAAGTTCTCCAACAACTGCATTTTCTTTTCCGCCAAAAGCGTCTATTACAAGCACATCACCAGGTTTCGCTAAATCCATAGCTTTATGGATCATTAAATTATCAGTTGGATGAATTCGAATAGTTAGAGCATTTCCTACTAAATGTACACCCAGTCTATTCATTGATTTAACAGTATAGTCCATGGCTCTAAAACGCCCCATTACATCTGCAATATTCGCTGTTGCTAATCCTTTAAATCCATCAACTAGATTTTTTGGCAGGCGTTCAAAATCTTCTATAATTCGAAGTCCTAAATTTGTCATCATTTCCACTCTCCCTTTCATTAAATACCATTAAAATCAATCTTTGTTCTCGTGTTTCTAAGAAGAAGTTCTTTAGATACTAGACAGTTATATTTAAATCAGATTAGCTTTGACTTTGCTTTCTAAATAAGAAACAATTTTCTCTCCAGCTTCTTGAAGAACTTCATCTTTAGCCGCATATGAGAGCCGTAAATATCCCTCTCCAAATTCTCCAAAAGCGCTGCCTGGAACAACAGCTACTCCTGTTTCCTCCAATAACTCCAATGCTAATTCATGTGATTTCTTTCCAGTCCGTTCTATATTAACGAACAGATAAAATGCTCCCTCTGGTTTTGGAATGCCTAGCATCTTAGATTTACTAAGAACATCCACAATGAGGTTTCTGCGACGATTAAATTCCTGACGCATCGACTCAACTGCTGGTGCTGCTTTAAGAAGTGCTGTAGTTGCAGCACGCTGGGTAAATGCTGGTAAACAAGTTACGTTATACTGGTGTAGCTTAACCAGCCCAGTTAATAAATTTTCTGGAGCATGTAAATAGCCGACTCTCCAGCCAGTCATTGCATAAGCTTTTGAGAATCCATTAATTGTTATGGTTCTTTCAGACATTCCTGGTAACGAAGCAATACTTATATGCTTTTGGTCATCATAAATAATCTTTTCATATATTTCATCGGATATAACAATTAAGTTATGTTTTATTGCAAGCTGAGAAATCTCTACTAATGTGTCGTAATCCATCATCATTCCTGTAGGATTACTAGGGGTATTGAGTACGAGTAACCGTGTACGCTGTGTGATGCGCTTTTCCAATTCCTGTGGATCTAATTTAAATACTCCATTTTCAAAATTAATTGGCACTGTTACAGGCCTTGCT
Organism: Ectobacillus panaciterrae DSM 19096; assembly: GCF_000430785.1. Lineage (GTDB taxonomy): Bacteria > Bacillota > Bacilli > Bacillales > Bacillaceae_G > Ectobacillus > Ectobacillus panaciterrae. The sequence continues at coordinate 78,927 of NZ_KE387252.1, forward strand.
CCAGCTAACTGGCAGCATGACTCATAATGTGGCCAACATGGAGAAGGAATTAAAGCTTCGTCTCCAGGATTAAGAATTCCCACTATTGAAGCAAAAACTGCTTCAGTAGCTCCTGTTGTAATTAAGACTTCATTAGGGGAAGCATTTACGTTATTTTCCTTTTTTAACTTTTCTGCAATTGCCTCACGTAATTCAATTAGACCGTAATTGGAAGTGTAATGTGTATCTCCCTCTAAAATGGAAGCGGTTCCAGAGTCTGATACAACTTTAGGAGTTGGAAAATCAGGCTCACCCAATATTAAGTTATAAATTTTTTGACCTTTTGCACTTAATTGATTAGCTTTTTCGTAAATTTTTCGAATGTTTGAGAATCCCACGGACTCTAAGCGTTTAGCGGTATGTACCATAAAACACACTTCTTTCTTTTTAGATTTTGTTATCAATTACTCATTACCTTTAACTGAATATTAATTCTTATTTTAATATTTGTAAAATACAATTAAATGTATTAAAATATCGATTAAATCGATATTAAGGAGCTTGATAAGATGAATAAATTAGGCATTGAAGCTTTTTTAGCAATCGTTCGACATAAGCGCTTAACAGATGCAGCAAAGTCTTTATTTTTATCACAATCTACTCTCAGTAATCGTCTTTTTCAGCTCGAAAAAGAAATAGGGATAAAGCTAATTGAAAGAGGCAGAGGAATTCGAGAATTATCTTTAACTCCAGGAGGGGAAGAATTTCTACCAATAGCAAGAAGATGGGAAGAATTAATGCAAGAAACTTATCTTATTGAGTCTCGCGCTAAATACTCAACGATTTCAATAGGGGCGGTAGATAGTATCCATTCTTTTATTCTTCCACCAGTTTATAAAGAATTAAGCAAGTACTCGTCTCATTTAAATATTAAAATTAGAACTCATCAGTCTATAGAACTCTATTGGTTATTAGAGCATGGCGATATTGATGTGGCTTTTACTCTTTTAGAACAGCCGATGCCTAATATGATAATGAAAGAATTTTTAAGAGAAAAAATGGTAGTAGTGTATAAGCAAGGAAATAATTTAATTTCTGATAATGAATATATTAACAAACTGAATTTAGACTTTTCAAAACAGTTATTCATTGATTGGGGATCTTCATTTCGCTCCTGGTATGAACACTGGATAAAAAAGGATAAAATTCAAAAACATTTGATGATTCAATTAGATACAGTGAATTTATTGTCTACATTTATGGAGAAACCCGGTCATTGGGCGATTGTTCCTTTATCTATTGCAGAAAAATTTAAAGAACAAGGAGGGTTTTCGATTTTTTATTTGGAAGATCCACCGCCTGAAAGAGTTTGTTATCAAATACAAAACAGAGCTAAATCAAATAGATTAGAGGGTCTCCGTATTTTAGATACTTGCTTAAATAAATTGAAAAATAGATTAGATGAAAATGAATGAACTAAATATACACCTTCAAATTATTAGTTTTCTTAATATTTAAAGATGCTACATTCTACTTTACAAATATTATATTTAGAAAATTTTTCAATTATATAAATGTAACTAAAAAAATCGACATAAAAACGTTTCTTTTAGGGGGGAGAGAGCATCCGACTAAGCGTAGAAGCGGTCAAACCCTTTTCGTGGCCCATGCAGGGGTAAACCAGAGAGAGGGAGCGAGCGCAGTTTCCCTTTTGTTCTACGTGGCAAACGATAGATATGTCGGAATAACAAAGTGAACTTATATAGAAAAGAACGGAATGTTATTATGCGTCGTAAGTATAAAAATCATTTGAAGAGTTAGTAAAAGAGAATAAACAAGAATTACTTAAAGATAAACAAGCACTATATATATCCTAAATGAATTTTCGGCATGAAGTTGGATGTTGTCCATCGTGAACCGAACAGAAAGCCGGCGATGGACAAAATCCATGTCGAACTTATAAATTGTATTTATATAGCTTCATAAGCTAGCAACTTAAAGAGAACAGGCTCTCTATGTTTCTAGCGAATGTTTTTTGCACCAGAATCCTTTAAGACATTGGTAAGTGTACCAATATTTTCGATAGAAACTGTAATTTCATCGCCGGATTTTAGCCATTGCTGCTGATCTTCTGGATATCCAAGAATGACACCATCTGGCGTACCAGAATAGATTATATCCCCGGGCTTTAAGGTCATATGTTGGGAAGCGTAGCTTACAATGGTTGCACAATTAAATATCATGTCTTTGGTATTCGCAGATTGACGCAATATGCCATTTACCTTACAGCTGATATCTAAATGATTTACATCACCTACTTCATCTGATGTAACAAGGTAAGGTCCAACGGGAGCGAATTGATCACACGTTTTTCCTAGTAACCATTGTCCTGTACGAAATTGAAGATCGCGTGCAGAAAGATCATTTCCTACGCTATATCCATAGACATAACCAAGAGCATCTTTTTCACTCACATCTTTTGCTGTCTTCCCTATGATAATGACAAGTTCGGCTTCATAATCAATTTTTTCTGCACCTTGGGGAAGTTGAATTTCCTCATTATGAGCAGCTAGTGCATTATTAAATTTACTGAATAGGATGGGAGATGTTGGAATGTTCATTTTGGATTCTTCAGCATGATTGACATAGTTCAAGCCAACACAAATAATCTTCTCGGGATTTGTTACAATTGGTGCATAAGTGATTTTTGATTCATCAATATAAGAAAGAGTAGGTTGATTCACCAAAGATTGAAGTTTTGTCAGCCCTTCGTTTCCCTGTTCAATCATTTTTTCCATAGTGACATTTTGGTCAAGAGCGGCAGATACATCAATGATCCCTTTTTCTGTTTTGACTCCTAGGCAAATTCGGTCTCCTTGTTTAAAGTTTAGCAATTTCATTTTGCATTCTCCTTTTATGTGGAACTTTTATAGGCTGTATTATACACCTTCTCAACCACATGAAACACATAAACAGCTCCAATCATTTGAATTTGTTTTAACAAATGTATCTTAAGTTGATGGATGTGTGGCGGTATCCCATCCCCATCAAGTTAAAGTAAATCAATACCCAAAAACGAAAAAACGCTATGCTTTCGGTAGAATGTCCGATGAAAGAATAGCGTTTTTCTGTATGTATTCCATCTTTTTGACATAGAAAGATGGTGTAAATGAATTATTTTTTATGGAAAGGAATGACCATTCCTATTCCAATTCGTCGGAATGGTCCAAAACAAATTGTTTAAATTGTTGAGTTGCAGGAGATAAATATCTTCCCTCCACCCAAGCAATTCCAATTGTCCGTTGGCACTTCGGCCACTGTACACGTATTTGTGATATTTTACTTTGATCTGTCCCCTTCAGATTCGGTAGAATTGAAATTCCTAGTCCCGCAGCAACAAGCCCTGCCACGGTGTCTGCTTCTTCTCCTTCAAATGTAATCTTAGGTGTAATCCCCGCTTCTTTAAATAATTGCTCGATAGCTATACGAAGGGAGAAACCTTTTTTCAAATGAATAAAGGTTTCGTCTGCAATTTCTTCTAACGTAATAGTTTCATGCCTAGCGAATTTGTGTTCTTTAGGAACAATAACAAAGAGTTCCTCACTCCAGAGTGGCCTCCATTGAAATGGAGGTTTAATTTCCATAGGAGCGATTAAGCAAAGATCAAAGTCTCCTAATTGTAACTGTTCAAGAAGAGTATGGGAGGGACCTTGGCCAAGCCGAAAATTGATTTTTGGATAGTTAGAACGAAAAGAAGCGATTAAGTCTGGAATAAGATTTGTACTAAGAGTGTGCAGAAAACCAAGCGACACTTCTCCCTGCTCTGGATCAAGTAAATCTTGAATTTCTTGTTTACCTTCATTGAATTCTTTCATCATACTATCCACACGCTTTAAAAAGATATGACCATATTTATTTAACCTGATGGAACGCCCCTGACGTTCAAATAATGGAACACCTATTTCATCCTCAAATCGAGCAATAGAACGGCTGAGGGCAGACTGGGAAATCGATAGCGCCTCTGCCGCACGCGTCACGTGTTGCATACGTGCTAGGGTTTGGAAATATTCAAACTGTTGCCATTCCATTTATTAACACCTCTTTCATATGCTTAGTTCATTCATTACATAAATGCATTAAAAACATTATTATAATGAATTATACTTTATATATTATCGGTGGTAATATAAAACCCAAGAACACACCTATATAAATGCAACTAAAAAAATCGACATGAAAATTTTCTTTTAGGGGGGAGAGATCATCCGGCTAAGCGTAGAAGCGGTCAAACCCTTTTCGTGGTCCATGCAGGGGTAAACCAGAGAGAGGGAGCGAGCGCAGTTTCCTTTTTGTTCTACGTGGCAAACGATAGATATGTCGGAATAACAAAGTGGACTTATATAGGGTTTTCGTAAATTTAAATCTATAGCTATAGAACAGTAAATATAAAAGGTGTTTTGTATTTAATGTTTAGAACTAGACTATTTTTTAATACAAACAATTATCTGTTAAAAGGGATGATTTATTGTGCAACATATTGGAGATCACACAAATTTTAGGGTGTTTGTATTATGAGTTACATTCAAAAAGGGACACCAATCTTTCGCAAAACCAGCTTTGCTTTCTTTGCTGCTGGTTTCAATACATTTGCTATTCTTTACTGCGTACAGTCTTTAATGCCAGAATTTACAAGAGAATTTAGCATTTCTCCAACTACCGCAAGCTTGTCACTTTCAATAACAACAATGGTGCTAGCCATTAGCATGCTGATTTTTGGTTCTTTGTCTGAAGTATGGGGACGCAAGCCCATCATGGTAATTTCTATGCTCTCAGCTTCTGTGCTTTGTATTCTTACTGCATTCAGTCCTAATTTTCATTTTCTACTGGCGTTTCGAACTATTGAAGGAATTTCATTGGCGGGTCTGCCCTCGATTGCAATGGCCTATCTAGGAGAAGAAATAGAGCCTAAGAGTTTGGGAACTGCTATGGGTCTGTATATATGCGGCAATTCAATTGGTGCTGTGTTTGGTAGAATTTTCTCTGGCATGTTGAGCGACTACTTTGGTTGGCACATAGCAATAGGGGGAATTGGCATCATAAGTTTAGCCGCTACCCTCATTTTTTGGATTAGCTTACCGCCTTCACAAAATTTCAAAGCTCGTCAATTAAACATTGGAAAATTAGGAAAATCATTAATTGACCATCTGAAAGATCCAGGGTTAGTTTGCTTATATGGCATGGGATTTTTGCTGTTAGGGAGTAATGTAGCATTGTTCAATTATATTGCTTATGTATTACTTGAAAAGCCCTATTCATTAAGTCAAACATTTGTAAGTTGGACATTTTTAATTATGATTGTTGGAATGTTTAGCTCTGTCTGGACAGGAAAATTGGTAGATCGCCACGGTAAGCAAAAAATATTAATAATTAATCTATTAATTACATTAATCGGAGTCTGTTCAACTTTGGATGCTAATTTGGTTATGAAAATACTAGGACTTGGATTGTTTACTTTTGGATTCTTTGGTGGTCATTCGATTGCTAGTAGTTGGGTCGGACAACGTGCTTTACGCAACAAGGCACAAGCTTCTTCATTATATCTATTTCTTTACTATTCTGGCTCAAGTGTAGGTGGCACTGTCGGAGGGGTTTTTTGGTCCACATTCGGATGGGGAGGAGTAATCAGTATGATTGTGGGTTTCTTAATACTTGCTTTTATACTCTCAGCATACCTTTCAAAAATTGTACTTAAGTCGAAGAAAGTTACAAAAATAGCCTAAGTTTATTTATCATAATTATCAGATAATGAAGAGCTATACTTAAAGTAACGAGTTTTTTTAGGGAAAAAAGATATGAATAATTAAAAATAGTAGAAATAGCTTGGCGACAGAACGCCAAGCTATTATTTTAACTAGAAACTAACACAATTATTTAACAGAGTTGTAAAATTTCTAAAAAATCATTTCCACAAAGTGGTCGCTGTCTGCTTCACTGAGTCCGTCCTTCTGTAAGGACAACTCGATTCGGGAGCTTCCCACCAGTTCCTTAAATCGTGCGCAGCCATTGTAAGCAAGCTCTCCAAGAATTATCGGCAGTGGAAATAAAGCAAAAATACAGAAACGGCAAGGAATCGAAGCCCTTGCCGTTTCTGTACGAAATATGTATACAATCTTATATACGTTATGAAACTAATATTTAGGTCCATATGATTCAAAAGCAAAAATGGGGTGATAAAGTTGAAAAAAATAATTGCTGTTCTTCTACTCTTGATTTTATTTGTATTGGGAGGATGTAAAATGGGAGATGAAAAAAAGGAGCTAGAAATTAAAGAAAAAGCAAGCCAATTGAGAACAAAGATTTTAATATTTTCATTCATGCTGTTAATTGGATCTTTACTGGCAGGCGGATGTAGTATTATGAAAAATAAAACTGAGGATAAAAAACTTTTAAAGAACGCCGAAGAAGAAACTGTTAAATTTTTCAAAGAAAAAGAACATGTAGATGTTATAGTTACAAAATCAGAATTTTCTTCAGCAATTGGTGGAGATACAATTTTTGTAGATGGTTATGTTAAAGAAGACCCAACCAGAAAAATATCGGCTGATGTTCATTATAAAGATAATTATAATATTGACTCTTTTGGATTAGATAAAAAGAAAGAGTAAATAGAAGGAAATAAATAAGTAATCAAAGTTGTTTACACTTCTGATAGCTTTTACATAATTCTAATTTAACTTTTTCCCATTTGATATCAATCATACTATAAATAGCGGTATTTCTGAGACTGCCATCTGCCAATATACATTCGTTTCTTAAAGCACCTTCTAATTTGCCGCTAATTTTACTGATAGCTTTTCTAAAGCGAGTATTTCTTTCATCCGCTTTAAACTCAACTCGAGCCATTTTATTTTAGATATAAAAATTCGGAGGACTATTAGTAAAAATTACACATAAAGAAAAGACCGATTCATATCGGTCTTTCTGTGTATCTTCCCCCAAAGCATATATGACTACAGCAAAGGAAGTAAAACCAACAGCAGCAAATCAAACATCAGATGTGAAAGGATTGCCATTTCTATACTTCCGGTTCGATGGTAGATCCCACCCCAAAACACTCCTCCCACTAGGGCTGCGATTACAAGCAGCAGGCTTCCGCTGGACAGATGCGCGGCGGCATACAACAAGGTACTCAGAAGGATGCCCAAAGAAGGTGCAATCACACGTGTTAGTCTTCGCTGAATATAGCCTCTCCAAAACAACTCTTCACCAGGAATGATGATCGCAAACAAAACAAGGTAATGCCACCATACTCGAGGGGAAACAATTTGATATAACTCAGTTAAACTCTGCAACAAAGGAAGCTGTAGTGCGACAATCAGCCATTTTCCCAAGGCAAAGATGAGATATAATAGCGTTCCAGATACTAAGCCATAACTGATTTCCAGCCAGCTGATACGCTTTATAACAATACCTTCTTGCGCATAAGCCAATCCAATCATGATCAGCAGGGATAAAGAAAAAAAGGGCCAGAACGTTTTCGTTAGGTGAAAGCTGTATGCTAGTAATAAATATGCTAAAAACAAAGATATAAGCAAGTTATATTTCTTCAAGATAATCTCCTTTTAACAATGCACCGTTTCTATATATGAGTGAATGATAATTTCGACATTTCCATATGCTATGTGCAACCAAAAGGGAATATTGTATGCTTCTTCTCTCTGGTTTACCCTTGCAAAGGTTTGACCGCTTCTGCATGTCGCCGGATGATCTCCCCCCACTATCAACAGTTTTTTTATTCACTTGTATATAACTATAAGTGTATCCAAAGCGGAACTCCTATTCAACTATCCTGCTGCGCAAGTTGCAGATGGATAATGAACCTCCCCCACTTACCGTTACACACCATTCACACGCTTGAAGTGGAGGTATTCTCACCCAATTTATGATAAATACTGATTTTCACCATCCAAATCACGGATCGTTATCTTCAGCAGAATACATGATAGTTTGCAAAAAGTAGTCGTAGCGGACATTTGATCGAATATATTGTATATAGGCATATTCTTACATGATATTCAAGGAGGGAAAGACGGTATGGGGAGAAAATATTTGAAGATAGCCGCAGTTTATTTCACGATCGGGGTTCTGCTGGGACTCATAATGGGGATCATTCATGATTTCCGCCTTGCTTCGGTTCACGCGCACTTCAACTTGCTCGGTTGGGTATCGATGGCGCTGTTCGGACTCATTTACCACTTTTATCCTAATGCGGCGGATACTAAACTTGCCAAAACACAATTCTGGCTGCATAATATTGGTCTTCCAGTGATGCAGCTGGCGATTGCAGGGGCCATTCTGACGGAGAATACGGTGTTCATCCCGATCGCGATTGCAGGCTCGCTGCTTGTTGTTTTAGGGGTCATCTTATTTACTGTTAACGTGTTTAAGCATGTAGGTGCGTCGGCTAGCCGCAAATCAGACAACGATGTATCCATATAAACGACATTGGCGGACAGATGCTAATGGAAAACAATAGGTCAATGAAAATATGACTGCCTTTGATTTAAGGCAGTCATATTTTTATTGAATAATAGAAGGTAACAGAGCCCTTTAAATAATAAGAATAGGATAAAATAATTTTTTATTTTAAGGACCTGCTTAATTAGGACTTTCTTTGTTATTTCTCAAAGTAAACATTTAGATATTAGTTTACACTTTCAAAAAAATCCTTTCAGTATTATATTTAAATATAAAAGAGGTGCAAAAAATGAATTTATCAACATTCAAAAAAGAATTTAAAGTAAATTTCTTATTTTGGGGTTTACCAATGTTTCTCTTAGCAAATCTAGTATCCTATAAAACAACAATCGAATACATTAAAAATAAAGATTGGATAAATCTCACTTTAGATATATCTGTATTCTTATTAATAGCGATACTAGCAACGATAATATACACGACAATATATCCAGCAATTACAACCTTTATCAATAACAAAATTTCAAAAGTTAAAAATAAATAACTGTACTTGAATAAAAACACTTACAAACACTTACAAATCCATAGAAAAAGAGACGAGGAAGCATTCCTTCACTAGAATAGAAGTGCGACCAACCATTCTTGAAAGGAGCTGTCACAGCAACTCCCAATCCTAAAATCTTGCCCACGTTAGTTAAGAAAAAATGTTTTGTGTCTAAGCAGAGTGACCAGTTCGTAAATTGATACCTAATTCAAGAAAAGCTTTCATACAAGTAATCCTATCAACCCAGCCTTGAGCTTGCTGTCCATAACGTTTGATGCCTTCTTCATCGCTTTCTCAGCCATCCTTACGCACCTTTACCAATGTTGCCGCTTCTAATGGCTCTAGCTCGATTCGGAAATTTCCCGCTAGTTCCTTAAATCGTGCGCAGCCATTGTAAGCAAGCTCTTCACGAATTATTGGCAGTGGAGAAATACAGAAGCGGCAAGGAATCGACGTCCTTGCCGTTTCTGTACGAAATATGTATACAATCTTATATACGTTATGAACCTAATATTTAGGTCCATATGATTCAAAAGCAATAGCCTTATCTAAATCCTCCATCCCTCTTCGATACTTAGTTAATTCTGCTTTTTGATGTTCCAAGTGATGAACTCGATCTGTAAGTGCTTTAAAGAAACCCTCCATTTCACTTCTTATTTTGTTACCGGAGTTACCTTTCCATCCTTGAAGCCTGTTGTATTGATTCCTTATATACTGCTCATCAGATTTTAACTTGTTAATTAACTTTGTTAGTTCATTTTCTGCTCTCTTTAAATCATCTAATTCAACTAAAATTTTTCCTCTATCGCGTAACACTCATAATCCCTCTTTCCTTACACTAACTAATCATTTGCCATCAGCAGCTTGAAACTCATTTGCTTTTTTACTAATAAATTCTGCCATTTCATTCGTTTTGTCTAGGTACCACCGATTAGATTTACCTAGATCGCCACATATGTTCTCTGCAATAGGTTTTAGTTTTTGGCTTTGGCTTGTATAAAGTAAAGCTGTAACCGCACGTATGGCTGGAGGGATTTCCTGTTCAAACTGTTTAGCATGTTTCTTCATTGTATTGCCTATTTCATGTAGGTCTTCAGTCTTTAATTCAATCGTTTGTGATCCTTGTATATATCTAGGTGATTGAATCAATTCTTTCCCTGTCTTTGCGTCAATTAATAGATTTGAAATATTTCCGTTTTTATCGTATGTATAATTATCTAAACCATGATAATCTTTTGAGCCAACAGAATCGATAAAACGTTCAACAGGATGACCCGTATATCCTGCATTTGCTACAGCAAAACCAGCTCCCCCAATATAAATCGTTTTCCCAACATGTTGCTTATATTCTTTGAATGGACCTGCCCCAATAGAATCATTAGGATTGACATAGCTAATATTTGTATCCTTAAACTCCCCACGTGTTGCCTTTTCTTGTAAATCTTTAGGAAGGAGATGTACAATATCCGGCGCACTATATGTGACAGATTGCAAATGATGCAGAACCGCGGAATACTCAGCTAACGCACCACCTAAAGAATGTCCTGTTGCTGAAATCTCATATCCAGTATAATGTTTATTAACATGTTCTTTGACCTTCTTCATAAGTTCATCAGCCTGTGTAAATTGACTCTCAGCTATTTCTTTACGAAGATCTTCTTTACGAAATTCATCGTCCGGACTATAAGTTGGACTATTTTCTAATCTAGCTAATTCGTCTTTTCTATCTTTAAGGGTCCCTAAAACAACATCTCCACCATCTGCTTTTTTAATATCTGGGTAAGCTCTTTTAAAAGGCCCAGTTCCTTCTGTACCACGAAAGGCAACTACGACCTGTTTTGTGTCTTCGTTTACAAACACAGTAGCATCGAATCCAGTTGTTGGGTCATGTAATTTTGCACCATTTGGGTGTAGAGGCTTCCATTTTTGTGTTTCTCCCAAACTATTATCAATAGAAACTGTACCCTCTTTTTCATAAGAAGCTCTAGACAACTCTTTATACACATAATCAGAAACTATATTACTCATACCTTTTCCCCTTTTCCAAAATCAGCTATTTTATATTATAATTTATAAAGGGTGATAAAAAATGAAAAAAATAGGCTTAGTTTTTGTTCTACTAGTTTTAGGTATCGGAGCATACAGCATAATCCAATTTAAAAATGCTCAAGGTTCATTAACTTCAAAAGAGGAAAAAGAAATTAAAGATAAAGCTTCAAAGGTTGCTATTGATTATTTCAAGAAAAAGAAAAATTGGGATATCACAGTTACAAAAGTTGAGTTTTCAACCGATATAAATAGGGAATGGGTTATTGTTTACGGTTATATCTCAGGGGATAAAAATAAAGAAGTATCTGCAAGTATAAGTTATAAAAATAATTATGAGGTTGGACACATTACCGAATATGATTAAAACAAAAATGAAAAAATTCTTATTAAAACCTATAGTTATATTGGGGTTCGCTCCGTATCATCAAATGAACCAAAAAGAGTGGTACCACGTAGGAAAAACCTATCGTCTCTTGTAGACGATAGGTTTCTTAGTTGTATAATCTTAACTTCTTCCGTTTCCGTACCTTCCGCAGCACAAGATAACATAACAACCCAAGCGGACCGAACATAAGGATGAGGAATAAGAGTACTGATTGCATCGGTATCGATACATACCGATGTTCCATGTTATCCCTGTAAACGTAATGGCCGATCGCCTGATCGAAGCAAAGCAAATGAAGCCAGACGAGTAAGGCAAAGTCCGGTTTGGACAACAGTCGGATGACACCCTCCGCTGACCCGAAATCTTGAACGAATCCAAAGCCTGAACCTACGATGGCCGTGATGATCCCAATAGCATAAAGTGCAGCGAGATACATAGGAAAAATGGCTATGTTCGTGAGAAACCTTGTGACTCGCCACGTCGGCAACAGTATCAAAAGAAGCCAGAGCAGCATAGCTATGCTTGCGAGAGAAAACAGCTTTTCATACACCGTTACAAATCCCCTCTCCAGGACAATATTGTTTTAATTTCTATGCGCTGATGAATTGGCAGACACCGTCTTCGGCCTCAGCAGTTCAAATGCAGCGACAACGACTGTGGCGAGCCAGATGAGCAGCATGACGCCGGCAAGGAGCGGCAGCGCTGTCAGTTCAAAAACGGAGCGTCCGAGGGCGGTTTGTAAACCAATCAGCACGATGGAAATCATCCAGGCGAAACTCCCAAAATGGATTCGCCGCAGAGCATGCTTCTTATCGGTATGTGCCCGCTCCGATAACCATCCTAGTAACATTAGTGCCTGCAAAGCATGAAAGCTGAGCCCATGAAGGACAATTAGGTTTCCTGCCTCGCCCGTATACCGGCCTTGCAGCGCGATCATCCATATTCCTGAGGCGAAGGCAATCATGGTTGAGAAAAGCGCATAGCGGATGCCCAGTACTAAAAGCGGACGTTCATTCATCTGTCTTTTGCGATAAAACGGAATGGCAAGCAGCACAGTCACGATGATGATCAACAGCGAATCAAGCCCGAACAAAGCGCCGGCAATCGAATCGACGGCAGAGCCGGCACGCGTAAACCGCGGATTAATCCCGCGAAAATGCTGGATCGTTTCGATCGCATAGGCATATAGGACTGTCAGTGTGAAAGCCCAACGAACAGCCGCCCGTTTGCGGGGACTTAGCCCCGCTATCGGTAAAATGGCCGCTATGGACAAAATAAACAATGCGATTGCGGCATTGAAAGAAAACGCTCGCTCCAGGTTGCCTTCTGGAAAAATGATCGCCCCGTATAGCCCAATATATACCGCAATACCAACTGCAAGCACAAAGCCAAGCATACTAATAATTACGAGCAGCTTTTCTCCCTCAAAGAGCTTCATCCCCAGCATTTTGTCGACCTTTCGATTATCCGTCTTCATCAATTGATCATTCCTTTCTCATAATTTCTTTTAATGGAAATGACCCTCATTATTTATTTATTAATAAATAAATGAAATATGAATAAAAAAGGCAGCACTGTTACTGCCTGGTCTGTCTGTTGCCGCATCATTGATTTGAACTGTTATTTCGTTTTATCCTTAAAATGGAGTAATTGTGGCAAATCCAAAACTTCCGATACCGTAATCAAGAGACCCATTCCGATAAATTGGGAGGCTGCTGCTTCCGCGTTCGGAATTCCTGCTCTTTCAAATTTCGCAATTATGCCTTCATGGATAATACGGAACTTCTCACTGACATGCTCCCGAATCACTGGTTCGGAAATTGCATGAGCTTGCATGACCATGATAATCTCATCTCTATGGGCTTCCATGATTTGAAGGAACGCGTGCCCCATCGTCTCCGTCAATCGATCCGGAGGTGCTTCGACTTGGGTGAAGGTTTCATAAATCCGGTTAATTGCCCTATCAATAACCGCTTTGAAGAGTTCTTCTTTATTTTTGAAAAAATGGAACACGTACGGCTGCGTTACTCCCACCGCTTTGGCCACCCGCGCTGTTGTCGCCTTGTAATATCCAAGTTCCGCAAATATTCCCACGGCTTTATCAATGATTTGTTCTTTTCGATCTTCGTGGCCAGCCAATACCTCCACCTCCTTTCATTTATTTATTGATTAATAAATAAATTGTATTTAAATATAGAGCAAAAATCAAGAGTCATTCGTGTAAGGCCTTAAATACTCGTAACTCCCTCATTCCTTACACTGGCTAATCATTTGCCATCAGCAGCTTGAAACTCATTTGCAAACACCACAGCAGCTCCTGCAGTTAGCATAATCAGGCCCTATCGATAGTCCATCTAAACTAATACACATTTTCTTACATTCATAGGAACTCGTCCACTGCATCCATGATAATTACCTCTACTAATTCCGTTGGCTAGAAATAAGGAAGCATTTAGCATTTGAAAAACAAGTTGAACAAATGCTTCTTTTCGCTTGTCAAAAAGCGAATAAGGCCGCTGTTAATTTGCTAAGAAGCACATAAAACTTGGTTATTATAAGTGAACTACATCGCCATTGAAATGGCGAGCTTCGAGTTCTACGCTATGAACTGTTGTCCATTAAACGTATACACTTTTGGCGTGTCCAACACCACTACTGATTGTGCTCCAAGCACGTTCAGATACTTTTTACTTATGTTTATCGCACCATTTACATCAGCGTTCACAACGACATTACAATCCTCACATTGATAGAGGCCTCTATGTTTGCGATTCTTCTTTTTCGCATATTCTTTTGACGGTATGGGTTTACAAAAGGCACAGGTTTGCGATGTATATTCTTCTGTAATGGTTGAGTTGACCGATATTCCGACTTCTTCTGCTTTATAAGTAATCATCTCAATGATTTTACGAAACGGCAGGGCATGAAATGTTTGATTGTTTACTTTCCCCAAATTTGCTTTTTCACGAATCCCGGTGATGTCTCCAATCACAATCGTTTCGACTCCTTGTTGGAGTGCCAAGTCAACCACTTTTCTAGTCATACAATGAAGGAGATGAAACGTCTGCGCTTTCTTTTTCTTATACAATTGACGAACTCTTTTTGACTGTTTTGGATAGGCAACGCCCCTTGCTGATTGCTGAGCGTCAGAGATAGCTTGATAGTACGCTATCTTCTTATAAAAGTACCGCTCTAGCGATAGCCACTGTCGTCCTGATACAATATGAGAACGACCTTGATAGTCATAACACGTTAAGGCGTTGGCGACTCCAATATCAATCGACAGAATCTTTGTACTCTTTTCTTCGGTAGAAATGTCGTGATATTCTTGTGCGAGGATCACTTTATACTGTCCGTTGCATAACGGCTTAATCTCAACCGTTTTTATTACACCTATTTCGATATGTTTTGGCACCTGTATATAGAGATACTTCTTTGTAATTCCGTATGTTTCGCGAAGATAGGCTTTTTGTTTCGCTGGAATGGACAGGCGAAGCGCATTCCCTTCC
>NZ_AUMR01000028.1 GCF_000430785.1 Ectobacillus panaciterrae DSM 19096
CAACGGACGAATTGTTATTCGTTGGCGGTTGTGGATTAGGAGCTGAAGCGTTAAAACGCAAAAATTCTAAAGAAACAAAAGCTTCTTTGCCATTAAAGAGGATTTTGGCCCAGCCATTTTCCTTACTGAGAACGGAAACAGATTGCCCCTTCTTAAGCGTTCCTAAAATAGCTCCATTAGCGGAAGGAATTGAACGAACATATAAGTATGTTGCATCTACAGTCCCTTTTTTTGCAGATGTATCAGCTTGGGCAAAAACGTTAGGTGAAATAGCAGATAAATTGACTGCTGTGAGTGTGCCCATAATAAGTGCTTTTTTCGTGTAATTCATTTCGTAAGGATATAAGAGCTATATCCTTCTCCCCTCCTTCTATAAGGTAATGATTTTTTATTTATTTTTAAATCACTTTACTTTTGGATAATCCTATAAATCTATATAAAAAGAAAAATTGTTTATATATAAATGAATTATAATTTCGCCATGTCCATGTGCTATGTGCAACCAAAAAGGGGTATTTGTATGCTTCTTCTCTCTGGTTTCCCCTTGCATGAACCACTCCAAAGGTTTGACCGCTTCTGCACGTCGCCGGATGATCTCTCCCCCCTAAAAGAAAAGCTTTTATGTCGATTTTTTAGTTGCATTTATATAGTTGTGCTTTAAACAAGGGAATAGGCAATTGTTTATTAAGATGTAAGAATGTTCAAATGTTAATTATAATAGAATATTATGGAAAATGGAGGGAGGTTTATTGAAAAAATTGTGAAAATATAACCAGTTAATTATTTCATAGTTTTATCTATTAAATTATAAATAAATATCTTCACTATACTTCACACAAAAAATGACGGAAGACAAAGGCCTCCCGCCACTTTTCATTTAATCGATAGAAATATTTGTTACTGTGCTGTTTTGTTTTTGCGGCTTCTTTGTTGAAGTTTCTAGATGAACCCCCAGTTCCTCTTGCAGAGCTTTCAAAAATATATGTGCCGTGTTCTGAACCGATTCCGGCATTTCCTTCAGCACATACGCCCCAGCTTCCAATTTCATACGGATGAGCTTCTTCAGTAATTGTTCATTCATGAGTGCTGCCTCCAAATCGGATTTTCAATATATCTTCCTCAAATTTTGCGCCGAGAATGGTAAGATGAGTCAATGTTCTCGGAAGCGTAATATTGCGTTTGGCTGAACCTGCGCGTACAATCAGCTCATCCCCTTTATGGTTTAAAGATAAATCCTTTTTGTCAGCAAACGGGACATGAAGAGCAAATATATATTCGTTGTCCTGTTTCTCAATGTGCTGTGTACGGAGGCTGAACTTAACTGACACTGGGTTGTTATCACCTTGGAACAGTGTATCTCCCATGCGTTTCAGCATTTCGAGCCCAACCATTTCTTGTTCGAATAAAGGCGCATAGTAAATAGGAAGCGGCGCGAAGCTGTCTTCAATCATTGTTTTATATTTTCGCTGAATGTCTTTCCATACTTGAAAATACGGGTCGGATACGTTGTCCGGAATGACGCGGTTTACCATAACAGCATCGACGTTGTAATCATATAAATTTAAATACGTAAAGCTGCGCTGTGCTTCTTTAATAACCATCTTTTCCGGGTTCACAACGATGCGCACGCTTGTAATATCTCTATTAGAAAGAATTTGACGCATTTCATCGAGCTGTTCCAAAACGTTTCCGAGCTCTCCCATAATATCATCAGTTGGAAGCGGAATACCAAGCAGCGGCTGTGCCATCGGACGAACGACTTTTAGCACCTTCCGCTTTATCGGGAACAGCTTCTCCATCCACCAGCCGAGCATATCCGGGAAGCTCAGCATCGCCAGCGTCTCACCGGTCGGTGCGCAATCTATAATAATGACGTCGTATTTGTTTTCTTTGTAGTATTCCAATACTTTGAGAAGACTCATTAAATCTTCCATGCCGGGAAACATGGTAAGTTCTTCTACTGTAATATCATCAACTGTTTTGGAAGTGAACAAGAGGGTAATATATTTTTGAATTTTCCCCCAGCCCTTTTCCATTTCATATGTTGTATTAATTTCCTGTGCCCATAGGTTTTCCATAATTTCCGTCGGCTCGGAGGAAAGCTTAATGCCTAAGGAATCTCCTAAACTGTGGGCAGGATCGGTGCTCATCATCAATGTTTTTAATCCGCGCTTTGCGCTCTGAATCCCAGTTGCTGCAGAAATACTTGTTTTGCCTACGCCGCCTTTTCCTGTGTATAACATAATTCGCATCATTATATCCCCCTTTAAATTACGAGTGTCAAATATTACGAGTATCGAAATATTATACCGAATAAAAGCCCTATACTGGGTTCTATTCGATAGGAATGTTTTGAATTCCTGTTGCGGGTTTTGTTTCTGCAGGATGCTGTTCGCTGCCGAGAGAATTCATCGCCTTTTGGAGAATGTGAAGTAGGAATGCTTTTTCTTCTTCAGTTAATGCTCCTGTTACGAGTCCAAAATAGTGAGCGGCGCTCGTTTTCACTTCATCCACAAGCTGTTGTCCCTGCTCAGTTAGGCGAATAACGACGATGCGGCGATCTGCTTCGCTTCGGTAGCGTTCAAGATAGCCTTTTTTAACAAGTCTATTTACAACTCCTGTTGCGGTACTCATCGGTATATCCAGAAGCTCAGCGATTTCACTCATAATGACTTCGTTATTGCGGCTCATCCAAAGAAGGCAAAACACTTCTGTTTTGGAAAGGGATAAATCAATTTTCACCCATTCCTCAGGGTAGAAGAGCTTTCTTGCGTTGTTCAGCAATAACTCTAAAAAATCTTCGTACTGAATCAATTTGTTCCACTCCCGTATATTTCGAGTGTCGTAATATTTATTTTTAGTTTATTCAAAAAGGGAATTCATGTCAATAGGAAACAGCGGGAGAAAGAAATTTATTTTTTCATTCATAAATATAAAACAGCTACTTTAAGGTCTTGCAGGGATATGTTAAATTACAAGAAGAACCTAAAATTGGTATAAGTAAATATATATGGATATTTGTTGAATCTGTATGCTATATACTTAGGTTTTAGCTCATATGATGTTATACAGACAGAAAATAAGAGGGGATGATTATACTGTGAAAAGACGAAACACCGCAGCATTTACTTTTTTGGCGTGGGGTTCTTTCATCTGCGCGCTTTCCGCCATGCTGGTCGGCATTTACACGTTGAATGAACCGCTGAGCGTAAAAGGGTACTATCTCGTTGGAACATTATTTTTAACAATGTCCAGCTTTGTGCTGCAAAAAACGATTCGTGATAATGAAGAAGATGATGCAAAAATAAAGAGAGACACACCTATAGAAAAATAGGTTTAACAGAGAAGAAAGGCAGTGAGCCTTTCTTTTTTGTTTAAAATACAAAGCATAAACTCTTTGGTTGCTGCACCTATATAAGTCCACATTGTTATTCTGACATATCTATCGTTTACCACGTAGAACAAAAGGGAAACTGCGCTCGCTCCCTCTCTCTGGTTTCCCTCTGCATGGGCCACGAAAAGGTTTTGACCGCTTCTACGCTTATTCGGATGCTCTCCCCCTAAAAGAAACGTTTTTGTGTTGATTTTTTTAGTTGCATTTATATAAATGAGCAGATTTCGCTTTTCTTATGCACGATAGGTTGCTTGTATCCTAGGAAGTCTGGTATCATCAGTATTATTGTATAATGAACGAATATTTATGGAGGTGGCTTAGCCGTGTCAAGAATTTCTGTTGATAGCGTAAAGCACGTTGCGCATTTGGCGCGTCTTGCGATTACAGAGCAAGACGCAGAAAAGTTCTCAAAGCAGTTGGATGCAATTATTACATTTGCAGAGCAATTAAACGAGTTGGATACCGAAAACGTAAAACCAACATCTCACGTATTGGATATGAAGAATGTGCTGCGTGAAGATGTATCGGAAAAAGGATTGCCTGTTGAAGAGGTAATGAAAAATGCACCGGATCATAAGGACAATCAAGTACGCGTGCCTGCAATTTTGGAATAGGGGAGGGGATATACGTGGCACTATTTGAACATTCTGTATCTGAATTACATAAAAAGCTGCATAGCAAAGAAATATCCGTCACAGATTTAGTGGACGAGTCCTACAAGCGCATTGCGCAAGTAGAAGATAAGGTAAAAGCGTTCCTTACATTAGATGAAGAGGGAGCACGCGCGAAAGCGAGAGAATTGGATGAGAAGCTTGGTAACGCGGACGAGTACGGTCTTCTTTTCGGTATGCCGATCGGTGTAAAGGATAACATCGTAACAAAAGGCCTCCGTACAACATGTGCGAGCAAAATCTTGGCAAACTTCGATCCTATTTATGATGCGACAGTGGTACAAAAGCTGAACCAAGCGGAAACTATTACAATTGGTAAGCTGAATATGGATGAGTTTGCAATGGGGTCTTCTAACGAAAACTCCGGATTTTATCCAACAAAAAACCCATGGAATATTGAATATGTACCAGGCGGCTCCAGCGGCGGCTCTGCGGCATCTGTAGCGGCAGGAGAAGTATTGTTCTCCCTTGGTTCTGATACAGGCGGTTCTATCCGTCAGCCGGCAGCGTACTGCGGCGTAGTCGGATTAAAGCCTACGTACGGCCGTGTATCTCGTTTCGGCCTTGTTGCGTTTGCATCTTCTCTTGATCAAATTGGTCCGATTACACGCACAGTAGCAGATAACGCATACTTGCTGCAGGCGATCTCTGGATTCGATAAAATGGATTCTACTTCCGCAAACGTAGAAACAGGCGACTATTTATCTGCGTTAACGGGAGACGTGAAAGGCTTGCGCATTGCAGTTCCAAAAGAATACTTGGGTGAAGGCGTAAGCGAGGAAGTACGTCAGTCCGTATTGAACGCATTAAAGGTATTAGAAGGTATGGGTGCGACTTGGGACGAGGTTTCTCTGCCACATTCCAAATATGCGCTTGCGACTTATTACCTATTGTCTTCTTCTGAAGCGTCTGCGAACCTTGCACGCTTTGACGGCGTGCGCTATGGTGTTCGCTCCGACAATGCAACAAGCCTGCTAGAGTTGTACAAGCAAACGCGCAGCGAAGGCTTCGGCGACGAAGTGAAGCGCCGTATCATGCTTGGCACATTTGCATTAAGTTCCGGTTACTACGATGCGTACTACAAGAAGGCGCAGCAAGTTCGTACGTTAATCAAAAATGACTTTGAAAAAGTATTTGAAAACTATGATGTTATCATCGGGCCGACAACGCCGACGCCTGCATTCAAGCTTGGAGAGAAGATTGAAGACCCGATGACAATGTATGCAAATGATATTCTAACGATCCCTGTAAACCTTGCAGGCGTTCCCGGCATCTCTATACCTTGCGGCTTTGGTGAGAACGGCATGCCATTAGGACTTCAAATTATCGGCAAACATTTTGATGAAGCAACTGTGTACCGCACTGCTCATGCGTTTGAGCAAGCGACGGATTATCATAAACAAAAACCGCAACTGTAAAGGAGGCGAAATGAAATGAATTTTGAAACAATTATTGGTTTAGAAGTGCATGTTGAGCTAAAAACAAAATCTAAAATTTTCTCCGCTAGTCCGAATGCATTCGGTGCGCCTCCAAATACGCAAACGAGCGTAATTGAACTGGGCTATCCTGGTGTGCTTCCTGTTTTAAATAAGCAGGCGGTAGAATTTGCAATGAAAGCCGCAATGGCATTGAACTGCGAAGTTGCCACGGAAACGAAATTTGACCGTAAAAACTACTTCTATCCGGACAATCCAAAGGCATATCAAATCTCTCAATATGACAAGCCGATCGGCGAGAACGGCTGGATTGAAATTGAAGTGGGCGGCAAGAAAAAACGCATCGGCATTACGCGTCTTCACCTAGAAGAGGATGCAGGAAAATTAACGCATACAGGTGATGGCTACTCCTTAGTAGATTTTAACCGTCAAGGAACACCTTTGATTGAAATTGTATCTGAGCCGGATATCCGTACACCGGAAGAAGCTTATGCATACTTGGAAAAGTTAAAATCTATCGTTCAATATACGGGCGTATCTGACTGTAAGATGGAAGAAGGTTCTCTTCGCTGTGATGCGAACATTTCTCTTCGTCCAATCGGACAAGAAAAGTTTGGTACAAAAACAGAATTGAAAAACTTAAACTCCTTTGCATTCGTGCAAAAAGGATTAGAATACGAACAAGCACGCCAAGAGAAAGAGCTTCTTTCCGGCGGTGTAATTCAACAAGAAACGCGCCGTTATGATGAAGCAAGCAAAAAAACAATCTTAATGCGCGTAAAAGAGGGCTCTGATGATTATCGTTACTTCCCGGAGCCTGATCTTGTAGAGCTTTACATTGACGATGAGTGGAAGAATCGTGTACGCGCGCAAATTCCTGAGCTTCCAGACGCACGTCAGAAGCGCTATGTGGAAGAACTGGGATTGCCGGCTTACGATGCTGCCGTACTAACAGCGACAAAAGAAATGTCCGATTTCTTCGAAGCGACAGTAGCGGACGGAGCGGATGCGAAGCTTGCTTCCAACTGGCTGATGGGTGAAGTATCTGCCTACTTAAACAAGCAGCAAAAAGAGCTTCATCATATCGCGTTAACGCCAGAGAGCTTAGCGAAGATGATTCAGCTGATTGAAAAGGGGACAATTTCTTCCAAAATTGCGAAAAAGGTGTTTGCTGAATTAGTAGAAAAAGGCGGAGATCCAGAAGTAATCATCAAGGAAAAAGGACTTGTTCAAATTTCTGATGAAGGTGCGCTTCGCAAGATTGTCACAGAGATTCTTGATGGCAATGCCCAGTCTATTGAAGACTACAAAAGCGGGAAAGACCGTGCCATCGGCTTCTTAGTCGGCCAAATCATGAAGGCGACAAAAGGACAGGCAAACCCGCCGCTTGTAAACAAGCTTCTTTTAGAGGAAATCAACAAGCGATAAAGCTGCTGAAAGCACCCTATTATAGGGTGTTTTCTCGTATAAGCTGACATTTTATTAGCTATTCTGTTTAATCAAACGTTTGTTTAACCATACTATAAAAGTTGCAAAATCACTTTAATAATGATACATCTAAAATTAGAGGGAATTTTCTACTAAGTTAAGGATGATGGGATTATGAAACGTGCAAGAATTATATACAACCCTACTTCCGGACGAGAGCTGTTTAAAAAGCATTTGCCGGAGGTGCTCGAAAAGCTTGAGAAAGCGGGATATGAAACATCCTGTCACGCGACTATAGGCGCAGGCGATGCGACGAAGGCTGCGGCAGAAGCGGCGCGTCGCGGGTTTGATCTGGTCATCGCAGCGGGAGGAGACGGTACGCTGAACGAGGTCATCAACGGCTTAGTGGGACAAGTTCACCGTCCGAAGTTCGGCATTATCCCTGTAGGAACCACGAACGACTTTGCCCGTGCCATCGGCGTACCGCGCACTATTGAAGAGGCAGCCGATATTATTTGTGCAGGGCATTCTGTACCGCTTGATATTGGAAGAGCTAATGATAAGTATTTTATTAATATCGCCGGCGGCGGCCGTATTACAGAACTGACATTTGAGGTGCCAAGCAAGCTGAAAACCGTACTGGGACAACTTGCGTATTACTTAAAAGGAATCGAAATGCTTCCTTCCCTGCACCCTACATATGTGGAAATTGAATATGATGGGAAAATCATGCAAGAAGAAATCACACTTTTCTTGATTACAAACACAACATCTGTCGGCGGATTTGAAAAAATGGCGCCGTATGCTTCTATTAACGACGGTATGTTTGATTTGCTTATACTTAAAAAAGGATCTATTGCAGACTTGATTAAGGCAGCTTCACAAGCGCTTCGCGGCGAGCATATCAACAATCCGCAAATTTTGTACACGCAAGCTAATCGCATTAAGATAACAACGCCTGAGAAGCTGATGATTAACTTGGACGGCGAGTACGGCGGAGATACACCAATGGAGTTTGAAAACTTGTATCATTATTTGGAACTGTTTGTGCCGGAGACAAGGGAAGAATAAAAATAAAAGAAGGCTGAGGCCTTCTTTTATTTTTTCTCTCTTACGGAAGCTATAAACTGATCCAGCGTTGTGAAATCAAACACGCCTACGCGCTCCATGAGAAGATATTCATTTGGCTTATTTTTTTCAATAAACTGTCCTTTGTTCGTCGTAACCGCAAATTGATAATACTTTTTTGTCGTTTCTACTACACGGTCATCATACAAGCCGACTGGATAGGCGATAGAAATGACAGGTTTGCCCGTTATTTCTTCAATTCGTGTTTTAGAATCTCGGATTTCTTCTTCCATATTTGGTACAAACGGCAAATTTGCATGATTTAAGGTATGGGACTGTACGGAGAAAATCCCGGAGTTTGCCATCATTTTTACATCATCTGTTGTCAAAAATCCCGGAGTGTTCAGTGCGTTTGGAAACAGATATTCTGTCGCAGTTGGCTGGAAATGATCATCCTTTAGTTTTTGAAAAATAGCGAGTGCGTTTATGTTATCCTTCAGACCGTCATCGAATGTAATAAAAATCGGCTTGTTTACTTTATTGATGTCACTCCAGTTTTCAAACGTTAACAACGTATAGCCGTTATCCTTCAAATACTTCATTTGTGCTTCAAATTTGGCCGGTGATACAAATAAGCTCTTAATGCCGTGTCCGTGATACTCATCAATACCGTGGTACATTAAAATCGGTACGTACTGCTGGAAGGTTATTGCGGATTTTGCGAGCGGCACTTGTTGATTATCTTCTTTTAAACCAACTGTTTCAATTTGATATTCTCCGCGTTTGAAGTCGAAAGCCTGCAAGGACAACGGCAAAGCAAAATTGTTGGCGCGATCCTTAGAAGAGAACACTTTTTTGCTGCCTGTTCCATCCGCCATTCGCCAAACATGATATTGCACCTCAGTGAATGTATCCTTCAAATCTTTTATATATAAAGTTGTACTTTTAGATTCATAGGTAATAGGATCCCATGTTACGATTCCTTGTGTCACAATTACAGGCTTTGGTTCAGGCTCTGGTTCAGACTTTACGGCAGTCTGAGACGGTTTTTCTTCTCGTTTCAGCTTAGCTATCGTTGTATTACAGCCAGTTAATGCAAGGGATGAAAGCAATACAATCATCAAAACTTTCTTCATAAAATCAATCCTTTTATCGTAATCATCAGAACTAATCATATCATTAGCAAACAGACAGGAGAATCAAAATTTTCCTAAAAACATCTCTATTTCTATTAATTTACATTATATTTATAAAAAGAAAGGAAGCTGTATGAGCAGCTTCCTATTTTTCTTTTACTAATGAAGCAAACTGTTCTATTGTAGTAGAGTAAGAGATGCGAACGCGCTGCATGAGCAGCATTTCATTTTGCTGCCCTTTTTCTATAAATTGCCCCGGCTTCGTAGTTGTCGCAAACTGATAATACTTCTTCGTTTCTTCCACAACCTTATCATTAAAATGACCGAACGGATATGCAATTGCAATAACAGGCTTGCCTGTCACTTGTTCAATTCTCTCTTTTGGAGCCTTCAGCTCTTCTTCATAATTCGTAATCTTCGGAAGATCTGCATGAGACATCGTATGCGCCTGCACGGAGAAAATACCGGAATTCACCATTTCTTTTAACTCATCTGAAGACAGCCAATAAGGGCCGCCGTCAATCGCGCCTGCAATCATATACTCTGTCGCAGCCGGCTGGAACTTGTCATCCTTCAATTTTTGAAGAATGTGAAGAGCATTCATATTGTTTTTCATGCCGTCATCCAATGTGACGAGCACGGGTTTATTCACTTTATTAACATCACCCCAGCGCTCAAATGTCAGGAATGTATAGCCGTTATCCTTCAAATATTTCATTTGTGCTTCGAAGTTGGCAGGGGTTACAAACAAATCCTTCAAACCTTCTCCTTTATACTCATCAATTGCGTGATACATAAGAATCGGCACATGCCGCTGGAACGTCACCGCAGATTTCGCAAGAAGCACCTGCTTGCCGTCTTCTTTTACGCCGTATGCCTCCACTTGATATTCGCCGCGCTTTGAGGAGAATTCTTTCGTATCAAACAGGAAAGAAAAGCCCTTGTCTTTATCCTTAGAAGAGAATATCTTCAAGCTCCCTTGTCCGTCTGCCGTACGCCAAATGCGGTACTGTATTTCCGGAACATTTTCTTTCATATCCTTTGTAGAAATAGTAGTATTCGCAGACTCAAAAGTCACGGGACTTACAGAAACAGCCGCTCTTGGCTGAAATACGGGTTCCTTTTTCGTTTCTGTATGTGCACTCGTTTGTTCTACCGTCTTCGGTTTGGCGTCAGCTTCCGTTATACCGCAGCCTGCCAGCAGAAGAGCAGAAAAAAGAGCAAGAATAATTTGTTTACGCATTCTATCCATCCTTATATAAAAATATTGTACTGGATAATCATATCATTGGAAGATATGGAAGGAAATAGGTATTTTGTCGATAGAGATGGGATTTTGGGAGGAGAGTTACAGGACGCAGCATCTGTCTACCCCTTTTTCTATTCCGGTTGCAGCATCCTCCCAAACTCCTCAATTGTCGTCCCGTATCTCACGAACTGTCGCGGCAGCTTATAATATTCATCCGGCACTCCTTTTTCGATAAACAGCCCCGGCCGAATGGTAACCGCAAACTTATAATATTTCTTTGTTTCCTCTACTACTTTGTCATTTAAAAAGCCGTACGGATAAGCAAATGCCATAACAGGTTTTCCCGTTATTCGCTCAATGGTTTCTTTTGATGTTTTTAGCTCATACTCGTAATTCGTCACCTTCGTCAAGTCAGGATGAAACATGGTGTGAGATTGAATAGAGAAGAATCCGGACTGCGCCATGCTGCGCAGGTCGGCCTCTGACAGTCGCTTTGGCCTCCCTGTGAAACCGACCGCAACGAAAATCGTACCAACTGGCTGGAAGCGCTCGTCCTTTAACCTTTGAAATACTTTCAAAGCGTTTAAGTTATTTTTATATCCGTCATCAAGCGTGATAAAAACAGGTTTGTTTACGCGGTTTATATCGTTCCAGCGTTCAAAGGTCAGCGGGGTGTAGCCATTTTCTTTTAAATAACGCACTTGCGCCTCAAAGCTGGCGGGAGATACATATAATTCCTCTAAGCCGCTGCCCTTGAAGTCATCGATGGAATGATACATTAAGATTGGTACGTATTGCTGAAAGGTTAAAGCGGATGTTGCGAGCGGGGCGGTTGTGCCGTTTTGTTTTATCCCTATCGCTTCTATTTCATATTGCCCCCGCTGAGATTGAAATTGCTTCGTATCCAGTACGAAGGCGAAGTTTCTTTGTTTGTCTTTTGCGGTAAAAGTTTGCGCCTTTTTTTGTCCGTCTGCCGTGCGCCAAATGCGGTAATGGACTTCTTTTACATTGTTGCTTGTGTTAATTGTATAAATGGTAGTAGAGGCCGCATTGTACCGGAACGCATCCCATGTCACTTGTGCGCTTGGGGCAGCCGTTACGATAGTTTGTATAGCGGCAAATACAACAAGCAGCATGCATAATATTCTGTACATAAAATCCCTTCTTTCCATCAGCTTTTCTTAGTGTGCCGCTAAATCCGGTTTTCTTGCGCTTTTCCTGTATAAGTACATCAGCAATGGCCAATGGATAAAGAAAGAAGAAATATGATACAATGGTACGCAGTGAATTCGAAAAAAGAGGTTGAGGCATGAATACAAAAATGGCACCCCCTATTCAGAAGAATGAGTATATAGATGTAGTATTCGAGGATTTAACGCATGACGGCGCCGGCGTGGCGAAGGTGAATGGCTATCCGATTTTCGTTCCGCACGGTTTGCCGGAGGAGCATGCGAAAGTTAAAGTAATTAAGGTAAAAAAGAACTTTGCGTTTGGCCGTTTGGTGGAGTTATATAAGGAGAGCCCATACCGCCAAGAGGCACCATGCCCGGTGTACAAGCAATGCGGCGGCTGTCAGCTTCAGCATTTGAGCTATGAGGGACAGCAAAAAGCGAAGGAGAAGCAAGTGCGTGACGTGATGCAGCGTATCGGCGGGCTGAAGGATGTGCCGATTCATCCTGTACTTGGCATGGAGAAGCCATGGGAATACCGAAATAAAGCGCAGGTTCCAATCGGGGACAGAGAAGGCGGTCTCATCGCAGGCTTTTACCGGCAAGGAACACATGACATTATCGATATGAAGAAGTGTCTGATCCAAGTTGAGGAGAACGATAAGCTGATCCAAGAAGTGAAGGACATTTGCGCCAAGCATGGCGTGCAAGCTTATAATGAGGAGCGCCATAAAGGTACGCTCCGTCATGTAATGGCACGTTATGGACAGGTGACAGGCGAAATCATGCTTGTGTTTATCACAAGAACAGAGGATCTACCGCATAAAAGCACGATTATGGAAGAGATTATCGCGAAGTTCCCAAACGTGAAATCCATCGTGCAAAATGTGAACGACAAGCGTACGAACGTAATTTTCGGTGAAAAAACGAAGGTGCTGTACGGCTCTGAATATATTTATGATTATATCGGCAATATTAAGTTCGCCATATCGGCAAGATCTTTTTATCAAGTAAATCCGACGCAAACGAAGGTGCTGTACGATAAAGCGCTGGAGTATGCGGAATTGACAGGCAACGAAGAAGTTATTGACGCATATTGCGGCATTGGAACGATTTCGTTATTCTTGGCGCAAAAGGCGAAGAAGGTGTATGGGGTCGAAATTGTACCGGAAGCTATTGAGGACGCACACCGAAATGCGGAGCTGAACGGCATTGCAAATGCGGAATTTGAGGTCGGCGAAGCGGAGAAGGTCATCCCGAATTGGTACAAACAAGGAATCAAAGCGGACGTAATTGTAGTCGATCCGCCTCGCAAAGGCTGTGATGATGCTTTGTTGGAAACGATTATTGCGATGAAGCCTGAGCGTGTGGTGTATGTATCTTGCAATCCCGCTACGCTTGCGCGCGATTTGCGTGTGTTGGAAGACGGGGGATTCAAAACGAGAGAAATCCAGCCGGTCGATATGTTCCCGCAGACGATGCATTGCGAGGCTGTCGCGGTTTTGGAAAGAAAGTAATGCGAGTTATAGAAGAGCCCGTGTTTGATAACGGGTTCTCTTCGCGGGGAGAAACATAGTAAATCTCATGGAAAATAGAAGACCAATTCACACATGAATTGGTCTTCTTGTATTCTTGATATGACTGCGTTTCTGAAAGAATAACATATATAGGTTATATAAATAGAAAAGCACTTCTCCTTCTCAGGTTTGCGCTGGGAGGGGAAGTGCTATAACGTCTTATAGAATAAAGCTCACAATCACCGCAGACAATACACTTACAAGCGTAGCGCCGTACAACAATCTTAAACCGAAGCGCGCTACTGTGTTTCCTTGCTTTTCGCTCAGTCCTTTTACTGCCCCTGCAATGATGCCGATGGAGGAGAAGTTTGCAAAGGATACTAGGAATACGGAAATGATACCTAACGTACGCGGACTCATGCCTTTGGCAACCTTAGCTAAATCCATCATCGCAACGAATTCGTTCGTGACAAGCTTAGTTGCCATGATACCGCCGGCTGTTACGATTTCAGAAGCCGGAATCCCCATGATGAATGCAACTGGAGCGAAAATATATCCTAAAATCTGTTGGAATGAGATGCCGAATATTAAGTCGAGCACGTTATTGATCGCAGCCATTAAAGCAACGAAACCGATCAGCATCGCACCGACAATGATTGCTACTTTGAATCCATCAAGGATATATTCTCCAAGCATTTCAAAGAAAGACTGTTTTTCTTCTTGCTGGATAACTAAAATATCCTCGCTGTCTTCCACTGTATAAGGATTGATGATAGAAGTGATAATGAATCCGCCGAATAAGTTGATGACAATAGCTGTTACAACATATTTTGGTTCAATCATTGTCATGTAAGCACCAACGATAGACATGGAAACTGTAGACATAGCTGACGCGCATAATGTATATAAACGGTGCGCTGGCAATTTATCCAATTGCTTTTTAACTGTAATGAAAACTTCAGATTGGCCGACCATCGCAGAAGCTACTGCGTTGTAAGACTCCAATTTACCCATTCCGTTGATTTTGCTAAGTGCTAAACCAACCCATTTCATGATGAACGGTAAAATCTTTAAGTGCTGGAAAATCCCGATTAATACAGAGATGAAAACGATAGGAAGAAGGACGTTCAGGAAGAAGGACATTTCGCCTTTGTTTAACATCCCGCCAAAAACGAAGCTTACACCTTCACCTGCATATTCAAGCAACTTGCTGAATACATCAGCAATTCCTTTAATCAATATCAATCCGAATTTTGTATTCAACAGTACGTAAGAGAGAATTAACTGAACAACGATCATGATACCAATAGGCTTATATTTAATTTTTCTCTTATCTGCACTGACTAACCAAGCTAACCCTAAAACTACAAGCAACCCGACAATTGAGATTAAATATTTCATCGCTGCCTCCACTAAGTAGTATTTATTTTATGAAAAAAATATAATGTTAATAGAATTATTGATTCAAATCTTTAGATGAAAAGCTTCCTGGCAGCAATTCACCTATAGACGTTACTGTAAAGTCGCCTTTTAAGTTCGCCAGAATGATAGGAGTATCTTTCTCGCAAAATTCCGCTATGACTTGACGGCATGCCCCGCAAGGAGAAATAGGTCCGTCAGTGTCACCGACAACCGCTAATGCCGCAATGTCTTTTTCGCCTTCTGAAACCGCTTTAAATAAAGCTGTTCGTTCCGCACAGTTTCCTAAACCGTAGGAAGCGTTCTCAATATTGCACCCAAGATATACCCGATCGCTTTTTGTTAAAACAGCAGCTCCCACTTGGAACTTGGAGTATGGTGCATACGCTTGCTTACGAGCTTCAATTGCTTTATTGATAAGCACTTGGATATCCATAAATTCTGCCTCCAATAGTGTAGTAGATTACATACATGCCAGGGTTTGAATCTTTATATTGTAAAGGATAATCTTGTGAGATGTATGACTTCTGACAAGAATGAATATATCCGAAATTTCGACATAAGTCAATAAAAACATGATAACGTTTTCAAGAAAATAAAATTCATGAACACTAAAAGAATCTTTAAAATAATATGAAATGAAAAAGCCCTTGTAATAATAGATATACAAGGGCTTTTTCAAGTATTAAATTTGTACCATTTCTGGCTTTTTACGCCTTTCCAATGCAAACTCCGCTGCCGCAACCGCATGAAGCAAAGCAGTATCGAACAGAGGAATCTCAGTATCTGTTTGCTTTACAAGCAATGGAATTTCCGTACAGCCTAAAATCACGCCTTCCGCTCCTTTTTCCTGCAGGCGGTTCATTACTTGGAGATAAGCTTCTCTGGATTCCTGCTTAAACTCCCCTTTGCATAATTCATTAAAGATCACGCTATGCACTGTCTGACGATCTTCTTCATCAGGAATGATGACATCAATTCCATGCTGAGCAAGACGTTCCTTATAAAAATCCTGCTCCATCGTAAAGTTTGTGCCAAGCAGACCGACTGATTTCAAGTTTTGTTCTTTAATTTTTACTGCTGTGGCATCTGCGATATGGATCAGTGGGATACCGACAGCTTCTTCTACTTCTCGAGCCATTTTGTGCATCGTGTTCGTACAAATAACAATCACGTCTGCACCGCCGTTTTCTAATGTTTTAGCAGCATCAATCATGCATTGCGTAGCCTTCTCCCATTCTCCGTTGTGCTGCAGTTCCACTATTTCTTCAAAGTCAAAAGAGTACAATAAGCACTTAGCAGAGTGTAGTCCGCCCAGCTCTTCTTTGACAAACGTATTAATGTAACGATAGTAATCCGTTGTAGATTCCCAGCTTAAGCCGCCAATCAAACCAATTGTTTTCATTTTATTTGCTCCCTTGTGTTTTGAATGAATCATAACACGCTATACTGGTATACAGTAGAGCCAATTTTTAATAAATTATATAGTGCCAGTTAGAAAAGGAGCGCTTATATGTTTTTATTCGCAATTAATCGTTTAAGTGAAACTTCATTAACACAGCAAGTATATGAACAAATCCGAGATGGAATTTTAACGAGAAAACTGAAAGCGGGAGAGAAGATTTCATCTACAAGGGAACTGGCGGCAATAATTGGAGTATCAAGAAATGTAGTACTAGAAGCTTATGAACAGCTTATTGCAGAAGGGTATTTGGAGGTGCGTCCAAGATCAGGTACGTATGTGGCACAGGGTTCATCCTTGCAGATGATAGCGGACTATTTCAAACCATCTTTTCAAAAAGAAGAAGCTTGTCGTGAGAGCCATGTATATATTGATTTTAAAGCGGGAAACCCGGCGATGGATCACTTTCCGCGCGATAAATGGGGGCGCTTGGCGAAAGAGGTTTGCCATGAAGCGCCGGAGCAGGTCTTTGGATATACTGGTGCGGAGGGGGCGCCGGAACTTCGCAATGAGCTGGCTCGTTACTTGCTCCGTGCGAGGGGAGTACGCTGTCATCCAAATCAAATTGTGATTACATCGGGTGCCACGCAAGCGTTACATTTAATTACAGAGCTGTTGTCCTGTGAGGAAACGCATATTGCGGTCGAGGATCCTGTCACTGATGAAATGCGTACCATTTTTTCGTATGCAGGAGCCAAGGTACATCCTGTTCGAGTAGATGAAAAAGGAATTATACCGGAACTGCTCCCTGCAGAAGGCAAACCAAGCTTTGTATTTGTCATACCGTCGCACCAGTTTCCATTAGGCGGTACATTGCCGATTCAGCGGCGTGTACAACTTATTGAGTATGCACGCAAAATGGATTGCTTTATTGTCGAGGATGATTATGATAGTGAATTCACGTATGAGGGTGTTCCGGTTCACTCTATGCAAGGGCTTGATTCAGAACGAGTAATTTATGTTGGCACCTTCAGCAAGATTTTATCCCCTGCGCTGCGGATTGGATATGCTGTGCTGCCGCCTGATTTAATCGAACGGTTTCGCAAGCTGAAATGGTTTACAGACCGTCACACATCAACGCTTGAGCAATTGGTGCTTGCCCGTTTTATAGAAGGTGGGTATTTAGATCGCCATGTGCGCCGCATGAAAAAGATTTATCGGGAGCGAAGGGAAGCGTTGGTATCATGTCTGCAGAAGCACTTTGCGGACGCAAAGATCTTAGGACAAGCAGCGGGTATGCATTTGGTCGTTGAATTATCGGGCGTTCATTTTACGGAAGAAGTGATGGAACGAGTGAAGGAGCAGGGCGTTATGGTATATCCTGTTGAACGGTATGCATTACAGAAAGGATTTCATAACAGTCAAATTGTCATGGGATATGGGAGCTTAACGGCAGAAGCTATCGAAAAAGGCGTGGAAAAATTGAAAAAAGCGCTGGAAAGCTAAAAACAGCCGTTATTTTCGAGGATGCGAGCTGTTTTTATATACATGTGAATAAAAAAACGTCTTTTTATAGTGGGGAGAGATCATCCGGCGACGTGCAGAAGCGGTCAAACCTTTGTAGTGGTTCATGCAAGGGTAAACTAGAGAGAAGAAGCATACAATATTCCCTTTAGATACAGTTTGTAACAGCAGGTAAGATAGATGAAGGAAGCGAAATAGGACTAAAGACCTATTTCTATCGTAAAACATAGTATATATCGTATTTTTGGTCTAGAATGTAGTTAGAGGAGGGATTATCTTGGAAAACTTACAGAATAAAGAACTTCTGTCTCCATCACCACAGGAGCATGTGGAACCAGTGGTAGATGTAATTATTAAAGAAGAAGAGCTTACTCGATTAAATAAAGAAGCAGACTCATATGTACAAAAGCTAAATACCGAACAAAATGCTGACATTTCAAACGTACTCAGCCAGCTTGCAGCGCTCGGCGATAAAGAGCAGCGTGAAGCAGGCGAGACACTGACTGCCTTGAAGCAGCCTGTTACTGCTATGATGAATGGCAAAAACGATGATATCCCGAACACCTTGCTGGATTTGCGCAAGGTTGTCTCTCAGCTAGATCCTAACTCCATCAACGCATCCGGCCTTAAGCGGGTTGTCTATAAAGTATTTCGCAAAAATCCAATGGAAACATATATGCATAAGTATCAATCTATTGACAAGCAAATTGAAGTTATCATCAAGTCGCTGTTAGTAGGGCGCGACAATCTGCAGGAAGACAGCGTCGGTTTACAAATGCTGAAAGAGCAGTCGCTGCAGAAGATTCAAAACTTAGACAAACAAGTATACCTTGGTAGAAAGCTGGCGGACATGCTGGAGATTGAACGGCAAAAGCTAGATCGCCAAAAGGATGTTCCGCTGATTAACGATGCGCTGGAGAAAATTCTCGTGCGCACGCGCAATATGCAGCAAGCGAAAAGCATTTTATTGCAGTCTATCGCTTCTGTAGACATCATCAAGAAAAATAATGAAAAACTGGTAGAATCGATTCGCAATGCGATTACGATGACGCAAAATGTTGTTACAGTATCCGCTTCTATCCAGCTTGCGCTCAACAATCAAAAGAAGAGCATCGATGCGGTAAACGCAACGAACGAAGCAATCGAAACGATGATTCTCAGCAACTCCCGCGCCTTGAAGCAAAATACAGAAGAAACAACGCGTCTGCTTGAAAATCCGGCAATCGGAATGGATAAGCTGCGCGAATCGTTCCAAAATGTATTTGCTGCCATCAAAGCGTCAGAGGAATCGACGGAACGCATCATTCAATCAAGTAAAACGTTCGTGAAGGAATTGGATACGTTTAATGATGAAATGAAGAAAAAGCTGATTTCGTATACAACGAAGTAAAGCTCCTTTTGAAAATACTGTTTTAGAGGAGGTTATGAAATGAGTTTTCTTTCTATCCTGTTGACAGTTCTCGGTATTCTTTTGCTTCTTGGACTCGGAACGATGACAGGGCTGTTTTTTGTGGGACGCAAACTTTACTTATCTTGGCGCAAGCCGTATAAAAGAGCCATCGATTCCTTAAGCCGCATGTCTCATACGTCTGTGCCGTTTTTGCAGGAATTCACGTACCATCCTCTCTTTCGCCAGTGGCTGCGCGTAAACGGCAAGCAGGATTTGCAGGCTTTAACGGTACTATTTTGTGCAACGGATAGCAGCACAAAAGGATATATCTTATCATCGCTGCCACAGCACGAGCAGAAGAAGCTGCATATGAAAATTAAGCAAAAAAAGAGCTTTACGGCAGAAGATGTAGAAAAAGCTGTTTCCAAAGTACGGGGCTATATGGAAAATGAGTATCAACACCCAACGAAGAAGCTCGATCTTTCGTTTTATACACTATATTTCCACGAAGATTATGCAGAAGCGCTCAAGTACATCCAAAGCTATAAAAAATCAGTGAACCCGATACTGCAGGAGACAATTGATGATATTGCAACCGCAGTTCTTCACAGCATTCCGTACTATCGCTCCCGCCGTATGTATGAGCAGCAGCATAAATTTGAAATGTTCCTGACAAAAGACTTGCCGGATATGCTGGGGCTTATTTCGCAGCTGCCGCCCCCGCAGCGGCAGGAAAAAGAGAAGGAGCTGGCGGTATTTTTAAAGCAGTTTCAGCAGGAGTTTGAAGAAGCGGAAAACAGTATGTATTTGTCGGTTGAAAATGCGCTGCAGGTGAAAATGCGTGCAGCGAAGGAGAAGTTTTATAAAAATTAAGCTGAGTTCCCGTTTCATGACGGGAATTTTTTTTATAGTAAGAAAGTATAAAATTCCGCGCTTTTTCCATTCCTACCTTTTGTTCGCAGTATACAACATAAGTCTATGCGCGTAGTAAAAAGACACAGGGGGGAGCAGCTTAAAGGGTTTGCTCGTTACTATACGTTGCAGACGCTCTACGCCCATTTAAAAAATAATGGTTTTCATTGGAAATGTATTGACATTTTTTCTCAAAATGAATATTATCATTATTAATAATGGTAATATTATTAAAAATAAAAAAGTAAGGTGACTATTTTGGAAGCAAAAGCAAAATTAATTTTACATCCAGTTCGTATGCGTATTGTACAAACGCTTGTAGGAGATCGAAGACTTACTGTGCAAGAGATGGGAGAACGATTGCCCGATGTTCCGCAAGCAACGCTGTATCGCAATTTAAATAAGCTCGTACAAGGAAGTGTAATTGAAGTTGTCTCACAACACCAAGTACGCGGCACAATTGAAAAAGTGTATGCACTTGTTAAGGGAGAAGCAGGTCTATCAGCAGAGGAATTTCAGAAAAGCACGAAAGAAGAAAAAATGAGCGTATTTATGCAGTTTGTCGGTACTTTAATTAATGGATTTGGAAGCTACTTGAATCAGGATCATATTGATTTAGTTAAAGATGGCGTAACGTTCCGTCAAGTAGAGCTTTATCTGAGTGATGAAGAGTTTATGGAGTTTCTGCAATCCGTCAGCGCAGCTTATAGAAAAGCAATGCAGTATGAACCGGCTGAAGAAAGAAGAAAACGAACCGTTTCAACCATTATTATTCCTGAGGCGAAAAAGGGAGAGGATCACTGATGAGTACGAAAGTGAGAGAAGAAGCAGTAAGCATTACGGGGGAATATAAGTTAGCTGGTACCCTAACCATTCCCGCTGATACGAAAGATGAGCAATGTCCGGCAGTTTTAATTATTCCCGGCACAGGGGAAAGTGACAGGGACGGGAATAAAGGCGGATTAGATATGAATTTGTACAGGGATATTGCGCATGTTCTGACCGAACAAGGATTTGTTACTCTTCGTTTTGATAAGCGCGGGACGCATCAAAGCGAAGGTGACAAATATAAGCGTGGACTTTGGGATATGGTAGATGACGGTGTGACGTGCCTGCAATTTTTAAAACAGCATCCAAATGTTGATGCTGCGAAAACGGTTATCTTAGGGCATAGCGAAGGTACGATTATCGGTCCGGCTGTTCATGTAAAAGAACCGGCTGCCGGGTTGATTTTACTGAACGGCGGTGCGATGTCTTTAAAAGATATCGTGGCTTGGCAGCGGGAGAACGCATTGCGGATTTTGGAAGAACAAAAAGGCCTTAAGGGATGGCTGGTCCGTACGCTTCGAGTTGGAGAAAAAGCAAGAAAGAAGAATGAAGCATTCGACCAAAAGCTGATGAATTCCAGCGCGGCTGTTATGAAGATAATGGGGAAAAAGCTGCCTGCAAAATGGATGCGAGAACATTTTCTCTATGACGTGTCTGCAGATTTAGTACATGTAACATGTCCAACGCTCGTAATCACCGGCTCGAAGGATGTGCAGGCTCCGATAGAGAGTGTCAATAGAGTTGCAGAATTAGTAAAAGGAGATACAGAGACTCATATTATTGAAAATATGACGCATATCTTGAAGCAGTGGGAAGGTGAAATTGACGGCTTAAATCCATTGAAGGTATATCGTCAGCAACTGTCGCAGCCGCTTGATGAGGCGTTTTTGCGTGTAATGGAAAATTGGTTGGAACAACATGTTAAGGGGGAAACAGCATGATAAGTCAATCGGCTATAATAGGGCTTATTACCCAATGTGTGATTTCAGTTCTTATTCCCGTCGCAGCTTATGTTTATTTGAAGAAAAAGTATCATAGTTCCTTTCGTCCCGTTCTTGTGGGCAGCATCATCTTTATCGGATTTTCACTAATTCTAGAAGGAAGTATGAATGCCTACTTGCTTACCATTAATAAAACAACATCGGAAATTACAAAGCATCCATATTGGTTTACGCTGTACGGCGCACTGGCGGCAGGGGTTTTTGAGGAGATAGGGAGGTTTGTCGGGTTTACGATCTTGCTGAAGAAATACCGGGAACGAAAAGATGGTCTTGCGTACGGGCTTGGCCATGGCGGAATTGAAGCCATTATAATCGGTGGTATTTCTGGTATTCAAAATATCGTTTATATAAATTTAGTAAATTCAGGTCAGTTTGAAGCATTGTTAGGCACAAAAGTACCTGCTGAAGCTTTGGCACAGTTGAAAGCTAGCTTATTAGAGATAACTTTTACAGGGGGCTTGCTTGGGGGAGCGGAGCGCATTGCCGCATTTTTCATCCAAGTCGCATTCTCGCTGCTTGTTCTATACGCAGTAAGAGCGAAAAAGTTTCAATATGTACTGCTGGCTATTTTTCTTCATACATTTGTAGATTATATAGCGCTTTTGCATAAGACAATGGGACTAAATTTAATAATTGTGGAAGGATTTATAGCCTTCGCAGGAATTTGCGCATTCTTATTCATCAAAAAAAGCCGGGCGTTATCAGGATATAAAGAAGAATCTTCCGCCGGCATTACGTATTAGTCACCAGATCTCCGGCAGTAAAAGCGGTCAAATCTTTGTAGTGGTTCATGCAAGGGTAAACCAGAGAGAAGAAGCACACAATACTCCCTTTTGGTTGCACATAGCACATGGACATGTCGAGATTATCATTCACTCATATATAGGAAGTAAAGAGTATAAAGAACATGTTGATAAAAGAACGAGATACCGCCCTTATTTCGCCAGTGAAAAATGATGTTTTAGAACCAATTACCATATACTAAAAAGAGGTATCACTAACATTTTACAGATTTTGTACGTTAAGGTTGTAACCTTCGGTATATAAAGAGTCTTTAGCACAAGTATCGGAAACGGACGTTTATGGTTCTTGGACTATTAATTGTCCAGCAGCCCTAAAAGTGCTTGTATTTTGATTACAAAACTCATCAAAGTACTATTAAAGAAAAGAGATACCGTTTTTGGTGATGCTTCGCGTATAAAATTCACGTTTTGTTAGCGGAACCTCAAAAAAATATTAGGAAAGTAGGTGAGACAATGCCTTCAGTTGTTCATAAAGTTGTAATAAACAGAATTAGAATTGTTGGTTCTTTTAACATAGGAGATACTTATAGCGTAACACCGAGAGGAAATACGAAAGACCATCATGGATCTGGGTCAGGAAATGTCGGACTTTCTATAAAAACATTTAATGGTGTTAATACAACAAATGTAGTAGATACTGACAAAGCTGATCAAAACTCAACATTTAATCTATGAGTATTTTTTTAACTATACGTGGCGTCTGGCAACGGTAACCGTTTTGGCCTGCCTACCAGCGAGAGGAATCTCTCGCTGGAGGGGAGTTTATAGATTCTTAGATGCATTGACTACCGATAAGGCATGTTATGTAAACTTTACGCGAATACGATATACAATGAAATTTGAACAAAACATCCATAAAAATAACCTGAACCTCATAGAGAATGAAGTTCAGGTTATTTTCTTTATATAGATTCCTTCTTTTGCATTTCCGCAGAAGCTTTCAGGAAGTTTTAAAAAAAGTCGAAATAATTTTTAAGAAGCTTTTTGCTCGTAAGCTGCCGGAAGCGCTTTACGGTTGAATTTATCCCAAACAAATCCCAACAAAGTCCCGACCAAAGCAGGCACAACCCAGCCGAGCCCGAATGAGGAAAGCGGTAGCATATCCATCAAGTCCTGAAGCTGTTTCGATTGGAGCCCGAATGCTTTCAAACCGTCATACAAAGCAACCAATCCCGTTAACAGCATGGCGCTTCCGTATACCTTTTGCGCTTTTGTAAAGAAGGAAAGTGTTATTAAGACAATGGTTAATGGATAAGCCATTACAAGGAACGGCACGGATACAGTGATAATTTCATTCAATCCTAGATTTGCGAGGGCGAAGCTTACAATCGTTACCGCAGTTACGAAAAATTTATAGCTGAATTTGGAAGAAAGCTGTGCAAAGAACTGTCCGCATGCTGTTGTTAAACCTACGCAAGTCGTAAAGCAAGCAAGTGTAAAAATAACGCCCAACAATAGTTTTCCGCCGTAACCTAAAAAAGAATTTGCAGCTGCTGACAAAATTGCTGTACCATTTTCAAATGTACCTTGCGAAGCCATTTTTGCGCCAACTAAACCGATTGTCACATATACGAAGGCCAATGCCAATCCAGCTACGAATCCAGCTTTCAGTGTGGACTGCATTAATTGCCGGTTATCCCTCACGCCTCTTTGACGGAAAGTATTCAGAATGACAATGCCAAATGCGAGAGCGGCAAGAGCATCCATTGTAGAATATCCTTCAATGAACCCTTTAAAAAATGCGCCGGATTGATAGTTTTCCGCCGGTGCCTGCAAAGGAGCGTCCAAATGAATAAAAGCTGTTACGCATAAAACAACAATTGCCAGAAGTAAAGCCGGTGTAATCCAGCGTCCCATATAATCAACCAGCTTAGATGGGTTTAGGCTCACCGCATAAACAAGACTGAAAAACACAAAACTAAACAATAATAAGAGTACAGAATTATTTAAGGAACTGCCGCCCACAAAAGACTTCAACCCCATTTCATACGCGACGTTCGCATTACGCGGGATCGCGAGGAACGGTCCGATTGATAAATATACAATTACAGTAAACACAGAACCGAAAAGCGGATGTACACGACTTCCTAACGCTTGTGCCCCGCCCTTTACAAGAGACATCGCTGCTAAAACGACAAACGGTAAACCTACACCTGTCACGATAAAACCGCTGATTGCCAACCAAAATGAGGTTCCAGCTTCCATGCCGAGAAACGGCGGGAAAATCAAGTTACCGGCTCCAAAAAACATTGAAAATAGCATAAGTCCGATAAATACAGTCT
The DNA here is from genome assembly GCF_000430785.1 of Ectobacillus panaciterrae DSM 19096. Classification (GTDB taxonomy): domain Bacteria; phylum Bacillota; class Bacilli; order Bacillales; family Bacillaceae_G; genus Ectobacillus; species Ectobacillus panaciterrae. The sequence goes on from NZ_AUMR01000028.1 coordinate 24,630, forward strand.
CTTTCTTCTTCATAAAAACGTCTCCTTTCAAATTTGAAAAATAAAAAAAGCCCGTCCCTATGGTTAGGGACGAGCTGACTCGCGATACCACCCTACTTCCGCAGCAAAAAGCGCACTGCGGCTCTCGATCAACGTACAATCATACGTGTTCCATGGTAACGGCGGACAATCCGGCAAAGCTTACTAGGAGTTCAGCTTTGCATCTCAGAGATGATTTTCACACAAGTCTCGCACATCAACTCTCACCAAACGTTGATTCTCTGTAGAACAAAATTCTTGGGCTACTCTTCTCGTCATAGATTTTCTTCACTTAAGCATGAAAATAAGATTAGCAGGGAAAATATTATCAGTCAATATTTTTTGTCAATTTAAATAGTTAAAAATTTTTAATTTTACAATACAAGTCTATTTATCGGTTTAGCAGAATGAACTAACATTAACGTCAACGTAAACTTTATGATATAATCTTATTTAGGATAAAAATTATGGAGATGATAATCATGAAGTGGCTGAAAATCGATGATATTGCGAAGGAAACAGGCTTGACGAAACGTACCATACGCTATTACGAGCAAATTGAGCTGCTGGCCCCTCCGGAACGAAGCGAGGGAGGAGTAAGGCTGTATACAACTCAGGATGTCGAACGTCTAAAAAAAATCATGAACGCAAGAGATGTATTAGGATTTTCCCTTCAGGAATTGAAGGAATATCTCACAGTAGCGGAAACAGTTGAACTGCATCGCAAAGAATATAAAAATTCCTTGGAAGAGTCAAAGCGGACAGAGGAACTAAAAGAAATTGCGGCAGGCTTGGAAGATCAAATACAAATGATTCAAGAAAAGCTTGAGAAAATGGAGAAGTTCAAGCATGAGATGGAAGATTTACATGGGAAAGTACAGACCCTGCTTAAAATGAATAAAGAATAGGAAGTGTTACCAGATGGAAATAACCAAATCGCACGTACGAGCTCGCTATATCACAGTATTTGCGACATTTTTAGCCTTTATGGGAATTGGGGTAGTAGATCCAATTTTGCCGGTTATCGCTGAACAAATCGGCGCTTCCCATTGGCAGGTGGAAATGCTGTTTACCGCTTATATTTTTACAATGGCTTTTATGATGATTCCGGCAGGGCTTTTCGCAAGCCGTTTTGGAGACAAACGTACGATGGTAATTGGTTTAGGAATTGTAACGATTTTTTCTTTTTTGTGCGGTATCTCTGATACGATTCCGGCGCTTTCCTTTTTCCGCGCGGGCTGGGGCTTTGGGAATGCCATGTTCTTTGCTACTGCGATGACGCTGCTTATCGCTTTAACAGCGCAAGTACATGAAGCTGTGGGCATGTATGAAGCAGCAATCGGGCTTGGCATGGCATGCGGTCCGTTAGTCGGGGGATTGCTCGGCGGCCAATCTTGGCGCTATCCATTCTTTGGCACAAGCATCTTAATCTTCATTGCTTTTCTTCTTGTTACGTTTTTTGTATTTGAACCTAACAAAGGCACGAAGCGAAAAGCGGCGGGATTCAGTGAGATTCGCGCCATTTTCTCTTTCCCTCCATTCGTCAAAGCGGCATTCTCGGGCATGCTGTATTACTATGGTTTCTTTGTGGTGCTGGCGTATGCGCCGCTTATCATTAAGCTGTCACCAATTCAGCTCGGGTTTGTCTTTTTCGGCTGGGGCTTATGTTTAGCTTTCGGATCAGCCATTTTATCTCACGCCCTTGAAAAACGATATACACCGAAGCAGCTTCTTCCTTTCAGCCTGCTTATGTTCGTATTGTTCCTGGCTTTATTGTTTGTAGTCGATAGTCTTATCTTGCAGATTACGTTTGTCGTTTTGTCAGGATTGGTATCCGGTCTGAACAACGCACTCTATACGAGCTATGTCATGGATGTTTCACCTTATGAAAGAAGTGTAACATCCGGTGCGTATAACTTCCTTCGCTGGTTAGGAGCAGCGGTGGCGCCTGTTTTATCCGGTGTGATCGGCCAGACTGTTTCTGCTAAAGCGCCATTCGGGATTGCGAGCATTATCGTCTTGCTGGCTGTCGGGTTAATGCTCTTACCGGTAAAGGCAAGTAAGACTGTACAGGCAAAACCATGATATGCAAAACGGCTGCCTCTTGAGGGCAGCCGTTTTACTATTATGTGTTCTTTCATCTCCAAAAGAAGAGGTCGATAATGCTAGAAGCAGCAGAAGATTGTTTGTGATAAAATTTCGAGTATCCGTTTGCAGTAGACTACAAGAAATTGGTTATAGATTTTAGAGCGATAAAATCTTGTGGGCTTGCCCCGAAGGCGAGTTGGTCTTTTTTGAATTTTTTCCTTACAACTGTATTCAGTGATTTTTTAGAAAGACATGGATCATGAATAAGTTACTTATAGTACCGGTACAAGCACCCCATCTTCAACAGCTTGCGTCAGCTCGTGCTCTGTAAGAGTTGTATCCTCTGCTGTGAAAGGCTCAGCCTGTTGTCCTATTAAAAAATTATATAACTTATCTTTTTCTAAATACTTGTAGTAATAATCGTGATAAATCCCCTTCTCGGATACGTAACACCAAGGCGCAAGTTTATATTGGTGCTTTTGTTTATCTGTGGAACAGCTTAAATTGCCTTCGTAACGAACGCGGGATGTAATGAGCTGTTCATAACCAGACAGGTTCGCTTCATAATTGTAAGTTTCATCTAAGAACCGATGAACTTTTTCGATATTAACAGGTGTTTGCAATAATGAAAGCACCGCTTGCACGGCTGCTTCTGTATCATCATAATCAATCTTTTCCACGTGATAACCCTCTGGCACAATCGAGCGCTGCGCTCCCACGTTGGAGACGATAGCCGGCGTACCGCATGCTATGGATTCAATTTGCACATAGCCGAATGCCTCGATGAAATTACCGATGCAAAGCGTGACGTCTGCGGCGGAGTAAATCTCCGGCATTTCATGTCCAGGCAGCCAAGGATAATATACGATAGAGTCGCGTATACCGAATTCTTCTGCGGTTTCGAGCATTTGATCATAAAAGACTTCCGTGTTTTTGGATATGTTAACGTCAAAATGCTTGGGCATTAACAGCTTAATTGGCTGCGTAACGTGTGATTTCAATCGTTTTATGACCTCAAACGTCTGCAGGATGCCTTTACTTAGATCTGGGCGGTGCGGGAAGAGCACGACCAGATCATCTTCCGAGACGCCGAGACGCTCCCGCCAATCGTTTTCCGTCGGCTTATAAACCGTCAAGTCAATACCGTTTTTGACGACTGTTAAAACATCATCTATAGCAGGCAGAACACGGCCCACAGTGTGCTTTACGCACTCATACATATAATTGCAAGAAACGATAAAGCGGTCGCGGTTTGTGTGGAAGGCGGAAATCATGGCTTCCGGATACACAAAATTCTTCAAGGAAGCTACGGTCGGAATGCCGGCATGAAGATAACCGTAATCCATCTGTGCATCATGTATGTAAAAAACATCGTGTTCCTTTGTATGCTTTCGGATGATTTCATACGAAAGCGCCAAGTGGAACGGATGCGTGTCATATGGAATAGGGAAAGTTTCTTTAAAGCGCAAAATAGGCAGTACGATAACGCCTTCGCAAAGCTCGAAAGGCTCAGCGTTATCGCTTCGTTTATTTGTCAAAACAGTCACTCCGTGTCCCTGTTTCGCAAAATAAAAAAGAAGCTCACGTAAATGACGCTGCGAACCGCCCATAGATACGTCCTTCATAATGGTTGCCATGGAGAACACAAGAATTTTCATAGAATGTTTTTCGCTCCTGTCCGTTTCATCAAAGTAGCTTCAGTATAGCAAGCCGGTCATATATGATACAAATACGGTGTTTTGGAGGAAATAAAAAAGAGCCTTTCTTAGCATAAGAAAAGCTCTTTTTTATAAGCTTCTTTATTTAACGAAAGAATTCAGGCGTTCGCGCATTCCTCTTCACTAAAAAAGCCGGTTTTTTTATTCACTTGTATATAGAAGAGCCCTATTCTTCCTGCGAGTTAATATGGGGAGCGGCAACCTCTGCTTCATCCAGCAATTCAGGCGAGATATGCTTTGGAATTACTCCTTCCGGAACCTTTCCCTCTAAGCTGAGATAGTAATGCCGGATTGGTTTGAGATTATCGTCGAGCTCGTACACAAGCGGAATGCTTGTGGGTATATTCAGCGAAGCGATTCCGTCTGCAGAAACTTGATCGAGGTAGTGAACAATGGCTCTCAGTGTATTGCCGTGAGCTGAGATAATGACTCTTTGCCCCGCTTTAAGGGCTGGTGCAATCGCTTCATTCCAGTATGTCAAGACACGTTTTTCCGTATCCTCAAGACTTTCGGTAAGAGGGAACTCCCCTTTTTGTAAAGACGTGTATCTTGGATCGGAAATTACATATCTTGGGTCGCTTTCAGTCAGTGCGGGCGGGCGGACGCTCATGGAGCGCCGCCATATTTGCACCTGCTCTTCGCCGTACTTTTTCGCGGTTTCCGCTTTGTTTAATCCTTGCAGCGCACCGTAGTGCCGTTCGTTCAGCCTCCATGACTTATGGACGGGAACCCATACTAAGTCCATTTCATGAAGAATGATCCAAATGGTGCGAATCGCTCTTTTCAAAACAGAGGAGAAAGCTACGTCAAACATGTAGCCATTTTTCCGCAGGATAATGCCGGCCTCTCTTGCTTCAGTGAGTCCGGTTTCCGATAAGTCCACATCGGTCCATCCGGTAAAGCGGTTTTCTACATTCCAAAGACTTTGTCCATGACGGATGAGTACAAGTTTAATCATAAGAATCCCCTTTCAGCACAGAAAATCATTCATGGTCTTATTGTGTATAAAATGGCAGCTTCTAATGCTGTTAGGTCGAAAAAGTGAGCATAACATTTTTGAAATAAAAATGTTAAATATGTAAAATATATTTTCGTATGAATGAAATTCAAGTATAATTTCTAGATAAAATGGAAGAAGGTCATAACATGCACACGCGTATACAAGAACATATGAAAGCATTTCAAAAACAGAATAAAAATAGAGGCCGGCTGCTGATTCACTGTGCGGATCAGCCGGGCATTGTAGCTGCTGTCTCTGAATTTTTGTTTGGTTACGGCGCCAATATCATGGAATCCAGCCAATATTCCACAAATCCGGAGAGAGGTACGTTTTTCATCCGTATTGAGTTCGAATGTTCCGAACTGCAGGAAAAGGAGCAAGAGATGAAGGCGCAATTCAGAGGGATTGCAGAGAAATTTGAGATGAGATGGAAGTTTGTCTATGTACATGAAGTGAAGCGGACTGCTATTTTTGTTTCAAAAGAGCCGCATTGCTTGCTGGAACTGCTTTGGGAATGGCAGAGCGGCGATTTAATGACAGATATCGCTTTAGTCATCAGCAATCATGAGGACGCCCGCGAGATTACCGAGGCTTTGCGTATTCCGTTTTATCACGTCCCGGCATCCAAGGAAAATCGTGCAGAGGCAGAAGCGAAACATAAGGAGCTTTTACAGGAATATGATATCGATCTTATTGTGCTGGCGCGCTATATGCAGATTTTGACGCCGGATTTTGTTGCTTCCTATCCGAACCGTATCATTAACATTCATCATTCCTTTCTGCCTGCATTTGTCGGCGCAAGACCTTATGAACGCGCTTATGAACGGGGCGTGAAGCTAATCGGCGCCACTTCTCATTATGTAACGAACGATTTAGATGAAGGGCCGATTATTGAGCAGGATATTAAGCGTGTAAATCATCGGGATAACGTAGAGGACTTGAAGAAAATCGGACGCTCGATAGAACGGAGTGTGCTGGCGCGAGCGGTAAAATGGCACCTCGAAGACCGCATTATTGTCCATGGCAATAAGACAATCGTATTCTAAGCTCGTTCTCATACAAAAGTAGCATGTTCGTCTCCCGCTATTTACGTAAGGACTCTCCCCCTACCCGCCGATGCCGCATCCCCTTTCTTTTTCTACAATGTAAGTAGAAGAACTGAAAGGGGATAACGTGATGAACAAACAGGTTGTGATAATTACAGGTGCATCAAAGGGATTAGGGAGAGCGCTTGCTTTGGCATTCGCCAAGCAAGGAGCACGTTTGGCAATTTGTGCAAGAGGAGAGGAACAGCTTCGAACTGTAGAACAAGAGCTGCAGGATACCGGTGTTCGTAATTTGGTTGTTTAAAGCTTGAAAATCTGATAACTGTCCTTCATACTCAACCCACCCTTATTGATTCTAATTAGTGCTGGATAGTTTTTACATGTAAAAACCGACCTCTGTTGCATTCAGAAAGGTCGGTTTTTAATTAAGTTCAATTATTTTGTGTGAGGGATTCCATTAACGACTTGAGTCAGCGCCTCGTTGATTGGCGTAACTGGACGACCGAGAAGTTTTTCGAAATCATTGCTCTCGATTTCCAAAGCTCCCTCCCGAATGCCTTTTTGGATTTCTACAAGGAAAGGAATAATGAATTCTGGTACGCCTGCACCTTTCATGATGTCGGTATAAGTAGCATCATCGACTTGTTGCACAGGTACCTCTTTACCTAATACAGTACCAAGAGCAGATGCAAGTTCTTCTTGAGTCATGAGCTTACCAGAAAGCTCGTAGACCGTATTCTCATGTCCATTCCCAGCCAGTACAGCTGCCGCAGCCTCTGCATAATCTTGTTGGAGTGCCCAACCTACCTTGCCAGAACCTGCTGATGTCACCCAAGGGGATCCTGCCAGGACACCTTGAATGCTTGAGATTTCGTTCTCCAAGTACCAGTTATTGCGTAAGAAGGAATAAGGAATGCCTGTTTTCAAGATCGCTTCTTCCGTAGCAACGTGTGGTGGGGCAAGGAACATTGTGCTTTCACTTGCATTCCCTAAGCTTGTATAAGCAATGAATTTAACTCCAGCACGCTCTGCCGCAGCTACCGCATCGGTATGTTGACGAATTCTCGTTTCATTGTCTCCATCCGCAGAAATAAGTAATAAGCGGTCGATACCTGCAAAAGCAGAATCCAATGTTTCTGGACGATCAAAATCTCCTTGGCGAACCTCCACTCCACGAGCTCGTAATCCTTCCGCTTTCTCCGGATTGCGAACACTTACCGCTAATTGACTCGCTGGTACAGTTTTCAGTAGTGTCTCTACAACTTTCGTTCCCAATTTTCCTGTTGCACCTGTTATTAGCATTTTCATTGTCTTTTCCTCCAATATATGTTTTGTCGTAATGATTGTTGTTATAACAGTTTGTTACGGCAGTGTAACCTAGTCCATTACCTCTAAACGTAATAATTACTTATTGTGTGCTCATCTGTTTATATAAAGATTTTACTTGTTGAGTTATCAAGTATAGGTATATAGTATATCCATAGTCAAAATAATAAAAGTAGGCATTTTTTTATGACATAGTCACAAAAATAGTACCATTATGATAGAGAGGGAAAACACGATGGCTCGCTTTAATATTCAAGGGGAAACCCCTCCTAAAGGACAGGAAGAAGTATGTCCTGTAACATATACTCAAAATTTAACCGCAGGAAGATGGAAAATCATTATTCTATGGCATCTAAGTAAGCAGACACGAAGATTTAACGAACTTCAAAGGTTGTTACCTGGTATTTCAAAAGGAATATTGACACGACAGCTGAGGGAACTGGAACAAGACGAAATGGTTCACAGAGAGGTATATAAAGAAGTTCCTCCTAAAGTAGAATACTCGCTAACACCAAAAGGGATAAGCTTTATCCCTATACTGGAAATTATGGGAGAGTGGGGTAAAAAACACATGAAGAGTAAATAAAAAAGGGGATAAAGTGTATGCTATGCTTCAAATTACGTTAGATAATCGCCTATAAAAGTAAGTATTTTCTGGCCAACTAATGTTTCCAAGTACGGTCAACTTATGGGGAAAGTGACAGAATGGTGTGTAAAGGTAAGTGGGGGAGGTTCATGTGATTGCTTTTTTACATTGCCCAATTTCATCACAAATACTGCGTGCACCTGCAGCCTTTGGAGGCTGCAGGTGCACTTTTTTGATAAAGCATACATGTTCTGTTATAGATTCTAGACCGAAAAAACCGAGTAAGCTTGACCCGAGGGGCAGTCAGTCTATCATGATTTCCCAAGCACCCACTTGCTTTTTTGGAACATAGCATAGGCAATAAAGAAGCATACGGCCATTAGCGCAAGGGAGCTTCCTGCTACGTATAGTATATTTATAGGCTCATAAATCCCATACATGAGCTGTTTGATTAAAGCAAAAATGTTCATGAAAGGAATGAGAAAGTGCTTCGCTTGCAGCTCATTAGGCGAAAGTCCAATCAGCAGGAAATACGGAATCATGACTATCGACATTATAGGTGCAGTGTAATTTTGAGCTTCCTTCATCGTATTTGCCAGCAGGCTTAAAATCATTAATACTGTTGCGGTTAACAGTGCAAAGGTAATGATACCGATGCCCAGGCTGGATACGAAAGAGAATAAATTCTCATTGATGTTCAGCGCTTTAGACAACTTATCCGTAAACAATGTAACGACCGTTACGAATGTAAGGAGAGAGAAAATTCCGCCGATGATACCTAGAGTTGAAATAGCCAGCCATTTTCCCAGGATAATATGAAGTCGGTTCACAGGAGTCATAATGAGAGCTTCCATTGTTTTGCGTTCTTTTTCGCCGGCAAACAAATCGTTTGCGACAGATAATTGCCCCATAAGGATACCTAAAACTAGAATAAGCTGAGAAAAGATTGTAATCATATACAATGACATATCGTCTTTTTCACTTATACTTTCTAAGGATAGTTTAAAAGGGGCAATTACTTTAGGATTCGTTCCGTTGGCAGCCAAGCGTTCCTGAACGATCTGCTGTTTTTTCATTTCAAGCTGCTTCATGATTTTATCCGCTGCGGTGCTTCCCTTTTGACTGGATGAATCTGCGTATACAGTAATAGCAGGAAATTGATTGTGCTCCAGCTGACTTGCGAACGAGGAATTTACCTCAAGGGCTGCTTGTGCGTTTCCAGCCTTCACGACAGCTATCGGATCGTCAGCCAGCTCAATTTCTATATCCTTGATTTCCTTCACCCAGTCCAGAACTTGCTGGCTCGTATCTTCTTTTACTATCACTTTATACGTTTCCTTTTTCTCCGCTAAAAACACCTGATCCATAAACAGTACAACAGCGATATTGAATAACACTGGAATCATAACGCTCAGTACAAGCGTCTTTCGGTCACGAAGCGCATCAATCATCTCTTTTATATATACATGCCATGTCATTAACGATTCCCCCTTACGAGCCGAGACATAAAGATATAGTTTAAATCTGTGCTTTCTTCTTCCTTATACAGCTGCTCAATGTGCCCTTCAAATACCATTTGTCCTTTATGAATCATAATAATGGACTCGCAAAGCTGCTTCACTTCCTCCATGATATGGCTGGAGAAAATAATGGTCTTTCCCTCTTTTTTCAGCTGGTGGATTAATTCCCGGAACATGTTCGCGGATGTAATATCCAGTCCCGTTGTCGGTTCATCGAGAAGAATGACATCAGGATCGTGAATGAGCGTTCTGGCGATGGTCACCTTTTGCCGCATCCCTTTTGAAAAACCGCCGACTTTCCGGTCCAGAAATTCCTTCATTCCAAAGCGTGCCGCAAGGTAATCAATGCGGTTCTTCGTTTCATGGCTGCCTAGGCCATACAACTTGGCGAAGTAAGCAAGGTTTTCCCGTGCGGTTAACCGATCATATAGACCGGTTTCGCTGCCGAATAATACGCCAATGCTTCGCTTGATTTTCATCGGTTCTTTATGAATATCAATGCCATTTATGAAAATTTGACCATCCGTCGGTTCCAGCATGGTGGAAATCATGCGAAGAAGCGTTGTTTTTCCGGCACCGTTTTCTCCTAATAACCCTACAACTTCGCCTTTACTGATCGTAAAAGAAAGATCTTTTACTGCGTCAATAACTGTTTTTTTCTCTTTGAAGCTTCTGGAAACATTCGTCACTTCAATCATCGTGCAGTCTCCTTTTCGTTTTGGTTATAGCTTTATATTAGAAGAAAAAGCGGTTCTTGACTGCCATTCTGTCGTGAAACTGCCTTATTATGTCGCGAACATATCCATTACTTGGATTAATATGGTAAAGTAGTAGATAAATAGGGTGCGGAGTGAAGATGGATGCTAAAGGTTGGATTAGTGGATGATTCGAAATATGATTTGGAAAAGCTGTTCGTAACCTTATCCAAGGAGGAAGATATTCAGATTGTCTTTATGACCGATGATGCAGAGGAAGCATATGAACATATAAAAAAAGATGAAATAGATTTGCTTGTTACTGATATTGAAATGCCAAAGCTGTCAGGTTATGAGCTGGCTGATTTCATCACCAGTTATGCTCTTGACATACAAGTCATTTTCGTTACGGGCTTCAGCGGCTATGCGGTGCATGCTTTTGAGTTGAACGTGCTGGATTACATTATGAAACCTTACTCCAAGGATAGATTACTGAAGGGAATTGCACGTCTGCAGAAAAAAAAGCAGGAGGTGCAGGACTCTAATAAGCTTGTCTTGAGAACAAAAACCGATATTTATTTTATTGATAAGAAAGATATTGTTTTCATCGAAAGAACAGGCCGCTCTACAACGATCGCAACAAAGGATAGCGACTATATGGTTTATACTACACTGAATGAGCTAGAGGAGGAGCTTTCTAAGCGGAGTTTCATCCGGTCGCATCGAAGCTTTATTATTAACATCCATTTTGTGAAAAACTTCTCCCTGTATACGAAGAATTCGTATGTAGTGAGTTTTCACGGAACAGATCGGAAAGCTGTTATTACAAAGATAAATCTCGATGCATTGCAAAAGAATTATTTTTAACATAGGAGACGAAATGTGAACTCAAGATTACAAGCAATCCTCATATTCATTGTGTATATATTGGCCGGTGCAGGAAGTTTTGTTGGGGATGCTGATTTAACACGGACAGGCATTGGAATAGCAGGGGTTGTCTGCGCCATTTTCTATTTTATGAAATTCGGTCGAGAACTTGTTTTTCTGCTCCGGCATGTGCCTGAACATGCTGGTTTTATTGTCGTACAAGGTTTGTTAGCCAGCTTAATCCCGCTGACTTCTTCTGCTGCAGCAGCGATTTGTTGGAGCGGTTTATTTGTCATGGAGTTTCTCAGGTACACGCAAGCAAAACAGCAGCTCCAAATGCAAGAGACGATTCAAAAGGTCAACGATAAGCAGCAGGAGCAGAATGAATCCTTTCGGCGTATTCGTTCTGAACGTCATGACTTTTTAAAGCACGTAAATGTCATCCAGTATTTACTCAATGAGAAGAAATTTGAAGAAGCAAATGATTATTTCAGTGAGCTGCTTCAGGAATATGAAGAGACAAATGCTTCTATAAAAGGCGAGGAAGGTCATATAGCTGCAATTCTTGTGCGATATAAAAGAGACGCAGAGATGCATGATGTGCAAGCTGATTATGATTTGCGTATACCTCTTTCTTATTTGCCAATGAAAATGATTGACCAAGCAAAGCTTATAAGCAATTTGTTGGCAAACAGTGTAGAGGCTGCAAGTGCATATCGACAACATGGGAGGAAATCAGCGATACAAGTACGGACAAGCAGCTGCGGAGGAATTTTTGTATTAGAAATTATAAATCATACCCTTCCTATCCCTAAAGAAACAGCAGACCATATTTTTCGGCGTTTTGCTATGAGCTCTAAAGGAGCGGGGCATGAAGGAATGGGAACATACATTATCGCAAAGCTCGTCGGTCAATATAACGGAATTTTATCTTATAAGTACGAACATGATATATTTTCTGTTAAAATTAAAATTCCTATCGTAAAGGACGCATAGCTTCTGCTTCAGGCAGGAGCTTTTTTATTAAGCAAATATATGATATGGGGATAAATTTACCTTTCTTAGTTTTAACGATTTTCCGAAAGAAGTCTCCCTCATTTTGGGTCGCTTTCAGTCCTATATTCGCTCTTTGACAAGTATGTTTTAGGATTGCGCCAGGCAGAGCAGCTGGCAGTCATGGGAGAGATGGCAGCTGTTTTTTTGCTATTTACTATTCTATGCTACAGAAAGAGAGGCAAGATTTGCGGACAGTACCGACTGTATACAGATTGCACATAATGGGTGAAGCGGTATGACAGTATTTCATCGCCCGTAACGTGGTATAGTAGAAGGAACAAAGTATGAGCGGGTGATGATATGTCAGGTACAGTGAGAATTTCAGTGCGCTCTCTCGTGGAATATGTGTTTCGCAGCGGCAGCATCGACACGGGGTTCCGGACAAGCACGACGCTTATAGAAGGAACGAAGGCGCATCAAAAAATACAGAAAACATATAAAGAGTTAGACCAAAAAGAGGTATACGTGCAAGCAGAACTTTCTTATGAAGACGTCGAATTTATCGTAGATGGAAGATGTGACGGTTTGCTTTTTTCTGATGACATGATAATAGTGGATGAAATTAAATCGACGTCAAAGGACTTGTCGCAAATTACAGAGGAAACGCATCCGGTTCACTGGGCACAGGCGAAATTTTATGCATACATGTATGCGAAGGAACATGGTCTGAATGAGATGACAGTGCAATTGACATATGTACATGTGGACACGGAGGAACAGAAACGGTTCCGGCAAATCGTATCCTTTACGGAGCTTGAGAGCTTTGTTTTTGATGTCGTGAAACGGTATGCGCCCTACGCTTCCATGCAGCTGCGCCACCGCGAAAAAAGAAATGCAAGCATCAAGGAGCTTCCGTTTCCGTTTCAAACATATCGCGAAGGACAACGCAAGCTTGCGGGTGCTGTATACAAAACGATAGCGGATGAGAAAAGCTTATTTGCGAAGGCTCCTACTGGAATCGGGAAAACTATTTCCACTACCTTTCCGTCTGCCAAAGCGATGGGAGAGGGATTCTTGGATCGCATGTTTTATTTAACGGCCAAAACGATTACGAGAACGGCAGCCGAAGAGGCATTTTCTCTAATGGAGAAAAAAGGCCTATGCATGCATACGGTTACCATTACGGCGAAGGATAAGGTTTGTTTTAAAGAGGAAACGAGATGTCAAAAGGAATACTGTGAATTTGCGAACGGATATTATGACCGGATTAACGATGCGATTCTTGATATTTTAGAAAATGAAACGATTTTAAGCCGCAGCGTAATCGAGAAATATGCTTTAGAGCACAAGGTTTGTCCTTTTGAGTTTTCAGTGGACTTGGCATACGCAGCGGATACGGTCATTTGCGATTACAACTACATTTTCGACCCGCGTGTTTCATTCAAACGTTTGTTTGAAGAGCAGAAGAAGCAAACAGTATTACTGGTTGATGAAGCGCACAATCTGGTGGACAGGGCGAGAGAGATGTTTTCTGCAGAAGTGCATAAATCCGTTTACTTGCAACTGAAGCGGAATTTTAAAGGGATTAACGCAAAAGTGCATGACGTGGCTCATGCCATCAATCAGTACTTCATTGCTTTGCGAAAACAATCTGATGAAAAGCAGATTGTGCGGAAGGAACTAGATGAAGAGCTTGTGAGGCTGTTGGAAGAATTCATTATCGCTGCGGAGATGGAGCTTGCGGCAGGAAACGGCGGAGAGGAACAATCGCTCTTGCTCGATGCGTACTTTTCTGTGCAATCTTTCGTGCGAATCGCCAGCTTATATGATGAGCGATATGTTACTTATACAGAGTTTGAAAAAAGTGAAGTACGTATGAAGCTGTTTTGTCTGGACCCGTCCCATCTGTTACGGCAAATGGGGAAAAACTATCGTTCTAAAATTTATTTTTCCGCTACTTTAACGCCGCTGTCCTATTACCAGGATATGCTGGGGGCGCAGGAGGAGGATTTTATAATTTCCATTCCTTCTCCGTTTCATCAAGAGCAGCTTCAAGTATTCGTCCAGCCAGTATCAACGAAATACCATGACAGAGAGAGAACGAAGCCTAATATTGCAGCCGCACTGCATCAACTCATAGAACATCGTCCGGGTAACTATCTTGTCTTTTTTCCGTCCTATCAATATTTGAGAGATGTATATGAATCGTTTATGGAACGAGAGACGGAAGTAAAAACCATTGTGCAGGATACAGGCATGTCTGAAGAAGAAAGAGAACACTTCTTAGCTGCGTTTCAAGCTGAAAACGAAGAAACGCTCGTCGGCTTTGCAGTATTAGGGGGCATTTTCTCAGAAGGCATCGATTTAAAAGGAGATCGTTTGAACGGCGTTGCCGTGGTAGGCGTCGGGCTGCCGCAGCTCGGGCTGGAGCGCAATATTATTAAAGATTATTTCAATGCAGCCGGAAAAAACGGATATGATTATGCCTACGTATTTCCAGGCATGAACAAGGTGCTGCAGGCAGGCGGCAGGCTTATCCGCTCCGAAAATGATACTGGTACGATTTTATTAATTGATGATCGTTTTTTACAGAGGAAATATCAGAGCTTGCTGCCGGATGAGTGGATGGGGTTTACGGTGATTCGGTAAAGGTGAGGTTCGGATAATAAGTGTCTCGATTTAGATAATAGGTAATCTAAATCGGATAATAAACAGCGTTATGACAGGTTTTATTCTTCTTAATGTTCAAAATTTGGAACTCACATCGGAAATGATATAATACGTAGTAACTTCTACAAAATGAGGTGAAGAGGATGAGCGGAACAGAACAAAACAAAGAACTTGCGACGTTTGCAGGCGGATGCTTTTGGTGTATGGTGAAGCCTTTTGATGAGATAGACGGGATTTACGGTATTGTTTCAGGCTATACGGGAGGACATATAGAAAATCCAACCTATAAGGAAGTGTGCTCAGAAACAACAGGGCACTATGAAGCGGTGCAAATTACATTTGATCCGAGCCGCATTTCCTATGATGAGCTGTTGGAAATGTATTGGCGTCAAATCGACCCGACTGATCCAGGCGGACAATTTCATGACCGCGGTCAGTCTTATGAAACAGTGATCTTCTATCATACGGAAGAACAGCGTCAAAAAGCAGAAGCATCCAAGAAAGCACTGGGAGAGAGCGGTCGTTTTAAAAAGCCGATTGCGACAAAGATTCTTCCGGCAAAACCGTTTTATCCGGCAGAAGAATATCATCAGGATTATTATAAGAAAAACCCCTTCCGCTATGAGCTGTACCGCAAGGGCTCCGGACGAGATGCATTCATTAAGGAGCATTGGCCCAAGAACAACGTGCACTTAAAGGAAAAACTGACAGATATGCAGTTTTATGTGACACAGGAAAACGGCACAGAGCCGCCTTTTCAAAATGAGTACTGGAACAATGAAAAGGAAGGTCTTTACGTAGATATCGTTTCGGGTGAGCCGTTATTCAGCTCATTGGATAAATTCGACAGCGGCTGCGGCTGGCCGAGCTTCACAAAGCCGATTATGTCTGCAAGCGTGAAAGAAAACATTGATTTAAGCCACCGCATGACACGTACGGAGGTGCGAAGCAGGGAAGCGGATTCGCATTTAGGACACGTATTTGAAGATGGGCCGCGTGATAAAGGCGGCCTGCGCTACTGTATTAACTCCGCGGCACTGCGTTTCATTCCGAAAGAGGATTTGGAGCGCGAGGGCTACGAGGATTTTCTTATTTTATTTCGGAAGTAGGCCTTGGAGGTCATTTATTGAGAATTCAAAAGCATATCAGCCTGACAGGCACTTACCCAAGAAGAGAGATTGAGCGGCTTATTAAAAACAATCGCGTTACCATCAACGGGGATCATGCACATAAAAACAGCATAGTGGAACCTGGGGACACGATTCTTATTGATGGAAAGCCGCTTGAAAAACATGAAACGGACCCTGTCTACATTGCCTTGCATAAACCGGTCGGCATTACATGTACGGCGCAAAAAAGCATAGAGGGCAACATCATCGATTTCATGAATTATCCAGAGCGGATTTTCCCCGTGGGCAGGCTGGATAAAGCCTCGGAAGGCTTGATTCTCCTTACGAACAACGGGGACATCGTCAACAAGATTTTACGGGGCGAACATAATCATGAAAAGGAATATATCGTAACCGTTGATAAACCTTTTACGGACGATTTCGTGAATAAGATGTCTGCAGGTGTTGCGATACTGGATACCGTGACGAAGCCTTGTAAGGTGTCCCGCGTCAGCGAAACTGTCTTCCGGATTATTCTTACGCAAGGCTTGAACCGCCAAATCCGGAGAATGTGCAGAGCCTTAGGGTATACGGTGGTGCGGCTGCAGCGCGTTCGGATTATGAATGTAGAGCTGGCTGGTTTGGGAGTTGGGGAATGGCGGCATCTTACGAATGAGGAATTGACGGAATTGATGGGATTGCTTAATGAAGATAAATAAAAGTAAAAAATGCTTTTCTTAGTGCTCTCCTTTTAACAGGAGGGTATTTTTTATTGAATCAGGAAAGTATAAAATTCCGCAGCAATGCTGTTAATCATGTTTCTTCTTCGGATAATAAATATCGTAATTTGGATAATAAATGCGCCATTTTGGATAGTAAATGCACTATTTTGGATAGTAAACTGCCGAAATCGGATAATAAACGGCTTGATGATAGGGGGAATGCCCTCAAAATGACGGGGAAACCAATCAGTTATATACTCATAATCGCTATACCCATCTAAAAAGAACTGAGCACGGGCGGTTTTCCCGTGCTCAGTTCTTTTTATCAAAAATTGGGCGAGAATACCCCCACTTCAAGCGTGTGAATGGTGTAGTGTAACGGTAAGTGGGGGAGGTTCATGATAATTCTAATCCCTTTTTGTAATATTCGTTCATTGTTTCTTTAGGGACCATACTGCCGCCAGTGGCCCACATGACGTGTGTAGCATGTTTCATTTTGTCTGCTAAGTGATGTTTCTTTAAATATTCCTGTCCTTCTTTCTCCTTAATGAGCTGAATGGGGCCAAATACACTTGCCAATGCGGAGGGCTCCAGGTGAATATTCTCTGTATCAATCAATGCACTTAATAGCTTATATAACTCATCATCACTCACAGTATAACATCCGCTTAATAAAGGCTCGATGGTTTGGCCGACAAATCCGGATGGTCTTCCAACCGCAAGGCCGTCTGCTGCTGTGATGTTATCAATACCAAAATCTTGTACAGAAACTTTATCATGCAATCCCGTGGCTAGACCAAGTAACATACACGGCGAATGGGTAGGTTCTGCAAAGAAACAATGTACATGATCTTGATATAGTAATTTTAAACCGAAAGCAACGCCCCCGGGGCCGCCGCCTACTCCGCATGGAAGGTAAACAAAGAGCGGGTGATTTTCATCTACAGTTATATTCATATCCTCTAATTGTTTTGTTAACCGAGAAGCTGCCACTGCATAGCCCAAAAATAAATCGCTGGAATTTTCATCATCAATGAAGTAACAATTTGGTTCGCTATTCGCATGCTTTCTACCTTCTTCTACGGCCTTACTGTAATCTTCCTTGTATTCAACAACCGTTACTCCTTTGCTTTTAAGAAGATCTTTTTTCCATTTCTTTGCATCGGCTGACATATGGACCGTTACGTTAAAGCCCATTTTTGCACTCATAATTCCAATGCTAAGTCCTAAGTTGCCTGTTGAACCTACTGCAATCGAATATTGTGAGAAGAAGTTTCTAAATTTCTCACTATCTATAATTGAATAATCATCTTGCAGTGTTAACAGCTGTTGTTGAAGAGCTAAATCTTCTGCATGTTTAAGAACCTCATAAATACCGCCTCTTGCTTTAATAGAACCTGAAATCGGAAGATGACTGTCACATTTTAATAAAAATTCACCTGGCAATTCTAGTTCATGTATTTGTTCTAAATGTTGGCGCATAGAAGGGATTTTAACGATAGGAGATTCAATAATCCCATTTAGCTTGCTTGTTTCAGGAAAGACTTTAGCGATGTACGGGGCAAAACGTTTTAATCTTTCTTCCGCAGCTTTTACATCTTTTTCATTAAGTGGAGTTTTTTTAATTCCTGTTTGAAACAATTCATATTTAGGGTTTGACCAAAATACTTCCTTTGTTGAAATTAATTCATTTATTAAAGGATATTCTTTTTTCCAATCTTGTACAGTTTTGCCTTCGATCTGAATAGTTCTCATCTTTTTTCCCCTTTTTATAGCACGGTTATATGGGTTCATCCATGCTAAGTTGAAAATTAAATTTTATTACGTAACCTTTGCAGCCGGAGTTAGGCGGGCAAACCTTGATATAACTAGGTAGTCCTGCTATGGTTGAGCTTGGATAAATTTTTTGAATTTCGTGTTTGTCCTTTTCAAAGTATCTTCAAGAAATATGAGAGGTGAACTGGCAAAGTAAGAAAGTATAAAATTGCGCCTCAATGCCTCCAAATCTGTCCTTCTTTTAAAATCCATGATGCTTGCAGTATACGGCACATAAAAGAACAAATCGCTTATTTAGTAAAAAACATAGGCTAGGGCGCCTAAAAGGGTTTGACCGATACTATACTCGGCAGGCACACGATGCCCACATAAAAAGGATTGGGCGGTTTTTGCCCAGTTTTTCTCACTGTCCCGAAGTTATTTTAACACCAACAGTTCCTATAATAATACAAATAATTAAAAATATTCTCTTTATATCTTTAGGTTCATTAAAGAAAGTCATTCCTACTAAAACACTTCCGACAGAGCCAATGCCAGTCCATATCGCGTAAGCGGGCCCGATTGGAAGAACAGTTAATGATAGAGAAAGAAAATAAAAGCTTAAACTCCCAAACACAAGACAGGCTACGGAGGGCAAAAAATGTTTAAACCCTTCAGCCAGTTTAAGGCTTATGACACTGCCAATCTCAGCAAATCCAGCAATAAGAAGAAAAAACCAAGACATTTAATAATCACCTAACCTTGTACAAATCATTTAACTTCTTTTGGTGCTTGACCATTTGGGGGAATGATTTTTAGGCCGATTATTCCAAAGATCATTAAAATAACAAAAAACACTTTTAGTAAATTAATTGTCTCTCCCCAAAAGGTCACGCCAATAGCTACAGTTCCTACAGTACCCAAACCCGTAAAAACTGCATACCCTGTTCCCACTGGAATTGAACGTAAAGCTTTTGACAGTAAAAAAAAGCTGAAAATTATAATTCCCACAGTTAGCATACTAGGTATTAATTCCGTAAACCCGTTTGAATATTTAAGACCTATCACCCAGACGATTTCTAAAAGACCTGCTATCATAATATAAATCCATGCCATTTTAAGGTTCTCTCCTTCGCCAGTGGCAACATTGCTATTCCCTTGCGTATAAAGCTAACAGCCTCAAAAATAACCTGCCATTATAGCAGGTTATTTTTGAATTACGAGATTCTCAAGGTATTGGTAAATTGCATGAGCCACACCATTCTCATCATTTTTGAGAGTTGTTGCTGTACAAACATTTTTTATCTCATCTTTCGCATTTCCCATGGCTACACTGTATCCGACTTTCTGGAGCATGGATAAATCATTGTTGCTGTCTCCGATTGCCATAGCTTGATCTAAGGAGCAATTCGTCAAGGAAACCAATTTTTCAAGGGCAATTCCTTTTGAAGCGTTTTTACTAGTAATTTCAATGTTATGATCAGCAGATGAAACAACCAGCAACTCATCAAATTCTTTGAATTGTGCCCATCCTTCTTCTAATTTCTTTTTATCGAAAGAACATGCTAAAATATTATAAAAGTCTTCCTCTTGTTTTAGGATATCATGATAGTTTTCAACCAAAACATACCCAAACTGATCAAATTGCCTCTCCGCCATTTCAACTAATTCTTTCATATCTGCGTCTAAATCTGCGCTGCTCATACTTTTAATCTCATTATAGAAATCTTCTCTTCCCTTTTTAAGAGTATAAATTGCTTTTTCTGTAAACACTTCATAGTAATAATTCCGTTCGTCTAACCATCGAAGAATAGACAGGACATGGTTCTTATCTATAGCAGCAGCAGAAATACGCTTTTCATCTTTTGAATGAATGGTTGCTCCGTTTGTACCGATTACAAATGTAGAAAGACCGGCCTTTTCACAAATTTTTCGAACATCAAAATAAGCTCGGCCTGTCGAAATGACTACTTCAAAGCCTCTTTCTTGGGCGTATTGAATAGCCTTTATATTTTCTTCACTAATTTCATTTCGATGGTTTAATAGTGTTCCATCTAAATCTATTGCAATTAAACTCATGTTGCATGTCTCCTTTTATAGATTACTATGCTTCGATCCAATCGATTTCGTTCAATTTGGAATGATCCTTCCATGCTTCTGGAAATGGTTGGTCGCAGACAATCACATCGACTTTTTCTAAGGAACAAACTTTACAAAATGTATCGACACCGAATTTTGAATGATCCGTTAATAGAATAATTTGTTTTGATACATCGACCATGGTACGGGAAACCAATGTTTCATTTAAATGGTAGTTGCTCACGCCGTTTTGAATAGAAACACCGCCCGCTGAAATGAACGCCTTATCGATGTTGAATTGATTCAACATTTGCTCGGTTAGGCGACCGCTTACAGATTGTTGTTTCGGGTCAATTTGTCCTCCCAGCAATAAAATCTCTCCTGTAAATTTATTTTGATTGAGAGATTCCGTTAATACAGATGAGACAGGTATAGAGTTTGTTAAAATTGTGATATTCTTTCTGTTTTGGATGAAATGAGCGAACTCAACAGTGGTCGTACCTACATCGATAACAATCACATCCCCGTCTGAAATGAGCTCTGCTGCTTTTTTACCAATTTTAATTTTCGCTTCTTGATTCACTGCAGTACGCTGTGTAAATGGAGGTTCTCCAGATTGAAAGGTTGTTTTAATTGCTCCGCCATAAACTTTTTTCAAAAGCCCATTTTCCTCCAGCAGCGTCAAATCGCGACGAATGGTTTCTTCTGAAACATTAAATTGTTTAGCCAAGTCAATGACTTTTACCTTTCCGTTTCTTTTAAGTTCATTTAAAATTTCATTCTTTCTTTCTTCTGGTAAAATCGACATTTTATCACCTTATTATTTATAGTTTATAAAGCAATGCATTCTTTCTTCGGTATAAGGATATGAACGCGTGTGCCTTGTTCCAACATTTCCCCTTGATGGTGAAGAGAATCCACGTGAAAAATAGAATCATCTGTTTCAACTTCGTATCTTAAAACATTACCCGTCATTGAAATATCTTTAATACAACCTTTGACTGTCCAATTATCTTGTAAAGGCAAGATATCGTGGCCGACAGGTATCAATTGTAAAACCTCAGGACGAATGGCTACTTCATATCCTTTCAATTCTGTACTGCGAATAAGCTTATGAAAAACATCCATATGAAGAACATTATAATTTCCAATAAATTTTGCAACAAACGTATTGACTGGAGAAACATAAATTTCTGACGGAGATCCGGATTGTACAATGTTTCCTTCATTCATGATAAAGATTTTATCAGACAGGGTCATAGCTTCTTCCTGATCATGGGTAACGAAAATAGTTGTAATCTCCAATTCCCTCTGTATTCTCTTTAATTCTTTTTGTAAATTTTTCCTGATTTTTGCATCCAATGCACTTAACGGCTCATCCAAAAGCAACACTTTCGGTTCCATCACAAGTGCTCGTGCAAGAGCGACCCTCTGCTGTTGCCCGCCAGATAATTGATGAGGATAAGACCCTTCTTTTCCGGTTAAATCGACCATATCAATCATGTTTTGAACTCTTGATTTAATATTTTTTTCTTTTTTCATTTTAAGTCCGTATGCGATGTTATCGAAAACAGTCATATTTGGGAAAAGGGCATAAGACTGAAACACCATACCGACTTCACGCTGACGCGGTGATAAGTGAGTAATGTTTTTTTGATCTACCAAGATACTTCCTATATCAACTTCTTCAAGCCCTGCAATGGAACGTAATAATGTACTTTTCCCGCATCCGCTTTGCCCAAGAAGTGTAGCAAATTCCCCTTTTTGCAATGTTAAAGAAATATTATTTAAAACCACCTGATTTTCATATCTCTTAGTCACCTGGTCAATGGTTACATAGCTCATTAATTTTCACCTTCCAAAACAGTAATTTTTTTAGGAGATTGCTTCTTGAAAATCGAAAAAATTCGTTTTTTATTTAACAGAATAGGACTTTTTTGGTTTCTAAACGTGATTTTTAAAACTGCCCATGTTAAAAATAAAATCACTGAATAATACGTAATAACAATTGCACTTGTTAAGTGACCGCTAGTATTTAGTTTGTTGGAAAGATAAATTTGAAGGGTTTCAAACTGACCGCCAACGAGCAACTTAGCAAAAGAAAACTCACTAAACAAAAGGGCAACTGATAATAGGGTGGACACTAGGATACCGGATAAGATATTTGGAAACACTACTGTTCGAAAAGCTTGGAATTTTGACGCACCCAATAACTCAGCTGCATCAACAAGTTCTACTGCATTAATTGTCCGCAGACTGTTCCGGATACCTTGATACATAAATGGTAAAATAGTAACAAAATACGCACCAATCAAAATCCAAGGCGTTCCAGAAATTTGAATCGGCCCATTCGAATATAACTTGATTAACCCGACAGCCCCAACAATTGGAGGGATTCCATAAGGAAGCATGGCCGCTGCTTGGAGCATCCCTTCCCATTTACTAAAATATACGGTTATGATAAAAATTGTCGGAAGCATAATGAGAATACTAAGTCCCACAGACATAACAATCAGAAACAGTGTGCGTTGAAAGGCAGCAAAAAACCTTTCATCTTGAAATAATTCAATGTACCACTTCATTGTAAAAGACTCAGGTAAAATAGTATGATCCCACTTACCAGCAATAGAAAATAAAAATGTTCCCATAAGCGGAATTAATAAATAGATGATTAGTAATCCAACAGCTATTTTATGGAAATGTAATGAAGATTTCATCGTAAATCCCTCCTAATGCGGCGCATCATTCGTTGATTAAACCACATCGCTACGATCATAGTCGAAGCTAGAAGAACACCTAACGCACTACCCAGCTGTGGCTTTAATGTAACGTCACTGGCAACCAGAGCCGCAATTTGCAATGACAATAAATTATAGTTGCTACCAACTAATGCATATGCTGTAGCATAAGCACCCATGGCATTTGCAAACAAAATACTGAATATACCTGCAATACTAGGCAGCAGAATCGGCAGGCCAATATGAAGCCAAAATTGCAGTTTTGAAGCTCCTAATAACGCTGCGGCTTCTTTCCATTGTTTTTTTATACCCTGGTAAGCAGGGTAAAGAAGCATAACAGCGAGCGGAATTTGAAAGTAAACGTAAACAAGAATTAATCCAGTCCAAGAATATAAATTAAACTTTGCAAACACATCCCATCCAAGCTTGGCAAAAAGCAAAGTAAATAACCCATTGTTTCCGAGTAAAATAATGTATGAAAAAGAAAGAGGAATTCCTTCAAAATTAGAAGTCATATTGGCAATCATAAGTAAGCGATTTTGTACTTGTTTTGAGAATTTCGTAAATGAATAGGCGATAACAACGGCTACCATAATAGAAGTTATTGCAGAAAATAATGAAATAAGGACGCTATTATGAATTGCTTGTAAGTAAAATTTGCTTTTAAATATGGTTAAATATTGATTAATTGTAATATTAATTCCATCGTCTGCATAAAAGCTGTTTTTAATCATGGAAGCTAACGGCCCAATTTCAAAGCCAATAACAAGAATGATAAACGGCAGTAAAAGAGCTAATAAATACAATTTTTGTTTTTTAATTTTTTGCAAGATTTTTCGCTCCTCTATATGTGCTAACAATTTTTGGAATCTATCTGGCTATATAGCCAGATAGACTCAAGTTATATATACTATCTGGGAAATGATGTTCTTGAATTTAAATGCAACAAACAAGATAACCTTTAAAGGAAAGTTAAGCTTCTATATAAGTCCGCTTTGTTATTCCGACATATCTATCGTTTGCCGTGTAGAACAAAAGGGAAACTGCGCGTGCTCCCTCTCTCTCTCCCTGCATGGGCCACGAAAAGGGTTTGACCGCTTCTACGCTTAGCCGGATGCTCTCTCCCCTCTAAAAGAAACGTTTTTATGTCGATTTTTAGTTACATTTATATAATTGATCAATTACAATTCGATCATGTTTCTTTGTTGTAGTTTTAGATAGATTGTCCTTTTTAAAGGGAAACCGTTTCTTTTAACCCGGGCAATCTATATGAAATCATTTTATCGGTCGGCTCAATACCTAAGAGTTCACAAACGAGTGGTGCAAAAGCTAATTGCGGAATTACTTCTCCATGAATTCCGTTTTCAACTCTTGGGCTGATGATGAAAAGCGGTACGTCGCGTTCACCATCAGTTGTGCCGCCGTGGTTGCCGTATTCACTCATGCCATGATCAGATGTAATTAAAATATGGTAACCTTCTTTCATCCAAATAGGTAGAAGCTGTGCTAACAAGCTTCCCATTTTTAAGATTTGCTCACGGTATTCTTTAGATTCCGAACCGTAATTTTCTCCTTTCACATCAACGCCCAAAGGGTGAATGTATAAAAAGTGAGGGTCATGCTTTCTGCGCAAAGCCTCAGCATCCATCAGCACATGGCTGTCCGGATAGTCATCATCCCAATAGAA
Source organism: Ectobacillus panaciterrae DSM 19096 (assembly GCF_000430785.1). GTDB lineage: Bacteria > Bacillota > Bacilli > Bacillales > Bacillaceae_G > Ectobacillus > Ectobacillus panaciterrae. The sequence continues at coordinate 49,250 of NZ_AUMR01000028.1, forward strand.
CTTTCCGCATTGAATAGGCTTAGACTTATCTTCTTGCTCACGGTCTTCAATAAAATGGAATGGCGCGCGATTATAAAGTTCGCTTACCCAGTAATAAGATACCGCTGCATTTCTTAAGCCGTTTTCTTTCGTAAGATGAAAGAGACTTTTCTCGGTAGAGAGACGAACGGCTTGATTTGACGTAATTCCATTCATTGATGCGGGCGTACCTGTTAGTAATACTTCATATAATGGACGGGAAAGACTTGGAAGCTCAGACTTCACTTTGTAAAGTGCCGCCTGATTCGTTTCAACCAGATGCTGAATAAATCCTAGCGCCTCGCATGCTTTATCATATCGCATACCATCAACAACAATAGCTATCACTTTATTTGACATTTACTAACACCTCTTCTTGCCAAAGCTGCGGTAAAGTACTAGCAGTTTTTTCCCAAGCTTTGGAGTCTTGAACTGGTTTTGCATTTGTGTATTGCTCTTTTGGAAGCAGTTTGTCAGCTACTTCTTTTGGAAGTTGTACATCACGAATTGGGCGAGCAAATCCTTTAGCTAAGTTAATTTGTCCCTCATCACTTAAGATATATTCTCTAGTCATCATCGCTGCATACGGATGTTTTGCATATTTGTTGATGATGGTTGTATAACCGCTTACTACCGAACCTTCTTTTGGAATACTTACGTCAAATTGGTCACGATTGATTTGTTCAGCATAACTAAGTGCATTGAAATCCCAAACAATTGCAACTTCTACTTCGCCTTTTTCAATGTTAGCCGGCTTTGCATCCGTTAGACTAAGGCGGCCTTGCTTGGCAAGCTTAGCAAAATAGTCAAGTCCTGGCTTAATATTCGATTCATTACCACCGTAAGCGATAGCCGCAGCAAGAACCCCCATCTGATTCTGCGCTCCGCGCTGAACATCTCCAATCGTTACTTTGTAATCTCCCTTTAAAATGTCATCCCAGGATTTTGGCGGGTTTTTCACCAATTTTTTATTAGTAAGAAATGCAATTGTTCCTTGGTATCCAACAACCCAATTTCCTTTATCATCTTTCGCCCATTTAGGTATTTCATCCCAATGAGAAGTTTTATATGGGAGGGTTAAGCCTTTTTTTTCAGCAATTGGTCCAAAAGAAATCCCCACGTCACCGATATCAGCTGTTGCATTCTCTTTTTCGGATTCAAATTTAGCAATCTCCTCAGCACTGGATAAGTCTGTATCTGTATGCTTCAAATTATATTTTTTTGTCACGTCATCCCATGTTTCGCCCCAGTTTGCCCATGTATTAGGCATACCAACACTGTTAATGCTTCCTTCTTTCTTTGCCTTGGCTTCCATTTCTCCAATTGTTAACGATTTTGAATCACTAACAGTTGGGGCAGTAGTCTCTTCTTTTGTTCCGCAAGCAGCTAAACCTAGTAAACTCATTCCTAATATTCCAGCTTGAATAGACTTAAAAGACTTCTTGCTCCATTCACGTTTCATCAAAAACTCCTCCTACGGATGTTGTTTTTTTAATGTTTTTGTTGATTGTTTACTGTTTTAGGATACTTTCATAATGTTTATCCCACATTAATCCAATGTTAAGACTTTGTAAAGGTATGAGGATGCTGGTGTAAAAACTCTAGGAAACTTGGTTATACTGATTTGATTTTAGGAGGATTAGGCGTGCTGCTTGGTACAGTTCTCATTCCGGCAGGTAAGCTCTTGTATAAAGCAGCGGTGCAATACATTGTGTTAAATATCAAAAGTACGAGAGGTGAATGAATATGCTGAAGAAGGTAGCGTTAGCGGGGGGATTGTATGTGCGGCAGGAATGATCGAGTTTGCTTCTACAGGATTTACGAAAGATGGAATATCCCTTGATAAAATGATGAGAAGGCAAATCTCATTTGATGAAGCTCCGGTGATTTTATGTTCAATGTGAAATAGCAAGAAGCAGCCTTTTCGAATGAAGCGGAAAGGCTTTTTTATGAGAGAAAAAGGGATTAAAGGATAATTTTTCATGTCAAGACTGCAAAGCAGATAAGGAGATTGGTATGATGAAAAGGAGATGCAAAAGGCGAATATAAGGAGCTATATACCATGCTCGTTTCGTATCGATTCAAAATAAAAAATGAGAGCAGGTGAAATCTATGGAGAAACGAAATGGCAATAAATCCACATTCTTAGGTGTATTGTTGGGGATCGGTGCGTTGGCATTAGGAAAGTTGAAATATGTGCTTGTAGCGCTGAAGATATTCAAGTTCTCTACACTTTTCAGCATGTTCCTTAGCATTGGAGCTTACGCGATAATCTATGGATGGAAGTTTGGGGTGGCGCTTGTCGCGCTTCTCGCCGTGCATGAAGGCGGTCATGGTCTGGGGGCGAGGATGAAGGGCATCCCTACAAGTCCGACGCTCTTCATCCCTTTCATGGGAGCGGTTATCGGACTTAAAGAGAAGCCAAAAGATGCAAGAACAGAAAGTTTCATTGGATACATGGGTCCTTTCTTCGGTTTGTTATCCGTCCTTGTGGCGGCTGGTATGTATCTTATCACAAAAAATCCCTTCTGGGCGATGGTCATCGCAGTAGGCGGCATAATCAATTTATTCAATCTTATGCCTGTATCGCCGCTTGACGGTGGACGCATCCTCGCGGTTGTGAGTCCGCGCATCTGGCTCATTGGATTGGGAGGGCTTATTTTTGCCGCCATTTCATTCGGAGGCGTCTTGACTTGGCTGATTATCCTGTTTGGAATCGGTACAATTTGGAACCGATTCAAGGAAGAACGCCGTATAAAAGAATTAAGCACGAAGATAGATATTTACGATACGTGGTGTGAAAGATTGGGGGAACCAGACGGGTATTCTGCACTCGTGCAGCGGATGAATGAGTTAGAACATAACCCGAGCCCATCCAAAGCGGAAAAGTGGGAATCGGAAGTGCTATCTCACATTCAATATTACACAGAGCTCAATACGACAGAAGAAGGTTGGGCGCGGGCGTTGGATGAGCAAGGCGCAGGGGGAGAAATTCAGCGCTGGAGGGACGAAATGGAGCCAATCGTCCGTTACTACGAGGCGTCAGCTGCAACAAAATGGAAAGTCGTAATCGCTTATGTATTGCTTGCCGCAGCGCTTGGCGGCATGACAGAATGGGGACGTATCCTGATGGAAGCACACCAAATGGAATTATAAGAGCTTACCTTAGGGGAAACCTTTTATTTGCAGGCTCTTTTCACAAAGACTGTTGCTAATGGATTATGTAAGATTAAGTAAGTATATTTGAAGAACGCAAAGTCGCTGTATTGAAATCATTCAAAAGAAGGAAGCATATGAGGAGCTGAGCAGCAAAGATAGATGTATGATTTTTGCACAATATGTAAGCTTAGTGCTCTATAAATACAATTTATAAGCAACAGCCCCGGTTTATTGGGGCTGTTCTATTCGTTTTGCGCCCATAAAAGCACTGCGCCAATGGGAATTCAATTCAGAAATAGTGACTTTTCTTCCTTCCCGATACGTATGAAGCATGTAATTGTTTCCTAAGTACAATCCGACATGTCCCACTTTTGCAATTCCCCTTTTCTTCTTCCTCTGTTTTGTTGTAAAGAATAGTATATCCCCCCGCTGCAAATTAGAAAAGGCAACGGAAGTCCCTATTTGAAATTGCTCCCGTGAGCTTCTAGGCAGCGCGATTCCATGAATGCCGAATACGTGCTGAATGAAGGAGCTGCAATCGAATGAGGCTGTTTGATGAGATGGAGCGTTCCATACGTACGGTGTGCCCAAGTACGAAAGAGCGGTAAAGATAATTCGATATATGAGCATAATCAACCTGCTTTTTTGTTTTACTTTATAGTATTCAAGACTTGTGCTGCAGGAGACAAGCGTGTAAAAAAACTGTATCCATTTTGTGGATACAGCTCTTACTTTGCGATAATGTCTTTCACTCTTCCTACTTGCCCATCCTGCAGCCGTACCTTAATGCCGTGCGGATGAAAGGCGGAGTTCGTCAGAATATCTTTTACGATGCCGCTCGTCAGCTTCCCTGTTCGTTGATCCTGCTTGAGGACGATGTTGACAGAAAGGCCGGGAGTGATGTTTTTCCGGTATTGTCCGTTCATTTACACACCTGTACGGCGGCGCTGGTTGTTCGGTTTTTTCGTTTGCTGGCTTTTCATGCTTTTTGTTGCACTTGAACCGTTCATGGATGATTTTCCGTTTGCTTGCGCTTGTTTTTTGCTCGCAAGCTTCTGCATCATTGCTTCTTGCAGGCTCATTTTCTTTTGTTGCGGTGTTCCTTGTTCGTTATGCTCTGTATTTGACATGTGAAAAGTCTCCTTATTTCATAATTAAGTAACAATTATTATAATACAACGCTCAACAGAAAGCCATGCGGGAAAAAAAGTTCCAGCGGTATGAGGGTTTTCCAGTATACTTAGGAAGGCATAATATATGAAGAGGTGATTTCTATGACAGATTTTTCAAAGCTGGACATTCGTCTGGAGCTGCAAAAAGCGCTGCAGGAAAATGGACGGACTGCACCAACACCTGTGCAAGAAAAAGCAATTCCGCTTTTGCTTGCAGGAAAAGATGTGGTGGCGCAGGCGCAAACTGGAACAGGCAAAACGTTAGCATTCGTGCTTCCTATATTACAAGCGGTCGATCCGCAGCAGCCGTACATACAAGCGTTGATTGTCACGCCTACGCGTGAGCTTGCGGTTCAAATTACGAATGAAATTAAAAAGATGCTCGTGCACTTGCCTGATGTTCATGTACTGGCGGTGTACGGCGGACAGGACGTTGAAAGGCAAATGAAAAGATTGGCGGGAGCTGTGCACGTAGTGGTAGGAACGCCGGGACGCTTGTTGGATCATATACGGCGTGAAACCATCGATCTTTCCCGTGTCGCTACTCTTGTGCTGGATGAGGCAGATCAAATGCTTCACATCGGGTTCTTATCCGAGGTAGAGGATATTATTGAAAAAACGTCTCCAGACAGACAAACCGCACTGTTTTCCGCAACTATGCCAGGGGAAATTCGTGCGCTTGCAAAACGGTATATGAAGAAGCCGGAGAACGTACAAATCAAAACGGCACAAGTTACAGTGAAGGATATTCGTCAGCAGGCAGTGGAAACGACAGACCGGACGAAGCAATCGGCCTTGCGAATGCTGTTGGACGAATATCAGCCGTTTCTTGCGATGATTTTTTGCCGTACGAAACGAAGAGCAAGTACGCTCAATGCCGCGTTACAAGAGTATGGATATAACTCTGATGAACTGCACGGCGACTTGTCGCAATCAAAGCGTGAACAGGTAATGGAACGGTTCCGTCAGGCGAAAATTCAATTCCTAGTAGCAACAGACGTAGCTGCCAGAGGGCTGGACGTGGAAGGTGTCACACATGTGTTCAACTATGACATTCCGCATGATGTGGAAAGCTACATCCATAGAATCGGGCGCACAGGGCGAGCAGGGGAAACAGGGCTTGCGGTCACCCTTTTCGCACCGAAGGACCGGCAGCATTTAGAGATGATTGAAAAAGGCATTAAGATGTCAATTCAGCGCAGCAAGCTGGAAACAGCGCAGCCGCAGAAGAATGATTCTTTTGAAAAGAAAGAGGACCGGAAAAGAAAAGAGTATAAGGGAAAGCAAGAAGATAAAGGAAAGAAAGAGAGAAGCCGCAAACAGCCAAGTGAAAAAGCTTATGGCAAGAAGCAGTCTCAATTCAAAGGGAATGCGAAGCCGAAGCAGCGTCAAGGCGACAGAAGAGGACGATAAAAGCGCTTTAAGAACAATGCTATGGGAAAACACTCTTGTACATTAAATATATAAGGACAGTTATTTACCGAAATATAAAGCTTGTATCTTAGATTACCAAGTAATCATAGATACAGGCTATTTTTTAACACACACTCCTTTTTTAATTAAACCCATTAGTCACCCATGCCGCTCTTCGCTACACCACAGATTATGAAAGGTTCACTGCTCTTCCATGGTAGTTGACAAAGGAATATGATACCATCACAAGGAAAAGAAGCTAACAATAAATTGTTAACTTCTCAGCTTATGGAAAAAATAGTGCCTTTCTCCATAAGCGGGGTACAATTAACTCTATATTCTTTAATCTTCTACTGTCTAGATTGTGGTTTACCGCTTGTAAGATGAGCATCAAACATATCAATTATTTCAAGGAATCTATCAGCTTCACGGAAAACATGGTCTGCTAATAGTGGATGAATGATACTCTTTATTTTACATTGCTCAATTAAATCACGTGCCGTTTTCTTAAAGTCCCGAAGAGATGCGACCGACACACGATTTTGATCCAGGAATTGATCTAAAAGAGGAACTGTTTGAGATTGTGGCTTCATAGATTCTAAGTCAATTGCTTGATACATCAATTGATCAAAATCATTGCTGAAATTCCGAGCCATATCTACAAGCTTTCTTTCCGCTGGATCAAGAAGATGACCAATAAATTTAGCATGGTCTGCCATAATCCTTAAGAAGAAGACATTTTCTTTAATAATAGCATCAGGAAGAGCTTTCAATTTACCTTCATTTAATTCAATTAAACGTTTTCTAAAATAGTTAGCTTCCCTACTTGTATGATCAACTAACAGTGGAAAATTATTTTGCCCTGGCAATTTACATGTGAGAATTAATCCTAGAACTTTTCGTTTAAATGCGAAAATATGGGTTGCAGCTTGTTGTACTTCTGAATTAAATCTTTTTATTTGCTCAGGATCTGTTTGATTTGTAAAGGAATGTGCGGTTTGTTCGATGTGTTCAAACAATTGGTAGAATTGATTAGCCTCTTGGATTAGTTGAGTATCCTCACATCTAAAACCCAATCGAAGAAATAAAGAATGCTCTTTCATGATTCTAGACCAAAAACGAATTTCATTTAATGATCGCTCAACAAACATTCCAGATGTAACACCCGTATCAGGATGTAATACGACTTCATCCCTGTTCATTCCCAACCCCCCAGTAAATACTACGTTCGTTCTATTCTTATTAACATATACATATAAAAATACCATCAATAAAAGTTCAGTGTGGCTATAAGAATAATCTTATTTTTCCTCCATTGATATAGGGTTACTTATAGAAGGAAATGATTAAGGCTTTTCAGAATCATTATTAAAGTAATACAAAGACTGTTGAATGGAAGCATTATAGGTCAAAAGAGTTCTCATTACGGCGGGGGGTTAATCACGTTTTTTCGAGAAGCTCTTATAAAGGAGGGGAACGTGTATGAAGCTGGAACGGCTGTTGGCTATCACAGTGCTGCTTCTCGGCCGCAAAAGGGTGAGCGGCAAGGAGCTGGCAGAGCGGTTTGAGGTGTCGCTGCGCACCATCTATCGAGATTTAGAGACGATTAATCAAGCAGGGATTCCAATTGTGTCCTACTCAGGGGCAGCCGGAGGCTATGAAATCATAGATAGCTATAAGCTGGACCGGCAGCTCGTTTCTCAAGAGGAGCTGCATTCCATTTTCAGCGCGCTGAAAGGGATTCAGGCGACATTGGAGGATCGGGAAATCGGAGCTCTTATGGATAAGGTTGGAGCTTTAATAGCAAACAATCCACAAACAGAATCCGGACACGGTCTGATTGTGGATTTCCACCCTTGGCCGGTGGATGATGGCAATAAAGAGAAGACTGTCGGCATACGCAAGGGAATAAAGGAAACACGTCTTGTTCGTTTTTTCTATGTTAATAAACAAGGAGAAGAGCTAGAGCGTTTAGTTGAACCGATGGCCTTGGCACTCAAAGGGCACGGTTGGTATTTGTACGGGTATTGCCGCGAGCGTGAGGATTATCGTATTTTCAAGCTGTCCCGAATTAAAAATTTAGAGGTGCTGGAAACGGAGTTCAAGCGGCGGGAGAAATCACAGGAAGAGCTGGAAGCGTTGTGGACCAAACCGAATCCATCTTCCCGTATACATATCATGATGCGCTTCAGCCCATCGGTTCGGTACAGAGTGGCGGATGAATTTCAATCCTCTCATATTGAGGTTGAGAGCGATGGAGCTATACTCGTACAAACAACGATGCCGGATCAGCCATGGTTGTACGGCATGCTGCTTAGTTACGGGGATGCCGTGGAAGTGCTGGAACCGCTCTATGTGCGGGCAACTTTGCATGAAAAAGCGCAAGAAATTGTGCGATTATATGAAAAATGATGACAGACTGCTGTCAGCGAACATGTTTTATACTAAACTCATCAAGGTTTTTAAGGAGGAGATTTGACATGTTTGTAAGCTTGAAAGAATTTGCGGAAGAATGGAAGCACGAAGCGGTAGCGACGCAGCGGATTTTGGAAGCGCTGACGGATGAATCTTTGCAGCAGCGAGTAGCGAAAGAGCATTTTTCATTAGGACAGCTCGCCTGGCACTTAACGGTTGCGGTCTACAGTATAATGTCGCAAACGGGACTTTCAATTGAATCGCCTGGCAAGCAAGAGGATATGCCTGCATCTGCGAAGGAAATTGCGAACGCGTACGAGCGAATAAGCAACGTGATGCTCGAAGCAATGATGACTGAATGGACGGATAAGACATTGGAGGAATCCCGGATGATGTTTGGTCAAGAGTGGTCAATTCAGATGACACTGCGCGCATTGATTCAGCATCAGACCCATCATCGCGGTCAAATGACAGTATTGATGCGTCAGGCTGGTTTACGTGTTCCAGGTATGTACGGCCCAAGTAAAGAAGAATGGGCGGAAATGGGTATGGTGTCTCCGCAAGTGTAAAAAAAGAGCGTATGGACTTGAAGAAAAGTTTATATGCGATTTGGAAATAGTTCTTTCCACAAAGAGGAAGCCTGCGCTTTAGCGCAGGCTTTTTTCTATGATTTCGTTATAATTTTTTATGGAAGAGAAAGCGGGTTTTTTCGTGATGACCGCAAAAACAATAATGTAAAATATAGTAATGATTATCCCTGCAATCCCTGTTAGAAACGGTACAATTGGCTTTGTGCGGAAGGAACGTTGCGAAACTATATAAGCTCAATTTAAAAATTCGCCATAAGAAACAATTTGTGATTAAGCGTTATTTTAATATAGTGTTTAATCTGTGTTGTCAGAAAACATTGACAAATGAAAAGCCGGTCATTTACCCTTGATATATATAAATGCAACTAAAAAATCGACATAAAAACTTTTCTTTTAGGGGAGAGAGCATCCGACTAAGCGTAGAAGCGGTCAAACCTTTGTAGTAGTTCATGCAAGGGTAAACAATTCACTCATATATAAGCGCGAGATCATTACTTAAGGGGATGAAGGCATGAAGATCATTGATATATCGAGAAAGCTGGAGCGAGGTACGCCGACATGGCCCGGTGATACACCGTTTTCCTATGAAGTAAGTTGGACGAAGGAGCAAAGCGGTTCTGTAAATGTGGGGAAGCTGACAATGAGCATCCATACCGGCACCCACGTGGATGCGCCATTTCATTTCGACAGCGAGGGAAAGCGAATCTATGATTTGGATTTGAATATATATGCAGGTCCTGCGCGTATTATTGATATGTCAGGAAGAGAGAGCATCGGCGCCAGCGATTTACAGGATGTTGACTTGACAGGAACGGAGCGGCTGCTGCTGCGCACGGGATCCTGGAAGGATCCCGATGAGTTTCCTCAAACTATCACGTATTTACGTGCCGATCTTGCACCATATTTAGCAGAAAAAGGTGTTCGGCTGATTGGTGTAGATGTACCGTCAGTGGATCCGCTTGACAGTAAAGAGTTGGCTGCACACCACTCACTGCACATGCACCAGATTCATATTTTAGAAGGAATTGATTTAGATAGAATAGAGCCTGGTGATTATGAACTTATCGCTTTACCGCTTCCGTTAGCGGAGGGAGATGGAAGCCCGGTTCGAGCCGTGCTACGTTCATTACTTTAAAGGGCGATGGGAAAATGGAGAAGTTAACAGACTGCGAGAAATATATTCGCAGATGAAAAGTTTCAGGTGTTCCGCTACTCTCGTATTTATATACAACTGAATAAAAAAACCGTCTTTTTACAGTGGGGCGAGAGCATCCGGCGACGTGCGGAAGCGGTCAAACCCTTGTAGTGGTCTATGCAAGGGTAAACCATAGATAGGAAGAAAGCGCCAATGCCGTTTTGCTGTACACAGCACATTGAAATGTCGAGTTTATCATTCACTCATATATAGCTTGGATACGAGGAGCTTAAAGGGTGTCCCGACACAAGCGCTGGAATAATGAGTTAGAAAGGAGCTTCTCATAATGAGGAGTTCTTTTTTTTCAAAAAAATTAAAACCAATTCATATAATCAGAATTTAGCACCAAGTAATAATTTTTCGTTGACAATGGTCAAAATAGACTGTTAGGATGAAGGTTGTGGAGATACATAAGGGTGATGGGTTTTTAATAAACCAAGTCTCCGTGCGCACTCCTTTTATAAAAAGAGGAGTGCGTACATTAATATTCTTTACTTTGCTGATAAGTGGCTAACCGCTAAAGGAAAAGGCGGGCACTGGCTCAAAGGAAAGGCTATCATGAGGAAGGGGAAAAGAAATGAAGGATCTTCATACGTTCGGATGGTATGCGGCACGTGTCGCACCATATCTGCCGAAAAAAGCGTTTAAGCCGGTTCCTGCACGTCTTCTTGGCGGACTTGCTTATGTGTTGGTTGTAGTTGCGGGGTTTTTAACAATTGGTTTATTGGAACTGAATCTGTGGTGGAATCTTGCGATTGCGGCTGCATTGGGCTTTAGCTTCTCTGCAATGGGATTTTTGGGCCATGAGATTTTACATGGTACGGTTGTAAGAAAGGCTTGGTTGCGTGATTTACTTGGAGCAGTTGCATTCTGGCCATTGAGTACAGGACCAAAGTTATGGAGAAAGTGGCACAATATGACCCACCATATTCATACGCAGGATGAAGAACTTGACCCGGATGCATGGCCTACTATTACGAAGTTGTCCAAAAGCCGGTTTTTAAGCTGGATGTATCGTCTGCCGATGCCAGTTCGTTCTTTTTTCAACTTTCTTGCGTTAACGATTACGTTTACACTCCATTCTTCCAGAATGTTTGCCACATATATAAAAGAATTTAAGCCGAGCAAGCGTCCGGTTGTGTGGCTGCAGCTGCTAATGCCTTGGGCAAGCTGGTTCAGCCTGCTGTTTGTAATGGGGCTTGAAAAATGGTTTTTCGCATATTTGCTGCCTCTTTTCATCGCAAACTTTATCGTAATGGCATATATCTCGACAAACCATCGCTTAAACCCGCTTACGCCAGTGAACGATCCGCTTGCGAACAGCTTGACGGTTACAGTACCGCGCTGGGTGGACGTGCTTCATTTTAACTTCTCTTACCATACAGAACATCATTTGTTCCCGGGTATGAGCTCAAAGTACTATCCGATGGTCAAGAAAAAGCTAACAGAAATGTGGCCGGAGCGCTATCATGAGATGCCGATGCTGAAGGCGATGATCGCGCTTTGGAAAACACCGCGTGTTTATTATCAAGGGACGGAATTGATTGATCCGCATCAGCAAAACGTATACGGTTCGTTAGGACATGGATTGGATCCGGATCACATTGAATACAAGATACTAGAGGAAAAAGAAACATCTGCCGATTCTCCTAGAGTCAAAATAAATTAAACAAACGTTTGATTAAATGTGCATTTCTTCTATTTTTGCAGGAAGAAATGCATTTTTTTGTGAATATCATTCCGGAAATTCGGAATTTCCGCATTTCCGGAATGATATTCGTGTGAATTCCACATTTCCGGAATTTTAATTTTAATATTTTGTTTTTTTGAATAAAATATTATTTCACTTTATGAAAAAATATAGAGCTTGCATGTATTGATACAAGAAAGTTTGCGGATTTTGCGCGAAATAAAATAGGAATTTGGCATAGTATTTGCTTATATAATTAGTAGAAAGACAATCGATCTTGCAGGGAAAGGAGGATCGGAAACCTTTTATTCTAGTAATAATTGAAAACGTTTACCAATAAAATGAAAACGGTTACTTAAGAGGATGCAGGGGTTATTTATTTTATTCGATCAACTGAAAAGGGGGATGTTTGTGGATTTTATTGTCATTCTGTTGGCATTAGGTTTATTGATGTTCGTTGCCTATCGTGGATTTTCCGTTATTTTATTTGCTCCGATTTGCGCGCTGTTTGCGGTTTTGCTAACCAATCCAGAATTTGTTTTACCGTTCTTCTCTAACATTTTTATGGAGAAAATGGTTGGCTTCATTAAACTTTATTTTCCTGTTTTCTTATTGGGTGCCATCTTTGGCAAGGTTGTTGAAATGTCCGGTTTGGCAGAATCCATCGCAAAAACAATCGTTCAGCTTGTAGGGGCAAAAAGAGCGATTTTGGCGATTGTGCTTATGGGTGCTATCCTGACTTACAGCGGTGTAAGCTTGTTTGTAGTTGTGTTTGCGATTTATCCGTTCGCAGCGAACATGTTCCGTCAGGCGAATATTCCAAAGCGCTTAATTCCAGGAACGATTGCATTAGGGGCGTTTACATTCACGATGGATGCGCTGCCGGGTACGCCGCAAATTCAAAACGTAATTCCGACGACGTTTTTTAAAACTAACATTTATGCAGCTCCGACGTTAGGAATTATCGGTGCGGTTTTCGTTTTAATCATCGGTATGCTTTATTTGGAATCCCGCCGCAGAAAAGCTGAAAAAGCGGGAGAAGGATACTACGGATTTGAGGGAGCGGAGATCGCTGCTTCTCAGGATGCAGCGGTGAAGGCGGAGGAACCGTCTCTTCCGACTCGAACGCACACGGGCATAGGCCGTCAGATTTTAGCATTTGTGCCGCTTGTTCTTGTAGGTGTGATGAATAAGTTTTTCACGATTTTTATTCCGAAATGGTATCCGAATGGATTTAGTTTTGAAGCAATCGGTTTAAAAGCATTCGGCAAGATTGAAACTCCTGCTGTTGTTGCGATTTGGTCTGTGGAAATGGCGCTTTTGATTGGGATTATTGCAACGATTCTATACGATTGGAAGCGTGTGAAGGTGAATTTCCAAGCAGGCATCAATGTAAGTATCGGCGGTGCGCTGTTGGCTGCGATGAACACTGGAGCTGAGTACGGCTTCGGCGGTGTTATTTCATCCCTTCCCGGCTTTGGCGTCATCAGCAAGGGTATTGGAGAAACATTTACGAATCCGCTTGTAAATGGAGCAGTAACAACAACGACTCTTGCAGGTGTTACGGGTTCTGCGTCCGGCGGCATGGGAATCGCGTTAAGTGCAATGTCTGGAAAGTATTTGGAGGCAATCAATAAGTTTAATATTCCGCCAGAAGTAATGCATCGCGTAATTTCTATGGCGTCCGGCGGTATGGATACGCTTCCGCACAACGGAGCCGTTATTACGTTGCTTGCAGTAACGGGGCTGACGCATCGTCAATCTTATCGCGATATTTTTGCGATTACGATTATCAAAACAGCTGCCGTATTCTTCATTATCGGCGTGTACAGCTTAACAGGTCTTGTATAAAATAATCTTTCATTTGAAGGGAGAACATGTCATGAGAAAAGGTAAGATAGTGAGTTCATTCAAAGAAGCGGTTGCGGATATTCATGACGGCGCAACCTTAATCGTCGGGGGATTCGGTTTATGCGGAATCCCTGAGCAGGCGATTTTAGCATTGCGTGATCAGGGAACGAAGAACTTAACAGTAGTCAGCAATAACTGCGGCGTAGACGATTGGGGACTGGGTCTTTTGCTGGCAAATCGCCAAATTAAAAAGATGGTATCATCTTATGTGGGAGAAAATAAAATTTTTGAACGCCAATTTCTAAGCGGCGAGCTGGAAGTAGAGCTTGTGCCTCAAGGAACCTTGGCAGAGCGCATTCGTGCAGGCGGAGCCGGAATTCCTGGATTTTATACTGCGACGGGGGTAGGGACACCAATCGCAGAAGGCAAGGAGCATAAGGAATTTGACGGACGGACGTATATTTTGGAGCGCGGCATTGTCGGCGACTTTGCGCTGGTGAAGGCGTGGAAGGCCGATACGCTAGGCAATCTGGTATTCCGCAAAACAGCTCGTAACTTCAACCCTGTTGCAGCAATGGCTGGGAAGATTACGATTGCCGAAGTAGAGGAGATCGTAGAAGCGGGCGTACTCAATCCGGATGAAATACATACGCCGGGTATTTACGTACAGCGCGTATTGCTTGGAACAAATTACGAAAAACGGATTGAACGCCGCACAGTTGTGCAAGCATAGGGGAGGGATAGAGAATGCAAAATGCGAGAATGAGAATTGTAAAGCGCGCCGTGAAAGAGATTCAAGATGGTATGAATGTAAACTTGGGAATCGGGATGCCTACACTTGTTGCAAATGAGATTCCTGCAGATTATAACGTGTTGCTTCAATCGGAGAATGGTTTGCTTGGCATCGGCCCGTATCCGGTTGAGGGAACAGAAGATGCGGACTTAATTAACGCCGGTAAAGAAACTGTTACAGCTGTTCCTGGAGCAGCATACTTTGACAGCGCAGAATCCTTTGCGATGATTCGCGGCGGACATATTGACCTTGCGATTTTAGGCGGTATGGAAGTATCAGAAACAGGCGATCTGGCAAACTGGATGATTCCCGGAAAGATGGTAAAGGGAATGGGCGGAGCGATGGATCTTGTAAATGGAGCGAAGCGCATTATCATAATTATGGAGCATGTAAATAAACATGGTGAATCCAAAGTGAAGCAAGCATGTACACTGCCCCTTACAGGGCGGCGGGTAGTTCATCGTCTCATCACTGACTTAGCGGTATTTGACTTTACTCCTGAAGGCATGGTGTTAGTGGAAACACAAGCAGGCGTGACTGTTGAAGAGGTAACGGAGAAAACAGAAGCGGCTTTCACGGTAAGTCCGAATGTACGTATCGGCGTAAGCGTGCTTTAAGGGGGAGTGAAAGATGACTCGGCTATTAGAACAAAAGGCAGCGCTCGTGACAGGAGCGGCAAGCGGAATCGGTTTGGAGATTGCGCGCACCTTCGCACAGGAGGGCGCGAAGGTCGTTATTTCTGATTTAAACGGCACTGCAGCGGAAACAGCAGCGAAAGAGCTGCGGGAGCAAGGCTTTGAAGCAATCGCTGTCGTTTGTGATGTGACAAACGAAGCGCAAGTGCGCGAAAGCTTTGAACGTGCATTAAAAGAGTTTGGGAGATTGGATATTTTGGTGAACAATGCAGGTTTGCAGTATGTATCGCCGATTGAAGAATTTCCTACAGAAAAGTTTGAGCTGCTTGTGAAGGTCATGCTGACTGCACCGTTTATCGGAATCAAATATGCATTTCCGATTATGAAGGAACAAGGTTTCGGACGCATTATTAATATGGCTTCCATTAACGGTCTTGTGGGCTTTGCGGGCAAAGCAGCTTACAACAGTGCCAAGCACGGCGTAATTGGCTTAACAAAGGTCGCTGCGCTCGAAGGAGCGGCGGACGGCATTACAGTTAATGCACTGTGCCCTGGTTACGTGGACACGCCTCTCGTACGGAATCAGCTCGGTGACTTGGCAAAAACGCGCAACGTGCCACTAGAAAGCGTGTTAGAGCAAGTTATTTATCCGCTCGTTCCGCAAAAACGTCTCCTTTCTGTAAATGAGATTGCAGATTATGCAACATTTCTTGCGAGTGACAAGGCGAAGGGGATTACAGGGCAGGCAGCTGTGCTGGATGGTGGTTATACGGTACAGTAGAAAAGTGCATAAAAAGACGCTGCGTAGCTATGGCAGCGTCTTTTTATTGTGTGGCCTTTTTGTCGTTTCAGAGATTTTTTGCACCAGAACTATATATAACTGACTATATATTTGTAGAATAATGTAAAATTTCAGTCAATAATTTGCTATGATAGAAGGAGGAGATATTGAAAACGGGGGTGGTTCTGCACGTGATAACGAAAAACAAGCTTCCATACGAATGGCTGGAGGAAATTTTGAATTTAGCAGCGGAATGGATTGTGGTGGTAGATCGAGAAGGAATCATTCGCTATATTAACGGTGCGTATTGTGATTTTTTGGATACTTGTACGGAAGAAGCGACTGGCAAGCATGTGCAGGATGTGATTGAAAATACAAGGATGCATTTGGTTGTAAGAACGGGGCAGGCAGAGGTGGCATCTATCCACGCGATTAAAGGAAGCGAAATGATTGCAAACCGATATCCGTTGTATGTGGACGGAGAGCTAGTTGGAGCCGTTGGAACGGTGATGTTTCGCAACTCGCAGGATTGGCTTGATTATTCAAGGAAGGTGCAGCCGGTTTTAGAGGAATTAAAGTATTATAAGAAGCGCTTTGAAAAGGAGCTGCGGAGCAAGTATAACTTTGGGGATTTGATTGGTAACCATCCGAAGTTTCAAGAAGCAAAGCGACTTGCTGAGCGTGTAGCGGGCAGTCAGTCTGCAGTGCTTTTGTCCGGAGAGTCAGGTACGGGGAAGGAACTATTTGCCCATGCGATTCATCAAACGAGTCCACGCGGGCAATTCCCGCTCGTTCGCGTCAACTGTGCTTCTATTCCAGAAAACTTGTTGGAGTCGGAATTGTTCGGATATGAAGAAGGAGCGTTTACAGGGGCAAAAAAGGGCGGGAAAAAAGGAAAGTTTGAGTTGGCGCACAGAGGCACTGTCTTTCTTGATGAAATTGGAGATATGCCGCTGCAGATGCAAAGCAAGTTACTGCGGGTGCTGCAGGAAAAAGAAATCGAACGTGTCGGCGGGCAAGCGCCGATTCCAGTTGATGTCCGCATCATTGCGGCAACTCATCGTCATCTAGAGCAAATGGTGCAAGAAGGAAAGTTTCGTCAAGATTTGTATTATCGTCTCAATGTTATGAAAATCGAAATCCCTTCTCTCAGAGAAAGGAAAGAAGATATTAAACCCATTGCAAAAGCGCTTCTCTGTAAGCTGGAAAGAAAGTTCAGCCGGCAAGGAATCAAGCTTTCCGAAGAAGTTGTGGAGCGTTTGGAAGCACACGCGTGGCCGGGGAACGTGCGGGAGCTTGAAAATATATTGGAGCGGGCAGTCAATGTACTGGACGGGAACATCATTCGTTTAACTCACCTGCCTTTATATTTGCAGGACGATCTGCAGCTTGTTCGGTTTCACGGCAGTCGGACGGAAGACCTGCCATTTAAGGACGGCCCAGTCCAACCGCTCAAGGAAGTGTTGATGCACGCGGAAAAAGCGGCCATTCAGCATGCGCTGCGGCAAACGAATGGAAACAAACAGCTGGCGGCGAAGCTTCTTGGTATCGGGAAAACGAGTTTTTATGATAAATGCAAAACTTATAACATAAATTGATACTCTTTGTGGAGGCAGAGGCTGTTCCGGAAAACCATATATGGATTTTCGGAACAGCCTCAATCTTTGTTTTAAAGATGGGGAGAGTACCGTGGAACCTTTTGGCGGTATTTTCTTACTTGAATTCTTGTCCTTCTTTTGTGTATATAGCATATATTTCTATCAGTGCTGTATCGTCCAGTCGAGCTACGCTTTCTTCAACGGAAGACTTCATCTGACGCAAGACCGCTTTTTCGTATATTTCTCTCTCAGCTTCGCTCAAAAAGTAGGTTTTTAATACCATTATGTTTCGCTCCTTTCTGAATATATATGAGTGAATGATAATTTCGGCATGTCTATGTGCTATGTGCAAAACAAAAGGGAATATGGTATGCTTCTTCGCTCTGGTTTCCCCTTGCATGAACCACTACAAAGGTTTGACCGCTTCTGCGCGTCTTTTGATCTCTCCCCGCTATAAAAAGACGGTTTTTTTATTCACTTGTATATAGTAAAACATATGCTGTTGCCCTTAATTCAAATATTTACTATTCTGCCTCATATCAATAATTTCTGTTCTCAAGCGAATTACTGTACATCATTCCGTTGCAGTTGTTTAGATTTAACTAAATACTCGTAGTAATCGTATTCTTCAGCGTCCAGAACTGTGACAGAACGGATGGGAAGGTCAGCAGAAATCTCCTCTGCGAAATAAAGAGCTTCTTCCATACTTTCAAACTTTTTTATGATGTGATAGCGAATGTCGTCTTCTCTAAACTTCTGTTCACAAACATAGAAGCAAAGCATGTTTTTCCCTCCTCCTCAAGCTTATCTTTTTATTTATAGTAAAAGCAATTTCTATGCCAAGTTGAAGAGAAAGCTTTACAATTATATGTAATGCAAGTTTGTAAGAGAAGACAAGGTGTTTGGCAAGGGGGAAAAGTAAAGGGAATTCCGTAATTTTGGAATAATCGTGTATAACATTCCGGAAAAACGGAATTTTCCGAGATTATGGAAGTTATTTGTATATATGAGTGAATGATAATTTCGACATTTCCATGTGCTATGTGCAACCAAAAAGGAGTATTGCATGCTTCTTCGCTCTGGTTTACCCTTGCATGAACCACTGCAAAGGTTTGACCGTTTCTGCACGTCGCCGGATGATCTCCCCCCACTATAAAAAGATGGTTTTTTTATTCACTTGTATATATAAATGATTTATAATTTCGACATATGAACTGCTGCTATACAGAAAAAAAGGCAGCCTGCACTCGCTTCCTCGCTCTGGTTTCCCCTTGTATGGGACAGGAAAAGGGTTTGACCGCTTCTATGCTCCGCCGGATGCTCTTTCCTCACTACAAAAAGACGATTTTTTTATTCACTTGTATATAGATTTAATAAGCCGCCTTTGAGATACCCTATAATTATAAATTTCTGTAAATTCTTAAAAATATAATTTTCAAGATTTTCTGATATGCTATTTCTAGTAATTCTTATTTTGGGGAGAACGGGGATAAGGGTGAATGAGGGAATTTAATATAATATCAAATTTAAAGATATACTGGGTTATTATTATATTCATGATTGGACTTATGATTGGCGGTCTAATTGAAGATCAAACAGATACTCCGCGGTATATGATTTTAATTCATTTCATGTTTGTAGCTATAGTTTCTAGTCTTTTGCTTATATATCCAAAAAAGGAAACAGATGCAGTGAAGAGTATGCTTGTTTTTTCAAGCGCAAGCTACTTTTATGTCATGTTCCTCATGTACCCGGAAACATCATTAAATATTATTTTGGCTGCGCTGGTCCCGAGTATTGCTATTTTATTTTTTCATAGAGTGCTCTTTTATATATTATCTGTCCTAAATATCTTGTTTGCGGCAGGTATATTCAGCTACATCCGCTTTATAGATCAAGGGAAAGTGTACGACTACATTTACAATGACTTTTATGGAAACATCATTAGTTTCTTAGGAAGTCAGGGTATTTTATTTTTTGTATTTTTGCTTACAAGAAAACGTGTGGAAAGAGTAAGGGGTTATTATGAACAAATGCAGCAGACAGAGCGCCTGCAAACGACAGGGCAGCTCGCAGCAGCGGTAGCGCATGAAATTCGGAATCCTATTACTGTTGTCAATGGCTTTTTGCAGTTATATAAGGAAGATAAGCGCATTCCAGAAGATGTAAAACAGCACTTTGGGCTTATGCTTGACGAACTAAATGCAGCGGAACAAGTAATTGATGATTTTCTGTCGCTGGCGAAACCGCGCAATGAAAAAACGGAAAAGGTAGATGTACAGGAGACGCTCCATAGCGTAGTGGACTTGCTTTCTTCCTATGCCTTAATCAATAATATTGCTTTCTCCATCTCGCTTAAGGAGGATGTATACATTCAATGCAGTACGATTGAATTCAAGCAGCTGCTTGTGAATATATTAAAAAACTCTATTGAAGCAATGCCTCATGGAGGAACAATTATTATTTCGGCAGGAAAAATCGGGCGCAGCCTGTTAATTCGCATTACCGACTCCGGCATAGGAATGACGAAGGAAGAGGTAAAGCTGCTTGGGACACCCTTTTATTCTTTGAAGAGCCGAGGTACTGGTCTAGGTTTGATGATTTGCTTTAATATAGTGGAGAAGCATCAAGGGAAAATTCAATTTACGAGTCAAAAGAATAAGGGAACAACAGTGTCGTTGCAGTTCCCTGCCTCTTACTGAGGCGACAAATGAGTTATTTAATGAAGCGTTTTTCAATAAGCTGCAGCGTACAGGATTTATCAATGTGGGAAGAGGAAAAACGGTAGAAGAAAAAGCACTGCTGAAAGCTTTGGATAAAGGAAATGTGCGTTTGGCAATTTTAGATGTGTTTGCAGAAGAGCCGCAGCCTGCTTCATCATCGTTTTGGGAGCATCCGTATGTAATTGTTACTCCTCATATTTCGGCGGTGACCTCACCTGAAGAGGCAGTTGCTTGCTTTTTGGAAACGCTGGAAAATCTGGAGAATGGCAAAACAGTCTCAAATGTTGTAAATGTGCAAAATGGATATTGAAAATTAAGAAACCTCCCGCAATATCTGCCCTTTGTGAAACGCATAAATCATCCTTCTTTGCCAAAACTATCCGTATGTATGACAGAGGAGGGTGTATTCATGCTTTCTATGAATGATATGATACAAGCTCACGAGCGGATGAAGGGGATTGTTCACGTGACACCGCTGGATTATTCGAGTACATTCAGTGAGCTTGCGAAAAACGAAGTGTACTTAAAGCTTGAAAATTTACAGAAAACCGGTTCATTTAAAGTGAGGGGCTCTTATAATAAAATTATTTCTTTACCGAAAGAAGAACTAGAAAACGGGATTGTTGCGGCATCGGCAGGAAACCATGCGCAGGGGGTCGCTTATTCCAGCAACATGCTGAATATTCCGTGCACCATTGTCATGCCGAAAGGGGCGCCGTTAAGCAAAGTATTAGCAACGAAGCGCTACGGTGCAAACGTAGAGCTGCATGGAAATTCTGTTGATGAAGCACTTGTATACGCCAAGCAGCTAAAAGAAGAAACCGGGGCAACCTTTATTCATCCGTTTGATGATGAAGCGGTAATCGCCGGGCAGGGAACGATTGGGCTTGAAATATTGGAGCAGCTTCCAGACGTAGAGGCAATAATATGTCCCGTCGGGGGAGGAGGGCTCATTGCAGGGGTGGCGATGGCTGTAAAGGAGCATAATCCTAATATCCGTGTATACGGTGTAGAAGCAATGGCATGTCCGAGCATGAAGCAATCTCTGCAACAAAAAAAGGTTGTAACGATAGAGTCTATGCCGACAATGGCGGACGGCATTGCGGTGAAAAGACCGGGAGAGCTTACATTTCAAATGATTCAGCGTTATGTAGACGATATTTTTTGTGTAGACGAAATGGAAATCGCCCGCACGATGCTGATGGTGCTGGAGCGGAACAAGCTTCTCACAGAAGGCTCCGGCGCTAGCTCTTTGGCATCGCTTCTGTACCATAAAACACCTCTGCAGAGTAAAAAGGTCATCGCCGTTTTAAGCGGAGGCAATGTAGATGTCAATTTCATTTCCAGAATCATTGAGCATGGAATGGTGGAATCAGGAAGGTTTGTGCACTTTACGACAACGATTCCGGATAAGCCCGGACAGCTGCAGAAGATTTTACAAGTTATCTCGGAACTAGAAGCAAATGTATTGAATATTCATCATGAGAGAATTGGAACGAAAGTTTTTCCGGGGTATGCGGAACTTCACTTGTCGCTCGAAACAAAGGACCATTCTCATATTGAACGTATTCAAGAAGCGATGAACGCAAAAGGATATGTGATTCGCATGATAGAATGATAAAACACAAACGAAAGAAGAGATATAACAAGTTTCTTTCGTTTTTTCGTTTATTTTGAAAGCGATTTCAAAAATGTAGTCTTTTAAAATAACAAAAAAGGCGAAAATTAGTAAAAAAAAATTTGCATAAAAGTATTGTAAAAAGTAGAATTTTTAGAATATAATAGACTCATGTTAGAAAACATGACACGGAAATGAGAGGGGTTATAACATGAGTCAAACAACTATTTCTAAAGTTACAGAAGGAACGATTACTTTTGAGGAAATTCAAGAAATTGTCAAAACAAAAAGCGTAGAACTGCTTCACTTGCAATTCGTTGACATTGAAGGTATTTTAAAGCACGTAACAGTAACGGTAGAGCAATTGGAAGATGTAGTAGAAGGAAAAATGATGTTTGACGGTTCTTCCATTAAAGGCTTCTCTCCAATCAACAAATCTGATTTATATCTTCTTCCGGACTTAAATACATTTGCAGTCCTTCCTTGGACAGTAGAAGAAGGCTATGCAGAAGCGCGTTTCCTTTGCAGTGTTAAAAATCCGGATGGAACATTATTTGAAGGCGACACTCGTAATGTCCTAAAAAATACAGTGGCAAGAGCAGCTGAACAAGGCTACACAATTTCTGTCGGTCCAGAGCTTGAGTTCTTCTTATTTGAAGCAGACGAGAAGGGGAATCCGACTGTAACGCTTCATGATAACGCTGGATACTTCGAGCCATCTCCAAAAGACTTGGGTGAGCGCGTACGTTTAGAAATTTACCGTGCATTAAAAGCGATGGGCTTCACAATTGAAGCTTCTCACCACGAAGTGGCAGAAGGACAGCATGAAATTAACTTTAAATATGCGGACGTTCTTAGCGCAGCTGATAAGGCAACAACATATAAATGGGTTGTTAAAACAATCGCAGGCAAGTACGGTTTACACGCAACATTCATGCCGAAACCGGTATTTGGCATCAACGGCTCCGGTATGCACGTAAATATGTCCTTCTTTAAAGATGGCGAAAATGCATTCTTCGATCCATCTGACAAAGCGCAGCTTTCCGAAGCGGCATATCAATTTATCGCGGGTCTCATTGAAAATGTAAAAAGCTTTACAGCGGTAACGAATCCGCTTGTAAACTCTTATAAGCGTCTCGTGCCTGGCTATGAAGCGCCTTGCTACATCGCATGGTCCGCTTCTAACCGTTCTGCGTTAATCCGTATCCCGGCAAAACGCGGCCTTGCTACTCGAGTTGAGCTTCGCTGCCCGGATCCATCCGCTAACCCATACTTAGCGTTTGCGGTAATTGCGGCTGCAGGTCTTGAAGGTATTGAAAAAGGCTTAACAGCTCCAGCTCCAGTCGAAGCAGACATTTTCCACATGTCTGAAGCAGAGCGCGAAGAACGCGGTATTGAAAACCTTCCGGGAAGCTTGGAGACTGCGGTTGCAGCTCTTGAAAACGGAACAATCGGCCGTGCGACATTAGGCGATCATGTATACGACGAGTATGTAGCACTGAAAAAAGCGGAGTGGGACAGCTACAGAACAGCGGTTCATACTTGGGAATTAGTAAACTATCAAGCGAAATTCTAATATAGGAGAAGTATTATTAGGATGAAGCGTAAGCCCCTGCATCAAATGCAGGGGCTTTTCTGATTGTGGTTTGAATGGGAATTTCTTTTTTATGGATTTTTTAATAAAATCTTTTCATTCGTTCCTAACTTAATTGGGTTCCGATGCAAAAAGAAT
The DNA here is from genome assembly GCF_000430785.1 of Ectobacillus panaciterrae DSM 19096. Taxonomy (GTDB): domain Bacteria; phylum Bacillota; class Bacilli; order Bacillales; family Bacillaceae_G; genus Ectobacillus; species Ectobacillus panaciterrae. Next base: position 72,633 of record NZ_AUMR01000028.1, read on the forward strand.
CAGATAGCAAAGTCTATATATAAATGAATTATAATTTCGACATTTCCATGTGCTATGTGCAACCAAAAGGGAATGTTGCATGCTTTTTCTCTCTAGTTTACCCTTGCATGAACCGCTACAAAGGTTTGACCGCTTCTGCACGTCGCCGGATGATCTCTTCCCACTATAAAAAGACGGTTTTTTTATTCACTTGTATATAGAACGTTCGGTATTTTTATGTATATTTTGACAACGTTCGAGGTTTGCACCAGAACCATATTTTCTAATTGCTTTTTATTTTTGATTCGTAGAGTTTTTTAGAAATGATATATACAACATGAATTAGTAGGTACAAAATTAATAGAAATGATGAAACATAGAGATAACCTTTATCTTTTATAATTATTTCATTTGATACATTAGAATATAATAAAACATAAAGGTAAAAGACTGCAAACATGAGGAGTGTTTCAGAGATAAAGCCAATAATTCCTTTTTTGAGATCTAATATTTTAGAAAAAATAGTATCTATAATCCCTATTATTATTACAGTAATAATAAAAAACTTAAATATAATTTTTATAGATGAAAATGTCCCTTCTGAATTTATATGTACATTTGGTGTTAGAGAAACAAAGTATATGACCGAGTAGAAACATAGAAAAGGGATTGAAGTAATTATTAGACACATTAAGGATACAATGGTTATTGCGAAAATGTGATCTGAAAGTGAATATCTTTTTTGATTTTTCTTTCTCATCTTTTGATATTTTCTCCTTTTTAACTAATCTATATAAGTCCACTTTATTATTCCGACATATCTATCGTTTGCCATGTAGAACAAAAGGAAAACTGAGCTCGCTCCCTCTCTCTCTCCCTGCATGGGCCACGAAAAGGGTTTGACCGCTTCTATGCTTAGTCGGATGATCTCTCTCCCCTAAAAGAGAAGTTTTTATGTCGATTTTTTTAGTTTCATTTATATATATGAGTGAATTATAATTAAGAACTCCCTTCAGTTCAATTGGTCAAGACCTCAAATGATAGACAGGGTAAAAACGGTTCTGATGCAAAAAATCTATGAAGCTCGGAGAAAATCAAAATTTCCTGCGCTCTAAGCAATCTGTAAAATAATCCTTCTTGAAATTTCCGCTTAACAGGAGTAGAATGTGGTTGAAAACTCCGTTAGTCTAGGAGAGTTGAAGATTAAATATAAATCGGGAGCCTGCGGAGGCAGGCTGAGAGTACGGCTGCTCCGCCGTAGACCGTTGGAACCTGTTGGATAATGCCAGCGTAGGGAGTGTAAATAAGAGTGATACAGACTGCGTCTGTTCAGGGCACTTTGCATACGCGAAGTGTCTTTTTATTTGGAATTAAACAGAGTATAGAAAGAAAGGATGGGGTTTACATGCTTGTAAAAGGAGCGGGAAGACTGTTAGAAAAGGTTCGTGAGACAAATCCGCTTGTACACAACATCACAAACGTAGTTGTGACAAATTTTACTGCGAACGGTTTATTGGCATTGGGCGCATCGCCGGTTATGGCGTATGCCAAAGAAGAGGTTGCGGATATGGCGAGAATTGCAGGTGCACTCGTTTTGAATATGGGAACATTGAACGCGGCTGAAGTGGAGGCCATGATAATTGCAGGAAAAGCGGCAAACGAAGCAGGCGTTCCAGTTATTTTTGACCCGGTTGGCGCCGGTGCAACACCGTATCGTACAGAGGCAGCACGAAGAATTACGAAGGAGATAAAGATTTCTGTTCTTCGCGGCAATGCAGCTGAGATAGCAAATGTTATGGGAGAAAGCTGGGCAATTAAAGGGGTGGACGCTGGAGAAGGTACTGGGGATACGGTCGCTCTGGCGAAAATGGCAGCGGAGAAACTGGGCATTACTGTCGCAATTACAGGAAAAGAAGATGTAGTGGCGGATGGACAAACTGTATACATCATCCAGAACGGTCATCCGATTTTAACGAAGGTAACGGGAACAGGGTGCTTGCTTACGTCTGTCATCGGTGCATTTGCAGCTGCTGAAAAAGATATGGCGATGGCAGCTGCTTCTGCGCTTGTGAGCTACGGCGTGGCGGCGGAGATGGCAGTGCACCAATCAGGGGAAAAGCCGGGAAGTTTTCAAATTGAACTTTTAAATGCTTTGGCGCAGGTTTCTGCAAAGGATGTTGAAAATTACGGTATCATCGATCAGTTAGAAATTTAACAGGAGAGTGAACATAATGACAACGTACAAAGCGCTAACAATCGCGGGTTCTGACAGCGGCGGCGGTGCGGGCATTCAGGCTGACTTAAAAACATTCCAAGAGCTGAAAGTATTCGGAATGTCAGCTTTAACGGCAGTAACGGCGCAAAATACGCTAGGCGTGCAAGGGGTATATCCGATGTCTGTGGAAGCAGTGGCGGAACAAATTGAATCTATTGGTGCAGATCTTGGAGCGGACGCTGTGAAAACAGGTATGCTGTTCAGCAGCGAGATTATTCATGCTGTGGCGGAGAAAATTCGTAAATTTGGCTGGAAAAACGTAGTTGTTGATCCTGTAATGATTGCAAAGGGAGGTGCGTCTCTTCTGCAACAAGAAGCTGTGCGGGCGTTAAAAGAAGAGCTTTTGCCGATCGCAACTGTAGTTACGCCGAATATTCCGGAAGCTGAAGCGTTGACTGGCCTGAGCATTGCCACGCTTGAAGAGCGGCAGCGCGCAGCAAAATATTTGCATGACCTTGGTGTACAGTATGTTGTAATAAAAGGCGGGCATGACCTGCAAGAAGAAGCAATTGACCTGCTGTATGATGGTCATGAGTTTACCTATTATACAAGCAAAAGGGTGGAGACAAAAAACACGCATGGTACGGGATGTACGTTTGCAGCGGCCATTGCGGCGAGCCTTGCAAAAGGAAAGAGCGTGCAATCCGCGGTTCAAACAGCGAAGGATTTTATTCAAGCGGCGATTGAAGACCAGCTTGGCATCGGAAACGGCCACGGCCCGACGAACCACTGGGCGTACCAAAGCAGAACAGAAAAGGTGAACAGCTAATGACACGAATTTTATCCGATCATATGAGAGAACTGCTTCGCGTGTATTTTATCGCGGGCAGCAACAATTGCCATAAAGATTTACGTGAAGTTGTAAGTGAAGCTATTGACGGCGGCATTACATTATTTCAATTCCGTGAAAAAGGAAAAGGTGCACTGACAGGAGAGGAAAAGTATAGGCTTGCAAAAGAGGTACAGCAAATCTGTAAGAGCCGGGGGATTCCTTTTATCGTAAACGATGATGTAGAGATGGCGCTTGCTTTAGATGCTGACGGTGTGCATATCGGACAAGATGATGAAACGGCAGACAGCGTCCGCGAGAAGATCGGAAACAAAATATTGGGTGTATCTGTTCATAACTTGGAAGAAGCGCAGCGGGCCATTAGACAAGGTGCGGATTATTTTGGGGTAGGTCCTGTTTTTCCGACGCAGTCCAAGGAAGATGCGCAGCAAGCAAAAGGCACAACTGTAATTGAAGCGATCAGGAAAAACGGTATAGATATGCCGATCGTAGGAATCGGCGGCATCAGTGTTGATAATGCTTCTATTGTTATGCGCGGCGGAGCGGACGGCGTTTCCGTTATTTCCGCTATCAGTCAGGCAGCGTCCGTTTCTGAAAGCGCTAAGGAATTAAGAGCAGCTATTTTGGAAAAAGAATAAGAGAAGAAAAAAACGCTTGGATGTGCTTCCGGCGTTTTTTTGTTTGCTTCTAGTATTATTTCCTATCTTTTAGAAATTTTTGTATACTCTTATTAAGAGGTACAGCTGATCTCACTCAAACCGTCCATAATATTTGAGTACGTGCGAGAAGAGTGACGGACAACAAAAAAGATTTATATATGGGAGGGTTATATAATGACTCAATTTCAAGAGAAGGTAGAAAAGTATGCCGAGCTTGCGGTGCGCGTCGGCGTAAATGTCCAGCCAGGACAAACGCTTATCGTAAACGCTCCGCTTGAAGCGGCGCCCTTCGTACGTCTTGTAGCGAAAAAAGCATACGCAGCGGGAGCAAAAAATGTTCATGTAGAGTGGAACGATGATGAATTAACACGTACGAAATATGAAGATGCACCTGATGAAGCATTTACAGAATATCCAATGTGGAAAGCAAAAGGATTTGAAGAGATGGTGGAAAATGGTGCGGGTGTTCTTTCCGTTTACGCGCCAAACCCTGATCTTCTGAAGGGAATTGACCCGCAGCGTATTTCCAATGCAAACAAAACAGCAGGAACAGCGTTGAAAAAATATCGCAGCTATATGATGGCGGATAAGGCACGCTGGTCTATCGTAACTGTACCGACAAAGGCATCTGTTGCAAAAATTTTCCCTGAGCTTTCAGAAGAAGAAGGTACTGAAAAGCTGTGGGATGCAATTTTTCGTATTAACCGCATCGATAAAGAAAATCCGGTCGAAGCGTGGAAAGAACATAACGCAACTTTAAAACAAAAAGGAGCGTACTTGAATGCCAAGCAATATAAGCAGCTTGTATACGAGGCACCTGGCACAAATTTGACTGTAGATCTTCCGGAGAATCATATATGGAAAGGCGGCGGTTCTGTTAGTGAGCAGGGCATTGCGTTCAATCCGAACATGCCGACAGAGGAAGTTTACACGATGCCGCATAGAAACGGTGTAAACGGCATAGTGCAAAGCACAAAGCCGCTGAACTATGCAGGCAACTTAATCGATAACTTTACATTAACATTTGAAAACGGAAAAGTAGTGGATTTCACAGCGGAATCCGGCTATGAAACATTACAGCTCTTATTGGATACAGATGAAGGAGCGCGTCATTTAGGAGAAATCGCACTTGTGCCGCATCGGTCTCCAATCTCTGCTTCGGGCTTGATTTTCTACAACACGTTATATGATGAAAACGCATCCAATCACTTGGCGCTTGGCGAAGCGTATCCGGTGAATTTGGAGAACGGGACATCCATGACGGAAGAAGAGCTGCGGGAGCGCGGCGCGAACAAGAGTCTCGTGCATGAGGATTTCATGATTGGTTCTGCGGATATGAATATTGACGGCATTACGAAAGAAGGCGAACGCGAACCGATTTTCCGCAATGGAAATTGGGCGTTTTAATGAGATAATATGAGAAAAGCAACTCCTGTTTATGGGAGTTGCTTTTCTGTTTGGTTCACGATGGGCAAAATCCAACTTCATGTCGAAATTATAAATAATTTATATATAACTGATTTATAATTTCGACATATGAACCGCTGCTGTACAGAACCAAAGCCTGCACTCGCTTCTTCTCTCATCCTTGTATGGGACAGGAACAGGGTTTGACCGCTTCTATGCTCCGCCGGATGCTCTTTCCTCACTACAAAAAGACGGTTTTTTTATTCAGTTGTATATAGCATATATACTCAGTTTGTTAATATTGTTTAAAACATTACTTCTGTCTCTCAAGAGACACAAATAGAGCTGTTTGAGTAATAATCTTTACAATCGTCTTTGCAAGATTCATAACGGTATACAACCGAGTATCATTTAAAAATTGGGATGTTGGCAAAGAGTCTATATAGTTAACCATTCCTTTAATATGATAATCTCCCACTTCAGGTAAAGTTTTCTCAAGAGCTTTTCCTGGCAGAAGAGGGCCCTCTTTAAAAATAACGTAACCCACTTGATTTTGATCTCCCAAACAAGCATCGATACTAACAATAAGTGGCTTCACAAATTGTTTATTGATTTCTTTCAATGTTGATTTTAAATTAAGTGCATGAACAGGTGATTCTAACGTTCCGTAAACACGATAAGGAATTTGATTTTCTTTGAGCATCGTTCCTACTAAAGGACCTAGAGAGTCTCCTACATAGCGATCTGACCCGATGCATAAAAAGATAATCTCTTCTTCCTCACATGATGAATTTTGAATAATTTCTTTGATTTTAAGCGCTATTGTTTCAATTTCTTTTTCTTTTGTTCTTTCGTTGGGTTTCGCATAATAAAACGTTCTTTCTCGATCTTCTCTCTCTTTCCCGTTATAAAAAGGGCACATCCCTATCCCCCTCACTTTGTTTGCGGTATACAATCAGATAAAAAAGTTGTTTAAATAATTAAACAGCCCAAAAGAAAGTCAAAATACTGAAAAATTAAGCTAATGCCGAGGGTGTAAGTAAAGAAATTGAATCAATAAATTTCTAAAATGTTTTGATATTAGTATTATATATTCCTATCCCTTATAATGGATAGTGATTTAATATACACAGAGAACGGTGAGGGGTACCAAGTATATATGAAAAAATTAACAGCGATGCTATGTATGTTTGCTCTTTTATTTATGGCTGCTTGCAGCTCGAAGTATGAGCAGTATATTGATTCTGGGATGAGTGCGCTAAAGGAAGATCAGTATAAAGATGCTGCCGCTCATTTTAAAAAGGCAGAAAAAGAGAAAAGCACAGATGAAGTAAAGAAATATATACAAGCGGCACAAACTATGCAGCAAAGTGTACAAGCGCTTGATGAAGGAAAGAAGGAAGAGGCTGTATCTCATGCGGAAAAAATTACAAAATCTCATGAATCCTCTAAGGCTATGGACATCTTGAAGCCAAAAGCACAGGATCTTATTAATAAAGTAAAGAAATGGGATTTACAAGTGAAGGACATGAGTGCGAAGCTTGAAAAAGCAAGAATACTGGCAGATGAAAAAAAATACGAGGAAGCGGAAGCAATTTTAAAAGAGCTGTCTGGCACAACGTCCGCAAGTGAACAAGTGCAAGAAATCGCGCAGGAATCTACAGAACTTTGGCAGCAAATTGAGCGGGAAAAAGGAAGTGCAGGCACTACAGAACCAAATCAAAGTACAGAAATCCCTGCGCCGCCCAAACCCGCTTCAGGACAGAAGCTCACACCAAAGCAAGGTGAAGATCTTATTCGGGCTTATATGAAAATCCCGGCCAACTCTTCTATTATAGTAGAACAGCAGCAGGATAACGAAAAGGGGCACTATGTGTTTCACGTATATGAAAAGGTAAGCGACCCGAACACGCCTCATAATGCGACAATGGGATACTATGCAGTAAATCCGGAGACGGGAGAAGTCTATAACGATTTAATGCCGTAACAAATGAGACGATGCATAGCCATCGTCTCATTTGTTGTTTTGTAAACGAAAAAAGAAAAAATTTGAAAAACCGGAAAATAGCAGAGGAAAAATTCCGTTTAAAATGATTGAATATACTGCAAATACAGGCTTGCAGAAACTGGAAAATCATGTTAAGGTTTTACTGTATCCGTTATGTTTGGATAACGATTATTAAAGGAGTGGAAGGGTTACATGATACGACCTGTTGTTCTTCAAATGGTTTTAGCGTGAAATTGGTGAACTATGCCTATTTTTACGAAATAAACCGACCGAAAGACAACAGAGGAATACCCTTATCCTTTTTTACTATAATATTTTCTTGCCTTGTAGCATGGAAATGGACAGTACATGGGTAAAGCGGCCTCGCTTTACCCTTTTTTGTGCAGGGAGAAGTGTACTTATTTTTCTTTGTTTGTGTTTCGGTTGGAATACGAAACGAAAAGGAGAGAAAAACATGAGTATTCTTCATGTCGAAGGATTGACACATATGTACGGAGATAAAATAGTATTTCAAAATGTGTCCTTTCGTCTGCTTCGCGGCGAGCACGTCGGATTAGTGGGACCGAACGGAGCAGGCAAGTCAACATTGCTGCGTATATTGACTGGAGAAATTGTACCGGACGCAGGTACAATGCAGTGGTTTCCAAATTTGAAAATAGGCTTTTTGCAACAGCATGCCGATTTACAAAAAGGCATGCATGTCAGAAAGTATTTACAAAGTGCGTTTTCCCGTCTGTATGAAGCAGAACAGTCCATGTACGAAACAACAGAACGGATGGGGCTTGCAGATGAAACGGAGCTGGAGAAGTTGTTGAATCAATATGCAAAGCTTCAAGATGTACTGGATCAGCATGATTTTTACAGTCTGGATGCAAGGATAGAAGAGGTGGCGGGCGGTCTGGGGCTCGTTGATATCGGGATGGAACGGGACGTCAATGAATTGAGCGGCGGGCAGCGAACGAAGCTTCTTCTCGGAAAGCTTCTTTTGGAGCAGCCGGATATTCTGTTGCTTGATGAGCCGACTAACTATTTGGATACGGCGCATATTGCATGGCTGACGGATTATTTGAGAAGCTATCCGCATGCTTTTGTTCTTATTTCGCATGATACACGATTCTTAAATGATGTCACAACAGTCATCTATCATATGGAGCATCACATATTAACAGGGTATATCGGGAACTATGCTGCATTTATAGCTGCATATGAATTTCGCAAACAGCAAATCCATATCGCTTACAGCCGTCAGCAAAAGGAAATTCAAAAGCTGGAAACGTATGTGCAAAAGAATAAGGTGCGCGCTTCTACTTCCAAGCAGGCGAAGAGCCGCGAAAAGGTACTGCAGAAAATCGACCGCATTGAAAAGCCGAAAGGACTGCCGCGTCCGAAATTTTCGTTTTCAGTCAGTACAGAACCGGTGAGTATAGTGTTAGAAGCACAAAATTTACAGGTGGGATATGGAGATCCGCTGTTCCCGGCTATTGATTTACGATTGAAAAGAGGAGAGAAGGTTGCATTGGTCGGTCATAACGGCATCGGCAAAACCACTACATTGAAAACATTGCTTGGTCAGCTACCTGCATTAGGCGGCATTGTAAAGCTTGGAGATCGCGTAAAACCTGCTTACTTTGTCCAGGAGACTTCATCTTCTTCGCAATCTGCATTAGAAGAGATATGGTCCATGCATCCAGGATTGGCTCAAAAGGAAGTGCGGCAAGCTTTGGCGCGCTGTGGTTTACGGACTGAGCACATCTATCAGCCCCTTCATTCGCTGAGCGGCGGTGAACAGACAAAAGTGAGATTGTGTGAATTGATGCTTTCCGACAGCAATTGGCTTCTGCTGGACGAACCGACAAACCATCTTGATACGGAAGCGAAAGAGGTGTTGGCATTCGCGCTTAAAGCGTATGCCGGAACAGTGATTCTCGTTTCTCATGAGCCTTCCTTTTACGAAAACTGGGTAACCGAAGTGTGGGATGTAGAGAAGTGGCGTGCGAACTAATAAGTAAAAGACAGCTTGCGATAAGCAGGCTGTCTTTTGCTGCGTGAAACGTGTCTTTTCAATGGGAAAACTATACAATATAAGTAGAACCCCTATAAGGATGTGATGAGATGGACGTATTTTTTGCTATTGCTGAAGAACGCATTCGTCAGTCTGTAAGAAATGGAGATTTTGATGATCTTCCAGGGAAAGGAAAGCCTCTCCAACTGGAGGACTTGTCCGGTGTTCCGGAAGAGCTTCGTATGAGCTATAAAATTTTGAAGAACGCAGGTATGATTCCTGAAGAGATTCAGCTGAAAAAGGATATGTTGACACTAGAAGATTTGATTGCTTGCTGCAAGGATGAGAAAGAACGAGAGAGGCTGACGGAAAAGCTGAATGAAAAAACATTGCGATTCCAGCAGCTGATGGAAAAACGGCGGATGAAAGGAACATCTGCGTTCGGAATGTATCGGGAGAAGCTTCTTCGTAAGATACGCTAGCTGTTAAACAAACGTTTGATTAAGGAGAAATCTATGAAGAAAAAGGCTGCTTCCATTCCTGAAGCAGCCTTCTTCTTATAATTTCACAATTGTTCTGCCGCGCACTTCAGCTTTTAGAATAGAAGCTAATGTGGCAGGCAGCTCGTCCAAGGTAATTTCGTTTCCGATATAGTTTAATAGCGCGTTTGGTTTTAAATCAGAAGCCATGCGTTTCCAAAGCTCCTTGCGTGTTTCCATCGGACAATATACAGAGTCGATTCCTAATAGATTCACACCCCTCAAAATGAATGGGAAGACAGTGGTCGCAACTGCCGTACCGCCCGTTAATCCGCTGACTGCAACAGAGCCGCCGTATTGAATGGTGCTTAAAATGGAAGCAAGTGTATCTCCGCCAACCGGATCTACCGCACCTGCCCAGCGCTGCTTTCCTAACGCGGGGATAGATTCCGGCGTAACATCCTTGCGAGTAATGATTTCTGCAGCTCCAATTGATTTTAGGTATTCATGCTCGGACTCTTTGCCAGTACTCGCAACAACGTGGTAACCGCGCTTGGCCAGAATGGAAACTGCTGTGCTGCCGACGCCGCCTGTCGCACCTGTTACCAGAACCGGTCCTTTCTCTGGCATCAGTCCATTTTCTTCAAGCCGATGAACAGATAAAGCAGCAGTAAAGCCAGCCGTTCCGAACGCCATCGCTTCCTTAAGAGTAAGCCCTTCTGGAAGAGGAACAACCCAATCTCCCTTGACTCTCGCAAATTCGCTAAAGCCGCCAAAGTGAGAAACGCCCAACTCATAGCTTGTCACAATGACTTCATCACCCTCTTTAAAACGCGGGTCTCTTGAATCCGTGACAGTACCAGCTAAATCAATCCCCGGCACGAACGGATATGTTCTCACAATTTTGCCATTGGGCGAGGATGCAAGTCCGTCCTTGTAGTTCACGCTGGAATATACAACACGAATGGTTACGTCACCCTCAGGTAAATCAGATAGAGTAAGAGACTGAACTTTTACAGAAAACTCATGGTCGGTCTTGTTGACGACTAAAGCACGGAATGAATCGTTCATACTAACACCTCCATAGGGGATATAATTTTATTTTAGCTTGTGTGAGTGCATTATAACAAACATTTGATTAAAGCAGCACTATTAACAGCTGCCTCTATTTGGTCAGCTGCACAGTTAAGGATAAAACAAGAAAACATAAAAACTGAACAATCAGTAATGTAAGAAGCTGTTGGATGCCCAACAGCGTTTCTTTATGTAAAAAACTTTTTACATGTTATTATTTACCAATGTATACTGAGAGTGTAAAATATGTTTTACATATTAGGGGAGAATAAGATGAAAAATCGAATTCATGAACTGCGCACGGAGCACAGCATTTCGCAGGATGTGTTGGCGAAACGCTGCGGCGTTTCCAGACAAACCATCAATGCGATTGAAAATAACAAATATGATCCTAGCTTGGCGCTGGCTTTTCGGCTGGCGCAGGTGCTGGAGACGACGGTGGACGAGTTGTTTTTATACCGTACATAGGAGGAGAAGTGATGCAGATGTTTTTATGGGGTTTGTATATTGTAATGTATATAGTTTTCATGTATGTCATGATAAAGCTGACGGGGGAAAAGCATCCTTCCAACAAGGGTGATGAAAGACAGCGCTTCATGGCGAAGGAAGCGGTGATCCAGAGCTGGTATGCTATCATGTATATGCTATTCTTTAAAGGGATTCAAGCGCTTCCTTTTTTTAAAGGCATCTTCCATAAAGGAGATGGAATTTCATTTTTTCAACAGCCTTTCTTTTATCAAGGAGGAGATATACTTCTTGCGGCACTTGTAGGATATATGATGGGGTACATAATTTCGTATCGGAAGCTGTCGGCATAACAGTCTATTAAAAAGGGGGGAGCAATATGATAAAAGATAGGGGGGCACGGCGCAGAAATGTAGCAATCAGCTGGGGGATAATGGCGGCAGCATTTGTAGGATTCGGCCTTTACAAGTGGTTCAAGTACGGTGAGATAGACGGGTATGTGATTTTCGTTGTCAGTCTCGGTTTGTATCACGTCTTCAACTACTTTACATGGGGGGATATCAACGGGCCGGAGGGAAGAGATGAAATGAATGAGCACATCATTCGCGTCAGCGCCAAAATTAGTTATTATGTTCTTATCGCTGTAATCTTCATATTGATATTAATTCAAAACGGCTTCAGCACTGCAATCAAACCGCATACGATGCCGTTTTGGCTCACCCTTTGCGCATCTATCTTCGTCATGCCGATTGTGGAATTTTTGGTAGCGAGAAAGTATCGTTAAAAAAGACAAGGGATAGTCTTTGTCTTTCGTAAAAAGAGGGTATAACATCAATAAGCGACCTTGTAATTTCCATATTAGGATACACAAGGTCGCTTACATTATTTCTTCTTGATTTATCACTATTTCGTACTCTAATCCTTTCGTTGTATTTTATTCTTCCGATATAATATTGGTTTAATTATCTCCCTCCCTAATTAAGGAAGTCTTACTTTTAAAAAAGAAACAAAAGCCAAGAGAACTTCCTTAGAAAATATAAGATGTTATGAATGCCCAGCGTATGTATAACACGCCTTCGCCTTTCACTATTTCATCGGTAGCACCTTCTTTTTAATTTAGTAGGATTATCATACTAGAAAAGTTCCTTGTTGTAAATACTAAAAGTTTATAATTTTTAGAAAATTCATTTTTTGTACTTTCTTCTCACTGTATTCCATTGAACAATATATATGAGTGAATTATAATTTCGACATTTTCATGTGCTATGTGTAACCAAAAGAGAGTATCGTATGCTTCTTCTCTCTCGTTTACCCTTGCATGAACCACTACAAAGGTTTGACCGCTTCTGCACGTCGCTGGATGATCTCTCCCGCTATCAAAAAACGGTTTTTTCATTCACTTGTATATGGTACTACATAAAAAAGTGTATAAGTAAGAAAGTTAGTTCAAGTTAACTATTATTGTAACACCGCAACCTTTTTTGGAATGTATATGAACCTCCCCCACTTACTCGCTTCCGCTCCTTGAAGTGGGGGTCTCTTAGCACCAACAAAGACAAGGTCCCATGAGAAGCGGATTTGCCATCTCCTCTCTGCACCTATGCAGGGGCTCCTTTTCTTCATTTGACTAAGCAACTTCTGTACATGCAGAAGGGTGGGAACACACCGTCTACTACTTTTTGCTTATGCAATCCGTAGATACTTTCTTTTTGTTTCTTCCGGAATATGACACATCTTTCCGTACAATTCTTTTGCCAAGATGTTGCGAGCACCATGAATGTCCCGGTGTTCTTCATAGCCGCATGCGCACGTATAGTTGCGTGTCCGCACTTTCTTCCTTCTTTGGCAACAAGGACA
>NZ_AUMR01000029.1 GCF_000430785.1 Ectobacillus panaciterrae DSM 19096
AAAGATGCCTTAATTCACTCAGATCAAGGTGTTCATTATACAAGTCCTATCTTTCAAAAAGCAGTAAAGAAATTAGGGTTACGCCAATCTATGTCAAGACGGGGAAACTGTTGGGACAACGCACCACAGGAATTATTCTTTGGCCATCTTAAAGACGAGTCCTCTATTAAAGCATGTACAAGTCTAGATGAGTTAAGAAAAGAAATTAAACAATATATGATTTATTACAATCACTATAGATACCAGTGGAATTTAAAAAAGATGACCCCTGTTCAATATAGAGATCATCTTCTTAAAACTGCCTAGGTTTTTTTTAATGTCCTTTACAAAGGGTACACTTTACTTCTCTTTTAGATTATCTCGGACCATGGCCGTGGTATCTTCTCTCGCTGGAATTGGTGATGATTGTGAGCTTTTACCTTCTGTACAGTCCGTTTTGGCTAAAAAGGAAAATTTCATAAGATAAGCAGAAGTATCAGTATGTCCAAGTCCCATAGATTTTTCACACCAGAACCGTATTTCATAATATCCAGCATTTACATTTTACTTCCTTTTCCTCAATTCCTATACTGTTTAGAGGGAGGAGGGAATAATTTGATCTTTTTATTCTTTATTTCGATATTTCTTGTTTATTTTATATATAGAGCGAATCAAAATACACGTAAAGTAATCGTTAATACCGTATCCCCTGTTGCAGCAGATGTGACTGCCCCAAACTGTTCTAATCTACGTGTTCTTCAATTGTCAGACATGCATTTAGAAAACTTATCGATTTCTCCAGAAAAACTATATAATGAATTAAAGCGAGAGAATTTTGACTTAATTGCTTTAACTGGTGATTATTTAGATCGGCCGAAAAGTATTCCAAAACTAATTCCTTATCTCGAATTGTTTCAAAAACTGAATCCGAAATATGGGATATATGCAGTCTTTGGAAATCATGATTATATTTTACGGGAGGACAGCTTTAGACGTTTAAAGGAAATGTTAGAACAATACGGTATCAAAACGATGCAGAATCAGAATGACACAATTATTGTGGAAGGAAACTTAGTTCATATCATCGGAATTGATGATTATCATACGAAAAGAAGCAGCTTAAACTTAGCTTATGATGGTGTAACGGAAAATAGTTACCGACTTGTTTTAACTCACGATCCCAACCTTGTTCTCCAAATGGAAAAGTTCCACTTTAATTATTTGCTTGCTGGACATTTTCACGGCGGTCAAATTTATTGGCCGAAACCGTATCACTTAAGAAAGTTCGGGAAACTTGTTCGCCTCAACTTGATTAAGGGGCTTATTCATTACCAAGGGAAAGTGTTCTATATTAATGAAGGACTTGGACAAACATTGTTTAATATTCGTGTAGGAAGCAGGCCGGAAATTACGATACACGAACTAATGATCCATAACTGTTCAACTAGTACAGAGGAACAATTAGATAGAGCTATTTAGGTTCAATCATTTATAATTCTTTTACATCACCTTCGCCTCTTTGAGGCGAAGGTTTAATTATATTTCACCCTAATTGCTCAAGAAAAATTATGTTATTTTACAGAATTTATACCATTATTAACTATTAAAAAGAGAGATCGGTTGGAACGAAATAAGTAAAAATCACGTAGATGTAGATCAACTAAAGTAATTGTTACGCGCATAGGAAATTTTTTTCAGTATGAAATATCTTCAATGTTATATATTATAAATGCTCTGCAAGAGCTTGTTTAAATTTGAATTTTTTAATGATTCCGAATAAGGAAGGGGATTTTATCTGAGAAATCTGAGTGAAAGTTGGTGACGGGCATATTTTAACAGAATTTTTCCCGCAGTTATATCATAACTTAGTGCGCCCTAGGTGGTTCACGGAGAAGTATATACATCATTACTTACAAGAGAGATTTGAATTCAATAATAAAACTGTATTAGATTTTGGTTCCGGTACAGGGGTAAATTGCACTTTATTTGCACCCGAAAGTTATATGGGAGTAGACCCTGATCAAAAAAGAGTTATGTATTCGAAAAAGCTATATCCAAATTATGCATTCCACGTTTTACAAGAATACTCTCTGCCTGTTGAAAATGAAAGTATTGATTATATTCTCATTATTTCCGTGTTACATCACATTTCTTGTCCTGACATCATAACGTATACGAAAGAATTTAAGCGCGTTTTAAAACCGAATGGGAAGGTCATTGCAATTGAGCCTTGCATGTACCAGCATAAACCTCTTTGTAATCTCTTTATGAATTGGTTAGATCAAGGACGCTTTATAAGAGATGAGAAAGCGTATATGGATCTTTTTCATAAAAACGGTTATGAATGCGATGTTTTAAAGCGTTTTACAAAATGTTTCGTATACAACGAACTATTTTTCTCAGCCTGCTTAAAAAGTTATTAGAAAAAATCCTAATTACCCATAATTTAATTATGTAAAGAGAATATTGCATAAAGTTATATAAAAAAAGGGCGCCGCGTTAGCTCTCTTAACAAGGGATTTAAACATGAAATAAGACCAAATAAAGTAGCCATCCTGATTTGGAACGGCTACTTTATTTTACATGCATATTTATTAAAGAATTTGTTTTGACGGGAGATGGAAAGGGCATGTATGCTTTAGACTGAAGTACATATACGTGTCAACCACATATTCGATGCTCTTCACTAAAGAGCGGTTTTAACTGAATTGTATATGAGACAAAACTAGTCAGACACAGGGCGTTGATTAAAGTCGGTCGCTATGAAGTGAACCTGATAAGTGAAACATGAATTATTTCCAAAGATAAATTTTAAATTTTTTGTCTATAACTGTTGTTATAATATTTCATCTGGTTGTAAAATAGATTTAATATTTATATAGCAATCGATAATTACTTATTTAAAAACAAAATAGACAAGGAGATATAGCCATGAAAGACTATATTATTGATATCACCCTAAGCTCAACAAAAAAACAAAAACCTCAATCCGATCAACTTGGTTTTGGAAGGGTTTTTACAGATCATATGTTTATGATGGATTATACGGAAGGAAAAGGGTGGCATGATCCTCGAATTGTTCCTTACCAACCGATCACTTTAGATCCTGCTGCAATGGTCTTTCATTATGGACAATCCGTATTTGAGGGGTTAAAATCATATCTAACAAAAGATGAACGGATTCTATTATTTAGACCTGAAAGAAATATGCAAAGATTAAATTTATCGAATGATCGATTATGTATCCCACAAATCGATGAGAAATTAGTATTGGCTGCTTTAAAACAATTAATCACGATTGATAGGGACTGGATTCCAACGGCAGAAGGAACATCTCTTTATATCCGTCCGTTTATCATTTCAACAGAACCTTACCTTGGTGTATCACCTTCGAAAAGTTATCGATTTATGATCATTTTATCGCCAGTTGGTTCTTACTACAAAGAGGGTATTCATCCTGTTAAAATTGCGGTAGAAAGTGAATTTGTACGTGCTGTATTGGGCGGAACAGGTACAGCGAAAACAGCTGGTAACTATGCATCAAGCTTAAAAGCACAGGAAGAAGCTAGTGAAAAAGGCTATTCCCAAGTTTTATGGTTGGACGGATTAGAAAAGAAATACATTGAAGAAGTAGGAAGCATGAATGTCTTCTTTAAAATTAATGGAGAAGTCATCACACCAGCCTTAAATGGCAGTATTTTAGAAGGTGTAACAAGAAATTCAATCATTCAGCTTTTGGAACACTGGGATATACCCGTTGTAGAACGTAAAATTTCGATTGATGAGATTTATCAGGCCTATTCCAATAATTTGTTAGAGGAAGCATTTGGAACAGGAACAGCAGCGGTTATCTCCCCGATCGGTGAATTCTTCTGGAGAGACGAAAAGCTTGTGATTAACAACGGACAAACTGGCCAGTTATCTAAAAAGTTGTATGACACATTGACTGGAATTCAAAATGGAACCGAGCCGGATCCATTTGGTTGGGTTGTTGAAGTGAAATGAATCTAAAAATAGGCGCTGCATCTTCTTTACGTACTGAATAAAAAATGAAGACTGATTTACTCTAATGCAGAGCCACACCCTCTGATCGTTTTAATCAGATATCTGAAGGGTTCGTTTTAAAAATTTTTAGGAAATTATATAAAAGGCAGAGAATTTATCATGATAAATTCTCTGCCTTTTATTTTTGTAAGATTTTCTTACATTAAATTATTCTTAAGGTTGTATTTATTGCTTCTAAATGCAAGCTTGCAATCCTTACTATACACGATTCGAACGGATGAATTCCCAAACCGTTTTCAGGACCGAGCCGCACATGAGAAATAATACGAGTACGAGTGTAATAGTTGCCCCGGGAGGAGTGCCTAATTTATAAGAAGAGGTAAGTCCTAAAAACATACTAAGCACACCTATTGCCATGCTGAATAGAATAGCGGTCTTAAATCCTTTGACCATCCGCATTGCGATAGCGGCAGGCAGCACCATTAAAGCAGAAACAAGAAGTGCTCCAATAATAGGCATCATGACTGAAATAGTCAGTCCGGTCAATATACTAAAGGATAATGACAACCATTTCGTAGGAAGTCCGCTTGTAAAGGCTGTATCTTCATCAAAAGTTAAAACGTACATAGGACGTTGGAAGATTAGATAATAAACACCTACAAGGATACATACAACGATTAAAAAACGCAGCTGCTCTTGACTAATCGTAACAATAGATCCAAATAAATATTGTTCTACATTAGTTGTAATGCCTCCTTGATTTAGACTCATTAAGACCAGTGCAAGAGATAATCCTGCTGCCATAAGAATAGCTACAGATACTTCAGAATATGTCCGATACGTATTTCTCATGTATTCAATTCCTATAGTTCCAATGATAATAACAATGATGGTTACTATATTCACATTAGAATGAAGTGTTAACCCTAAAGCTACTCCGGCTAATGAAATATGTGATAAGGTGTCTGCCATTAGAGATTGGCGGCGTAAAATGAGAAACATGCCTAAAACAGGAGCAATTAGAGCAATTAATCCACCAGCCCAAAATGCTCGTTGCATGAACCCAAAGTGAAGCATCTCCATTGTGTATTCTCCTTTCTTTCTAAATAGATGTTGCGGTCTGCATATTGTTTCGCTTCCTCTAAATCATGTGTAACCATGATGACGGATCGTCCATGCTCTTTTACATGGTGCCGCATTAATTGATAAAAGTGATTGCGGCTTTCGAAGTCCATTCCCGTTGTGGGCTCATCCAGCACAAGGATATCTGGTTCGGAGGCTAGTACGCGAGCAATACAGATGCGTTGTTTCTGTCCTCCAGATAGTTCTCCAATTTTGCGATGGCGAAAATTCCACATATCAACCCCGAGAAGTGCCTGTTTGACATGTTCATGATCCTGCTTTGTAAGAGACCGAAACCATTTTCCATTTGGAAAACGACCAGATTGTACAAGTTCTAAAACAGTGCTTGGAAATCCTACATTAAAAGAGGCTACCTGTTGCGGGACATAACCAATGATTAATTTCTTATTCTCTTTATTTTTTTTGCTGATTGTGACGGAACCTTTCCATGGCTTTAATAGTTTTAGCATAATTCTTAGCAAAGTAGATTTCGCGGCTCCATTAGGACCTGTTAATGTAACAAACTCACCGCTGTATATATCTAGGGAAACATCCTCCAAGATGGTTTCATTTCCGTATTTAAATTGAACCTGATTCATGGATATAAGTTTCATGACATATTCCTTTCTGTTTGAATTGTACAGAAAAAAGTACGCCTTACACAGGTGTAAAACGTACTATCTGTATTATTGCATGACAGATTGTTTTAATGCATCTAAGTTTTTCTTCATAGATTCAATATAGTCTACACCTTTTTCTTGTTCCTCTTTTGTAATACCTTCAATAGGGCTTAATACTACAGTTTTAGCCCCAGTTTCCTCAGCAAGAGTTTTTGCTACCTTCGGGGAAGCAATCTCCTCAAAGTAAATGATTTTAATGTTGTTATCCTTTACGTACTTTTGCAATTCTGCTAATTTGGCCGGACTTGGCTCTTGGTCAGGAGAAAGACCCGCAATGGCAATCTGAGAGAGACCATACTCTTTGGCTAAGTATCCGAATGCCGCATGTTGTGTGACAAATTCCTTTCGTTTCGCTTTATCTAGAGTTGTTCGGAATTGGTTATCTAATTCCTTTAATTTAGCGTTGAACTCATTAGCATTCTTCTCATAGGCTTCTTGATGCGCCTTATCTACTTCTACTAGAGCCTTTTTGATATTGTCTACTTCTTGTTGGGCTAATACTGGGTCTAACCACACGTGAGGATCCATGACATGCTTAGGACTTTCATCAGAATGTTTCTGTTTGTCTTCTTCAGCAGAGCCCTCTATACGAGATATCCCCTTGCTAGCGTCAACTACTTTAATCTTCTTATTGTCAAGGCTCTTGAGTACTTTAGGAACCCATGTTTCCATGTCATCACTATTATAAACAAATACATCGGCCTCTTCAATTTTAGCGATGTCTTTTGGAGAAGGTTCAAAATCATGAGGTTCTGTTCCAGCTGGAATTAATACATCTACTTTTCCGTTAGTCCCAACTACATTCTTGGCAAAGTCGTACATAGGATAAAATGTTGTGACAACCTTAAGTGACTGGTCCTGATTCTTATCTTTCTGTGCTATATTTTGTTTTGAACAGCCGACAATAGCAGTAGAAATTGCCAATGAAGCTACTAATACCCCGTACTTCCATCTTTTCATGGATTTTACTCTCTCCTTTACCTACTTCCTTTAAAGCGAAATAATTACGGTTTTATTTATAGAGAGAATACTACCATCCTTTTCTTTCATCCGTCAATGCTTTTCTTAAATATCGGCTACTATTGTAACATTTTTAGACATATTACATATTCTTTCACGTTTCTTCACAAAGAGTTCTTATTAGGACTAGGTTTAAACCCAAAAGCCAGAGCAAATAAATAACATAAAAGAGCTGAAACAGGGGAGCCATATGTATCAAGCATTTACGGGTTTATTTGTCAGGGTAGGACTAAGAATCTCGATATCCAAATGATTCTGCTTTTACATTCATAGATATCATGAAGGCAGTTTTTTATTTCAATGGCAAAAATTTCATCTCATGTGTAAAATCCTAATTTTATCATTTATAATAAAAATGATTAATAAAAGCATACATACGGAGGAGACAGTAATAATGAAGCACAAAAAATCAATATATTCGCTTTGCCTAGTGTTTTTAATCTTTGCGCTTATCTTAGCAGGATGCGGTACAAATGCAGATAAAAAAGGAATGGAAACGCAAGATACTAAAAAAATGAAGGTAGAGAAAAATCCGATTGTTACTATAGTAATGGAGAACGATCAGCAAATTAAACTGGAATTATATCCTGAAATTGCTCCAAATACGGTCTTGAATTTCATTTCTTTAGTGCAAAAAGGTTTTTATGATGGATTAACATTTCATCGAGTAATCCCTGGATTTATGATTCAAGGGGGGGATCCAAAAGGAACAGGAGCCGGCGGTCCCGGTTATACGATCAAGGGAGAATTTAGTTCAAATCACTTTAAAAATAATTTAAAACACGAAACAGGAGTTATTTCGATGGCTAGAACGAACGATCCGGACTCTGCTGGCTCGCAATTTTTTATTATGGTAAAAAAAGCGCCTCAGCTTGATGGTGAATATGCCGCTTTCGGTAAAGTCGTTGAGGGAATGGATACAGTCAATCAAATTGTAAATGTGAAACGAGACAGTCAAGACAAGCCGCTTGACGAGCAGAAAATGAAAAAAGTAACGGTTGAAACTTTCGGAGTAAAGTATGATAAACCCGAAATCATGAAATAATTCATGGAACGATTGTATCTGAGATTTTTCAGAAGAAAGCTGAAATTAAAGCCTATCTTATATGCGGATTCAGACGTTATGCTGAAAGTCCAAAAAGGCACGAGCAATGGGAACATGCCTTTTTAGAATAATGCTCATGGGTCTAGCCGACACCTATTGAGTTTTGTCATGTAGCTACTTACTTCAAATACAATTCGGTCGGATAAGCCCCACTGAAACAGGCTATGCATCGATTGCTGCTTTCTGCAAGATTCACATCTACTGCTTCTAACAGCCCTTCAGTGCTTAAAAATGCCAATGTATCCGCTCCGATAGCCTGTCCCATTGCTCGTTCATGTTCGTGCCTGTTGGCAAACAACTCTTCTTTTGTCGGCATATCAATTCCATAAAAACAAGGATTTCGAACCATTGGTGAACTAATGCGAACATGGACTTCCTTGGCACCTGCCTGCCGAATCAATTGGACAATTCGTTTGCTCGTTGTTCCCCTTACAATTGAATCATCGACAAGCACAACTCTTTTTCCTTCGAGAATTTCTTGAACGGTGCTCAACTTGAGGCGAACGGCCAATTCGCGCAGTTCTTGGGTAGGTTCAATGAATGAGCGGCCCACATATGGATTTTTAATCAGCCCCATCTCATAAGGAATTCCTGATTGTTGGGCAAAGCCAATAGCGGCTGGGATGCTCGAGTCGGGAACGGCGACCACCACATCCGCTTGTGTCGGATGTTCCTTAGCTAGAATTTGACCTAATTCTTTTCGAATCGATAAGATGCTTCTTCCGTGAATGACACTATCAGGCCGAGCAAAATAAACAAATTCAAAAGAACAAAGGGATAACTCTTCCTTTGGAGCGAATCGTCCTGTTTGAATCCCGTTTTCGTCAACAAGAAGCCATTCTCCCGGTTCCACATCCCGCCAAAACTTGGCATCAACCGCATTCAAAGCACATGTTTCTGAAGCGGCGACGACGGCTTCACCGATTCTTCCCAGCGAGAGGGGGCGCAAACCATGACGGTCTAGAGCGATCAGCATCTGTTTTTCCGTCATAATAAGCAAGGCGAAAGAACCATCGATTCGCGTAAGAATATCAGGCGCTGCCTCTTCAAATCGTTTTTTCCTGGAACGGGCGATAAAGTGAGCGATGATCTCCGTATCGGTTGTTGTTTGGAATATGCTTCCCTGCTGTTGTAACACATCTCGTTCTATTCTTGCGTTTACTAGGTTGCCGTTATGGGCGACAGCCAAGTCTCCCTCACTATATTTAAAAACGAGGGGCTGTGCGTTTTGCAATAAACTTTCACCAGAAGTTGAATATCGAACATGGCCAATTGCCATATTTCCGCTTAGTCCATCAAGAATGTCACGTGTAAATACTTGGGTAACTAACCCCATTCCGCGGTGGTGTCTAAATGTTTTACCATCGCTAACCACGATTCCCGCACTCTCCTGACCACGATGCTGAAGAGCATGAAGTCCGTAGTACGTTAAATCGGCTGCTTTGGGGTGATTGAAAATTCCAAATACCCCACATTTTTCCTGCATTTCTGAAGCCATCCTTGTCCCCCCAATTACACCATTTTTACTATTTTCTGCTGAAGGATCATTTCTATCCTGTAAAACTTGTTGTGTATATGAATTTGTTCATGATGCAAATACCTAAAAAGTTTTTCAGTCCTTTAAAAATAAAACATTCAAATGTAGGATAACCTAAAACCATTCAATAATCCGGAAATCGCTGCATGTTTTGAAAGTCCTGAAGAGGGAAATCCTGTGAAAATAATTAAACCAGGCTCAACCATTGGTATCTTAGGGGGAGGGCAGTTGGGAAGAATGATGGTGTTAGCCGGGCGGAATATGGGATACCGATTTATTCTTTGTGAACCCAACACTAAATCTGCCTTGTGTGATGACCGCTATGAAGGCCGAA
The DNA here is from genome assembly GCF_000430785.1 of Ectobacillus panaciterrae DSM 19096. Lineage (GTDB taxonomy): Bacteria > Bacillota > Bacilli > Bacillales > Bacillaceae_G > Ectobacillus > Ectobacillus panaciterrae. The sequence continues at coordinate 9,783 of NZ_AUMR01000029.1, forward strand.
TTTTGATTAATGAATTAGCTTCCAGACCACATAAGAAAAAAACTCACCCACAGGTAAGCTTTAAAAAAGATAAGACACGCCTTACAGGAGGATGCGTGTCTTAGATTAAAGAGTGTATGTCACAAACATTGGGGATCATTACAGGATTCCTTTATTATAGCAAAACTCCATAAAATCAAGAAAATTCTAAAAATTCATAAAAACTCATTTACATTGTAAGCGCTTTCTGTTATGATAATAATGGGTTGGATAGCACTGGTGGCTATCAAGGTATTCAGCGTAGGCGGGGCTGATGCCATAATATTTCTTATTAACGTCATAGTAAAAACTATGTATACCTTATAAAACAGCAAGAAAAAGTGAAATCCTTTGCACCTCAGGATTTCACTTTTTTATTTTTGGCTATGTTAGATAGAAGGTGGAAAAGAAAGAAAGACTAATGAGTCAATGAGTTCAACCGAAATACTAAAGTCATCATGAATTGTAATTTCTACACATGCAACTAACGGTAACTCGATGAGGATTACACCATCATCAATTGTAATTCCTGGTGAACATGTGTCGAAATCAGTTATAGAAAGACCTATGTCGGTATCAGGGGCAATTGAAATTTTTAAACATATATAAAGGCATTGTTGAAATGAGTAAGCTATTGTATATCTCCCCTTTCCAGAGATAATAAATACATAATTTACTGCATGTATATACAAGTGAATAAAAAAAACGTCTTTTGATAGTGGTGAGAGATCATCCGGCGACGTGCAGAAGCGGCCAAACCTTTGGTTCATGCAAGGGTAAACCAGAGAGAAGAAGCATGCCATACTCCCTTTTGGTTGCACCTAGCACATGGACATGTCTAAATTACAATCCACTTATATATAGATATAGTCATGAAGTAGTGTTTACAGGGACAAGAATGAATAGAAAAAAGTAAGGTGCACCGTCCGTTTTTTCGTGTTAGATTACATCCTTGGAGGCAGTTCCTATATTATTCTATTTGAGAGCATATCCTCTTGATTAGACAAGTTATCTATTTGTAAAAAATATGCGTACGTAGTGAGTAAATAATTGGGGGAATTATATAAAGTAGAAAGGGGGCACTCCTCTTAGAATAAGGAGCAACAGCAATATAAAAAGAGCCAGCTGTAGCAGCACATAGGGAATTTAAATTTTCTGGACAAACTGTCGTGTGATGTTTGATCGAGGAGATATTCATTGTAGGGTATTACAACGTGAATCAAATAAAACCCTTAAGATAATTAGTTCTTAAGGGTTTTATTGTTATTATGTAAATCCGCCATTAATCCGAATTGTTTGGCCTGTAATCCATTGGGAATCATCACTTGCTAAGAATACTTGCTGTGAAGTGTGAGGCAGGTCCTCATCAGCGAAAATGAAAATTGCAAAAGTAAAAAAAAACGATATACTAATATTGCTATAGAAATAGAAAAATGGGAAGGGGAAACCATATGGCTATACTAGTGTTTCTAAAATTTGTGTTAGTTGGTATCCTGAGCAATGCAGGTTGGGGACTTTTATTTGTAAGTTTTAATGTATCCTTGTGGAAAAAGGTTGTATTACGAGAAAAAGACGAGACATTCTCAACGGCAACATTTCTTTGGGTCCAAGCGACTCGTTGGATGTTCGGCTGTATCATTTCCTTTTTCATTTGGGACGTGGCTTTAAATGAACACACAGTAGCTGCGTTTTTCGACACATTCGGAATCTGGCTCGTCATCATTCAAGGCGCAGAATTTTTATTTATGAACAGATTTTCTAGAGTTATTTTTACGGGAACTATCGTCCTCCTCTTGGTCACCATTGGGGGATGGTGTGTTGGATTCACTCAATACGAAACCTTCTATCATATGGCGCAGACGCACACAACGGTTGAAAATAAAGTGCCAGATGAAATCAACAACCTCGGGACCATTCCTCTCATTAATGGAAGCAGTGCCCAATACAAAATTGATAAGCTGTCTGGAAGGCTCACAAACACATCATGGTTCGAAGAAGGAGATTACCGTATCCAAAAAGTCGGGAATCAATTGCAATACGTAGCACCTTATGAGTTTTCCTCTCTGTTCAAAGCGTTCAAAGCAAAGCAAACGCCAGGATATGCATCTGTATCCGTTACTGACCCTGATGCAGATGCGATTATTTATAACAGCAAGCTGGTGTACATAGATTCCGCCTATTTCGACAAAAATCTTATGCGACATGTCCGAAACGAGTACCCTTCTTTGGTGTTGTTCGAAACAAACCTCGAACCTGATGATAAGGGATATCCCTATTATGTCGTATCCTACGGGCATTACAAATTATGGAGAAGTGGACCTGTTTTAGATGGTGTTATTGTAGTTGATCCAAAAACAGGCGAAATGAAGAAATATCCAAAAGGGTCGGAACCGAAGTGGGTTGATCTTGTGTTTACGAAGTCCATTGCAGCAGATTACTTCACGTACATCGGCGAATATGTCCATGGATTTTGGAATACGCATATTGGACAAAAAGATATGCATACGCCAAATGATATTCGTACGACGTTTAATGAAAAGGGAGAACTCATCTACACGGTTGATTTCACTCGTCCGAATGGAAGTGGAAAAAGCATGAGCCGTTTTGGTGTGATGAATGCCAAAACGGGAGAAATTACTATTTATCCGAAAGTAAACGGGGTATTAACAGGAGACGAAGCAGTGAAAGCGGTGAATCAGTCTGAAATGGTTGTACGAAACAAAACGTGGAAGGGCTCCTATCCTACATACTACACCATCTATGGCTCTCCAAGTTTTGTCATACCTGTCTACGATGGAAACAATATGTATCAGGGCGTGGCAGTGGTTCGTGCAGACAGTTCTAAGGTCTTGGTAGCATTCGGAAACACAAAAGAAGAAGCATTTGACGATTATAAACGAAAACTAGCAAGCATTCACAAAGGAAATATTGCACCGACCAAAGATAGTAAGAAGGTAACGTTACAAGGAACGGTATTCCGTATCAACCCGTATATAGACAAAGATGGGACGGTTTACTATGTGTTATTGCAAGGTCAAACGAAAGCATTTCTTGTATCACCGACCGTATCAAAAGAAATCATTAACACGGAAAAAGGTGATACCGTACAACTTTCGTATTATGAAACAAATGAAGACACAGTAGCTATCCAAAGTTTCGACAACACAGCTATTCAATGAACCGCAAACTGATGTTAATTATGATTCTAGAAAAGTAAATAAATAATGGAACAAAGAAAAGAGCAAGCTTGTAAGGCTTGCTCTTTTCTTTGTTCGCCAATATATATAGAATCACATTTATGTTGTGCCCTCTGCACATTTTATGTTTCATACAATAGTATTTAAAAGAGTCTCATTTAAATAGGATGGGAGGAGGTGAGCTGGCAGAGGATGACTAAAGAGATATCCTTGCCCTATATGACATCCTCCTGTTTTAAGAATTGATAATTGTTCTTTCGTTTCAATTCCTTCGGCAATTATATTGAAATTTAGATTCTTTCCTATATCTATAATTGTCTTAACCATAATTTCTCCATCTTGGTTCACACTTTGTATAAATGATTTGTCTATCTTTAAATTATCAATGGGTAAATGCTTTAAGTAACTTAAAGAGGAATATCCTGTGCCGAAATCATCAACTGATATGGTGATACCTAGGTCTTTTAATTGCTTTAATACGCTTGTAGTCCTTTTAATATCCAGTACCATACTTTCTGTTATTTCTAATTCTAAGCATTTGGGTTCGAGCGGAGTGTCTTGTAAAATTTGCGTAATATCATTAATCAAATAACTATTCAAAAATTGTCTAGGTGAGAGGTTTACTGCAACCCTCGATAATGGAATTCCATCGTCTTTCCAGAGCTTCATTTGTTTGCAGGCTTGTCGCAATACCCATTTTCCAATCGGAATAATTAACCCTGTTTCCTCTAAAATAGGAATAAACTCTGAAGGAGCCACTTCACCAAATATGGGATTGTTCCAACGCAAAAGAGCTTCGACTCCAACTGTAGTATGATTAACCAAATTGACTAGGGGCTGATACACAACCGAAAATTCTTCATTTTCTAGCGCTTGTCTGAGTTGATTTTCCAATCTTAAATATCTCGTCATTTTTTTATTAAGAGCAGATGTGTGAAACTGATATGTGCCGCCGCCCATGTTTTTTGCATGGTACATGGCAATATCAGCTTCTTTAGTCAGTTGTTCTATAATGGTTTCGAGTTTTGCTTCACTGTTCTTTTGCATATCAGAAAGTGAAACTTCGCTAATTCCAATGCTTGTTGATGTGAAAATTTTTTCATCTTGAATATAAAATGGGGAGGACAGCGTTTCAATAATTCTGTTAGCAACCGCAGTGATTTCTTGACGCTCGTGTATATCTTCTAACACAATAATAAATTCGTCTCCGCCTTGACGCGAAACAAAATCAATTGCACGTACACTATCTTTTAATCTTTGCCCAACCTGTTTTAACAAAGCATCTCCCGTTGCGTGCCCCAACGTATCATTAATAGACTTAAATCGATCTAAATCTAAAAATAAAATAGCAATTTGATTTGAACTAGTTTTGTTTGAAAGTATGTATTTTAAATGTTTATCTAATGAGGTTCGATTTGGTAATTTTGTTAATGGATCATAAAATGCCAGTTGATGAATCTCTTTTTCCATGATTTTACGATGGGTAATATCATATCGGATTGACACATATTGATACGGTTTTCCCTGATCGTCTAAGAAAGGTACGATGGTTGTATATACCCAATAAAATGTTCCATCTTTTGCTTTGTTTTTAATCTCTCCTTTCCACACATTCCCACTGCCGATTGTTTTCCACATATTCCTGAAAAATGTGTTTGAATGATATCCTGAATTTAAAATGCTATGATCTTGCCCAAGAAGCTCTTCCCGACTATATTTAGAAATCTCACAAAACATATCGTTAACGAAATTGATGATCCCTCTTCTATCTGTGATTGCCACTATAGAAGATTGATTTAACGCAAATTCAATGTCATTTAACTTTTTTAATGTATTTTCTAATTCAATCTCTATATACTTTGTATTCATGTATTTCTACTCCCTCAACGATATGGATACAACATTGTGTTTGCCAATTAAAAAATGTAGGAAATGAAAATTAAGAGCAATTATCTTAATTTATAATCCATGCTACTTAACATGGAGTCTTTACGTCCATAATTATAGGAAAAAGAGCAAATCGTATGGCTTTGCAGGTACACATGAGCTTATTATAACTACTAATCCCTATCAAGTTGTATAAACACTTTATCGCATAACTCTAATTTTCTAATAATGCATTTTTTAGTTATTACTAACACATAATTTTATTTTACTATTCGTCATTTCATATTCAAGTGATTTGAATAAAAAAATAACTTAATTTATAGAAATGAAGGGCAAACTGAGCAGAAATTTGAGGACTATATCATTCCTAAGGAGAAAAAGGTGTAGTTAAACAGGTGCTTAATGTAACAAATCCCGTAAAAAATCATGGATAGCCACGGAAGAATTGTATTTAAAACCGATAATATATGTGAAATTAGTGCTTTTAAAACTGGCGGAACAATATTAATAAAAATTATTATAGCTGTAAAAAGCCCAGGAGAGAATCCAGGGCTTGTTTCATTTCTTCTTTGGTCTTTCAGCACGAAGAACAGCGTCATTCGTTGGTGTGTTAGGTACAAAATTGCCGTGGCTGTCGATGCTGTGCGGTTCCTTATCGTATTGTCCGTTGGCAGTACGCTTCTTTGTTGTGAACGGGTCTTGATTGTGTCCCATGATCGTCACCTCCAATAAGCGTAGTATGTGCCAACAAGCAAGTATTTTGTCGAAAATCAAGTTAGAAAAAAGTGGAAAAAGAGTTGTGAACATCATCAGTTCATAGTGTATTAGACTAAAGAGGTTAAAATGATGAACAAAACATACACTTTGTGTATCCTTTAAAAGAAATGAATAAAACAGGTGTTACTAGATAACATTCGTTTTATTTTGTATAAAGAACAACATGAAGAATTTCCATAATATGTTAAATTTCATTTATCGTAATTTTTGTGCAGAAGCTGTTACAAACTATATAATAAGTGTATATAAAGCAGGTTGTGTTGCGTCTGCATAGAAGGGGTGATACATATGTTTCAAACTGTAGAAGAATTAATAAAGCATCCAGTATTTCACTTTTTTAAGGAGATTTCGAATATTCCGAGAGAATCCGGGAATGAAAAGAAAATCAGCGATTATTTAGCAGGTTTTGCACAAGAGCGGGATCTTGAAATAGTACAGGACGAGGCATTAAATGTAATTATTAAAAAGCCAGCTTCGAAGGGCTATGAGAATGCGCCGGCTGTTATTCTGCAAGGGCATATGGATATGGTGTGCGAGCTGAATAAAGGAACAGTCCATGATTTTGAAAAAGATCCTATTGAGTTAAGAATCGACGAAGACATGCTGCATGCGAATGAGACGACATTAGGAGCAGATAATGGAATTGCGGTTGCTTATGCGCTTGCTTTGCTCGATGCTGATAACATTGCACATCCTGCTCTTGAAGTAGTCATTACAACAGAAGAAGAGACGACGATGGGCGGTGCGATTGCTGTTGATCCGAGTCACTTCACAGGCAAAATCTTCATCAATCTTGATACAGAAGAAGAAGGCAAGCTGCTTGTCAGCAGTGCCGGTGGGATTAAAGGGCAGTTAAGCTTTCCAATCAGCTGGAACGCTGCTCCCGAAACTGCAGAAACATACCGTCTCAGTATCGGAGGTTTGCGGGGGGGACACTCCGGCATGGAAATTGACAAAGAAAGAGGAAACGCCAATAAATTGCTAGGCCGCATTTTATACGACATATCCAATGAGTTTACATATACATTAAGCGAAATCAACGGCGGCTTGAAGTCAAATGCAATTCCTCGGGAAGCAGAGGCCGTTCTGGTTGTGGAACTGCAGACTACTGAGAAATTAGAGAAGAAAATAGATGAGTGGAATCAAGTATTGAAAAATGAATTGCGAGCTGCTGACCGAGGGGTATATGTAAAGCTTGAAAAAGCAGGTCCTGCAGAAAAAGTGTTTTCAAAAGAAACGACAGAATGGATTGTACAAGCAATCATGTTAACGCCAAACGGCATTCAAAGCATGAGCATGGATATTGAAGGATTAGTGGAATCTTCAACAAATCTAGGTGTTATCACGACAACTGGTTCGGAAGTAAGCTTTCAAAATGAAATTCGCAGCTCTGTAAGAAGCTTAAAAGAGCAAATCTTGAATCAAGTGAAGGTCATTGCGAAGACTTTAGGCGGCAAGGTTGAAATGAAGGGTGACTATCCTGAATGGGCATACAATCCGGATTCAGCAATTCGCGAGCTATGCAAAAAGGTATATCAAGATAAGTATGGAAAAGAGGCAGAAATCATCGCAATTCATGCCGGTATCGAATGCGGTATTTTCACTGAGAAGATGCCGGGTCTAGATGCCATTTCCATCGGACCTGATATGTATGATGTCCATACGCCGAATGAGCATCTCAGCATCCCGTCCACAATCCGTACATGGGAATACTTGCTTGCCGTGCTCGAAGAAATGAATACAATCAGCGTCCACTTAAAATAACAATTTAATCTGTATTAAATAGTTCCTTTGGTACAAAATAGGTACGAATCTTAAGAAGAGGAGGGCAATTAATGACTAATCGGAATGATAATCGAAAACGCAAAAATAAATATCCGAATAATCTAAAAAACGATACTGAATTCTCAAAAGATGTAAATATCAGAAGTGAAGTAACGAAAAAAGATTTAAATAGATAATGTTTTGAGTTGGGGACACCTAATTGAGAGTAATTTCAGGAATTTACACAGTATTTAACTAATCTAAAGCATGGCAAAAAGAGACTGTCTCAAATGGGACGGTTTTCACCCATGTGAGACAGCCTCTCATCCTCCTGGCTATTCAGACACTGCAACTTCGCCTGTTCCAGCACGGACTTAATTAACTATGTCAACTTAGAGGGGGAGCCCCCGCCATACATAATCTTTTTTCTAATGAAATGCTCGTGAATCAGCATTTGCAAGGTAATATCGGATAAGAATATTTGCGGGCGCTACGCGAAAACGTGTGGCGCCTTTTTGTATGGGTTTTCCCTGGTGATATCATTTTAAAATACAGATATACTGGAGATAGAAAAAACAGGAGCGGGAGCGGACAATGTATAGATATAGACACAAGTAGGAGAAGTTTCTGTGCAGATAAGTGGACAGTGAAGGTGGCATGTAGTACGGTGAGAAATAAACAAATGCGAAGAGTGTGTACGCTGCATTGACATGGTAAAACAGTCTGCGTCATTATTAATTTCATTTACCATATTTTGTTAAAGAAAACAACTTAGAAATAATGGGGCGTCAACATTTCTGCTGGTGTCATGCTTGGATTACATCCACTTACTCTTCTTTTCAAACTAAGAGTAGGCTAGCCTAAGGAAGTATTTGTTACATAAAATTAATGTGAATATTATGGATATTCAAGTATACTAATCGTATTCATCAAATACTTAGGGAGAGGTTAGTATGATTGAAACGGTTGTGAAGGGTTGTAAAAAGTGCGGTAGAAAAGAACTTATACCAGAATATGAGCATGTACAAGAAGGTATTTGCTTTTCATGTTGGGGTTCAGGCAGCCCTAATTTCGAAAGTATTTATCCGCAATTAATTCCTGTTTTTAAAAATATTGTTGAAAATGATTCTTCAAAACAATTAGATATTATGTCACTCTCACAAAGAATATTTCTGTTAGATTTCTTACTTAGACAAGCAGAGATTGAAGAGGATTTTAATGGAATGGCGTATTATGACGCAAAAATTCATGAATTGATAACGAAGATATACAGGTTGCAAACAAAATAGATTAAATTGCCACTTACGATTGTATCCATAACCAAAAATGCTGATTAATTCCTTCGATCATGGTTATCCTATTTACGTAAAATTACGAAAGGAAGGTGACATCATGAACGAAGAAATAGAATTAGGCATCGATTTATCGGAAGAGATAATATTGCGCATAATCGAGGGTTATGCCTACGAGAAGGGGTTATATGATCAAGGGGAGGATATCCTAGCACGGATCAACGCCGGACTGCAACGCGGCAGCAACGCCCTATAGGTCATATCGACATAGCGTATAACCATAAATGAAGTGAAAGGCACCCGATGAGGTGCCTTGTTTTATTTATCTTCATTTTAACCCTTTAACTTTCGCTTCTGTCGTGTCTTTACAGTGCAGATATCTTAATTCTTCTATATGAAATTTTTTGATTGCTGAGATTTTGTACGTTAAGTTTCCAATATATATTGGAAATCCAAAGTTATTGATTTAAAAGGTTAAATTTTTCAAGTACTTTAAAGAAAAGACTTAGAAGAATAGCGATGACCGTTGCCAGCGCCATTCCTTTTAGCGTTGTTGCTCCCCAGGTAAAAGTCGCACCGCTAATTCCTATGACCAACACAATCGTTGTCAAAATGAGATTAATTGGTTTAGAATAATCAACTTTTTCCTCTACAAGAATCCTAATACCGGAGGAAGAGATAACACCAAACAATAATAAGGATATACCGCCCATAACAGGAGTAGGAATAGTTGATATGATGGCAGCCAGTTTCCCGCAAAAAGATAAAATGATGGAGAATACAGCAGCACCACCGATGACCCAAGTTGAATACACTTTTGAAATAGCCATCACCCCGATGTTTTCCCCGTAAGTTGTATTCGGCGTGGAGCCGAAACAGCCAGAAAGCACCGTTGCTACACCATTACCAATTAGAGAACGACCAAGACCGGGGTCTTTAGAAAGTTCACGATTGACGATATTTTCCGTAACAATTAAATGGCCAATGTGCTCGGCAATTACTACGAGAGCCGCAGGAGCGATGACGGCGATGCTCGCTAAATCAAAACGAGGGGAGTAAAAATTTGGGAGCGCAAACCATTTTGCTTCCGCAACCTTATGCCAGTCAACCATTCCCATTATCGAAGCGAGTACATAACCCGATATCACGCCAACAAGGATTGGAATGATACTAAGAAATCCACGGAAAATGACATTGCCAAGTATCGTAATGAGCAAAGTGACTAAGGATACGGTAATGACTTTTGAGTCATAGGTCCAATTAGCAGGGGGATTATTCAAAGGTTTGATGATCCCGGCCATTTCCGCTGCAACTGGAACGAGTTCTAATCCAATGATAGCCACGATTGCTCCCATAGCGGCGGAAGGGAATACGACATCAATCCATTTGGTACCGACCAAACGAATGAGCATACCGACCAGTAAGAAAATAAATCCTACAATGATAAAACCGCCAAGAGCATACTGATAGCTATGTGAAGAAAGAACAACAAACACGGGAGAAATAAAAGCAAAACTTGATCCCAGATAGGCTGGAATCTTCCATTTGCAAATAAATAAATATAACAGCGTGCCAACACCATTCATTAACAAAATAGTAGCCGGGTTGATATTAAAAAGAATAGGAACGAGTATGTTCGATCCAAACATCGCAAACAAATGCTGAAGACTAAGTGGAATACTTCTTATAATAGAGGGCCGTTCCTCTACTTGAATAACTCGCTGCATTCTATCATTCCCTCACATTTCATTCATAGTAATTATAGAAATCAAATATTCACTTATTCAATTTACCAGTGTTTCTTTTTTATACCATGTCCCATTTTTACCGTTTTGATTCCCTATTGATTGCCGGCTTGAAACACCTTGCATTGTCTTGTGCTCGATACTCACTTTTGCGTTGAAGAAATCCTATCTGTTTAGCTAGTTGTTTTAGAACATTAGGCGACATATGTCATTGATGTCATTGCAATTCTTGAGAAAAGAGGTGAAGTTCATCTGATATAGCCATTCCCATATTCTATAAAAGCATGTTGTATCTTTTGAAATCGAAAAAGAACCCTGCCAAAATAGGCAGAGCTCTCACAGATTGCTATTAATCCAGCACGCGCACTGTTACAGTTTTGCGTCCCCATTGTAGCGCTTCATTTTGTGTCGGTTTTAATACATCAATACGGTTTCCTTTAATGGCACCGCCTGTATCGCCAGCAATTGCTTCACCATATCCCTCTACCCATACTTTTGAACCAAGCGGAATGACTTTTGGATCGACCGCAATCAGCTTCATATTTGGGTTTTTGCGCAGGTTTATACCTGTTGCGGTCATACCGTTATAACCATCCTCTTCATAAGGTGTGTATGAGGTAGCCACAACTTGGATTTCTTGTGCTGATTTTACTTGTGGTTTTGCTGTTTGTGTATGTGTTGTTTGTGTATGTATTGTTTGTGTTGTTTGTGTATGTTCTGTTTGCGCACCTAAAAATTCTTTGCTGACATATGCGGATCCGCCCTTAAAGGCAATAACTGCCCAGCCGTTTCCACCGTCGCCAACCACTTGCACTCTTTGTCCATCTTTCAACTTACCAATCACGTTATGGTTTGTGCCGGCACCATCGCGTACGTTTAATACATCTGCTGTTACATAATATACACCGTCATCTTTTGTATATGGTTTGCTTACATAAGCTTTTTTTCCGTTATATTCAATCTCCAGCCAGTTATTTGCATCATTTTTTACTTGTAGTGTTTGTCCATTTTTTACTTTTCCAAGAATGTGTGAGTTAGTGTTCGGAGCTTGTCGAATGTTTAATACATCCGTATTTACAACTGTTGCTGCATCTGCAGTAGCTGTAAAGACCCCTAACCCAAAGATTGCTGCTGTTGTCATACCTAGTACTTTCTTCATTCGTTTACCTCCAGTTTCTGTATGTAATACCTGAATTATAGCAATCTCATTTCACGTAACTGGGAAAAACATATAATCAACATATAAATGTAATATTTCTTTAAAGGCTTGTAACAGAGAAAATGATAGAAAAAAGTAAATTTCCCTTGTCGTATCATATGACAGAAGGATATTCCAAAAAATGGTATGTAACAAATTCCTTTTTTTGTTTAGTGAGGTAAGCGAGGGGCATCGTTGCCCCTCGCTTACCTCACTAAACCTCACATGGAAGAATATACAGAGGGTATTCAGAAAAAAGAAAAGCACTTGGTCTATATTAGACCAAGTGCTAGTCGGGATGGAACCCCATGCCCATCAAACTAAGAAAACAGTTCACCAAAAAAACGATAAAATAAGAAAATTTTTATTTTTAAAAGAGGATTTCGTTAATATGCCGCCCACGCCGTTTTAATAGCTTCGGAATATGTTTAAGTAAACGATACATTGACGGAGGGACGATTATGGATGACTTGAAAAAATATCGACAATTACGGACTAGCGAAAGACCGCTTGTTCATCCAAAGGCGAAACAGAACGTGAAGGATATAGCTTGGATTGTCATAGGCTCAGTAGGAATCGGAATAGTTATGTACGGAATCGAAAAGATATACGAATTATTTGTAAGGTAGTCCGTTATTGGAGGTTTTATCATTCCTTATGTGGAATAGAATCTTAGATATATATTACCAATTTTAGGGGGGATAGCAATGAATATCAAGTTAGCCTCTGTGTCACTAGCTACAGCCTTAGTATTCGGTGCTCTAGCTGGAAACAATGTGTCAGCACAAGCAAAAACAACAAGCACAGCTCAAACAGAAAAAAATTATTTGATTGCCTTTAAGAAAGATTTACCAAGCAATTATCAAGACATTATTAAGAATGCAGGAGGACAAGTTCTCCGCGCCATCCCTGCCGTTGGCGCCTTAGAGGTAAAATCAAGCAACGCTTCCTTTTTGGACAATCTGAAGGGCGTTTCTTCTGTCCAAGCTGCGAACCAAGAGATTGTACATACTTTAGATAAGGAAGAAATACGTCCAGCAGCAGCTGACGGACAGCCGGTAACAGATATCCCGCAGCCGCAAGATATAAATAGCTATTGGGACTATCAATGGGATATAAAAGAAGTGACGAATGATGGTAAATCCTATGGAATTAATGGAGGAACAGGAAAAGGAGCAACAGTCGGCGTAATCGACAGCGGTATTGATGCCAACCATCCTGACCTAAAAGCAAACTATCTCGGCGGCCGCAACTTCGTGCCACCCGGCGTGGACGAGACTGAAACAGGTAATCCTGCTGATGTATTGGATCGCGGCGGGCATGGAACTCACGTAGCGGGCTCAATTGCAGCGAACGGTAAATTAAAAGGGGTAGGACCAGACCTTAAAATTCGTTCGTATCGTGTTTTCCCTGAAGCAGGCAGTGCACCAACAGCTTGGATCGTGGATGCCATTGTTGCTGCTGCAAATGATAGAGTAGACGTTATTAATATGTCTATCGGTGGATTCGATAGCTTAAAATACTATTATAATGGCCAAAAATATAGCGATATTGCTGATGTTCTTATCTGGAAGCGTGCAATTGAGTATGCCGTACAAAAAAATGTAACAGTCGTAGCAGCGGGTGGCAACGAGTCATTGAATATGGATGATAAGAAGATGGTAACGAATTACTTAAATGAGACATACGGCGGAAACGGCCTTACTTTTAAGGGTCCAACTGTTGAAACACCTGGTCAAATTCCTGGTGTTGTTACTGTATCCTCTTCTAATGAATGGTCAACTGACGCAATCGCGTTCTATTCCAACTATGGAAACCACTTTATTGATGTAGCAGCACCAGGCGGTGATAACGGTCCTATTTATGCTAAAACAAGAAATTTGGCACAGCGTGATTTCCATTATCGCACATTAAGCACATGGCCGACATATTTGGAGCCATATTTCACTTCCAATCTGCATAGCTATGCTTTACTTCACGGAACATCAATGGCTTCACCAAAGGTAGCAGGAATTGCAGGGGTTATTAAAGCAGCTCACCCAACATATTCTCCTGCGCAAGTAGCAAACTTGATCAAGCAAACGGCAAAAGATTATGGTAAGCCAGGACAAGATGCTTTATTTGGAGCTGGTGAGGCAAATATTTATAATGCATTATTAAATATTAAAAAATAGCAAACAAGGCTGGGAATTCGGGAGCTGTTGACAAACTCCTCAAGTGTTCCAACTTCTTCAAAAATTTTAAGGGCTTATGTAGTACGGTAGACTACATAAGCCCTGTTTGTTTTCAATTTGGCTTTTGTATAGGTAATAAGGAGTATAACAGTGAAGGGAAAAGACTTTGGGTCTAAACTGCTACTACGAGGACAGTGCGGGAAGAATTTGAGCTGCTTGTCCTCAATTACGCTAGCAATGAGATGCACAAGCTTGGAGTAAAGGCTATGCCTAAAATCTTTATTTATTTGCTTTATCATTAACAAGAGAAATATAAAAAATAATGCAAGCACCATATATTTAGTTATAATGGGGAAATAACAAACAAGGAAGGAATGAATAAATATGAAGGTTTTTGGAGTTATCTCCATCATTTCCCTCATCCTAATTTCGATGTATTTGTTTAATGCTATTAAGGGGCTTCGAAAAATACCTTATTTATCTAAGGTTGCTAAAGGTGTAAGTCATGGACCTCTTATTTCGGTAATTATTGCTGCCAAAGATGAAGAAGAATCTATTGAGAAAACACTTACTCATTTGTACGAACAAAACTATAAAAATTTAGAAATTATCGTAGTTAATGATCGTTCTGATGATGAGACTGGCAAAATAATAGAACAATTTAAAGAGAGGATATCTAATGATGGGAATGTTTCCTATCAAACCGTCCATATTCAAGAATTACCAAAGGATTGGTTGGGTAAAAATCATGCACTGTATCAAGGCTACTTAGTTTCTAAGGGGGAGTATCTTGTATTTACAGACGCTGATATAGTTTTTAAAAAAGAAACGATTTCAAAAACAATGGACTATGTAGTTGCAAACCATGTTGAACATATGGCAATGATTCCTTATATCATTTGCAATAATTTTGCACTTAGATCATTTATCCATTTGTTTTTATTGTATTTCTGTATTTTTGTTGAGCCTTGGAAAGTATACGTTCGTGGTAAGAAAGGGAAGGGAGTTGGTGTTGGCGCATTCAATCTAATTAAAAGGGATGTGTATATGCAATTAGGTACTCATAGAACATTTCCCTTACATCCAATTGACGATATTGAACTTGGTAAAAAGGCTAAAGAAATGCAATGCAATCAACACTTTTTAATCGGTAAAGAGCTTATCGAAGTTGAGTGGTATCCAAGTCTAAAAGATGCTATTAAAGGGTTTGAAAAAAATTTTTTTGGTGCCTTAGACTATAAATTTTGGAAAGTTATTGGCTTTACGTTCTTACAATGTTTATTTGCTATTTATCCTTTCATTGGTTTATTATTTAATGATTGGATGTTGATTGTACATATCTTATCATTGACACTTCTATGTTTGCTCTATGTAAGTTGTATACGAAAGGTTTCTTTCGGCTCTACTTTAGAATTCTTATTACTTCCTATCACGGTTTCATGCTATATTTACACTTTATTCCGTTCAGCTTATTTAACATTAAGAAGAGGCGGGATTAATTGGCGTGGCACATTTTATTCTTTAAAAGAACTTAAAGAATTGAACGCTAAATAAAGAAATAGGAATACAAGTTTTATTAGAATCCAAGCGTCAGAAAGTAGAACAAAGGCTATTCAGTCA
The DNA here is from genome assembly GCF_000430785.1 of Ectobacillus panaciterrae DSM 19096. Taxonomy (GTDB): domain Bacteria; phylum Bacillota; class Bacilli; order Bacillales; family Bacillaceae_G; genus Ectobacillus; species Ectobacillus panaciterrae. The sequence goes on from NZ_AUMR01000029.1 coordinate 25,455, forward strand.
ATCTCTTATGCGAAATACAGGAACTAGAAAAACCATGATGACAAGAATATACATCTTTACAGATTGTTGAAAAACTAACTTGTCAACTGCGCCATTGTGCTCGATCATCACGATGGAAACGAGATTGTAGTGATCAAGTTCGGAAAGATTTTGTTCAGAAAAATACGCATCATATCAGCGGAAATCTTAATGTAGCAGCACACTAACTATGATGTGCTGCTTATTTTTAATTACAATCTTATGTTTATTAGGTTACCCTGAAAATAAGCGGTATACAAAGATATGAACCCAATAGTATGGGCAATACAGCTTATTTTAATGCATCGTAGTGCCAAAATAAAAAGCAACCGGTTCAATCTGCTGGTGGTTAAACAATACGTTTGATTCCTTCGAATAGTTTCCTACAGGATACGGGCAAGCCACATAGTCCCAGACTTTACCCGCAGCCACTTCATTTTGTGCTCTGCCATATATCATGAGTTGCTGTTCCCATTCGCCAATTGTGACAACGGAACCGATGGGAAGTAGTCCCATCTATCTCACTCCTTTTTATTCTTACCGGTAACGGCAGCATATATTTCTGTCTCTTTCCCTACGGACACTTTGGCGCCTATCCCGTCTAACGCTGAATCGATGCCAAGAACAACGTTGTAAGAGGAATATGGTAATGGGATATGCAGCTCGCCTTCCCACTTTAACCAAGAATATTGTTATCGGTACGGATAGAAAGAGGCTGCTGGGTGTCGACAAGGCTACTGCTGTAGGGATGGAAAACGAGAAATATGTGCTGCGCGCGCTCAATAGTTCGCAGGCGATTATCACTTTGGGACGAGAACTGTAGTTCATAACCGCGACCTGGACGTTCCAAAGCTGCTTCAAGGATATCATATCCATTGCCTCGGGTTTACAAGAGAAGGTTTTCCACGTTATCCTCTTTATTTGCCGAAGAATTTTGCCCTTCTCGATTATATAAAACCTGAAGTGACGGTTGTTGTTTGAATCGTAATACACATCTTCATATAAAGACAGCAGGTATCGAAATTCAGGACTTGCAGTTTTTCTCGGTAATTTAATGTTTGTTTTAGAGGCAAAAAATAAAAAGCTGTAGACATACTGAAGCCCAATTTTGGGCTTTTTATTTTTGGAGGATTTTAACAAAGGTAGTTAGTGCGAGGTTTATTTTTTATACACCAAATCTGAACAGTGCTTGGAATTGGTAGTATTAGCTATAACAAAAAATAAGGTATTGGGCCAGCGAATAAAAGACCTTTTAATTGGAAAAATATTACACGTGTATGTGTTTTGTCTGATAAAGTCCTTGTTGCAAGTGATAAAACGCAAGCATTGTAGGGAGATGACGTTATGGAGGGGTTTTATGGAAAATCGACCAGGAATAAATTACACAACACTATTTTTAGCAATTGTAATTTTAAAAATCATGTTGGTTCGTTTTGTTATATTTCACAAAGTCGAAATTTATCATACATTTATAGCGGAAATAGGTTTTGTTTTGATAGTAGGAGTTCTTATAGAAAGTTTACCTCGTATCATGAGGAAAATAGGGGTTCTAACTGCAAACTTTATGTTCTCGTTAATCCTTTTTTCTACATTGATATACAATGATTTTTACGGAACGATTCCAACGTATCAATCATTAGCGCATGTTGGACAATTGGGAGCAATATTTGAAACTATAAAAGCGTTCTTTAACCCTATATACTTTACGTTATTTTTGGATATTTTTGTACTCATTATTATGATGGTTATGAATAAAGAGTTGTTTATGCCGAAATTCAAAATGAAAAGATTGTATCAATACACTCTATTAATGTGTTCTTTGTTATTAATATTTGGAAATACCTATATTGTACATAGCGAGGATATAAAAAACGAAAAGGTGTTAGTTGAGAAAATGGGCATATCAAATTACCAATTATACAGTGCAATAAAAACTCATACGAAAGAGACAGTTGAAGTATCTTCGTTCACAAATGAAAAAGTAAATGGAATTAAAGGCTTAGACAAAGCATATCCAAAGAAATGGCTGGGGATTGCGAAAAACAAAAACCTTATTATCCTCCAACTTGAATCATTTGAAAATGCACTTGTCGGGTTGAAGATTGATGGCATAGAAATAACGCCTAACTTAAATAAATTGGCAAAAGAAAATCTATACTTTCCAAACTTTTACCAACAAGTAGGTATTGGAAATACATCGGATGCGGAATTTGCGGTAAATACCTCTCTTTATCCATTTGGACCAAACGCTATGGCTGATACATTTGGCAACCGGGATATACCGAGTTTACCAAAGTTACTTTCTAAATTCGGTTACAGGAGCGCAACTTTTCATACAAATGATATTACATTTTGGAATCGTGATGAAATGTATCCTATGGCATTAGGGTTTGAAAAAGCATACGACAAAAAGTTTTTTGGAGATAAGGATCCTATTGCATTTGGTTCAAATGATGAAATTTTATATGCCAAAACGTTGGAAGAATTATCAAAATATCAAAAGGAAGGAAAAAGGTTTTATGCTCAATTAATTTCTATGTCAAGTCACAGTCCTTTTATTATCCCTGTTGAAAAACAGAAGTTGCGAATTGGTAGAAAGTATGATGGAACAATGTTTGGTGATTATGTAAAAGCAGCTCATTATGCTGATTTTGCATTAGGACAATTTATATCGGGTCTTAAGGAAAAGGGATTATGGGATACATCATTATTTGTCATATACGGAGATCATTCGGGTGTTCAATCAACAAAAGAAATAGATATGAAATTGATGAAGGAAGCGTTCGGAAGAGAACGGTTACCGCACGAAAAATTCAATGTACCATTAGTAATTGTTTCCCCGTGGAATAAAGAAGGACAAATTATAGATATAGTAGGCAGTCAGGTCGATATCTTCCCTACAGTGGCAAATTTATTAGGTGTAAGTGCAGACGGGCAAACATACATGGGACAAGACTTGGTTAATTCAAAGAGTAACACTGTAGGGATTCGTTTTTACTTACCTACAGGTTCATTTATCAATAATGATGTAGTGTTTATTCCCGGTACAAAATTTGAGGATGGAACGGCATATTCACTCAAAACAAAAAGAAAAGTGCAACACAGTTTGTATAAAGCTGAATATGACAAAGTAATTAACTTGTACGATTTATCAGATAAATACGTTGAAACAATTCCACTATCAAAAAAATAATATAAATTACTTAAAGGAACGGAAGGATTGACGCTTTTGCAGGCTATACTAGCTGTCAGCGAACGAGCCGTATCAGTTCCTCATTAGTATATCGGTCGTTCGGCGACGTAAACGTAGCCAGCAAAAATGCGGAATGCAAGGGGAAAGCGTGGAGATTTTTCAGCGGAGCGTTTTGAACAATACTACCGTCTACAGGAGTATTTTAATTGTTATTGGGACAATGTAATTACTGGATGAAACAACTTTAACGAAAAGGAGTAAGGAACATTGATGCGTAATTTCAAAGTACAACCAGAGGGAATTATTGAAACCAGCGCAAGAGGGGCTGAAGTATTGAAGACCCCTCAACTCAATAAAGGTTTGGCTTTTACTTCTGAGGAGCGGCGTGAACTGTGTCTCCGAGGGTTGCTTCCTCCAACTGTTCTTACCATTGAACAGCAAGCTGAACGAGCCTATCAACAATTTTCTAATCAGCCCACGGATGTGTTAAAAAATGTATACTTAGCGGCTCTTCGCGACAGGAACGAAGTGTTGTTCTATCGACTGGTTTCCGAGCATTTAAGTGAAATGTTGCCCATTATCTATACCCCAACAGTCGGTCAAGCAATTGAGCACTACAGCCATCTTTATCGCCGTCCTGTTGGAGTTTATCTATCCATCGACGATCCAGACAGCATTGAGGAAGCATTCACTAACTTCGGTGCTCATGCTGACGAAATTGACCTCATCGTAGCCACTGACGGTGAACGTATTTTGGGCATCGGAGACTGGGGTGTGGGCGGTATTGACATTGCATTAGGTAAGCTCGCTGTATATACGGTTGCAGGCGGCGTTGACCCTCGCCGGGTGATTCCAGTCATTTTAGATGTAGGCACGAATCGAGAAGAATTGCTGAATGATCCGCTTTACGTCGGAATTCGCCATCCACGGATTCATGGTGAACAGTATAATGCGTTCATCGATAGGTATGTCCGTACCACACGGAAGATGTTTCCGAATGCCCTCCTTCATTGGGAAGACTTTGCACAGCCAAATGCCAGACCAATCCTTGAAAGATATAAGGATGAGATCTGTACATTTAATGACGACATCCAGGGAACTGGTGCGGTTTCACTGGCGGTTGTCTTGTCAGCTGTGCGTGCTTCAGGAATTCCTTTGTCGGAACATCGCATCGTTGTATTTGGCGCAGGGACTGCCGGTATCGGTGTTGCGGAACAAATTCGCAATGAGATGGTACGCGGGGGAATTTCCCAAGAGGAGGCAAACAGTAGGTTTTGGGGGATCGATCGACCGGGGCTGTTGCTTCAAACTACAGAAGATCTTCGTGATTTTCAAAAGCCTTTTGCACGTCCAGTAAAGGAAGTAGAAGACTGGAATAAAGATGTCAAGGGTAAAATTAACTTTCTAGAGGTGGTCCAGCGAGTACATCCCACCATTCTTATCGGGACTTCGACGGTTGGAGGAGCGTTTACGGAGGAAATTGTCAAAGCGATGGCTGCACACACAGATCGCCCCATCATTTTGCCTCTCTCCAATCCCACGGATAAGTCCGAAGCAAAGCCATCCGATCTCATAGAATGGACAGATGGGAAAGCCTTGGTTGCTACCGGAAGTCCGTTTGAACCGGTCCATTACAAAGGGGTAACATACATCATTGGGCAAGCCAATAACGCCTTTGTATTCCCTGGAATTGGACTCGGCACGATTGTGTCGCGGGCAGAGCGAGTAACCGACGGCATGCTCGTTGCTGCTGCAAAAGCTGTGGCGGGGATGGTTGACATCAGCGCGCCAGGTGCACCACTGCTTCCCAAGATTGAAAATCTGCGGATCACTTCAGCAGCGGTCGCTATTGAAGTGGTAAAGTCTGCCGTTTCTGAAGGCGTAGCAAAAGCGAAAATCAATGACATTGAGCAAGCCGTACACGAAGCGATATGGCAGCCTGAATATGGACGTGTAAAGGCAGTACAGCATTTTTCATGAGAGTGGGGCAGGGTCTGCACTCTGCGCAGCTAAACGGAGACATACATAAATTGCAGAAATATAATGCTACCTGTTCCTAAATTTTCACAGTTAAATAATATGGTTGTAGGTTGTCTGATAGTTAAAAAAATAAAGAGCATGCACATGAAAATCAGATAAAATATAACTATATGAATAAAATAAAAAACTAGTATAAACCCGTGATTTTTATCATTTAAGTTAAAATTAATTATATTAAGATATCAATCCATTCAACGTGCGGAGGTTCATGCATAGGCAGAGCAAAGGCGAGGGAAACCTCGTCTCGGATGGTTATATGATGCTCCCATGTCTTCGCAAGAGGCTTATTTTTTGAAAAAACTCAGCAACTTACCAATGTATTTGGGTGACATGTTGCATAAATCCATTTATACATTACTATCACATTATCGCTTTAAAGAGCTGCCGCCTATCGAAACCATCGAAAAGCACATTCGTAACAGACTTAATCAATCATATAGGTATTCCCGCGACAAACAACTCTGGCATCAAAAACCCAAAGAGATCCCATTATTGCGGGAACTGGTATATGGGGAAGAGATTGGCAGAGAAACCATTGAAGATATGATTCATCGTTTACAACAATGCTTAGGGAACTTGTACGAAAGCAGAAGCTTCCAGGATGCGATGTATGGAAATCATATTAACTTATATGAATCAGAGCAATTTCATGCCTTCCGATTCAATGAAATTAAGATATATGTGGTAATGGACTTGTTGTACCAAGATGAAAAAAGAGATAAATGGATCATTGTGGACTGGAAAACAGGCAGGGAGAGCATGGAAGACCGAAATCAATTAGCTTTGTATTCGTTATATTTGCATGAGAAGGATAACATTCCTCATCATAAAATAAAGGTACGAAATGAATATCTTGCGAGCGGAGAACAACGAGAAAACAGTATTCAAACCAATGACTTAGACCAAGTGAATGAAATTATGCTAATGAGCATAATTCAGATGCTACAATATATGGAAGATGTAAAACGAAATAAACCTGTATCAATTAATCTATTTGAAAAGTCGGAACATCCGAAAAAATGTAGCATGTGTAATTTCAGAAGCATGTGTGAAAGAGATATTTAAGAAGAATATTAGGTGTAATCAAAGCGGTTCTTATGATTCGCAAAAAAATAGTTCTTCATTAATTTATTCTCCTATCGCAGAGCGGATGAGGATTTCATCAAGAAAAACTCCCCAAAAAGATACCTATACTAACGCTGGGTATCTTTTTGAGAAGGAAGCTTCAAAAATCGGATTGGGCCAGTTTCTTGGAAAGTTCCAGATTCCAGAAAATCGTCTGCTCGACCGGTAATCGGACGGACGGACGAGCTGGTGTAGCCGCCTTGCCGATAGCGACCAGCATGACCGGGACATACCGCGCCGGGACGCCAAACGCTTCGACGAATTTATCGGCGTCGTATCCGCCCAGCGGGCACGAATCGAGGCCTTTCGCTTTCGCAGCGAGCATGAGCTGCATCGCGGCCAGCGATGCGTTGCGGATCGCTTCATCGCGCGGAGCGGTCGGCACGTTGGCATACGTGTATTCAATTTGGCCGACCAAGTTCGCCTTGACTTCCTCGGACAGCAGCCCGGCTTGCACGTCCGGTTCAAAGACGGCTTCAGCTTTTAGATTGGCCTGAAGGTCTCCCAGTATGGCGACGACGACAGAGGCCTCGACGACTTGCGTTTGGCTGTAAGCGATAGGCAGCAGCTTAGCTTTGGCCGTCTGGTCGGTGATGGCGAGAAACTTCCAATGCTGAAGATTCCAGGCCGACGGTGCGCTATTCGCAATCTCCAGAAGCTCCTTGATTTCCTGTTCGCTCAGTTTGTGTGCAGCGTCATAATGTTTGACGGAATGACGTTCCCGGACTACGGTGAAAAAGTCGGTTTGTACAGTGGATGACATTTCACAATCAACTCCTTAATTATTTACTATATTTTCAGCAATGGACCCGCAGGTTTACACCTATCGAGGCTGATCTGCCATATTAAGTTTTTAAAATTAACTTCTGACAATTATGGTGCCCGCCATCTTTAAATTATCCTTGTCGTAATTAATGAGCGGTTGAATAATTAGCCGCAATGATGCATGTTTTCAGTCTGCCTCATCATGCTTCTACACGGTCGGCATTATTCATTCGCCTCGTTGCTTTTTTTCGCCCCAAACGATTTGTTCCCATAACCCCTGTTATAATCAGCACCGAACCGATGATATGGTACACCGTAATTTTTTCCCCGAGAAACATCGCCCCGGCCGCAATAGAGACGACGGTCGATAGGTTGGCGAATACGCTTATTTTTGACGCTTCTATTTTTGACAAGGCGTAGTTTGCTGTCAGTGCTGTGACGAGTGAGGACATCACTCCCAGGTAGAGGATCGACACGATAAAGGTACCGCTGGCGAGCGGTGCGAACAGGTAGTCGAGCGTCCCAGCGGTCACATGATCGGTGAGCGAAACAACCAGAAATGCGACGAATCCGATCCCCAACATCAAATAACTGATTTCCATAGGGCTAAAAATCCTCAAAAGTGACCGGGCCAAAACGCTGTATCCGGCAAAGGCCAGGCACGACAAGAATAACAAGAAAATTCCCGTCATGTTTGACAAATCGATGCTGCTTCCCTTCATCATAAAGATGAACACAACACCGAATACCGACAGGAAGGTCGACAGCTTCTGCAAGACGGTTGTCGCTTCCTTCAAAAATACGGAGGCCAGTAACATCGTCAAGACCGGTGTGAAGGCGTACAAAATGCCGCCCTCGGCCGAGGTGGCGTGCTCCAGCCCAAACGTTTGCAGCGTGAAGAAGCCCAGCGGGTACATGGTTGCCAGCAGCAACGCTTTGTATAGCGGTTTGCCGCGGTATTTAAGTTTAATCCGGCCGAACGCAACCGGAATCGACATGGCCGCAAACGAAGCAGCAAAACGGTACGTCAGCGTGTCGATTGGAGGGGCGTGTTCGAGCGCCATTTTGGTAAACAAAAACGAAAATCCGATTATCGCCGCGTTCAACACGGCAGACAAATAAGCAAGTTTCAGTCCTTTTTGGTTTGTCATTGTATCTTCCTCTCTGCAACAGCCGGGATCATGTTCGCGAACGTCTTATCCCTTACATGAAAAAGGTACGACAAAATGCTGATCTGAACAATGCCTTTTTGCCAAAAGTGTATCGATACAGTTGGCGAGGTCAGGTATAATGAGTAGAGAAACGTGATAGACTCGTGAAAACCGAACAGGGGGGAGAGCGGCGTGAAAAAATATTTGTCTATTCTTTCCGATATGGAACAAAAAATCATGGAAGGGCAATACAGTCCGGGCCAAAAGCTGCCTTCCGTCCGCAGCGCTGCGAAGTTGTACGGATGCAGCATCAGCACGATCACACGGGCATACGCAGAACTGGAGAAGCGCCACGCGATTTATTCGATCGCGCAAAGCGGCTTTTATGTGGTCGGAAAGCCGGGAGATTGGCGTGACAACAAGGAAAGCGGAATGATCGATTTTGCTTCGGCGTCGCCGGATTTGAACGTGTTTCCATATTTGGACTTCCAGCATTGCTTGAACAAAGCGATCGATACATACAAATACCACTTGTTTACATACGGTGATTCGCAAGGGCTGGAAAGGCTGCGCCAAACACTCGTTTCCCATTTGGCCAACAGTCAGGTGTTTGCAAAAGCGGAGCGGATTGTCGTCACTTCGGGTGTCCAGCAGGCGCTGGAAATTTTGGCGAAAATGCCATTTCCGAACGGGAATGCGGCCATCTTGGTCGAACAGCCGAGCTACGATATGTATTTGCGCTTTCTTGAGGCGGAGGGCATACCGGTTTGCGGAATCGCTCGTACGGCAGCAGGTATTGATTTGCGGGAATTGGAGGAGAAGTTCAAAAGCGGCGGAATCAAATTTTTTTACACGATGTCGAGATACCACAATCCGCTGGGCACCTCGTATAGCGCGGAGGAGAGGAAGGCAATCGCCGGTTTAGCCAGCAAATACAACGTGTACATCCTGGAGGACGATTACATGGCCGACTTGGGCGAAGACCGGTGTTTCGACCCGATTCATGCTTACGACAGAACTGCGCACGTCATTTATTTGAAAAGCTTTTCGAAAATCATTTTCCCAGGTTTGCGGTTGGGAGTCGCCGTTTTGCCGGAACGGTTGCTGGAGACGTTCCGCACATTCAAAAGATCCGCCGACACCTCGCTTTTGTCCCAGGCGGCGCTCGAAGTGTACATTAAAAACGGCATGTACGAGCGGCACAAGCACAAAATATACAGCCAATACGCGGCGCGAATGCGCGCGCTGAACGAGGCGGTGCAGCGGTACAACGATGCAGGAGTGATTAAGGTATCGGACGTCAAATCAGGTGTCTATATGCAGTTTAAGCTGCCGCAACCGGTCAACATGGAGCGTCTAATGAAACGGCTTGCGGCGAGGAATGTCAGCATCGTACCCGGAAAAGGCTTCTATTTGTCGGATTACCTGGAGCGGGAGAAGTTTTTGCGGATCAGTATTTCCCGGGCGCAGCTAGGGCAAATCGATGAGGGGGTCAAGGCGATAGTTGAGGAAGTGGAGCAGTGCAGCAGGTTGTAGTATTGCGAATCGATACGCTGCCGAATCCGATGCGGATTAAACTTTTGACGTCTTGGTTGGATATTTACTTTAAAGGAGCAGGAAGTTGTTGTTTTTCGCGCATTAATTTTACTTTATATGGAAAAATACGTTAGTGGATATACGATTTGAATGTTCTATCTTTGAGAGTATGAAAGGAGAGTAGTATATGGAAAAAATTGAAGTAGGCGAAATTTTCACCCTTAGTGATGAGAGTGATCATGAGCAGGAAGTTGAAGTGCTGGGAACGATGAATGTCGAAGGAGCAGAATACGTTGCTGTCGGCTTTGTAGAAGACATTCAAAAGGAAACAGATGAAGACATTGATATTTTCTTTTTAAGAGTAGAGCATGATGGTGAATTGTCATACATTGAGAGTGACAAGGAGTTTGAAAAAGTGTCTGCTGCGTTTGAGGGAATTATGGACGAGCAAGATTGATATTGGTTGGACACAAGAGAGGGGGATAAAAATCCCCCTTCTCTTTGTATTAAAAAAATATTTCCAATGAGTAAGTCTTTTTAGGAACAACAATGGAAGGAAACTTCACTTTACAAGTAACTAACGAATCAAAGGAGACTTTTAATGAATCAATTAACGGCTCTTTATCCTCTTGCTGTGGAACACACAAAAAAGAAAATTTATGAAGACATTGACCGTTATTTAGAAGATAAAGAAGAGCTGCCCTCCTACGAACAATTCCTCATGGATAGAAGACACTATATTGAACAGATTTGGATCAACGTATGGTTGAATAAAGTCACAAATGATGTGTCAAGAAGCGAGAAAAAAGCCTCTCTAAGTGAAATGGGATATGAGGTAGAAGGTGTTAACCGAAAACTGATTAATCAGTTGTTTCGAAACGAAATGAGAACCTATCAACCTTTTGATGTGATGAGGTGGTTAGATGAAACATTTGCGAATGATCAAAAGGAATGGGAAAAACAATATCAAAAAGCGAGAACGCATTTTCTTGAACGGGAAAAAGAGAAACAGCTGTTAGAAAAAAGGACAAATGTAAAGAAGAAAATAGTCTATGCTGCTTTAAACATTCTGAAGCAAGATCATGCCATATTATATCTGTATGTCAGACATTACGTTGCTTGTCAATTAGCAAGCGATCTTAAGAAAAACACAAGACATCAAGCCATTGATCCTTTTAGGATGGAGGAAAAACGAGTAAGAGAAGATCATTTTGACTCATCTAACGATAGGACAGTATCGACTTTCTTTCATGAACGGACCCGTGCTATTCATAAAATGTCACTTGAATGGGAATTAAGGCACTATGAATATGAAACCTATTATTACGAATATGAAAGGCTGATTACTTATTATCTTTGTGAGCTTATACCAAAATGGCTAATAGAACGACTATCGCCGGCTATTCTAAACGATTTTCAAGAAATATACGGCCAAGGATTAACTGAATCGAAACTGAAGGATATTATAGTTGAACCGATTTTCGAACTCGTAAATCATTATTTCTTGGCTATACAAGAAGAATATCTTTCTGATCTCCTTAAACTCGCAAATATCCCATTTGATGTTAATAGACATAAAGCAATCTACGAAAAAGATATTGCTGAACGAGAACGGAGAAAAGCGGAAGAGTTAGCGGAAATAGAACGTAAAAAAGAAGAAGAAAGACAAATGCTTGAAGATATATTCGGACGTGAATATATCCCTTCGGTAGAACGAAATATCCATTATGTACTTCATATTGGTGAAACGAATACCGGAAAAACGCATCAATCATTAAAGCGAATGAAAGAAGCAAGCAGTGGTCTGTACCTAGCGCCGCTTCGACTGTTAGCCCTTGAAATTTACGATAAATTAAATGCAGAAGGCGTTCCCTGTTCATTAAAAACCGGGGAAGAGGAAAAGACGATTAAGGGTGCTAACCATATATCCTGTACCGTTGAAATGTTTCACGAAAAAGATTTTTATGACGTAGTAGTCATTGATGAAGCTCAAATGATTGCTGATAAGGATCGGGGGTTTTCATGGTATAAAGCAATTACGAAAGCGAATGCAGCTGAAGTTCACATCATCGGAAGCCGAAACATGAAAACCATGATACTCCAGTTGTTGGGCAATTCTAATGTTGATATTCGCGAGTATAACCGTGATATTCCGCTTAAAGTGGAATCAGAGGTATTCAATCTTACCGATACCAAAAAAGGAGATGCTCTTGTTTGTTTTTCAAGAAAACGTGTCCTTGGGGTTGCATCCAGCTTACAAAACAATGGCCATTCCGTCAGCATGATTTACGGCAGTATGCCGCCGGAAACGAGAAAAAAACAGATACAGCGGTTCAACGAAGGGGAAACAACCGTCATTGTCTCAACCGATGCGATTGGAATGGGATTAAACTTGCCGATTCGCCGTATCGTATTTCTAGAAAATGAGAAATTTGACGGCACAAGGAGACGGCGGTTAACTTCACAAGAAGTGAAACAAATCGCAGGCCGAGCAGGTAGAAAAGGCATCTACAATGTTGGGAAAGTAGCATTTACAAAAGAAATAAACATCATGACACGGCTGCTTAACCAAGAGGATGAATCCATTTCCACATTCACGATTGCACCAACGAATGCGGTATTAGAACGATTTCAGAATTACTCCCGTACACTCGTTACTTTCTTTGAGCTTTGGGAAAAGTTTGAAAGCCCAAAAGGAACAAAAAAGGCAACACTTTCAGCAGAACGTGAACTGTATCATATGATTCGTGATACTGAAGTAGAAGTACGTCTTTCCATTATGAACCTTTATGGATTTTTGCACCTGCCATTTTCAACAAATGAGCCTAGACTCATGGAACAATGGCGAGAAACGATGTTTTCAATTGTGAATAAACGGGAATTTCCCGAACCGCAAATAAAAAGGGAGAGCCTGGAGGAACTGGAACTCGCCTATAAAGCAGTTGGTCTTCACCTCTTGTTTTTATACCGCTTAGACCAACGAACCGAAGCGCTTTACTGGGAGCGGCTACGGGAAGAAATCAGCGAGGAGATCCATGACACGTTAAAGAAGGGAGTCAAAAACCTCAAGAAAATATGCGGGAAATGCGGGAAAACCCTTCCAAGAGACTTTCCGTTTCAAATATGTGACGATTGCCATGCCGCACGTTATCCAAGAAGGCACCGTGTTTACGATTACGGTGATTAAAAGTTCTTGAAAAAGAGTGACCATGAGGAATCATCATGGTCATTATGAGGAAGAGGTAACATGGGATTATTATGAAAGGGCACTCAATTATTCGAGTGTCTTTTTCTGTCTGCGCCATTGTTAATTTCATTTACCAAATTTTGTTTATAAAAATAAATGCTATTTATTTTTAATATAAGAGCCGCTTTATTTGATGCTAGACATCTACTCCTATCTACCGCAAGTAAAAAGTACCTATAATCTCATTTCATCGTGTAGTAGCCCTAATATAAAAGTCAGTAAACGTTGAAACTTGCGATTTGTTTACGTTCAATCCCTTGTGTATTGAGAATATAGTGGATTTATAACGCTAAGAGAGGGGAATTAAAATGCTTTATGGCTACGTGCAAGCAAAATTATCAGGGCTTATTGTGACGCTTAAAGAAATTGTGCATGAACTGAAAGCAGGAAATGGATATGGAAGTCACATTGAAGCATTGAAAAAAGAAATAGCAAACTTCACAGCAGAGGTAGACAACTTTATAGAAAAATACTCTGATTCATTTACAGCATTATCAGTAAATGCATACGCACTATTAAAAGATATAGAGGAGACTGTGAGTGATAAAGGTTATTTTGATAATGTAGGAATTGCTAATGCTATTGAAATATTTGAAGATTATATAAATTGGTTGGAAGAAACAAAAGGTAATGAGGAGTGCTGGTAAATAACCACCATTACTTTTTATTCGCTGTAAACACCTCAAACGATTCAGATTGAAGAAGTTGAAAAATTGATTTCAATTACTGAAAAAATTCACTCATTTGCCTGCTGACGATAAGATTGCAAGAGGGCGTATTGAAAAAAGCAACTATGATAGATAACGGAGCCTATTACATAGGAAATTCGAATTATTAAAATACGTGATCCAAAAAACATAACCTTCTTTTTTATTTATGTTATATTTATTATAGTTTTGTATTAAATGTTAAGGAGAAGCATAATGTCAATTCAAAATATTTCACCTGAAACACTTTTAGAACGTGTAGATAATGGCCAATCCGTGTTGATCTTGGATGTTCGTTCGGAGGAGAAAATGAATGCTTTTCAAATCAATCATCCAAATATCACAACGATGGCATTGGAAAAGAAACTTTTTCTCGATGAAGCACATATAAAACCTGACGCGCTTTCATCTTTGCCAGTAAATTCTGAAATCCTTGTTGTTTGTTCAACAGGAAACTCTGCAAAGAAAGTGGCACAAAAATTATCATCGGAAGGGTATCAAACGTCTGTATTAGAGGGCGGAGTAACTTCTTGGCGCGAACATATTAATGATTTAAAAGAAGAAAAATAAAAAGAACAGAATAATCATCAGGATTGACATCAAGCAAATTAACATACAATCAAGCCTGTAAGTAGAATGCTTGTCAGAAGAAAATGAAATAATCAATTCCATTACACTCCGGATTCTGGGGTGTTTTTTTCTGCACATGAAACAAACCGTCTTCGGTTTTATTCAATTAACAACAGTATCTATTGAAGTTTTACCCAAAATACATATTTAAGTTTTACATAAAAACATTAAATCTAGGTTATATGAACAAAAAGCTCCTGCTTTTATACAGAAGCTTTTCTATAGTTTTTAGCAGTATCCATAGCCACCATAGCCGCCATAGCCGCCACAGCAACAAGCTGCACCGACGATAATCAATAAAATAAATAATACAACAACTAAAGCAAAGCTAGTACCAAAACCATGTCCATGTCCAAGACTACTCATATATTTATACCTCCTTTGACTTTAAATATGCAGGGGAAAACTGAATGGGTCATCACTACAATCAGGCAAAGCAGCGGATAATGTATCGTATGTTTCTTTATGATTATAGAGCCAGTCTGTATTACAAATAGGCTTATAAAATGACAATAAGCCCTTTTTATAGGTCATACATGCACCAAAACCTCAATTTGAAATAGTTTAAAATAGCTCTTAAATATTTCGGGAGGGAGATGTATGAAAATAGAAGACCAAAAACAATACCATGAATATTTGTTAGAATGGTGTAGCGACATTTATTCTCATTGGGAAAATATGAGACCAATGTTTTCAAGACTCTTTGATATAAAATCCTTAGAGGAATGGGAAGAATCATGTCGCGAATTAAAAGAAAAATTACAGGAAGATTTAAAAGTGGACTCCGCCGACCTTCACTTTCAGACAGCTAAAAACCTATATGAACAGTGGGAACTCTTATACAGTGAATCACTTACTTATCGAGAAGAAGTTGAATAGAATGTGAGAAAGAATAACTTTCATCGCAAACCACACATATTTGTTAAAAATCGGTTCTTCCGGATACAGTTGATATACAAGCAGCTGCTGATGCTCGTAGAAGAGAGGGATTACCATAGGATGAAGGGGGAGGAGGTGTTCTTTTTTTTCCTTTCCCGATAATCCGAATGGTTTGATACCCTAAGTTTACTTGCTCCCATCAGAAGTCGATTCTGACTACACAAAACGTTTAGAGCCGTCTAAAGTAATTGAAATTGTAAAAAACATCTAACTTGGAACTTTACACCTAGGCGATTCCTGAAATTTAGGAGTCGTCTTTTTGTTTTTATCTTTGTCTTTTTGGGATATGTAAATGGGATATTTAGAAACGTTGAAAATACACGTTTTAGATTTTATTCTAAAAGGGTGTACTCTATTGATAACAACAGTTGGTACGTAAGGCGATTCACTCATGTTTTGTGACAATAAACCAGCTATTCGTAGTGTCCATGTTCTTGGCATAATATCACAACCCCTAATATAACTATGTATTATAAAGACAAGCTGTAAAGGAGGGTTAAAAGGTGTCCCTACTTATAATTAAACATATTGTTCTTGGGTTATCGATTGCAGCACCGATCGGACCGATTAATATTGAAATTCTTAGAAGAGGATTATCTCAAGGATTCTGGCCATCTCTCCTTGTAGGCGCAGGCGGAATGACTGCTGATTGTATCTTAATGTTCCTCATGTACCAGGGACTTTCTCAACTATTAACCTTAGAAGGGGTTCAACTTACTTTAATCATTTTCGGTGCGGTGGTATTGATTCATACAGGTCTACAAAGTTTAATCCATCAGAAAGAATCAGTAATGGTTAATGATAGGGACCATCCTATTAACACCGGATTGATGGATTCATTTTTAACTGGAGCGTTTATTGCTGCTTTTAACCCTTTAAATATTCTATTTTGGCTGGGTATATATGGATCAGTGTTAAGTGATTCATTTAACGACGATAACAAAATAAAGGCATTCTTTATCAGCAGTGCTGTTTTTATAGGGATTGGATTGTGGAACTTAAACTTAGCTCTCACCGTTCACTTTGGAAAAAAATCACTTAACCCAAGCACTCTTAAATGGATCTCTTTTGTTGCAAGTCTTATTATACTAGGATTCGGTCTTCATTTAAGTTATCAAGCCATTATTAGAATAAAGAATATGATGTAATGAATGTATATTATATGTGATCTAACAATGCTAGCAATAAACTCAATCTTCGTAATTATTTAGTAAGATTACATATTCGTTCATAATATGTATGCATAAGTCATATATTCTTTTAGCTATTACATACTGCTAATATCAACATACATATTCAGCATTGTATTGTTTAAGATGCAGAAATTCGTTAATAGAATATATAAGAGGAGGGATCGTTATTAATATTCAAAAAAAAAGAAGCGATCTATTGTTAGAGAAATACCAGTATACGAGAAACTTAACACTACAAATCGTTGAACCCTTAGAAACCGAGGATTTTGGTGTGCAGGCGATGGTAGATGCAAGTCCTCCCAAATGGCACTTAGCCCATACAACCTGGTTTTTTGAAGACTTTATTTTAATGGATTATAAACCTGGGTATCACTATTACTTAGAAGATGCACGGAAGTTGTTTAATTCCTATTATGAAACATTGAGTAAACCGTTCCCAAGATCAAAAAGGGGTCTTATTTCTCGCCCGACTGTAAGAGAAGTCCTAAATTACCGGCGTGCAGTCGATGAAGAAATCATTGCTCTTTTAAGTCAAAGTAATGAACTAGATGAAAAGTTTTATTCCTTGATTCTATTAGGCATTCATCATGAACAGCAACATCAAGAGCTATTAATTACTGATCTTAAATATAATTTCTCAATTAACCCTTTAAAGCCTTCCTATAAAAAAGACATTGAAAATCCATCTGAATGGTCGTTTGTCCCGCCTCTAACATGGGACTATTTCCAAGAAGGAGTCACGACGATTGGAACGAATAATCAAGGTTTTTCATTCGATAATGAACAACCTGCTCACAAACACTTTCTATATCCTTTTGCCATCGCAAACAGACCCGTAACAAATGGTGAATATCTTGAATTTATCGAAGACAACGGTTATGAGACACCCGTTAATTGGCTTTCTGATGGCTGGGCAACCGTTACAGAACAAAAGTGGAGTGCACCACTTTATTGGGAATATATCGACGGAACTTGGTATCAATTTACACTCTCTGGATTGAAGCCCGTTGAAAAAAACCAACCTGTAACACATATCAGCTTTTATGAAGCCGATGCTTATGCAAGATGGGCTGGTTACCGCCTTCCGACCGAACAAGAGTGGGAACATGCTTTTCGAAATGAACCAGTTGAAGGGAAGTTTCTAGAAAACCTTCTTTTTAATGAAAGCTACGAATCAGACAAAACAATCTTCGGTACAGTTTGGGAATGGACATGCAGCCCTTATACACGTTATCCGCAAAGCGCAAGACCAGAAGGTGCATTAGGAGAATACAACGCGAAGTTCATGAGTAACCAAATGGTTTTGCGTGGTGGGTCGAGTGCTACTCCTCGTAATCATGTTAGATTAACCTACCGCAACTTCTTCCATCCCGATAAAAGGTGGCAGTTTAGTGGAATACGTTTAGCTAAGGAGGAACAATAACTTGATGCAATCCAATCATATGATCCTTGATTTTAATCCTCCTTTCTCCTCGTTAAAAGAAGAGGTCTTAATGGGATTAAGACAAAACCAAAAACAGTTACATCCGAAGTTGTTTTACGATGAAAAAGGTAGCAAGCTCTTTAATCAGATTACCACATTACCCGAATATTATTTAACTCGTTCTGAAAAAGAGATCTTGACAACCTTTCACTCTGACATTTGTGCTTTTATTGGTCATAATTCACCACTAATCGAGTTAGGATGCGGCAGTGAAGAAAAAATACAACTAATTTTAGAATCGTTGCAAAGGGGAAATCGTTATATCCCCATTGATATTTCGCGAGAAGCTTTAAACAACACCGTTGAAAAATTACTTGATTCCTATCCCTTATTGGATGTAAAAGCCATTCGCGCCGACTATACACAAGCCTTATCGTTCCTATGTCAGGGCTCAGAAGAAAAGAAAGTCATTTTATTTCTTGGCTCAACGATTGGAAACTTTGATGAAAATGACAGAGAAAAGTTTTTGTGCCAGTTAGCTAAAAATCTAAACCCCAATGATGGTTTACTTATTGGCATTGATTTAAAAAAATCACCCCGTTTATTAGAAGCAGCCTATAACGATTCACAAGGCATTACTGCTGCATTTAACAAAAACTTGTTACACCGAATCAACCTAGAGCTTGATGCCAATTTTCAAGTGGAACAATTCACACATCATGCTTTTTTCAACAATGTTAAAAACCGAATCGAAATGCATCTCATCAGCAATACTGTTCAAGAAGTATTAATAGGAAATGAAACTTTTTCTTTCCTTCCAGGAGAAACGATTCATACAGAGAATTCTTATAAGTTCGATCTCAAAGAATACGAACAAATACTGGTCAAAGTAGGACTTTGCTTACGTAAGGTCTGGACCGATAAACAGAATTATTTTGCGGTAACGTATATTGAACCCTTGTAATCAAAGCAGGTTGTCGTCACGTTCCGCGGCACAGAAGGCTATGATCCGTTCGGAAGGGGTGTCCCTGACTTTAAAGCAGACGCTGTTGATGTAGTGGGCAGCAGGATGAGAAAAAGCGAGGACACCCTAAACAAATTATCTGCATTAGACCCACCACCAAATTTGGGAATCCAGGAACGGATGCAATTTTACAATGCCAAAGAACGGTTGCAACAACATGTAGAAGAAAGTCAATTTACCCAAGCGGACAGGCTAGTGGCGCATGTCGTCAAGGAGTATCAGGCAAAAGGTTATGACGTGTCTACCACAGGACATTCCCTTGGCGGAGGGATGGCGGAATACACGGCTGCGAAATATAACCTAAAAGCAGTTACCTATAGTGCTCCAGACGTGATGCATCTTCTTCCGAAGGAGTTGAGGGAAAGAGCCAAGCAGGGCAAATTTAACGGACAGATCACCAGTTATGTGCATCCTTATGATTCAATCGGTGCGGGAGCGTTTGGTTCTTACCCCCAACATGTGGGCTCGACGTATTATATTTCTCGATTGGGCATTCACAATCTATTGCCTACGTCTGTGCAGCTCTGTGCCCCGTTTTTTATCTATAACGTTGCTCGTTTTTTCCTCTCTATTGCTGGGGTGAAATTTCATGATTTGGATCAATATACATTTGACGAAAACGGAAATTTGGCAAATCCATATATCGTCAATCAAGCGACAAAGGAAGTCATGGTGGGCTCCCCGCGTCAAGGGTGGGGTACGATTGAGGTCAACGCCGAAGATTTGCGTCGTGTGGGAAAACAACTGCAAAGCAATGCGATGGAAACAAGAGAACGCATTGCATCCTCCAAGAGGGCTGTTTTGTCTCTTGTGCAAACGTCTCACAGTCATGGCTTGAACGTCATTGTCAACCAAATTGAACATCACTTAGACAATTTTCATGCAAGGTATGCGAATGCTTCCCAAGAAGTAGCACATTACATAGAGAATAAGGCGATCGCATTTGAAAATGCGGATCAAGGAAAAGGATAACGCACGGAGGGGGAGATTATGGATAAAACGAACATAGATCTGAGAATCGAAGACTTGCAGCAGGCGGAGAAGAAATTGGAACAATTCATCCAAGACCTGCATGAGCAGGAACAGTATGTACAGAATCGGTATCATGAGCTCAACAGCTGGAAATCGGGGAAATCCGCTGATGAAATGCGAAGAAAGATGGAATCTCTCATGCATATGCTTCGAAAAGACATCCAGCAATTCGAACAAGAAAAACGCCAACTCGTTCAATATCGAATGACCATGCAACAGTTAGACCGTGAAGGACCCATGCAGTTTATGAAATGACTCCTATATTGGGGGGGCAAGAA
Organism: Ectobacillus panaciterrae DSM 19096; assembly: GCF_000430785.1. Taxonomy (GTDB): domain Bacteria; phylum Bacillota; class Bacilli; order Bacillales; family Bacillaceae_G; genus Ectobacillus; species Ectobacillus panaciterrae. The sequence continues at coordinate 45,756 of NZ_AUMR01000029.1, forward strand.
GTTGATTTTTTCGTTCATATACGAAAGTTGTCTTTTAGGTTGTGTCATGAATAGCAAAAATAACCCTGTGTGAACAGGGTTATTTGCCTATTAATTCCCTACACCAACCGTATTGGTGATGAAAGGGCGTCTGACAGTTTTCTCGCGATAACCGCCATGCATAGCGGTTATTTCTGCATAAATCTATGAAATATTAGTATTTATAGAAAGTATTTAATTTACACGCATCAATATCGGGAAGATTCTTTTAACTAATGCAGAATATAACTGCAGAAGACTTTGTAATTTCTTTTGCAGCATACGAAAAACGTGCTTGCGTTAATTTCATGATTTGAAACCTCCAAAAGTTATTTGTAAGCTCCTGATTACAGCAAAAAGTTATTTGGACGTTCCAAAAATTATCGTCAAGTAAACGCGGCGAACATGACAATAATGATTATTATGTCATGTAGAGGGGATAAGGGGTTGCTGTATTTGAAAAAAAATCTAGTTTACATAATATATATTATCGGAAGTTGAATAAAAAACAATAAATCTGTCTCAAATACAAAGTAAACTATAGTTAGTGAGACAGAAAAGAATTGCACATGAACTGCATAGCAAATAATTTATAAAATTGTTGTCTAGCGATAGAAAACTCCGAACCATTTTTCTTAGTTATGCTTGCCTTATTGTCTAGCGACACAAATATGCGGACCAATTTTCAATCATTCCTTTTACAATTCAGTCTTCTTCTAAGTAAATGATATTTCTTATCATTCATTAAATATTCCTTTTTTTCCTCATTGTTACTTGTCCACTTTTCACGACACAAATATACGAACGCTTCTTAGATTCTGCTGTTATACGACACAAACATGCGGGCTAAACCCGGATCTTTTTCTGCTGGGACACAAATATACGAACCGTTCCTTCTTTTTGTCAATAATACAATAACGCCCTTACGATTATATAAGGACGTTATTGTATTATGAATGTATATGTAAGTTGAATCTCATCATCTTCCTGTGGTCCATGCTGCTGACAATATAGATCGGTTGTAATCTTAATGTATTCTTTATACGCCATACAACCGGGCTCTTTTGATCTTTTGGAAATACGATACTATAGGCTGGTAAGTTTCCATAAACATCGAATGGAATTTTGTTATAGATGTGAAAATGCCTTTGTATCGTCGCTCGCTTCGCTTCCTCTACCCAAGTTCGGTATTCTCCCCTTATTTCGGGTTATGCCGCCAACAATATATATTAGATTGCTCCTTCACGACTGATTGCAATCTATTTCTCCATAGACGCAGCTCTACAGCATTCTGTTTATTTTTCCGGAAACACAACGCTATACAAAGGAAATTCCCCGGTCGCTGCGCTCGACATCTGTCATTTTCCATAGCCCTTCCATCCATTGCCTCCAGCATAAGTAGGCATATGCTGGAGGCAAACTTTATCATTCTGACGCATGGGATGTTTCATAGCCTTGTATGCATCCCCTTGTGTTTTTTCAATACATGGCGCCTTACATGCCTTGCGATTGATTTATAAATAGCTTTCAGTTCTATAAATATATCTTCTTGTAACTCTTGATGATTACGTTATTCTCTCCCCTTCATGCTTCCTGCAGCATGGGAATCATATACGTGGGATGGTTCCCCTTTTATCTTGTGTTCCATAGTTTGTCCTAAACATACTATAGTCAATTAAGGTCTGTTTGTTCACTCATCATCCCCACTTCTCTTTCCCTCTATGTTCCCCTGGCGTTTCAACTGCTTGGGCTGAACGGATAACGGCCGTTTGTTAAACATCCTCAATCTCCGACCATTTCTGAACCTTTTTGATTTGGCTAATCGACACGGAAGACTTCCAGAAATCTTTTTCATTCCATTCCTGAAACAAAAGCGGGCGAAGAGAAAAAAGGATTCTTCACGCGATTATTCGGTAAATAAAACGAAGGGGCTCTCGAAAGAGGCGCCCTTTTTGCGTTGAACTAGCTCAGCATACGCTTAAAGACATACTATGTATTATCCACGCAACAACTGTGTAATATCCGTACATTCTCAGATAGTGATTCCTCTTTTAAAAGGAGGCGTAAAGTTATGTTTTATGGAGGTTATGGAGGCTGTGGCTATCCTGGCTTTGTAGGCGGGTACGGCGGTGGCTGTGGCTATGCTGGTGGTTTTGCTCTAATCGTTGTATTGTTCATTCTATTAATCATTGTTGGGGCTTCTATTACAGGTCATCACCACTTTTAATAGCGAAAAACTATACGGGGCACCTCATCGGGTGCCTTTCGTTATGTACACGATAGCGTCGATATCCACTCGCCTCACACGTCCACTATCGTCGACGACCCGCAACTGGCGCTGAGACGTATCGTAGTCTTGGTGTAGGAGCGATATTCGCACCTGCCGTAAGTCGTGCATTGATATTGCTATACATTTAACATCATCCCTTCGTTTTTAAAGGGAGGTAATTATGCAGGATACCTTATATCATACTCCTATCAAGAAAATTGGAGCGCGTCTGTTTAAAAAATAATCTTTGTTTGATCACTTTGCTTTGTATTTCGAGCTGGGCGTAGTGGTACGACAGAAGCCGGACCCGCTTCTTTTGACAGATCCAGTTCCGACTTCGATTCAACTACAGATTCGGATGCGTGTTGCAATTTTACACATTCTGCTGCCTTTCGTATTTGCTGACGCTGCTGCGCCATTTTATTTCTGCTACGCTTGTCCTCTTTCGCTTTCTCTTCCAGATATCGATTGTAGTGATCAATCGGATTGTCAAACTGTGTAAAGTACAATAGTTTTCGTTGTTTGGGATGATTGATCGTACGCCGAATATGAAGAGGATGTTTTTGTAAAGACCATTTTCCTGTCGCTTCAAGTACACCTAATTCATTTCCATCCGGTAAAAACGATCGAACCGTACGTAAGCCATCCGTATTCACGAGTAACGAATGGTTTTTGGGTTTTTGAAGAACAATTCACTTTTCATGACGGACCTCTCTTCCATTCATTCTACGGCCATTATCACTCACTGCTTAATGCTCCCTGCCTTTCAAGTTCCAAAAGCTGTGTCTTCATATCCAATCCGCCACGATAGCCGGTTAACGCCCCATCCTTTCCTACTACCCGATGACACGGTACATTGATTAAAACAGGATTAGCCCCAATTGCCGCCCCTACGGCACGAACAGCGGCTGGTTTATTTATACAGTTTGCAATGTCGGAATAGGACTTCGTCTGCCCGTATGGAATCTCACGAAGCGCGTTCCAGACTGCAAGCTGGAATGCTGTCCCATTGTAATCAAGGGGAACAGTAAAGGTTTTTCGTTTTCCTTTTAGATACTCAATGATTTCAACCGCATAGAGTCCAAGCTTTTCACCATCTTCAACAAGAGGACTTCCTGGAAAACGTTTCTTAGCCCATTCGGACAATTCTTCGAATGGTTTGTTCTGTGAACCTACATAGCATAGCCCCTTAGAGGTTGAAGCAATATGAAAATTCCAATCCTTAAACTTTAGCAAAGACCAATAAAGTGTTGGTTTATTCTTTGATTCCATTTTACATTTCCTCCATTTTACTGATTTGATGAAGCTGACGATATTGTGCTGGTGTATGTCCAGTTTTCTTTTTAAATAGAGTAATAAAATAAGACGTGTTAGGCATACCTACACATATGGAGATATCCGCAATCGCTTTATTTGTTTGAAGCAAATATTTTTTAGCTGCGTTTAATCTAACCTGTTGTATATACTCAACGGGTGTGACGCCTGTAATCTTTTTAAACGTTCGATGCAAATGATAGGGACTCCCGTGAGCAATATCTGCTAATGTTTCTAGAGTTAATTTTTCTGTGAAATTTTTATCAATGTATTCAGTGATAAGAGCAACCCACTCACTATCAGGCAATTTCTCATTAATAGGCTTGCAACGTTTACAAGGTCGAAAATTTGCACGGAGAGCTTGTTCTGCGTTTAGAAAAATACGTACATTTTCTTTTTTCGGAACGCGAGATTTGCATGACGGTTTACAGAAGATCCCTGTTGTCTTTACAGCATAGAAAAATTGATTATTGTACGAAGCATCATTATCAATAATTGCTTGCCATTTTTCATTTGTCATTAATTCCATGTCATTCAAAATCCCATGATCCTGCTTCTCTTGAAATCCATTATTGATATTTTCCGGCATTACTCTCACCTCTTCTTACAATATACCTCTTATAAATTCAAAATGTACGATTTTAGAGATGAAATAGCAAGATATTGAAATTTGAAATTTATTTAGAATCGTGAAAAATGATTCCAAGACCGTATCGTTCTCCGGAAGTAACCGTACTTACTCCGTGACGAACCGTATTTTTGTAATATCCTTTTTTACCAAGAGCAGGCCTATGGTTAGTAGGAAAGATGAGTGCACCACCTTGTTCCAAGGTAATCGCATGCCCCCTACTCTGAGCACGAGGAATTTGTTCCACTAATAGGGATTCGCCACCCGTATAGTCTTTATCCCGTTGGTTTAATACAAAGACTACTTGAAACGGAAAAAATACGTCTCCATATAAATCTTGGTGCAAGCAGTTAAACCCACCTTTTTTGTATTTTAGAATTAAAAGTGTAGGTCTAGTTTGTTTATACTCTTCACATGTTTTCAAAAAATCTTGAAGATTATCTGGAAACTGTTCTGGTTTCTTTAAATAACCCAACCATCGATTTGCTGTTTTGGCCAACTCTGGATAAAAGGGCTCTCTTAAATTTTGGATGATTTCAGGTAAAGGATAGGAAAAATATTTGTACTCCCCATTCCCAAAGCGATATCTCGTCATATTGATTGTGGTTCTGTATAACTCTTCCTCACTATAAAGTTTCATGAAGGAGTCGCATTCATCTTTTGTTAAAATTGGTGGAAGTTTTGCAAATCCTTGCTCATCTAATTCTCCTTGAATTGCTTCCCAATTTAGGCTTTTTACACGTGTTTGTATATCTTGAGTCATTTTTATCTCCTTCTATTTAGCATTCTTGATAACCAACACTATAACCTCATAAATAAGAAAAAATAAGGCTTTTAGAATGTAATAGCAAGATAACAAAATTAATCATGATTATTATGTGATAAAGTAAAACTCCAATCAGTATGAGTTTTACTTCTAACTATATTGTAAAAAGTATGGGAGATCGTAATAAGAAGAGGAGAATGAAAAGTGATATGGCATGAAGTTAATGATGCTATTTTGATTACACTACCTGAAGAGTTTGACATGAATGCTAACCTAGGCTATCTAACAAGGGGAAAAAATGAATGCATGTATGCAATCGAGAACGATATCATCACAAGAGTAATAGCCATTGGAGAATTTCGGTCCTTGGTACAGTTAAGCGTAATTGATAATAAACAAATGGTTGTTCAATTCTTAAATGATTCTAGACCTACTGAAAAGTGGCAACGGGAAGAGATTGTAAAATATATTTGTGAATGGTTTGATCTTGATAACGATTTAGCTTCATTTTATGAATTGGCAAAAGCAGACCCATTACTTAAAATTCCTGTTGAAAAATTCTTTGGATTACGAGTTATTGGAATTCCTGATCTATTTGAAGCTTTATGTTGGGGAGTTTTAGGGCAACAAATTAACTTAGCGTTCGCGTACTCATTAAAGAAACAATTTGTAGAAAGATTTGGCGATTCCCTTGAATGGAACGGTAAAAAATATTGGGTTTTCCCATCCTACAAACGAATTGCAGAATTAACACCTCTCGACTTAGCCGATATTAAAATGACTGTGAAGAAAAGTGAATATATAATTGGAATTGCTCGGTTAATGGCAAGTGGAAAATTATCGAAGGAACAACTAATGAAAATGAACTTTAAAGATGTTGAAAAAAACTTAATTAAAATACGAGGCATCGGTCCTTGGACAGCCAATTATGTTCTAATGCGCTGCCTTCGATTTCCGACAGCTTTTCCAATCGATGATGTGGGTCTTATTAATTCGATAAAAATATTACGTAATATGGACCGAAAGCCTACGAAAGATGAAATCTTGGAAATATCAATTCCATGGAAGAACTGGGAATCATATGCTACCTTTTATTTATGGCGTGTCATTTACTAACAGTAATGTAAGGTATAATACTGAGTTTATTCAAGTGTATAAGGTTACCGGACACCCCCTTGCCTGCAATCTGTGCAAATAGAAAAAGGGCAGCATTTTGCACAGTGCTGCCCTTTTTCTTAGCATGTTTTCAAATTATATAGATGGAATTTTAAATTCTGCCCCTCAAAACTTCAAATTTCATGTGGAATTCTTCACTTTTGTCGATTCGTCTTGAAGTGAACCCATAAAAGGAAACACAAACAAAACACCATCTGTTCTAACAAGTGTGTTCCTTTACACGATAGTTTTTAACTCTTACAATCTCCAAACTCCCCTCTTCTCAAAACTCTCTTAATTAATCGTTTTTTGAAATATTATGCAATTTATGTTATGATAATAGGATAGTTACTAAATGTAACTATAAAAATTGGAGGTGGGCAGTTGAATAACAAGGCTAGCAAGGCTAGAGCTAAGTTAATCACTATGATGAAAACCTATGGGACTAAGTCACCTAAAGAAACAGGACTAAAGCTTGTTACTATGAGGGAGGAAGTTAAGCAGACTTTAAAGGCAGGAAAGAGCCTTGATGGTGATGCCGTAACTCCTAGTCAAAGAAAAGATTTAAAGAAACTACTCCTACATTATAGAGGCGAGATAGACAATTTAAAAAATTTTAATAAAACTTACAGGGAAGAAAAAAGCAAATCAGAGTAAAAAGTGTAAATACCGAGAGTCAGGCTCTCTTTTAATTTTATCATACAAAATATTTATGCCCCTTTTGGATTACAATCATCTGAGCAGGATTCACTGCCAATGTAACTGTATCTTCACCAATAGAATAATTAGTTCCCTCAAAAGGAATAACTTATATTTGGGCTGTAAACGAAAATCCAATCTGACTTCCCCACTTCTTTTTTAGCATCTGTTTTTTACATCAAATCAATCATACTGGACTAATTGATGACGAGTGTCTGAAAAAAGGAACGGCGATGGCTTCAACTCTTTAGAAAAAGGCAAACAATTGCATTGGAAATCAGACAAGCTTCTAACGTTCAAAAATAAATAAAAAGGGCTCCTAATAGGGGCCTTTTTATTTATTTCCCCTTGTAATTTATCGGGTAATGCTAACTACCGATAATAAAATGTAGCTATTTAGTTTGTAAACAGTCCGAGATGGGCGAATTTGCTGTTTACATAATCGATTTTATTGGAAGGAACAAAAGTTACCGTCCTTTGTACTCGTGTTTTCTTAAACTTCGAATAATTACAGTAGGTTAGTTGTGCCTTGAAAACGACCAAATCGATCACGTATTTTTTTCAGTCTCGCATGATACTCTAAGATTTTAATCCTTGCTTTTTCAGCTAGAGGTGCAATCGGTCGTAAGTCCTTTAATCTCCAATAATCAACAACTACATCAAGTACTTGATCAAAATATTGAAGTGGACCATAATTCGCTTCTTTTGCAATCACAGCCATTCGATTTTCAAAGTCAGGCATGACAGCACCCGGCATTTTAAAATTCATGATCACATTGGCAATGTGATAGCAGTAATTAGGTTCCAATTCTAAGTGTGTCCGGATAACATCACGATAAAACGCATAATGAAGTGTCTCATCTTTAGCAAGACGACGCAATAGCGTAGCAAGTTCAGGGTCATGCTTGTTTGCGACTTTGGCTACATTATTGTAAAACACCATTGTTGCAAGTTCTTGTAGAGTCGTATAAGCCATCGCTTCGATTGGCGTATGGAAATCAGGATTAAACCCACTCTCAACGACTGATTTTCTTAAACTATGTAATCGATTGGGATTCACATTTCGAGTAAGTAGTAAATATGTCTCCAGTAAATCAGAATGTTGATCTTCTTCTGAAGTCCAAGTATGAATAAAATCTGTAATAACAGAAAGAGACCCTTTAAAAGTTTCGGACAAATAAGTAGTGAACCAGGGTAGATTTACTTCTGTTAATAGAGCTGTTTCAACAGCTGTAACTACACCAGAGGGCAGAGTAACTTGACTCTCATCCCACGGGACTCTTTTAAAACTCATTCCCTTATCCCACGGTAAAAATTCATGATAACCCCAATCAATTTTCCTTGCTCGTTCTTTATGCTGTTCATAAAGTTCTTTCAAACGTGGTTCTAATCGGAAATCTAAATCGTTTGTTAACATATATCTTCCTCTTTTCCCTTATTGTGATTTGCTAAAATTTCTTTTCAACTCCTATTATTAACAATACATAAAGTTTTTTTTATCTTTCAAGTTAAAAAAGTACAGCTTCTTTTTGTATTTCAAAAAAATCTAATTGGAGTCTCGCCAACCAAACAATATAAAATCCGGACTAATACGTTTTTTGGAAGTGAGATGGAAACAACAGGTTTTTAAGACGCGGGAGCCTCGAGGATGCAATCATGTGTAATCGTAAAAAAGTGAGAAAAAGCTAAGTTATCGAATAGGACTTAGCTTCAAACAAATAAGAAATTATTTTGTTATGGTGCATAACATACGCTCTCCGCTTTTCATACTCGTTTGACATAATGGACATTTCGGCTTTTCATTTAATGAAAAGCTTTTGCGCATCCATCCTAAGCAATCCGCCGATTCACATTCCCATACTGCCACTAGTGCTTTGGGCGCTTCTTGCTGCAAATCATTTTTTCTGCTTCTCCAATACATTGTATTTCTCTCCTTTCAAGCAAATCTCCACTGTCACACAAGAAACAAAAAAGGCTGCTAACTCAAATTGTTAACAGCCTCTTCGTGTGTAACATTATAGCTTTATGACATTTATAGCTTGAGGTCCACGGTTTCCTTGCTCGATCTCAAAACTTACAGCTTGATTCTCTTCTAGAGATTTAAAACCTTCGCCTTGAATAGCAGAGAAGTGTACAAATACATCTTTCCCGCCCGGTACTTCAATGAATCCAAACCCTTTTTCACCATTAAACCATTTTACTTTACCAGTTGCTTTCATGTGCATGTTCCTCCTAAACGGATTAAATATAATATGCAGCTCTTATTTTTAAATGTTAAAAAAATAAAAAATTCACACATTATCAAGTATCATAGGCATTTCATATCATCTGATACTTGATAATATGTGAATTCGTAAGACGAATATACTTATTAAGTATATTGTACCTGTTCTCACAGAAAATAACAACCTTAGGATAAATTTATTAAAAATGAAATTGTACCTCCAACTGGTAAAATGAGTCGAGATGAATAAGGGAACCAGTTACAATTAATAGGCCGTTCATGTAGATATTGTGGAATGGGATCGCACGGAAGCCTCAAATTACTGAATAAAGTTGGCTCCGGTGTTAGTATAGAATTGTAAGGGGAACACCTTTAATCCTGGAATAAACTAGGATTTTTTATGTATAGTCGTTTACCACCTCACGCTAATTACTTTGCGAAATCAAAAGCACCCGTTATTCGGGTGCTCTAATCACTAAATTCTCGCTGCAAAGTTCTTTAATCCTAAAATCTTTAGGATGGAACTTAACTTTGCTCCAGTCTCTTTGACGTTCTTCCTTCACCTTTGTCATCCAACTATTCAACGCCTCTTGAGGATTATCTGCAACTACGACTATCGTTTCAGTGTTATACTCTATTAAATACAGACTTCTAGCCATATTGTCATTCCTCCCATTACTTACACTTCGACAAAAGAAGATAATAGCCTTTATTGTAATAAAAATCACTCAACATCCGGTAAGCGGTATACATAAGGAGATGGGAATCAATACGAAGTCTCCCTCGCATCTCCCAGCCAACCAATCTATCCACGGTCTGACAAGTGATTAGCTCAGAGAGACGAGAGCCGTCTGGTTTTCTCGTCTTTGCGAATGCGATTATAGCCCAACAAGCCCTGCTTTTTCATAGCTTGTCTATGACGGAAGTGTCTTGCAAGTGAAAGTTTTAATTTATCAATAAGCTTTACAAGGTATTTTTATCTTACATATCCTAAATTATCGATAATTAATCTAACAATTGCTATAGTCTCTTCTTTAAGAAGGTTGTCATAATATCTTTTTTAAACTTTTCATAATCGAACTGGAAGGCTACTTTATGTGTTTTATAACCTGGATTTGTTTCAAAACGAAAGTCTGCAATACTTTGACCAAATCCTTCCCCTTGGTCTGGAATTACTTTGATGGGTACTCTCAATAGGGTAATCGCATCCGGGTTCAATAAATACCATATTGTTACGAAGTCATGCATGGGGCTTCCACCTATGCCAGGATTAGACTTAGAATAGAAATTATAATAGTAATCCAACATAGGTTTAATAATGAGTCCTACCGGGTCCTGTGTGTTACGATGAAACGCATCGATTTGTTGAACCATTTCAGGTGTAACAAGCGCACTTTGCGTAACGTTTAACGGAATAATTGTTAAATTCTTAGCATGTTGTAAAATTAAGTTTGCTGCATAAGGGTCTGCGTAAAAGTTAGCTTCAGCCACCGCGGTCACGTTTCCAGGATAGAAAAAAGCTCCACCCATACAAATGTATTCCTTCACGTTCCGCATCGTATCTAAGTTTAAAACAAATGCCGTTGCCAAAGAAGAAAGCCTTCCTAGATTAATAATTGTAAGATCATCTAAATTTGAGTCTATAATTTTATAGATGTCATTAATGGAGTAAATCGGATAAGGGATTTCAGGAGGAAGGATAGGTCCTAATCCCGCTTCCCCATGCACTTGAGGGAAATACTGAACCAATATGCCTGTTAAAGGTACAGATGCACCTAGGAAAACAGGTATCTCCTCCCTTCCTGCAATGTACTTTAAATAGTTAATATTTCTTATAGCTTTATCTCTTGATACATTTCCATAATCGGCTACAATACCAACAAGTTGAATATCCTTACGAAAAAAGGTGTATAGAATAGCGAACGCATCATCGATTCCCAAATCTGTAAACAGAAGAACTTTTTTTGGCATATACATTCCTCCAAAAACTATAGGTCTTAATTCCATTAAGTATGTAATGAATAGACTTGTACTAATATATTTTATGTATTTCTAAATAATACGTTCTGTTTATCAATAATGGCATATATCCTACATGTTGTACCTACACTAAAAAAATATTTTTGTTTTGAATACCATAGACATGTCATTATCGGAAGTAGTAAGTAGTTAGCCTTAAAGTTCTGCGCGACTCAGAAGCAGGAGTGCATAAAAAAGAACCATCCCGATCATGTAGGAAGGTTAAGTAAAATATTTTTTCGTTTTGACATATTCAGAGTACACAATCCCGGACAAACGCGCAAAAGATAAAAATCACCTTTTCTTCTAGAGAAAACAGAAGAATGCAGGAAAGAAAAAAAGGGAACCGTATAAGCAAACCCTAATAAAAAGCACCCGATTATTCGGATGCGTACTTAAGTATTCCCTTTAAATAAACTGAGTGTTCTTGCTGTGTAAACTCTTTTAATTTGATTTTTCCTTCTCTTACTAACTCTTTAGCTAATTCTTCAATCTTATTTTCATCTTCTTTAGTAGCTTGGGCGATCTTGATTGAAAAATGATTACCTCGACTGGCGTTTCGAAGATCTTTTAATAGACTACCTTTATTCATTTAGTCCTCTCCTTCTGTCTAATCATTCCGACAAAAAGGAAGTTTTTTCCTGCGAATTAAAAATAGGGGCATGTTTTTCAAATAATCCTTATATTGATCGTCTAAACGCAAATCTATCATTTTTTTCTAGAACCTACAATTAATTTGATTGCTGTTCTTTCTTCATTATTGATTAAAATATCTGTAAATGCAGGAACAAAAACCAAATCAACACCGCTAGGAGCTACGAATCCTCTTGCAATCGCAACGGCTTTAATCGCTTGATTTAAAGCACCTGCTCCAATCGCTTGAATTTCTACATTACCTCTTTCTCTTAATACGCCTGCAATTGCACCTGCAACTGAATTCGGATTTGATTTTGATGATACTTTTAATATATTATCCATATAAATTGTTCCCCCTGTTATTTAGTCGCTTTATTTGATTTATGAAATGACTTCCTCCAAATCGATAGCAGGAACTAATGAAACTATATAACCCAATGAAAATAAGTCACTCATTATTCATCCACCTTTATTAAACCTTCTACAAATAAAGGCTATTTACCTCTTTTCACATCAAAAGCATATACTATTTGTTAATCGTACTCATTAAGCATATAATTAAGTGAAAGAAGGGGTGAAAGCAAAGATGAAACCGAAAGATCCAGTGGAAACAGAGGATTTTGTTTTAATTGAACAGATTGTTGTAACGGAAGCGTTTTTAAATTCTCGCCCTAACCCTGAAAAAACGAAGCAAGTATTAGACTATGTGAAACGGACAGGCAATTTAGACTTGCCAATTACAATCAACCGAAACACAAAGGTTTTGACAGATGGATACAGGCGTTACATTGTAGCTAAAGAAGTAAAAATGGGTATCGTTCCTGTTATGTACGAAAAATAAATGAATTTGAGGTAGTACTCTTGTCTTAGGATCCCTTTTACTAATGATCTTTTATATCTTTCCTAAGCTGCAAAGGTGCTCTTGATAAACACATGTTCTTGGATTTATGAATAAAATTAATTGCTTTTTCCCTTATTAACTGGCAAACTCAAGAAGATAAGATACTTCATAGAAAGAAATGTATAGGTGATTAACATGATTGAGATAAAGACTTCTACACTCAGCGATGGGGAATTCAATAGAGGGGTATTTGCGACACGTGATATAGCAAAAGGCGAGCTTATACATGAAGCACCGGTCATTCCTTATCCTAATAAGGAACATGTTTTCATAGAGAAAACGATGCTTGCTGATTACGTATTTGAGTATGGTAGTAACCATACTGCAGTCCTTTTAGGTTATGGTATGCTGTTTAACCATTCATATAGTCCTAATGCCACTTATGATATTAACTTTAAGAACCACACGTTTGACTTCTATGCTTACACAGATATAAAAGCAGGAGAAGAGATACTAATCAACTATAATGGTGATGTCGATAACAAAGATTTACTATGGTTTAATAAGGGCGAGACTGATAATGATCAAGAAGGAAACACTTGATGATAACTCCTTAAAAAACGCGGATTTTATACGTTAAGCTTTCAAATGAACAAAAAAAGCCTGATTTTTTACTTAGCGTACTTCAAAAGCCCCCCTTGTCTAACCTAACAAGGGGGGCTTTACCATATATATGGTTCATTTATTCTGATGATTATGTTCATTCATATTCATATGATTTTCAACATGATTATTATGAATTTGATTTTTAATAGGATTGCCATTGTAAAATGCAGTAATACATATAATAATTGTTACAATAACCATTATAGTGATTGAAGAGTACGAGTGAATAAAATTAGTGACTTTATGACTACGTCTACTTAATTCTTTATTGATTAAAAGAAGGATTAAAGAAACGACTATGATATATAGAATGTCCATAAATGCTAACATAATTTTAAAGTTCCCTGAAGGCAACATCTCCCCTAGCATTGCTCCCATCATGCCGCCCATTACTCCTGCTGCCATTCCCTCAATTATTGTAAGTAAGCTAATTGGTTTGCCTACAAAATATCCAACAATCAAACTTAAAATCATTGCAAGAATCGTTGAGGTGGTTAAATCATTTTTAAAAACAATCCCTAAGATTAACCCCATAGTTAAACCAGAAATCATTCCTAATGACATCGCAGCTATCATGCCTGTCATATTTTCTAATTTATCTTCATTGAAGGAAATTTTTAGAATTAAGTAGGTAGTATAAATGAAAACTATTAATGCACTTAAACTTAATAACATCAACTTCCCCCCTAAATAAAATACTGTTTTGATTGGTATTATATTTGTATGAAAAAGAAGCATTTCTAATACAACATAATAAATATCATGTTGTATTGGGAAGGTTCTTATAAAAAAATAATCCTCCCTTATGTATCAGGAGGGTTCATCTTGTTACGTATTACATCTATTGTATCAAAACAGAATTTCTGTAAGGTCGATCCCACTTTTAGGTGGAATCGACTTTTTTTCGTTGCAAGCCGGCACTGTCTTATACACGCTGTGATACAATAGTGGTACAAAGAGACCGCAAGAAGGTTAGGTTTGAGGCAAACAGATAAAATGGAACGGGAGAAGGAAACATGGGGAATCTTATTTCATATGAAAATAAACTTGCACCATTGGTGATACGTAACAATATACTTCCGCTCATCCCAAAAGAAACGAGACATATTTATGTTTTGTGTATTGGCAGTAATCGAATTAACGGGGACAGTGTGGGACCGTTTGTAGGTACATTGTTGCATGGGATATTTTCGCAACATTTGACAATAATGGGAACGCTTCAACATCCGTTAGATGCCACCACATTAGAAGTAGGAATACGAAATCTTTTGCTACCTAGAAATAGTTATGTCATTGCAGTAGACAGTGTTTCTGGAACAGAGGAAACGGTTCATTCGATTGTCGTTCGGGAAGGACCGTTGGTGCCAGGTTCAGGTGTTGGTCATGTTCTTCCGCCTGTGGGTGATTGCAGCATTATGGGAATTGTCATAAATGACGGACCAAATGTAAAGCAAGGTCTCCCCTATACGAGCTTACATCTTATTTACACGATGGCGTCATCTATCGCAAAGGGAATTGCACTTACAGCAAGACAACATTTCCAGTACCCTTCGGATTCCCCGATACAAATATACAAATAAACAGAAAGACTAAGGCTGTTTTCTGAACGGCTGTTTCTGTTTGCAAGTTACCAACTAGTTACAGATATCACGAGTAAAAATGAGGTACGGATCGAATTGCCCTCTTCATCAGAAAAGGAATTGATGAAGATTCCCTCTATTTTAGTTAACATAATATTATTATGCGAACGCTTATTGTTATACTATCAACATTGTCTATTTATTCTTCGGACGTTCATCTGGCTTCCATTTAGGTTCCGACCATCTATACCAAATATGTACCAGTTCTCCTTCTTCCTCTCGATCTACATCAACCCACTGCAAGTTAAAGATACTTCTTTGACGAAAATATGTGCAAATGGAAAAAAGAGCAGTACATTGTAAACTGCTCTCTTGTTCCTACTTATAATGTTATTTATGTTGAAACACTTGGTATTAAAACAGGATAAATAATAAATTCTCTAAAATAACGTGCTATATAAAAAGCTATGTGTTGCTTCATAAATGTTATATACTACAAGGTAAAGGATTTGATTTAACGTAGGAGGTTATCATGAAACTATTCAAAGTAGCATTGCTTGATATTCTGCTAAGTGCAATGCTTATTTCCGTTTGTACAACGATTAGTATAACACTAACTGGCATCAAAACATATGGAATAATTGTAGGTTTACTTTTGTCCTCTGCTGCATGGTCTCAAACAAAGAAATTGATTCGTAAGCCCTGAGTACAACATAGGAGTTTTACTTAGGGCAACTACTCAAGCTGTATTATTTCGCATAGTCTCGTATATTCATTAAATCCGGGTCATCTTCGGCAAGCTCCACAAAATATCCGCTTTCATCTTCTTCTAATACTTTGGCAAGCTCCAGCTCCGCTTCTTCTGTTCGATTTAACACGGCTAAATAGCATGCGCGGTTATAACGCGCCGTCAAGTATTCTTCGTCGAATGTTAACACCTGCTCCATCAGTTCAAGCGCTTTGTCCGTTTGTCCTGACATGTGATACGCAATTCCTAATGCAACATACAATGGTCCTTCCTGCGGGTGGTGCTGCCTCCCTTCTTCTAGTAAAGAGATGGCCTTCTCGTACTTTTCTTGCTTCTTGTAGAGTCTGGCTAAATCAATGAAATTTTTGCTGATAAAAGGCGCGGTCCGAACAAGATACAGGAATCGTTCTTCAGCCTCTTCTTCCCTATTTAAATCTGCCAGTGTATAAGCTTGTAAATGCTGAATGTGCAAGCTGTTCGGCTGCTCCTGGAGTACTCTTTCAGACAGACCGAGCGCTTCTTTTAGCCACTGTGTATGATTGTCCGAATGATTTAAAAGAAGTGATGCCAATTGGTATGCCGTTTCGTGATTCCACTCAGTGTTCAATGATTTTCTAAGCGTTTTAATCGCATCATCAATGAGATTTGCATGTTCATAAAACTGAGCGAATCTCTGTGCTGCCGTACTGTTTTCCGGATCCAGCTTCATAGCCGTTTCGTACAAATCGATGACGGTTCCAATGGAAAACAGCTGCTTTGTAAATCCAGTCAATCGCTTGAATGTCCTCTTTAAACGAGATCCTGTTTCTTTTTCCTGTTCATTTTGCTCAGCCAATAAGGATTCCATTGCAGATGCTGCATACATGAATGCATAGCTTTTTTCTTCTTTCGCTATTTTTAGCTTGTGCAGAGAATCAGATACATACAGTAAGGTTTTCTGCTGTTTTAACGTATTGATGTACAATGGATAGATAGATTCATTATGAACATTTTCTTGTAAAAGCTCGGTTGCAATCTTCAGTGCTTGTTTGTCTCTTTGTTTTAAGAGCATATTTGCATAGTGATATAAAACTTCTGGATGTTCCGGATCAATTTGCAATGCGTCCATTACGAGCTGCTGTTCTTTTTGTACATCCCCTGCAGCGCCGTATGCATACGCTAAACTGTCCAAACGCCAATTTTCTGGTGTTCTTCCTCGCATCTCCGTCAGCATAGACACAAATTCCTGATGAAGCGAAGGCTCAGTTGATAAAGAAGCTAAATATTCTATGTTGATTGTAAGAGGTTCTTGCTTCGCTGCTCGCAGCATGTGATATTGCTCCTGCTTTACGTCTTTCTCTACATGGCTGATTTCTGCCAATCTTAAATGCACCGCCGGAAAATCAGAATCTAGCTCCAGGCATTTCTGATAAAACTTCCGAGCTTGCTCCAGGTGATTAACTGCTTTATAAGTTTCACCTAAGCGATAGTACGGGAATGTGTTTTTTTCTATTTCTAGTGCCTCATGATATAAGTCAATGGCTTTGGCATACTGCTGCACATTTTCATATAAAACGCCTAGATAGCAGCGATAGTGAATATTTTCAGGGTGCTGATTCGTTAATTCCTCTAACAGCGCAATTCCCCTTGTAAGATATGGTGTATCCTCAATGCGGCTTACGTACAGCTCAAGAGCTTCTTCCACGTGCTTGTACATATAACCGATGCCTTCTTCTATCATAGCTAAAGCTGTTTCAAGTTCAAGAGCTTCTGCATGCTGCTCAATACCTGTATCCCAGAGGATTTTTCCTGTATTCACAAGAAAATAGCTGTCTGTTGCAAACTGCGCCTTCATTTGAAGGGCATATTGCTTTCCTTTTTCGTAGTTTCCTTGTCCTATATATACCTCAATCAGTCCAAGATGTACAAACGCATTGCCGGGGTCTTGCCCCAGAGCATTTCTATACATATGCTCTGCTTGATCATATCGTAGGCGTTCCGTATAAAAATCACCCAAACGGCCATATAGAATTGGCTCGCCTTCACTGTTTTGTATCCCTTCGGCTAAAATCTGTTCTGCTCGTTTATCATCTTTGAGCTCCGTTTCATAAATTTCAGATAGTCTTAAATAAGGATACGGCATATGACTTTCCAGAGATTTAGAAATGCTGAAGCCGCGGATAGCAAGGCGCAATTTCCCCATTCTGTGCGCACATCGGGCACGTTCATACCATACGTATGCATCATATTTATCCTCTCTTACTAGAGAATCAAATATGTCGTATGCTTCTTTACAGCGTTTCAAATCCATAAGAATAAGACCGTGATTCACTAAAACAAAGCGATTTTCATAACGTTTTCTGGCAATCCAGGATTTTTCCAACGCTGTCTCTGATTGACCTTTATGCATATATCCTAGAGCCATGTAGCTCCATGCAAACGGCTGATCTGCATCCAGCTGAAGAGATGCGCGAAAACTCGCGATAGAATCTTCATATCGCTCATCGTCCAGCGCTAAACGTCCTTGTATAAAGTAATACATCGGACTGTTTATTTTATTTTTGACACAAAGCAGCATATCATTGGCACGTTCTCTCTTGTCTATCCGAATGAAGCATTGAGCCGCGTGCATCTTCACATAATCTGATTCTGGATAAGCTTCTAATAAACGTTTGGCGCATTCAAATATGAGCTCTTTCTCTCCATCGGGACCAAAGGATTTGATGACATGTAGCCATGTATAAGGAATCTCCATGTTTTTCTTCAAAAATAACGTAAGCGGCTGTAAATCAGCATGATTATCCTCCGTTTGATCTAACAAGGAAAACAAGTCTCTAAAATATACGTCGTCCTCTGAAGATAAGCTTGCAAGAGCATGCACTCTATTAAAAGGGACAGCCGCAATAGACAAATAGTTTGTGTTCAGATGCTGCTTGTAAAAGTCCTCATATGTAATAATCATAGGTTCCAAGAAATTTGGATCCTGAATATAAAGAGATTGGAGCCGATCATCATAGCCGATTATGATTTGCACATGAGCAGCTTGTTCAAAATCCACGCTTAATAAAATGGGAATTCCAGAATCAATGAGCTTTTTATAAGACTCAATAGTTCCTCTGAAATAGCGGCAGGAGTAGCCCAATGACTCAGCATACGCTATCGTTTTAGAGAGTCTGGAGCCGTTTTTATCGAAAATATGCACACTAATTTCATCTTGTGTCAATGCATGTCCGAATCCTTTTAAAATCATTTCCATACTTGCTGGTACGCAGTAATTATCTTTTTGTAAAACAGGAGTGAGCGGCAACATGACCCTTTTTCCATCTATATGCCGGCGTGTATGCTGATAAGGGGACTTATTTAAACATAATTCCTGCTCCAGCAGCTGTGTAAAGGAGACTGTATCTCCTGCATTGTAAAAAATCTCCGCTCGCAGGTGCGCGAAATATTTTTTATAGGTATGGAACGGAAGCATACTGTCTAACTCATCCATTGCCTGCAGTAGTTCGCTATGTTTCTTTAAATCGCGCAGTCTCCTGATTCGTTCTAAATAAAGAATAGGAACTTGCGGGTACTGCAAGATAGCGTGCTCAAGTATATGCAGAGCAGCCTCATGTTCACCTTTTCCAGCATATAACTGCGCGAGCAAATATGCTGATACGTCAGCACGTTCTCCATTCTTCATGCCGTGCTGAAACATTTCCTCGGCCAGCTCCCAATCACCTTTAAACATATAAAAATAGCCCCATTTATCCAGCATAGGAGCGGTACTGTATTCTTCCGACTTCTTCATATACAGAAGCGCTTCCTCATAGCGGTGCATCTCCAGTAAACACCGTGATAAAGTAAAATGTAATTTTGCCAAATGTTCATTTGCAGCCTGTTCTTGTTCAGCTGTTTGTAAAGCAGCTTTTAATAACTCTTCTGCATCAAGCGGTTTTCTCTCATTCATCAGTTCTTCACAAAACCAAGTAAGAGTCCGGATGCTCGGGAAACGGCGATACGCATATCGCGCTAAAAAGCCACTGTAATGATACATCAGGCCTTCATCCATTAAACGTATGAGAGTGTAAAAATCCTCTTCAGATGAAATAGAAGCAAGCCATTGTTTTATATAAGAAACAGATTTTTTATCACGAATTATATGTATCTCAGCGTGTATCTCTTGTAAACCGTCTATAAATCTCTTGATTTTTAAATAACCTTCTAATTGCGCAAAGCTTCGCATGCATTCACCTCTTGTTAAATTTTACTCATTATCTCTTTTATTTTACAAATTGGCAGGATGATACTCAATGCTTTTATCGTCCTTATCGCTGTATTCGAGTGGATAAAGGTAACTGACGGATAAGCCTCGGGATCGCTGTGCGCTACCGTTATCGTGCCCTTGCTTTTGGGGTTTAGGTCGATAATTGCAATACTCATGATATTGCTGGGTTTTGCAGGATTAAACTCCAATTATTAATAAACACTTCCTGAGCTGGGAGCACCAATAGTACTGGAACCCTTAATAATTGAAGACGGCGGCCAGCTCCAGTTTCCTTTTTGAAAGCACCTATTGTAATTGGCTGGTTAGGATTGGCAGCCAATACCTGCAGAATATGGAATTTCACATTATGCATGGTTTTATACATCTTTGTAAAATCGGGCTTTTTCTATACCTATTTGGGTATGGTTCACAAGCTTCCTTTGTATAAAACGTTGCATACTTTACAAAGAAACAGTTTACCTATAATTTAGAAATAGGGGGATAACATTGGAAATTCACATAATAAACATTAGTAGACATTAAATAAGCGAATACGCGCTATTACATAAATAATTCTTAGGAGTGACTGTATGATAAATCCTATTTTTACGAGAGTTGTGGCGGCTCCTGTGGTGACTCCTGTAATTCCACCTGTCCATCCAGCAATTCCTAAGGTAGGGTTAGAACCTTTTACCACTTCTTTTACTTCTTGGCAACAAATTGGGTCATATTATCCGTCCTCTGCATACACACATTGGCAATACAGTGCGCACCCTGGATACATGCCCTCTATTCCTAAAACTTCGTATCATCCATACCATTACCATTATCATTTTCCATCGATATATTTTAAAAGTTTTCATGGTACATTTAATATTTAACCTGAATTATAAAGCATCAATTATAATTGAGAATTTGTTTTCGAGATGAGTTTTAAGACAGATTTTAAGCTATTTGTCACTTAGAATTCCAAGTCTCAAATACCTATTAGTAATTGTCCTTAGAGTAGTAAAATCAACGTTTTCTGATGTCGAAAATTGCTTAGCGTATATTTTCGTTAAAATGTTGGCGGGACTCTATTTAGAATCTATGACAAAAGTCCGGAGACTCCTGTCTCCGGACTTTTGTTAAAATCCCAATACTTTTTTGCCAAGTACATGGTCAATGGGGACAAAGCCGATTTCCCTGCTGTCGCGGCTGTTGTTTCGGTTATCTCCCATTACGAAAATATGATCTTTTGGTACAGTCCATTTTCCTTCTGCCATAACAACCATCGGCTCTTTTATATATGTTTCCTTCAGAAGCTCTCCGTTGCGATATAACTTTTGATTTTTTAGCTCAATTACATCGCCTGGCTTGCCAATTACGCGCTTTACATATAAAAAGCTGTTTTGCTTCTGGTGGGAAACAAGCTGATATAGTGCATTTTCGGAGATATCGTCTGTAAAGCTGCGCTTTCGTTCTACACGGCTGTCAATAATAACGATATCACCGTAATCCGGTTCATAATCAAATGTGTGTGAAAGCTTGGAGACCATAATACGCTCTTGATCATGCAGTGTCGGATCCATAGAATGACCTTCTACTTTATAGGGCTGTATGAGAAAGATACTTGTCAAGAAGGCAAGTATGAATGCCAGTATGATGGAGCGAACCCAACTCCAAATTTCTTTTGCTGCTTTTCCACTCAAAGGAATACCTGCCCTTCTTTTTTAATGTTATAAGAATAAGATTACCATGATTTGTTTTTAAATCACAACGCTTATATCTCACTTATAGATTATTTTTCTTACTCGCTTATGTAAGGTGGCATTTTTGCTATTCCAAACAGACATATCCTTAAAATATACCTGTAAATTGCAGCGCAAGGATTAAAGCGCCGAGGCCCCACACATAATAGGCAAATATTTTTAAGGAATGGTGCTTCAAGTACTGAATCATCCAAGATACTGCAATATAGCCAAAAAAGGCTGAAGAAATGGTTCCAACCAGCAATGACATACCAGAAATCGCTTCTGCTTTTCCTTGAAACAAATCTGCTGATTGCAATACAATTCCCCCTACTATTGCGGGTGTAGAAAGCAAAAAGGAAAAATACGCAGCTGTTTCCCGGTCCAGCTTTCGCCAAAGGGCTGCCACAATGGTCATGCCAGAACGGGAAATGGCAGGGAATATGGCAAACGCCTGAAACGATCCGATAAACAGTGCATCCTTATATGTAATATCATTCATTTTCTTAGAACCATTTTTCCCTAACTCTGCCAAGTATAAAAACAAACCGGTTGCCAAAAACTCCCAGCCGATGGTAACCCCTGTTTTAGATATATCCTCAAAAAAATCTTTAAACAAAAGTCCCACAACCACTGCGGGAATTGTTCCGACAATGAGCAAAAACGTCAGCTTGCTAAAAGGATTTTTCAATATCTGCATAAATTCCTTTTTATAGTATACGAACACCGCCAGCAAGGTCCCGATATGCAGCATTGTATCTAAAAATAAGCCGGCTTCGTCCAGACCAAACAAATGCCGCCCCAAATATAAGTGCCCGGTGCTGCTTATGGGCAAGAATTCCGTCAATCCTTGAATGATGCCAAGCAAGAATGCTTCCAACCAGCTCATGTCTTTCCTCCTCCCGCAAGCTCGTACCATTATATGCCGTCTATACTCATATCATGATAAACAATGCGGGCAAAGTATAATCGTTTAACTCTGTAGAAGAAATTTTTGCGGCATGGTTATGTTAAAGTTCATAACGGCATTATAGCGCAAATACAATAATCTTAAAATGAGGAGGCAATTCGCTTTCCTCTTTATTTTTTGTCTAAAAAAGCCTGAAGAAATTGCAGAAAGAAAAATGGCTTTCTATTTTTTCTCTCTCCATATACTTTAGTACATCAAGACAATCGCAAGAGCCTATATTTCTTATAAGGAGGGAGCAATGTTGTCACTTATACTTTCTCTCATTTCATCTGTGATTGCAGGAGTAGGAGTGCTTTCAGGCTTACTTGGATTTGTTCAAACTGTATGTCCCAAGCAGTTTCCGCTTTTTATAGAAAAACTGAAGCGTTTTTTGCTGTCAAATTTTATAATGATCATGTTCATAACGTTCCTGAGTTATGGTCTGCTGTTTCCCGATGAAGCTTCCGTTTATTTAAAAAAGGGACAAGCCCTTTTGACTGGCAAACAATTTGAAATAATTGTCTCAATCATATTGGGTATTATTTTATATTGGATTCGAAAGCTGCAGATGCAATTGAAAGATAAAGCTAATGAGCGTCACAAGTAAATATAAGAGGCCGTATTTCATATACGGCCTTTTGTATTCACTGCTAGAAAAGATGTATCACACCGGATATACAGGGTGCTTCCGGTCTGTGAATACTTGATATTTGCTTGTATACACTTCAAATCGCTGTACAAGCTCTTGACGAAGTTTGTTCGGGTGAACGATACCGTCAATCACCATTTCAGAGGCGAGATGGTAAATATCGATATCTTTTTTATATTCCTCGCGTTTTTGCTCAATAAAGCTTGCACGCTCTTCTTCAGGAAGGGCAGCAATTTTATTTGCATATACAGCATTCACCGCAGCTTCCGGACCCATTACAGCAATAGAAGCTGTCGGAAGTGCAAGGCAGCAATCCGGTTCAAATGCAGGACCTGCCATCGCATATAGACCAGCACCGTAAGCTTTGCGCACAACAATAGAGATTTTCGGTACAGTTGCTTCGCTCATGGCGGAAATCATTTTTGCACCGTGACGGATAATGCCTGCTCTCTCCACCTTCGTCCCGATCATAAAGCCGGGTACATCTGCCAGGAATAACAGAGGAATATGGTATGCGTCGCAAAGGTTGATAAATTTAGCAGCCTTGTCAGCAGAATCGTGGAATAAAACGCCGCCTTTCATACGAGGCTGATTGGCGATAATTCCGACTGGCTGCCCATTGATACGCGCCAATCCAGTAATCAGCTCTTGTGCGAACAACTTCTTAATTTCAAAGAATGAGTTCTCATCTATAATGCGGTTAATCAAGTCCATCATGTTAAAAGGCGCATTTTGGTTTTGCGGAATAATCTCTTCTAAAGTTTTGTCGAACGCCTTCGGCTGAACAGGAGTCGCGACAGGCGCCTTCTCTAAGTAATTGCTCGGGAAGTAAGATACATATTTACGCGCCAATGCCAAAGCTTCTTCCTCTGTTTTACATAACACGTCCCCGCATCCAGAAACGGAACAATGCATGCGTGCTCCGCCCATTTCTTCAAGCGTTACTTTTTCTCCAATCACCATTTCGGCCATACGAGGAGAACCAAGATACATGGAGGCATTGCCTTCTACCATCATTACGATATCGCAAAATGCCGGGATATAAGCTCCGCCTGCTGCAGATGGACCAAACAGTAAACAAATTTGCGGCACCTTGCCGGAAAGCTTCACCTGGTTATAGAAAATACGGCCGGCGCCGCGTCGTCCCGGAAACATTTCGACTTGATCCGTGATACGAGCTCCCGCGGAATCAACTAAGTATAAAAGCGGAACGCGAAGCTTTTCAGCTGTTTCTTGAATACGCAAAATCTTTTCTACTGTACGGGAGCCCCAAGAACCTGCTTTTACAGTGGAGTCGTTTGCCATAACGCATACTGTCCGGCCGTTGATTTTGCCGATAGCTGTTACTACGCCGTCAGCCGGAAGATCATCGCTGTCA
Organism: Ectobacillus panaciterrae DSM 19096; assembly: GCF_000430785.1. Classification (GTDB taxonomy): domain Bacteria; phylum Bacillota; class Bacilli; order Bacillales; family Bacillaceae_G; genus Ectobacillus; species Ectobacillus panaciterrae. Next base: position 70,253 of record NZ_AUMR01000029.1, read on the forward strand.
CAGTTGGCGAACATTGCATCTTCAGTAAAGTCGTTATCATCAAATAAAAGGGCAAGGCGGTCGCGTACGAACAACTTTCCTTTTGCTTTGTTTTGCTCGTGATACTTTTCTGCGCCGCCTTGTTTGATTTTCTCGACGCGTTCTTCAAATGAGAGCTGTTTTTGTTGTTGATCGAGCATGCTTATTCCCCCTTGTAGTTCGGCTTTCGTTTTTCCTTAAAAGCTTGCAATCCTTCAAGACGATCCTTCGTTCCAATTACGCCTTCGTACGCTTGACGCTCTATTCGCAGTCCGGAATACAAGTCGGTTTGTACGCCTTGCGAGATAGCCTGTTTCGCAAGCTGAACCGCAATTGGTCCGTTGGCCGCAATCCGTTCCGCAATTTCTATAGATTTTCCCATCAGCTTATCCGCAGGCACGGCATATTCCACTAAGCCATATTCTTTTGCTTCTGCAGCTGAAATGCGTCTAGCCGTATAAATAAGCTCCTTCGCACGGCCAAGCCCAATTAAGCGCGGCAATCGCTGTGTACCGCCCGCTCCAGGTATGATGGCAAGGGACGTTTCTGTTAATCCAAGCGTTGCAGTTTCGGATGCAACGCGAATATCGCAGGCAAGACTCAGTTCTGTTCCGCCTCCTAAAGCTACCCCATTAATGGCAGCAATCACTGGCTGCGGAAGTTCTTCTACAAGATTAATAGTAGAACGAATCAGAGAAACAGCCTCGCGCACCTGTTCCTCATTCATACCAGCACGCTCTTTCAAATCTGCGCCGGCACAAAATGCTTTTTCACCTGCGCCAGTAATAATGACTGTCCGAATATTTTGATTTTCTTTTACTTGCAGCAGCGCTTCCTGCATTTCCTCTAATAAGGCAAGAGATAACGCATTCGCCTGCTGCGGACGGTTGAGTGTAATTGTTACAATATGCGGTGTTGTTTCTTCAACAATAACATGCTGCAGTAAAAGCATAGAATCACCTACTCATCGTTTTATGCTGCTCGGCACGATACACGTGGCTCGACAGTTGAATTTCAAGCTTATCTTGGATAAAACGGCTTGCTTGCATCAGTTTTTCTTCGTTTGTGTTCGTTTGCACGCCCATTTGGTGCAGCATATGCACCAAATCATTCGTCGCAACATTTCCCGATGCCCCCGGTGCATACGGACAGCCCCCCAGGCCGCCGCAAGCGCTGTCAAATGTCGTGATGCCTGCCTCTAAAGATTTCAACACGTTTGCAAGCGCCATACCGTATGTATTATGAAAATGCATGGCAAAAAGAGAGGAGTCAAACTTCTTCAGCAAGCGTTCCAGCACCTGTTCTACTTGCAGCGGATTGGCTACGCCGATTGTATCGCCGAGCGAGACTTCGTAAATGCCGTAACTGAAAAGCTCTTCACACAGGTGTTCTACAGCAGAGGTTTTTACATTCCCTTCATAAGGGCAGCCAAACACAGTTGACACATAGCCCCGTACCTTTTTGCCGGCAAACAAACTTTGCTGTGTGACTTCCTTTACAGCTTCAAGAGCTTGCGAGATAGATTTATTAATATTTTTTTGGTTATGCGTTTCGCTTGCTGATAGAAAAATGTTAATTTCGTCTGCATTTACGGCAAGCGCACGCTCTAAACCGTTCATGTTCGGAACGAGCGCTGCATATGTAACCCCTTCTTTTCGTTCAATTCCGGCAAAAACGTTTGAAGCATCCGCCAGTGCGGGAATCCATTTTGGGTGAACAAAAGAAGAAACTTCAATATAAGAAAGTCCTGTGCTTGATAATAGATTGAGCCATTGTATCTTATCCGCTGTTTCCACAATTCTTGTTTCATTCTGCAAACCGTCGCGCGGACCAACCTCTTTAATGTGAACAGAAGCAGGAAGTTTCATTGTGATTCCTCCTATTCCAATTCTGCTAAAACATCGCCTTCATTTACGAAATCGCCTTCTTGCACCAAAAGCTTGGCAACCGTTCCGGACTCTTCTGCTGAAATCGGAATTTCCATTTTCATAGATTCCAAAATTACAACATCCTGTCCTTCTTCTACTGTGTCCCCTACGTTCACAACAATCTTCCAAACGTTTCCTGCCATAGATGCATATACTTTTGCCATTGTCGTTGTCTCCTTTTTGGTGGTTCCGCCTGCTTCAGGCGGTCATTTTCTTATTTTTTTACAAGTTGATTTGACACAAAGCTCGTTGTATATACGCCGCTTTTGAATGTGTCATCCTCTAACACTTGCATCAGCATCGGAATATTCGTTTTAATGCCCGTCACTTTCATTTCGCCAAGCGCAGCATGAAGATTTCCGATTGCTTCTTCACGCGTAGCACCGTGTGCAATTACTTTGGCTATCATTGGGTCGTAAAACGGTGTAATCGTAACGCCTGCTTCTAAGAAATGGTCTATACGCACTTCACTAGGCAGCTGAAGTTCGGTAATTTTCCCTGGAGATGGGAAGAAAGTCTTAGGATCTTCTGCGTAAATACGGGCTTCAATCGCATGGCCATTGCGGGCGATTTCTTCTTGCGTAAAAGTTAATGTCTCTCCTGCCGCAATGCGAAGCTGCTGTTCAACAAGATCAAGTCCCGTAATTTCTTCTGTTACGGGGTGCTCTACTTGCAGGCGAGTATTCATTTCAAGGAAGTAGAAATTTTTGTTTTCGTCTACAAGAAACTCGATTGTTCCCGCATTTTCGTATCCAAGGGCTTTGGCAGCTTTTACAGCTACTTGCCCCATCGCATGTCTCGTTTCTTCATCCAAAAACGGTGACGGCGCTTCCTCGATGACTTTTTGGTTGCGGCGCTGAATAGAACATTCTCGTTCCCATGCGTATACCGTATTGCCGAAGGAATCTGCGAGTACTTGAATTTCAATGTGATGGGCATTTGTGATGAGCTTTTCCATGTACATTTCCCCGTTGCCGAAGAAGTTTTTTGCACGTGTTTGATTGCTTTCAAATGCCTGAACGAGCGTTTGCTCAGTTTCAATGGTCTGCATGCCAATTCCGCCGCCGCCGGCAGAAGCCTTTAACATAAGCGGGTACCCGATTGTATTTGCAATTTCTTTTGCTTCTTCAACAGTTGGAATTGATGTGGAAATTCCCGGCACAACAGGGACACCGGCTTCAATCATCGTTTTACGGGATTCAATCTTGCTTCCCATCTTGGAAATAACATCGGCAGAAGGACCTATAAAAACAATGCCTTCTTCTGCACATCGCTTCGCAAAGCTAGGATTTTCCGATAATAATCCGTATCCTGGATGAATGGCATCAGCTTTCGTTTCTTTTGCGATTTCCATGATTTTTTCGAGATTTAAATAGCTTTCATGAACGCGAGGACCGCCGACGAGGTACGCTTCATCTGCAAGCTTTACATGCAGTGACTGAGCATCTGCTTCCGAATAGACAGCTGCTGTGCTGATTCCGAGACGCTTGCACGTTTTAATAATACGAACGGCAATTTCACCGCGGTTTGCAATTAATATTTTAGAAAACATGTATGCTCCTCCTTTAGCGACAGCCCAAATGTCTAGCGATAACTAGGCGCTGGATTTCAGAAGTACCCTCTCCGATTTCAAGAAGCTTTGCGTCACGAATGTAACGTTCTACCTCATATTCTTTCATATAACCGTATCCGCCATGGATTTGAACCGCTTGATTTGCTGCGCGGCTTGCTGTTTCAGATGCGAACAATTTTGCCATCGCAGCTTCTTTTCCGAACGGTTTGCTATGGTCCTTCAACCATGCTGCTTTATGTACCATATTGCGTGCTAATTCAATTTCAGTTGCCATATCGGCCAGCTTGAATTGAATGGCTTGGAAAGAAGAAATGCTTTTGCCGAATTGCTTTCTTTCCTTTGCATATTGAAGTGCACGTTCGAACGAGGCTTGCGCAATTCCGACTGCCAATGCAGCAATAGAAATGCGTCCGCCGTCCAATGTATATAAAAATTGCTTAAACCCTTTGCTTACGTCACCAAGAATGTTTTCCTTTGGCACACGTACATCTTCTAAAACAATTTCACATGTATTAGAAGCACGAACTCCCATTTTGTCGTAAGGGCTGGAAATCTTTAATCCTTCTGTGCTTGTAGGAACGATGAAAGCAGAGATACGTTTTTTCCCATTCTCGTCTGTGCCATTGACAGCGGTTACAATTATGGTGTTAGCGAACTCCGCATTGGTAATCCAACACTTCTCCCCATTGATGACATACGCATCGCCGTCCAAGATTGCTTTCGTTTGCGTTCCGCCTGCATCAGATCCAGCATTTGGTTCTGTTAAACCGAATGCACCAAGCGTTTTTCCGGAAGCCATTGGAACAAGATACTTCTTCTTTTGCTCTTCTGTGCCAAAGTAATAAATAGGAGATGCACCAAGCGAAATTGTAGCTGCATAGCTTAAACCAGTACCGCCGCATGCGCGTCCGATTTCCTCAACTGCAAGAGCATATGATAATGTATCGCCGCCTGAACCGCCATATTCTTCTGGGAACGGAATTCCTAAGAGACCGAGTTCTCCCATTTTTTGAAATGTTTCATACGGAAATTCTCCAGTTCGATCGTAATAAACTGCTTTAGGGGCAATTTCTTTTTCTGCAAAATCGCGAACCATTTCTTTAATCATTTGTTTTTCTCGCGTAAGAGTAAATTCCATCTTGTCACACTCCTCATGATTTTCGACAGTGTGTCAGCACCTGTTACAGCAGTTGCTTCTTCTAGGGCATGTATTATATTGAGATTATTAAGATAATTCTGTCATCATTATCATTGTAAAGCATATTCTGTTTTCATGCACAAAAAAAATTCCTACATTGTTCTACAACAACACAGGAATTTCTAAGTCGAATTATAGCGATTTTTGTTTAATAATCTCGACCTTTCCCAGAATCTGTTATCTCAATAAGCTCTTCCGGGTATGGTTCGAAGTATGTCTGACGAAGCAAATATTCTTCTTCAAAACGAATTGTCCAAGAACGAAGCAGTGCTAATATACTGCTTAGCGGAATTTTCTTCTCTACATATTTGTTCAAGAGGGATAGAAAATGCTCTTTTTCTTCCTTCTTCAGCTTATCTTTAAAATAGCCGAATATATGCTGACATACATTTATATGAGATGTATAACGCGCAGTGCGATTTAGTATTTCATACAAACCTTGTTCGTATGCAGCAAATACCTCACGAATCGGGAGCTTTTGATGATTGGCTACAATGCGGCCGATCTCCTTCAGCTTCGTCTGATTGTACGCCATAAATAAGTATTTGTTATCCCCGTGAAACTGTACAAGCTTTTTCATGCTCGCTTCTTTCTTTAGTTCCTTGAAGGCTGCAACTGTAAACAGCTTCGTGAAAAAATGCTCGCGAATGGTGAAATTTTTCAATCGACCTTCTTCTTCGACCGCTAAATGTCCGAATTTCTCCATCACTGCTCTCCCGAACAATCCGCTCCCTTTTCCTAAAGCCGGCGCCTTATTCGAACTAGCGTAGATTTTCACGTCACGGGTTCCACAGCTCGGTGAGCGGCTTTTCAAAATAAACCCGTCAACCGGCAATGCAGAAAGGAATTGCTCTGAAAAAATCGCCATCGCTTCTGTAACATCTTCTCCTGTCGAAGGCTGAACTAATTTTAATGTTCCCAGGTCATCTACGATACGAATCGTCTCGCGGGGCGTGCCAAGTCCGATTTCCACTTCAGGACATACAGGAATAAAATGGACATGCGGCATTAAGCTTTTTACAATTGGATCTGAAATCACATCACCGTTATATCGGCACGCATCGAATTCCAGACATTTACTTACTACAATTGTTGGTTTGACAAAAATTTTCATATGTCCCCCCGGGGTGTTAAACCGTGCAAAATAAACTGTATCGTATATTCGATTTCTGCTTCATCGTCCCAACTCGCTTCGGGAAGCAAAAGAAAACGCGTGAGCAAAAAACCGGCGAGAGAAGAAACTGATAATCTTATTATGGTTGCGGCAGGTATTTCAATTACGTCCCCTTGCTTTTGAAATTGCTGAATGATCCCTACAAAGCGGGAATACAGTTCTTTTTCAAATACATTTTGCACTTCTTGCTTCAACTCCGGATGAAATGGAACTTCCTGAATGAGAATCTTTAAAATCGGCATGTTTTTGCGGGCAAACTCAAATCTGTTTCGGATGACTGTGCGCAAAAATTGCTCATAGGAATCATATGAATCCTCAAACACTTGCTTTGCGAAGCTTTGAATGAAGAAGGGCGCAGCGAATTTCGTAAGCGCCGGTAAAACGATTGCCATGAGCAGTTCTTTCTTCGTTTTGTAATACCGGAAAATGGTTCCCTCGGCAACGCCGGCCTTTTTGGCGATCTCATTTGTGGATGTGGAAGCATACCCTTTCTCTGAGAACATATCGACGGCGGCCTGCAAAATCTTTATCTGCTTTTCATTGCGCTTATCTGTATCCGCAGCAGCGATAAGTTCTTCCAGCCAATCTTCCTTCATGACTATCTCCTTTTTTCATTTTATTATATTCTTCGATGTTTTTTCAGCGCAAATACATTCCCTATCGCAAATACGAGAGAAAATAGAAAAAGAATGCCTAAATCTCCGGCAATAGAACCGAACCCTTCATTGCGGATCATAATTTCTCTCATTGCATCTGCACCGTACGTGAGCGGAAGTAGCTTTCCAAGCCATTGCAGCGCTTCACTCATGGAATCTATCGGGAACAGCCCGGAGAAAAACAACTGCGGCACGACGATCAACGGGATAAACTGAATCATTTGAAATTCATTGTTCGCATAAGCCGACAAAAACGTTCCAAGTGTAAGCGCAGTCAGGGAAAGTGCACATGTCGTAAGCCAAATGCTCCATATCGATCCTATCATATACATATTCAAAACATAAATCGAAAAGCTCACGATTAAAACGGACTGTAAAATAGCGAAAATGCCGAACCCGATAATATAACCGATAACAATTTCCCACCGGCGAATCGGCGTGGACAGCAGCCGTTCCAAAGTACCGCTTAAACGCTCTCGAATGAACGCGATACCGGAAAGAAGGAACACAAAGAAAAAGGAGAAAAATCCAATCAATACCGGTCCCAAGCTGTCGAACATGCTGAAATCCTTTGAACCGTGATAGTAGAAAATATCCGGTTTTGCTTGATTAGGCTGTTCTGTACTTTGCTGCAGCACTTTCAAGACAGCGCTGTTTTTGGACGGATCGCTCCCTTCCAGCGTTACGGCGATTTTGTTGTTGCTCCCCTGGATGATTCCGTCAATATCCCCGTTTTTTATTTTTTCCTTTGCCTTCGCTTCGCTGTCTTCTGTAATGACCGCATTTTGTTTTTTCATCGCGTCCATAAACTGTGCTGGTACATTTACCAATGAAATTTTAGGCTTATACGCGTCGGATGCGAACACGAGAGAAAGAAGCCATAAAACCAAAACAGGAGCGCCGAACATTAAAGCCAAAGACCGTTTATCCCGGAAAAACTGCCGAATAATTCGTACGACGAGTCCGTATATTCTCATGCTTGCACCGCTCCTTCCATTAAGAAAACATCTTCGAGTTTACCTGTGGATGTCTTTGCTTTCAGTTCCTCCGGTGTACCGATTGCCAATAGCTTGCCGTCACGCAATAAGCCTAAACGTTCACAATACTCCGCTTCATCCATAATGTGCGTCGTAACTATAATCGTTGTTCCGTTCTTGCTCAGGTTATGAAATTCTTCCCAAATTGACTTTCTGAGAACAGGATCGATGCCGACAGTCGGTTCATCCAATATAAGAAGCTCCGGTTCATGCAGCAAAGCCATGGCTAGGGACAGTCTTTTTTTCATCCCTCCGGAAAATTCATGCACAGGACGCTTTTGATGTTCTGTCAGATTCACTAAAGCAAGCACATCTTGTATTCTTTTCTTTTTATGCGCTCCTTTTAATCCGTACATTGCTGCGATGAAATCCATATTTTCATACGCTGAAAGCTCCCCGTATAAAGCATCTGCTTGCGCCATGTATCCGATTTTTTTCATGCCGTTTAAATTCGGCATGTTTGTGCCTAGTACATTAATTATTCCCGCAGTCGCCTCAGTGATGCCGGCGATCATTTTAATGAATGTGGTTTTCCCCGACCCTGATGGCCCGACTAATCCAAAAATTTCTGATTTCATTACGGTAAGTGAAATATTGGAAATTACTTCTTTTTTACCAAAACGTTTAACTGCTTGGTTGATCGTTACCGCAAGTTTATTTCGTTCCATTTTGGTTCCCCCCTTTATAAAATAAGTGAGTACTCACTTTTTATTGTATTATATTCTATGCATAAGTCAACGAAAATTACCATCTGTCGAGCGACGCAATAGTTACTTTTCCTTATTATGCATTTGTAATTCTCCCTTCTGTATTCGATCTTTCTTTTTCCAAGGACAATAACTTTGTTTTCATCTCCAAGCCACCTCGGTACCCAGTTAACGCACCATTTTTACCAATAACACGATGACAAGGAACAGTAATTAAAGCCGGGTTGGCACCAATAGCCGTTCCCACTGCACGCACTGCATCCGGTTTTTCAATGTGATTTGCAATATCTGAATAAGAGTACGTTCGGCCATATGGAATTTTACATAATGCATCCCAAACAGATAATTGGAATGGTGTACCATGTAAATCGGCTGGTACTGTAAAGCTTTGACGTTTCCCTTGAAGATACTCTATCAACTCGATTACATAAGATTTTAATTTCTCATCGTCTTGTATCAACACATGATTGGGAAGACGATTTTTAACCCACTCGGCTAGTTCATCAAATGGTTGATTTTGAGAACTAACATAACAAAGTCCTTTTTCGGTCGCAGCTACATATATTTTCCAGTCTTCGTGAACCAAACGTGTCCAATAAACTGATTGATTATTTTTTATTTCCATGTTCCTATCCCTCCATTGGATTTTTTTTTGTTATTTAATTGACGATACTCTGTTGGAGTAAGTCCTGTTTTCTGTTTAAATAAGGTGACAAAATACGGCATATTTGAAATGCCTACTGCTATGGCAATCTCCATCACGGTTTTATCTGAAGTAGTCAGGTATTCAATCGCTTTCGAAATTCTTATTTCTTGTGTATATTCAGTTGGAGTAATTCCTTTAATTCGCTTAAATGTCCGTTGCAAGTGATAAGGGCTTCCGTGAAATAAATCAGCTAGTTTGTATTTTAATGCTAAAGAATCATCAAGAGCTTCCCCTCGGTTAAAATAATAGCACGTTTATACACCCTGTTCAGTCTAATACCTTATTTTAATAAAGACGCCATCCTTTCCTATAATTCTACAGGGGGTACCGCCAGCATTTCGGAAAAAAACCACGCTAAGCAAATTCGACAAAAAGATCCGGACTTTACCCCGCTAAGGATAAACCGGTGTTGTTTTGAAATAAAGTTTGATCAAAAACATCTCACAAACCTGTATTTTATGGTAAATAAGAAGAAGCCATTTTGAAAAAAAGATTAATCAAAATGGCTTCTTCTCTAGCATATTTAAGTTTCGATTTTATAAAAAAGTTTGATCATTTTCTACCTTTGATCTTAAACAAAAGCGCCCGATTGTTGAAGATCTTAATTACTATGTCTTGTTGAACTAACGCCCGCTTTAGCTTAAGTACATTCCTTCACAATCCCCATCTATTTTAACATTAATATCCAATTTCCTTTAGAAGAGATCCTCCACAATCTGGCCCTTTAACGGAACAACTTATTGTCACTCAACAGTCCCTTAATCGATCTTTCAATTCAGATGTTCTTTTCCTTTTCACTATAAAAACACCCCTTTAGATAACCATATCCAAAGGGGTGTTAGTTGTTCTGTTTAGTTAGCTTTACTCATTTCTATTGGATGAGGGATTGAATGATTTTACTTAGTTCATATACCCCTTTTTCTAAATCGTTAAGTGAAGCGTAAGCATATGATAAACGTATATATTGCCCTTCGTCTTGCCCATAGATAGATCCTGGATTTAAAAGGACTCCTTTTGCTAAAGCAAGGCTGTACAGAGTTCGCATAGACACTACTCCTTTTATACGAATCCAAATAAAGAGTCCCCCTTGAGGTACTTCCCACGTAGCTAAATGCTGTAAATATTGTTCAAGCCATCTTATCAATGCATCCCTGCGAGTTTTCAACTGCTTTCGCACTGAAATTACATGTTCTTGATAAAAACCACTACTAAGCCAGTTAGTAGCAATACGCTGAGACAAAGAGCTTGATCCGTAATCAGATTGCATTTTAATGTCGGCCAAGTGATTAATAACAGATTGCGGACCCACAAGCCAGCCAATTCGCAACCCTGGAGTAAGCGTCTTGGATAGGCTTCCTAGATAAAGAACTTGACCGTGTAAATCTTTTGCTTTTAAAGCTAAAGGAGGTTCTTTATCAATCCATAACTCTCTATAAATATCATCTTCAATGATAGGAATCCGTTCTTCTTTACTAATTCTTAAAAGCTCATTTCGTCGAGTATCCGACATAACACATCCAGTTGGATTATGAAAGGATGGAATAGTGTATATTATGCTTCTTTGATGCTTTTTCTTTTGAATTGGAATAGATTGTGTGAGCATACCTTCATTATCTATAGGTACTCCAGCAAGAGACATACCTGCAGATTGAAATACATGTAAAGAGTAAAGATAAGATGGCTTTTCAAGTAAAACAGTAGATCCCGGCTTTAGTAGTCCTATAGAAATAAGGTGTAGAGCTTGTAAAGCACCTGAAACGATGAGAATAGAATCAGGCGACACTTGAATCCCCTGAGATTTTAGGTACTCACTAACTGATTGACGTAAAGGTAAGAATCCTTTTGGTTCTTCATAGCCAAATGTTCCTATTTCATTCGCCAAATCCTTTATACTCTGTTTCATCTGAACCAGAGGAAACATATCGGGTGATAACTCCCCTTTACTAAGTTGTATAAGATTAGAGTTAGACTCAGCCTCATTAATCTGTTGCACAACTATTCGGCTAGGTTTATGAACTCCAACATTAACCTGGTCATTCCAATTTTTCGGTTCATTTGTTAGCAATGACCAGGTGTTATTTGTCACAATATTGCCCATGCCCATTTTCCCCTCAATAAGCCCCTCTGCCTGAAGTTCCTCAAGTGCAGTCACAACTGTACTGCGGTTGACCTTAAAAATGGTAGCCAATTTGCGTTGACTATAGATTTTACTTCCAATTGTCCACTCACCTGTCGCAATCTTTGATTTTATGTATTCCATGATTTGTATGTATTTGAGTGTCTTATCCTCTCTATCCTTATTACATTGGTCCATCTCAGATATATCTCCTTTTTAAAGTGGTTGGGTTTTTATCTTGTCACTGGTTGAAGACATTGTATCAAGCAAAGACTATGATGAAAAGTGTAAACAGCAAACATAAAAGTGGTTGGGTTTTTATAAGGAGGGAGGAAAGAGTAATGAAAATATCCAATATGGCTATCTTGATTTCTCACTTATTCATCATATTGCTGTGGGCTTCAGCTTTTCCTGGCATTCGTATTGCCCTTCAAGGATATAGCCCAGAAGACCTTTCTTTGTTACGCTTATTAATAGGATCCTTCGTGTTAGCACTTTTTGCTATTGCCACTCGTATGAGACTACCGCTAGTAAAAGACACACCATTTATTATATTACTTGGTGGGCTAGGGTTTACAGCGTACTATATGGCATTAAACTATGGGGAGAAGTTTGTAAATGCTGGAACTGCAAGTTTGCTTGTTTCGTTAACTCCTATTTTTACAGCGATCTTAGCTTGGATCATCTTTCGAGAACACATAAGTTTGTGGAGATGGTTCGGAGGAATAGTCGCATTTTCAGGAGTAACCCTGCTCTCTTTGGGGAATTCAGGTGATTTTTCATTTCATAAGAGTGCACTCTTTATCTTGGTGGCCTCCATTGCTGAAAGTCTGTACTTTGTACTACAGAAGCCATATCTAAAGAAATATGGTTTCCTGCCTCTTGCTTGCTATACCACTTGGGGAGGTACCCTCTTAATGTTAATTTTCCTCCCTGGATTATGGAATTCTATTACAAAAGCTCCACAAGAAGCAACATGGAGTGCTTTATACTTAGGAATGTTCCCTACAGTCTTACCTTATATACTATTAGGGTTTCTTATCACACATAGAGGAGCTTCAGAATCTACAAGCTCTCTTTACCTCACTCCTCTTTTATCTTTCGTTATCGCTTGGGTATGGTTAGGAGAAACACCCACCCTAATGACGATTATAGGAGGCATTATAATTTTGATGGGTGTCATGTTAACCACCATTCAACCTGACACAGTTAAGATAAAAGAGAAAAAACAGTCATTTAAACTAAAAAAGATTTTCAGAGAAAGCAACATGAGGAAACAACGTAATTACGAATAAGTGTAAAGAAATGGTATTGTTATAAATTAAGGAGGCGGAATTATGAATATATACCAAGCAACAATAACGGATCTGAAAGGTGTTTCTCATTTATTTAATTTATATCGTATCTTTTATAAACAACCTTCTGATTATGAGGATGCCGAATCCTTCATTTCAGACCGCTTAAAAAATGAAGAATCTGTTATTTTTGTAGCAGTTCATGAAGGAGAATACCTAGGCTTTACTCAGTTATATCCCTCATTTTCTTCCGTTTCTATGAAGAGAACATGGATTTTAAATGATTTATATGTGCAAGAGGAAGCAAGAAAACAAGGAATAGCTCAAGCCCTTCTAGATAAAGCAAAATTGCATGCTATTCAATCTAATGCCAAATCATTAGAACTTCAAACCGCTCCTCATAATACGAATGCGCAAAAATTGTATGAAAAGAATGGCTATCAAAAGGATACTTCTTTCCTAAATTATTCTTTAAATTTGATGTGAATGTAAATAAACAAGGGAGTGCATATCTTTAAATGTAGGCGGAATTACTAGTTTAAAGAATGAGTTCCCAGGTTGTTGATAAAGATGCATCAGCACTTACGTGCTGGTGCATCTTTGTCATAGTTTCAGCTTTTTATGTCGAAATTTGCTTAGCGTGGTTTTTTTCCGAAATGCTGGCGGTACCCCATCGCCATCAACCTAACGAAATTAAATACCCCCCAAAACGAAAAAAATGCGCTATTCTTTCTGTAGAATCATAGAAAAGGATGGCGTTTTTTGATGGATATTTCAGATGAGTTACAACTTTTTTCTCAAGAGCTAAAACGGAACCTAGCACCCCAAGCTCTTCAAGAGCTTGCAAGAGAAACCGGATTTACAAAACGTAAGAGTAAGTATCAATCTCAGGAATTGGTAGCACTTTGCGTGTGGCTGAGTCAAAAAGTCGCAAGTACATCTTTAACACAGTT
>NZ_AUMR01000030.1 GCF_000430785.1 Ectobacillus panaciterrae DSM 19096
AGTCCGAGCCAATAAACGAACCAAAACAGGAAAGCGACTGTACAAGGTTCGCTGTTCCACGATTGAGCGGAGCTTCGCTGATGCCAAAGAGCTCCATGGCTATCGTTATGCTCGATTTCGCGGGCTGAAGTCTGTCCAAATGCAGGCATACCTCACAGCTGCCTGCCAAAACATGAAAAAAATAGCCCTTAACCTTACCAAAATAGGTAAGGTGAAGGACTATTCCTCACAATTTCTTCTGTATGTTATTCTATTTTATTATTTTGAAACAAATCGTTCTTTTAAGAAACGAGAAACCCTTTGGGTTTCTCGTCACTCTGAGCATACTCATCTATTGATGAGTATGCTCCTAACGGCGAGCTACGTCGGAAAAATAAAATTTATCTAGGCGGTGACGCGACTCTGTGTATTCAAATTGTCTTCCATCATATAAATGCGTATAGTTTTTGACAACAATTACATGATCCGTACCGTTCAAGTCCAAATATTTTCGATCCTCTTCTGTACAAGGCTGTGCTTCAATGACACGATGCGCATAGCTGATATGCAAACCGAGCTTTCTCTCTATATATTCGTAAATGGAGCTTTCCGCGACTTCTTTCGTCAAACCAGGAACGAGATCTGAAACGAAATAGTTCACATCCAAAATAACGTTCTCCCCGTCAATATTACGAACACGTTTAATAGTGTCTACTTTTGTTTTTGTTGTTACGTTTAGAAGCTTTGCTATCGAACGATCGGCGGATATATTATTCATTTCAATGACATGCGTAGCAAATTCACGGTTCAAGCGTCTGTTCTCCTCTTGAAAGCTCACAATGCCGCCAAGACGAAATTCAATCGTTTTCTTACCTAGCACAAATACGCCTTTTCCGTGTATCTTCTGTACGTAACCGCGCTCTTGCAGCAAATCTACAGCCTTACGCACCGTACCTCTGCTTGCTTCAAAATCTCTCATGAGCTCCGTTTCAGAAGGGATTTTATCTCCTTCTTGTAAGCTGCCCATTTCGATTCGCTTCATCACTGCATGATAAACTTCTTCGTACTTGCTCATTCGTAAACCCCTTTTTTTCAGTCGATACACTCATTATACTACCAACATGCCCAACAAAAAAAGACGACAACCAAAGTCATCGTCCTTACTTCACTAATACAGCCTTCTGCTTTACAACACAGCGCCCTTTTCCCTGCGGAATGCAAAGCGGCGTTCCGAATAGAGGGTCTTCTGTAATTTGACATTCCATACGGAACACATCGCGAACAAGCGCGCAGTTGATGATATCTTCCGGTTTTCCTTGTGCATAAATGTTCTTTTCGCGAATTGCCACAATATGATGCGCATAGCGGCACGCTAGATTCAAATCATGAAGCACCATGACAACTGTTCGCTTCTCTTTCTCATTCAGCTCAAACAGCAAATCCAAAATTTCGATTTGATGCGTCATATCTAAGTATGTCGTAGGCTCATCCAATAAAATAATATCCGTCTCCTGCGCCAATGTCATCGCAATCCATGCCCGCTGTCTCTGACCGCCGGATAAAGAGTCTACCTGCCGATCCGCAAACTCAGTCATTCCTGTGGACGCTAAGGCTTGCTGCACAACCTCTTCGTCGTGCTGTGACCATTGCTTGAACCATTTTTGATACGGATAGCGGCCTTGTTTCACAAGCTGCAGCACCGTTAAACCTTCAGGTGCAATCGGTCCTTGCGGCAAAATCGCAAGCTTTTGTGCCACTTCTTTCGTCGGAAGCTTTTCAATCGCTTCTCCTTCTAGTAAAACAGCACCCGCGGAAGGCTTTAATAGACGGGCAAGAGAACGAAGAAGCGTAGATTTCCCGCAGCCGTTTCCGCCGATAAAAACCGTGATTTCCCCTTTTGGGATCTCAAGGTTCAGTTCATCTATAATAAGAGCATCGCCATATGATAACTTTAAATCATTTGTTTTTAATTGCATAAGCTCATCTTCCTTTTCTTCATTATACATTTCGGCTCTTATACAGCAAGTAAATGAAGTACGGCGTACCGATCGCTGCCGTGAATACACCTGCTGGGACTTCAAGCGGTGAAAATGCCATACGTCCGATTAAATCGGCAATTAATACAAGTATAGCACCAATAAGAGCTGATACGGGCAATAAAGCACCAAAAGCCGAACCGACCAATCTTCGTGCAATATGAGGTGCCATCAGACCGACAAATCCAATGGCGCCCGCAAATGCGACCGCCCCGCCAATTAACGCTGTACAAAGAAGCAGCAAAAACAAACGTTGTCTTTGTACCTGGCTGCCAAGCCCGATTGCAAGCTCATCGCCAAACTCCTGCACATTTAATTTTCTCGCTGAAATTAATGTTATCACAACAAGAATGAGTGTCCAAGGTGCCAGGATCGCTATATTTTTCCAGCTCGATCCGTATACAGTCCCCGTCAGCCAAATGTTTGCCTTACTCGCTTGTTGAATCGTTCCTAAAATCATAAACAATGTAGTTAAAGCTTTCGCAAGGGCAGACATCCCAATTCCAATCAAAACGAGGCGAAGCGGAGGCACTCCGCCATCCTTCCAAGAAAGCGAATAAACAATGAGTGCAGCTATCGTCGCTCCTGCAAATGCTCCAAGCGGCAGCCACTCGATGCTGATAGTCAATGCACCGCTTCTATCGCTGAAGATGGCAAGAAATAATACAACCGCAACTCCGGCCCCGCCCGTGATACCGAGAATTTCAGGAGAAGCAAGCGGGTTGCGAATGAGTCCCTGCAAAATGCTTCCCGCGACAGCAAATGCAATCCCTACAAGAAGAGCTGCCACAATACGCGGCATTCGAAAGGACATGACAATTAAAGTATCTGTTTCTGTTCCGTTTCCAATAAGAGCTTGAAAAACAGCCCAAGGCGAAATATTCATGTCCCCCATTCCTGCGCTTGTAAGGAGAACAACTGTCGTTATTGCCAGCAAACTTAAAATTGTAAGGAGCGCTTTTCTGTCAAACAGGAAAGAAGCAAAATCCTTCCCGATTCGAACTGGAATGTATTTTTTCATTTCGCAAGCCCTCCTTTACGCGCAATGTAAATGAAAAACGGAGTTCCGATGAACGCTGTCATCACACCGACCGGCACTTCCTGCGGCATTAAGATATACCGGGCGCTGATATCAGCGGCCAACAGTAAAATCCCCCCAAATACTGCGCTGTAAGGAATGACCCAACGATAATCTGTACCGATAAACGCACGGGCAAAATGCGGAACAATAATACCGATGAATGCAATAGGACCCGCTACCGCTACGGAACTGCCTGCAAGAAGCACAACTAAGAGCGCCAATATTCCTTTTACAAGCAGCGTCCGCTGACCGAGACCGCGAGATACGTCATCTCCCATCATCAGGATATTTGTTTTTCCTGACATGATAAAGGTACCGATCCAAGCAACCACTAAGTATGGAAAAACACTCTCCAGCATTTCCAATTTTCGGCCTTGAACAGAGCCGGCCAGCCAGAATAAAACCTGATCCAGTGCCGTTTCATTCAGTACAAGCAATCCTTGTGTAAAGGAAGCAAAAAATGCGCCCATGGCAACTCCGGCAAGCGTAAGTTTAATCGGCGTCAGCCCTTCGCGACCGAGAGAGCTTATCATATATACTATAACAGCTGCTACAGCTGCTCCGGCAAACGCAATCCATGTAAATGCTTGAAACGACTGCACTGAGAATACCGCAACTGCTACTACGATAAAGAATGATGCTCCCGCATTGATCCCCATAATCTCCGGAGACGCCAGCGGATTTTTCATCAGTACTTGCAAAATCGTCCCCGCTAAAGCAAGACTTGCTCCTATAGCCGCTGCAATAAGAGCACGAGGCAAACGCACAGTTGTAACGATAATATGTTCGTTCGATCCATTATAATGCGTGAAAGCATCTAAGGCAGTTTTCGTGCTTGTATCTGTATAGCCGTAAATGATACTTGCCCAAATGCTATATAGCAGTAAAATCATGCATACTAATAATCCAACTGCTTTTGCCCTGTTCGTTTTTAAAATCATTCATGTAAACCCCTTCTATATATCCTACATTCAGTCTAACGAAGAATAGAACATGCGTCAATGAGAATGATAATATTTTTCATTTAGATGTTGACATCTTTATCCAAACACTATAATATTTTCGTTGTAAATGAAAATGATTATCATTAACATTTTTTTGGGGGGGGTACATACATGAAGAAGATTTCATGGAGCTTATTAATGCTGGTTCTATCTCTTGTCCTTATCGTAAGCGCTTGCGGCAAGAAGGAAGTAGCGAAGAAAGAAGAAGAAAAAGATGCGAAAGCAACGGAAACGTATACTGTACAGCATGCAATGGGTACAACTGAAATTAAAGGTACTCCAAAGCGAGTTGTTATTTTAACTAATGAAGGTACAGAGGCATTGCTTGCAATGGGCGTTAAACCTGTCGGCGCTGTAAAGTCCTTTACAAACACAACCGATTCATGGTATGCACATATTAAAGACAAAATGAACGGTGTCGAAGTAGTAGGAACAGAACATGAAGTCAATTTGGAGAAGATCGCTTCTTTAAAGCCTGATTTAATTATCGGCAACAAAATACGCCAGGAAAAAGTGTATGAGCAATTAAAAGCAATTGCACCTACTGTCTTCGCGGAGACACTGCGCGGTGACTGGAAAGTAAATTTCAATTTATATGCAAAAGCGTTAAATAAAGAAGCTGAAGGCAAGAAGGTAATGGATCAATATGAAGCTCGTATTAAGGAGCTAAAAGGTAAACTGGGCGACAAAGTGAACCAAAAGGTTTCTATGGTTCGTTTCATGCCCGGCGATGTGCGCATGTATCATAAAGACACTTTCTCCGGAGTTATTTTAGACGAGCTTGGCTTTAAGCGCCCAGAATCTCAAGATAAGCCTGACTTTGCTGAAAGAGGAGTTACGAAAGAACGCATTCCTGCGATGGACGGTGATATCCTGTTCTACTTCACATATGAAGAAGGTAACGGCAAAGCTACCAATGCCGAAAAAGACTTTGTTAACGATCCGTTATTCCAAAACTTACAGGTATCTAAAAATAAGAAAGTATACAAAGTAAGCGACACAATTTGGAATACTGCCGGCGGTGTATTGGCTGCCAACTTATGCTTAGATGAAATGGAAAAGTACTTTTTGAAAAAATAATCTCCTCCTATCCTTAAAATATGTACTCTGTCCAACGAAAAGTTCCCGTGCAAACGGGAGCTTTTTAATTTTAAATAAACCTCACCCACTCTCCCTTAAAGCGGGAAACTCTTGCTTAAATTGCAAAAACCCTTATAGGATGACTAAAATAATTATGTAAACAAGAAATAAAAAAGCGTAAAAGAAGTTGAGAAACTGATTGAAAGAACGGCAAAAGATTACGGTGTGGCAGGATTTGATAACCTGTACGGCAACGGTGAAGCGAATATCTACAACGCTTTGGTTAGAAAACGAATCAACAATTAATTTATGAAATGAAAAAGCAATAACATTTTTTTACAAAAATAAATTAGTTTTAATTTCATTATTCCCAGAAAATTTAAATAATAAAAATACATAAATTTATCACACTTTTCTAATAATCCATATAGGTAGAATAGTCAAAAAAATCAACATTCACGGCATTATATCAAATAAATTTAAATAAATGGGTACACTAAATTTGAATTTAATATTAATCTTCATGTTATTCCCATATAATTCTATTGACTTCTAAATATTTAGTAAATTAAAATAATGACTGTAGGAATTCTTAGAGAATTTATCAATTATGAGAATTCTCGGAAAATTTATAAATTGTGAGAATTATTAGAAAATTTATATGAGTCCAATTTAAAAATTCGATATACGAAACAAGCATGATCGTGTCCATTCCTGGATGAAAAAACCTATTTTTGCGGGAGGGGCTAAAGCATCCGCATGTAGAAGCGGTCAGACCCTTCAAGATACCCGCTGTACGGTTGCATGTTATGGATATCGTGTAAACGAGGAACTACCATTTTCACAGAACATGTTTACCTGTGTTGCATGCGTATATGGGACGAGCTTGGATATGTCGGAACATTAAGATGGATTTACATATAAATTGTGAGAATACTTAGAAAGTTTATAAATTGTGAGAATTCTTAGTAAATTTCACGAAATAGGGGGAAGAGAAATGGATGCAGCTTTAAAAGTACAGCAAGAGCAACACCCGACAAAGAAACATCCTCCAGGATTATATTTGTTGTTCTTTACTGAAATGTGGGAAAGATTTAGTTACTACGGAATGAGAGCGCTTTTAGTGCTTTATTTGACAACGCAAATGGTGAGCGGCGGCCTTGGTTTCAAGGACAGCTTCGCACTGCAGCTTTACGGAATATTTACTATGCTTGTATACTTCACTCCGCTGCTGGGAGGCTACCTCACTGACAAATTTATTCCAAGACGCCTTGCTATCACAATCGGCGGTATTACGATGGCAGCTGGGAACTTTACACTGTTCGCTTTGGATAATAGAACAGGTTTATGGGTTGGTCTAACCCTTCTGATTCTTGGAAACGGTTTCTTTAAACCGAATATCTCTACTCTTGTAGGCGAGCTTTATGGTGAGAACGATAAGCGTCGTGACAGTGCCTTTACTATTTTCTATATGGGGATTAACACCGGCGCACTATTTGCACCGCTTGTTTGCGGATATCTTGCGCAAACTTACTTTAAAACAACTATAAATGGTGTTGTACAATATGGATTTAAGTATGGTTTCTTGGCTGCTTGTATCGGTATGATTGTCGGTCAAATTATCTTTAATCTTCTTGCACCTCGCTATCTTGGAGAAGCAGGAACAAAGGTAACCGCAAAACAAGTAAAAACAGTTGCGAATAAAGCAGCTGCCAACACTCCTTTAACAAAGCAAGAAAAACAAAGAACATGGGCTATTTTAATTTTGACTTGCTTCGTGGTATTCTTCTGGGCTGGTTTTGAACAAGCCGGAAGTTCTTTAACACTTTATACAGACAGATTTGTAGATACTACAATATTCGGTTGGACAGTTCCTTCTTCTTGGTTCCAATCTGTTAACCCAGCATTCATCATTCTTTTGGCACCTCTTGTGTCTATGTTATGGACGAAGCTTGCTGCTAGAAAACAAGGTGACTTAAAAGTTCCTACGAAAATGGGCCTTGGCATGATCTTGCTTGGTTTAGGATTCTTGGTATTACTATTCGCTGTTATGCAAACAGGCAGCGATGAACATCATATTACAACAAAAGCGAATCTCATGTTTATTGTCGTAACGTATTTGCTTCATACGCTTGGAGAATTGTTCCTTTCTCCAGTCGGATTATCTATGGTAAGCGCAATCGCACCGGTAAAACTTGCTTCGCTCTTGATGGGTGTATGGTTGGCTGGTTCCGGTTTAGCAAACTACTTGGCGGGTGCGTTGGCTTCTTATACATCATCCTTAGGATACTTCGAAGTATTCTCATTAATTGGCTGCGCAACAGCTTTTATGGGAGTCATCCTGCTTCTTCTTTCCAAGAAGATTTCTCGTATGATGGCATAATCCAAAAGGGTGGGATGTTTAATTCCCATCCTTTTTCATTTATATTTTTGTAAAAAAACAGCCAGACAGATTCATTCTGTCTGGCCGTTTTTTATTGCTCTTCTAACTCCGTAATCTTCACCTGTACCGACTCTTTCGGATTCGCCACATCATGCACATTCGCGATTCCGTTTCCTTCATCGCAGCTTTCAATCCAAACCGGCACGCCATGATACTCCACACGAATGTTGGCAGGAGATGATAAAATTTGTTTTACTCGATTTGCGTCCATATGTATCCTCCTCTTTATTGAATCCTTCTTATCATTCCTTATTCTGCAGGAATTATAAGAAAACAAACAACAAATGAACAAGCCTAAACCTAGTTCCAGACTAAGCTTAGGCTTGTTAAACAGTTGAGTAATACTTAATATATGAACGTGCCGATAAAAGGTGAATCATTTTTGATAAAACACTTTCAATTTACCCTTGCAGATATTTGATAATCCTAAAAAAATTTGTCAATTCATTTTGACAAATTATCGGCTCTTAACAAGAAGCTGTACAGCTTCTTTTACGAGATCACGTTCCTCGTACTTACCCTTTTCCATTTGATCACGCAAGCACTGCTCCAAATTTGAACCCACAATAACGCCTATCGTGCGATCAATAGCTGAACGGGCAGCACTTAATTGCGTCACGACTTCTTTGCAATCCTTCTCTTCCTCTAGCATGCGAAGAACACCGCGGATTTGCCCCTCAATGCGCTTTAAACGATTCTTCATCTCTTGTGTATATTCCATACAATACCTACCTTTTCCGATACCTTTATAGGTATATTAATATACTTTATTCTAAATGTCAAAAAAGGGAAGAAATACAAACAGAAGCAGCCTAAACTCTCTTAGGCTGCTTCTGTCCGATCCTTCTTTTCAATTAAGCAAATAAAGTCCCCATCAAGTAGTTTACTTTATCATCCTGCACTTTATAATATACTTCTAAGCCGCGTCTTTGAAATTGCACGACTTTTGTTTGTTTTAATTTTGTTAAATGCTGAGATACAGTAGATTGCGGAATTTGCAGTACTTCCTGCAGCTGAGAAACGTTGCAAGTTCCTCGCTTTATCAGTTCCTTTACAAGACGCAAACGCAAAGGATGCGCTAATGCACGAAGCATTTGTACATCATCTTCAGAAATATTGTAATTAAATTGTTTTGGACACATGATTTTTTCCCCTCATTCTCTTTATATATGTTGTTGTAAAATTTCCGCTAATGCTTCTTTCGGCTGGAAGCCTACAATTTGCCCAAGAGGCTCACCGTCTTTGAAAAGAATCATTGTCGGGATGCTCATAATCCCAAATTGCGCAGCTGTTCCTTGATTTTCATCTACATTAACTTTTACAATTTGCACACTCTCGCCCATTTCGCTGTCCAGCTCTTCCAATACCGGTGCAACCATACGACAAGGACCGCACCAAGGAGCCCAAAAGTCTACAAGAACTAATCCGTTTTGTACGGAAGCTGCAAAGTTTGCATCTGTAGCGTTTAAAATAGCCAGCTCTGTTCCACCTGCTTTCTTCCGGGATTATCTTGTTATCCCTTTATTACATTTTCTGTTTATTATACTATACAGGGTATAAAATTGCAAAAGATATAAAGAGAAGAATATTGCTCTCCCTTGATTAACTTTGCCATACTTCCTGTAAAGCTGCTCTGAACAATTCATTGAGCTTATCTGTACTGACTTCTCCTCTGTCGGCCACCTCTTTTACATACTTTGGATAATACGCGAGCCTTTCTTCTATAAAATCATGAAGCGCCGTCCTGCGCGGCTCTAGATCTAGCTCCTCTCCAGCTTTCTTTCGCTGAAGCAGTTCATGAACTTCACAAAGAAAAGACGAAGACAGCCCTTCCATATGAAGAAGCTTCTCAAATTCTACAGGAGGCACTGTGTCTTCTTTTTCAAGCCACATACAGGCAAGCAAGGGCCGCAGCACATAAAAATACTTCTTGATTTTTACAATATCTCCTTGCAAATAATCCCGAAAATTCCCTTGTGCCATATGCAAATAATGATATATGCTCGCTTTCTTTGATATATAAGAAGTGCTAATTTCCCGCAGTTGTTCTGCTGTTGTATACTGCTCCTTATATATAATCGGTGAACGAAGCCATTCTATCAGTGCAGGATTAGATTTTAGCAGCAGCTGCAGCGATTTTCGAATGTCCCAGCCGCTTACATCCAACTGATTGCTGACAGGGTACTCCAGCACATCTCTCTTTTGATCAATAGATAAATACCATTCCGGCCGGTGCACATACAAAAACCGAACGTCGTAATCACTATCTTTGGATGGGAATCCCCATGCACGGCTTCCTGACTCCACAGCGTATACAATTTTCACATCGTTTTCTTTTTCAATGCGCTGCAATACATTTTGTATTTCAGTATACATACTTTTCCCTCTCTTCCATATATACCCTAAATTATAGCGATTTCGTTACACATCGTAAAACGCTGTATAAATTTACCTTTGTTACATTGACAATCCTGTTTAACGGAGATTATACTAAAAATGTAAATTTATTGTGAAGTTTTTCACAAATAAATATTCTTCTCTTAGAGGAATATAAAATTCTTTTACAAAGAGAGGTCCTTACAATGAATACGTGGACACAAATTTATGATCCGCTTCAAAACATTTGGCTGTCTGCTCTTGTAGCTGCAGTTCCCATTTTTTTCTTCATTCTTTGTTTAACTGTACTTAAGATGAAAAGTTATGTATCCGGCCTTTATAGTGTGATTTTAGCTGTCATATTAGCTGTATTTGTGTACGATATGCCGGCTGCAACAGCTGTATCAGCAGCCGCGTTTGGCGCAGCATACGGGTTCTACCCCATTTGTTCAATCGTAATTGCAGCCATTTTCCTTTATAAACTAACTGTAAAAACCGGTCATTTTAATGTGATTCGCAATAGCATTGCTACTATAACGAGCGACTCTCGTCTTCAGGTATTGCTGATTGCCTTTTCTTTTGGGGCATTTTTGGAAGGTGCAGCCGGCTTCGGGGTTCCAGTAGCCATAACAGCAGCTCTTTTGGTAGGCATGGGCTTTGACCCCCTTAAGGCTGCAGCAGTTTGCCTAGTAGCAAACATTGCCGGCGGCGCCTTCGGTGCGATGGGAATTCCAGTTACAGTTCCTGCGCAATTAACAGAACTCAATGCGCTGTCAGTAGGACGCCACACTGTTTCTATTCTTCCATTCATCAGCTTTATCGTACCATTCCTGCTTGTGTTCATGATCGACGGCTTTAAAGGAATCAAACAAACGTTGCCAGCTATTGTAGTAAGCGGCGGTTCTTTTGCAGTTACTCAATTTATCGTATTGTACTTCCTTGGTGCTGAACTTGGCGATATTTTCTCCGCAGTTGTGAGCATGGTTTCACTGGCCCTATTCTTGCGAGTATGGAAGCCGAAAGAAATCTATCATTTAGCAACAGATAAAACAGAAAAAGCAAAGAAATATACAATTGGACAAATCCTGTATGCTTGGTCACCATTTGCTTTCTTAACAGCATTAGTAACAATTTTCAACTTAAAACCGGTAAAAGCTTTATTTGCACCAGGCGGTTCCTTAGAAAGTCTTGTATTTAACCTTCCAGTGCCTGGATTAAACAATGCGGTAGTAAAAACTGTACCGATTGTAAAACAGAATATACCGTTTGCCGCAGTATTTAAACTTGATGTGTTCTCATCTACAACTACAGCCATTGTGCTCGCAATCATTATTTCTTTGATTATGTTCCGCGCGAAAGGAAATTTGGTTAAAGCGTTAACAATTGAAACTTTAAAAGAATTGAAAGCACCTATTTATACAATATGTAGCGTAATCGCATTGGCTTACGTTACAAACTACTCTGGTATGTCTTCTACTCTTGGGTTGGCGCTTTCTTCTACTGGCAATACGTTTCCGGTATTATCCCCAATCTTAGGCTGGATCGGTGTATTCTTAACAGGGTCTGTTGTATCCAGCGGTTCCTTGTTCGCTCCGCTGCAAGCTGTAACAGCAGCACAAATTGGTATGACACCGGCCAATTTAGTAGCATTGAACGTAGTAGGCGGCACAATGGCAAAAATGGTATCTCCGCAATCTATCGCAGTTGCATGTGCGGCAGTTGGACTTGTAGGGAAAGAATCTAATCTGTTTAAAACTGCGGTGAAATACAGCTTGGTGCTTCTTCTTTTCATTAGCTTACTGCAATTGAATGCAGTGTTCCACTTTATGTAAAACAACAGGAGGTTATGAGCTTTGGCTCATAGCCCCTTTTGTTTTACACATAATCAAATCTAAAAAGCTTACTGAAATGAAGTCATGCTTTGTTTCGTGTACCGCTTTTGACAATTTCTTCAAGATATTGTCAAGAGCTTCTGTATTTGTTGTTGCAAGATAACCGGTGGCATTCGTTATAATTCGTTTGTTAAGTTATAAAATTTCACTCGACCATTACCGCCCGCTCCGCTAACAGCGCCATTGTCATATCATCCATCGGCGGATTATGCAATCCTGCCCGCACATGCAAATAATAGCGTTGCAGCGGATTTTTCTTAGACAGACTTCTTGCGCCCACTATACGCATTGCCTTATCTACTACTGAAATTGCCGCATTTGTTGCCGTATATTTTACCCCAGCCAGTTCACCTTTTAGTTCTTCCCGATTTTCTGAACAGTCATATTTCTCTGCTACACTGTACATAAAATGCCGTGCTTTCATAAGCTCCAATTCCATTTCTCCGATCAGACGCTGCACATTTGGCAACGATGCAATTGATTTTTGAATACTGTTATTCTTATATGTTTTTGCATATTGCACTGCGTAATTTCTTGCCGCTCTTGCGATTCCTAAGTAACAAGCCGGTATGTGCAGAAGCCAGCCGCTGTTTTTCGGTTTGCCGCCTTTTTTCTCTACTAAGTACTCCAGTCGAACTTCTGCATTATGTAGGACCAAATCATGACTTGCCGTTCCGCGCATTGCCACACTGTCCCATGTTTCTTCAATGGAGACGCCTTCCGTATTGCGCGGAATCAAAAACTCTCCTGCTTCTCCAGTCTCTTCTATTGTTGCAGACACAAGAAAATAATCCAGTACAGGCGCCATTGTCGTAAATGTTTTGCGCCCGCTAATCAGCCAGGTATCGCCGTTTTTTTGTGCAATCGTCTCCGGCTTGCCGCCGCGTGTCGGACTTCCCGTCCCTCGCTCTGTTGCCGCGCGGTTTAAAAGCGCCCCTTTCTTTACTTCTTTGCACATCCACACAAACCGTTTTTCATCCCATTGGCGGTTTTCCGTTAACTCCTGCAATATTCCCATATGCCAGCCGATGGATAATGCAGTGGCACCGTCCCCTTCTGCAATTTTTTCCTGAAATAACAAAAAATCATATAAAGAAATTTCTTCTCCACCGTACTCCTTCGGTAGAGATAAAGACGTATATTCTATTTCTTTTAGTTCTTTTATGTTTTGAAACGGAAACGCTCCAAGCTCATCCAGCTCCGATTCCCGTTCTACAAAGTTTTTCCGCAAACCCTCCAATTGCTGGAGAACACTCCGCTGCAGCTCTGTTTTTATAAATACATCCATATCCTTCACCTTCTTCGTACGTCTTTCTTACTATTGTATGGAATATGATCGAAATTTTCAAAAAAAGTTTATAAGAAAAACCGCCCGCTCCTTTTTAAATGGGCGTAGAGCATCTGCAGAGTATGGTAGCGGTCAAACCCTTTAAGACACTCTCCCCTATGTCTTTTCACTAAGCACATAGGTTTACTGCATACCGCGAACAGAAGGAAGAAATAGACAGTATTATCGATGAATTTTATAATTCCTAAAAAAAAGATCGGCATATACCGATCTCTCTTGCGTTCGTTTCTGTTTGCCTGCTTTTTTCTATATAATCGGCACTTGCACCGATTCTTCTTTTTTGGTCTTTTTCTTAATCTCAATTTGCTTGATTTGGTGTGAATCTTTTTCCAGCACTTGAAATGTCCAGCCGTCTTCTTCAAATGTTTGACCTTCTGTAACTGTTGAATCCTGCATCATGATCCAGCCGCCGATTGTATCGACATCTTCCTCCTCCAAATGAATGCCGAGAAGGTCATTCACTTCACTTACAAGCACTTTCCCGTCAATCACTATATGCGCTTCGTTAACGTGTTGAATCGGCGGCCGTTCATCTTCATCATACTCATCTCGTATTTCCCCTACGATTTCTTCTAAAATGTCCTCAAGCGTAACAAGTCCAGCTGTGCCGCCGTACTCATCATACAAAATAGCAAGAGGAATTCGCTTTTTTTGCATTTGCAGCAGCAAACTATGAATCGGCATCGTCTCCATCACTTCAATAACGGGACGCATAAAATTTGTGACACCTTCAATTTTTTCTCCTCCTTCGCTTATATAACGGGAAAAGAAATCCTTTACGTTTACCATGCCGAGCACATCGTCTTTATCTTCTCCGAATACTGGATAACGCGTATACTTTTCTGTCCGGATTGTTTTCATATGCTCTTCCATCGGTTCATCTGCATACAAACCGATGATCTCTGTACGGGGCACCATGATTTCTTTAGCAACGCGATTGTCGAATTCAAAGATGTTGTTCACATACTTAAATTCCGTTTGGTTAATTTCACCGCTTTCATAGCTTTCTGAAAGAATAAGACGAAGCTCTTCCTCTGAATGAGCCACTTCATGCTCGGATGCAGGCTTTAAGCCGAACAAGCTTGATACGAGACGCGCTGAGCTGTTTAACATCCATATAAAGGGAAAGGCGATTTTATAAAAGTAAATTAAAGGCTTTGCACATAAAATTGTAATTTGCTCAGCCTTTTGAATTGCTAAAGTTTTCGGCGCCAGCTCCCCCACTACAACATGCAAAAACGTGATAATGGAAAATGCAAGAATAAGCGCAATTGTACTGGATAAGGCCGGAGCTATGTGCAGGCCTTCAAACAAAGGCTCCAGCAAATGGCTCACTGCAGGCTCTCCCAGCCATCCAATACCAAGCGATGTAATGGTGATACCCAGCTGTATGGCAGACAAATATTCATCCAAATTCGAAATCACTTTTTTCGCTGCAAGAGCACCGGGCTTTTTCTCAGCGACAAGTTGATCGATCCGACTGGTGCGAACCTTAACAATGGCAAACTCTGTTGCGACGAAAAATCCTGTGATGGCGATTAAAATAATAATCAATAGTAAGTTCCAAAGTTCCAACAAAGTCCCTTAGCCCTTGAACTAAGGTTCCACCTCCTATCGTGTTCAGTATTTATATTCTTTCTCATCTATTGTAAAGAAAATCATTATAAATTTCACCAATTGAAGCTGTATTGTAATGCACATGATTTTTTTAAAGCAATAATCAATGCTTTAAGCGGAAGTGACAATAGCCGTATGTTTTAAGATTCTGCAGCAAATCTCCCCATACATTATCTAAGCTGCAAAACAAAGGCATAATCTCTGAAGCATCATGTGCACGAAAGAAGTTATATATAGAAGGTTTATCAACAATCCAATGCTGATTCGTATTCACAATTTCTTTATAGTGCGCTTGGCTGTTTCTAAACGTTTCTTTGTTTACTTTCCTTTTTACCCCTTTTGCCGACCTTTTATTTCCCATAAATTTCCAAAGGTAACCCATCAGGATCTTGAAAAAACGTAAACTTCCTTCCAGTAATAGGATCTATCCGAATTTCCTCGACAGAAACACCCTTTTTACACAATTCTTCCGCTACCTCTTCTACATTATCTGCTTCAAAAGCTAAATGACGCAATCCTGCCGCCTCAGGAAAACTTGAGCGCTTCGGCGGATCAGGAAATGAAAATAACTCGATTTGATATGTTTCGCCTACGGCTAAATCCAGCTTATAAGAGTCTCGCTCTTCTCGATATACCTCATTTATGATTTGCAGTCCAAGCACATCTGCATAAAAGCTTTTTGATGCTTCATAGTCTTTGCAAATAATTGCAACATGATGAATCCGGTTCAGCCTCATTTTCTCCATCTCCTTTCTTTACATATTCTCATTGTAAATGCTCAACCTATAAAAAGGAATTTACCATGCTTCTAGGAGGCTACATAAAGTGAAATTTTTAATCTTTTTGCTCGGGCTTGTTGTGGTCTTTTTCCTTGCTTTTCTGGCAAGCAACAATAGACGCCATATTAAAATTAAACCTATGCTCATCATGCTGGTAATCCAGCTTATTCTGACATACTTGCTGCTAAATACAGAAGTTGGATTGATTTTAATCAGAGGCGTTTCAAACTTATTTGGAAAGTTGCTTGAGTACGCAGCGGACGGCGTGAATTTCGTATTCGGAGGTCTTGCCAATAAGGGAGCCATGGTATTCTTCCTTAACGTATTGCTTCCTATCGTGTTTATCTCCGTGCTGATCGGCATCCTGCAGCACTTCCGCATCCTGCCTTTTATCATCCGATATATCGGATTCGTATTAAGTAAAATTAACGGTCTTGGAAAACTGGAGTCTTATAACGCGGTAGCATCTGCCATCGTTGGCCAATCCGAAGTTTTCATTACCGTCAAAAAACAGCTTGGCAGAATTCCGCCGCCTCGTTTGTACACGCTTTGCGCATCTGCCATGTCTACAGTATCGATGTCTATCGTCAGTGTTATGCTTTAATATTTCCTAAGCAGGTGTTTGTGTAAACACCTGCTTATTATTTTGAAACCCCCTTTATGCAACAAAGGGAAATGATAAAAAAAGAGAATAGAGCCTTAATATTTCAATTTCATTTCAAATCAAAAATTTTAGTGAAATCAAACTTTATTTATGTAAAATAGAGAATGTGCCTATTCCATTTATTGTATAGACAGATGATAAGGTTGTAAGGATATTGCAAAAAGGAGACAAATAGATGAAAGCTAACTTACGGCAGGAGCGAAACGGCAACAACCGTTCAAAAAAACGACGCATCCTTTGGTTTATAGTTTTCCCTCTTATATTAATGATAGCCGGAGGGATTGGATATAGCTCTTATTTATATAGCAAAGCAAAAGCGGTTGCAAATGATGCATTTACAGAACTGAACCGCGGTGATAAATCAAAAAAGCGTGAAAAAACAGTGCAGCCTTTAAAAGACAACGTTTCTATTTTAATTATGGGCGTAGATGAAAGTGAGAAGCGAAAGAAAGAGTATGGAGAAGCAGTCCGTACAGATGCGCTTTTACTTGCAACGATTAATAAAAGCGATAAATCTATTAAACTCTTAAGTATTCCTCGTGATTCGTATGTGTATATCCCTTCCCGCAAAAAGAAGGATAAAATTAATCACGCTCACGTATTTGGAGGAGTAGACAGCACCATTACAACAGTGGAGGATTTTTTGGATGTTCCTATAGACTATT
Organism: Ectobacillus panaciterrae DSM 19096; assembly: GCF_000430785.1. Lineage (GTDB taxonomy): Bacteria > Bacillota > Bacilli > Bacillales > Bacillaceae_G > Ectobacillus > Ectobacillus panaciterrae. Next base: position 16,965 of record NZ_AUMR01000030.1, read on the forward strand.
ACGTAAAGTTTAACTTCGAATCATTTATGAAAATCGTGAACACGCTGGGCGGTATTGACATGAACGTGCCTGTAGCCTTTACAGAGCAAAACAGCAGCGACCAAGCGAAAGCTATTCATCTTGAAAAGGGTTATCAGCATTTAAATGGCGAACAAGCTCTTGCCTTGGCAAGAACTCGTCATATCGACAGCGATTATATGCGCGGCCAACGTCAACAGCTTGTTTTAGAAGCAATCGCCAAAAAAGCTTTATCTGTAGAATCTGTAAGCAAGCTTGGAAAGCTGATTGATGCAGTTGGAACGAACATGAAAACGAACTTAACGTTTGACGATATGATGGCTATTACAAAGAATATGATGGGAACACAATTAAATATGGAAAAAACGCAAGTTAAGGGTGAAGATAAATACATTGATGGTGTTTATTACTATGTGCCGGATCCGAAAGAACTGGAAAAAACCATTACCTCTTTACAAGAACATTTAGGAGTTTCCGGAAGTACAGAACACAAAACCATTCAGTAAGCTGCTTCGTACAGAAGCAGCTTTTTTCATGCTCTGAAAACGAAAAACACGACACGAAATAGAGAGAAGCAATTGAAAATAGCCGAAGATGAAGATAATGATTCAAAAGATGCTGACAAGAAATTAATGTAAAAACAGATACATATACGCGCTTGTTTTTCTACATACTATATACACGTAAATAAAAAAAACGTCTTTTTATAGTGGGGAGAGATCATCCGGCGACGTGCAGAAGCGGTCAAACCTTTGTAGTGGTTCATGCAAGGGTAAACCAGAGGGAAGAAGCATACAATACTCCCTTTTCGTTGCACATAGCACATGAACATGTCGAAATTATAATTCATTTATATAATTTATAAGATACCGTTCTTTACTTTAAATGCTTCTCTTTTATAATTCATTTTCTAGCATCTCCAATTTCGTACAAATAGTTACAAAAAAAATCCAAATAGTGCAACATTTCAGACAAGTTTTGTTTTATAATTAATCCAGAAGAACATCTCTATATATACTCAAATGAATATTACACGAATGTAACATTTTTTATTTTTTCATTACACAAACAAACACTTTAATAGTATACTAATACTTAATAAATTAGCTACTAACCTATATAACATAAAAAGTAGAAAAATGTTTTTTGGGGGGAAATAGATGAAACTGCGTAACTGGATTATTGGTTCCGTTGTCACTGGCAGCATAGGTCTTTGTGTTGCAGGTGGATTTGCCTATAATTACGTTAATAAGCTAAATAAAGAACTGGATACATACGTTTTACCTCGTACTACATTTGAAGGTGTTTCTCTTGATGGAAAAACGAAAAAAGAGGTTAATGACATCATTCAGCAAAAAGTGGAGCAACTCAATCAGCATGCAATTACGTATACATTAAATGAACAAAACAACACTTACACGTGGAAGAATTTAGGGGTTCAATACAAGGGGACTGAGATTGCTGACCAGATCTTCAAAGAACAACAGGGAAGCGTAACAGAGCGATATAACTTGCGCAAAAAAGCTGTCCAAAATGGATTGGACCGTAATTACCATCTTCAAGCTTACTTAAACAGCGCAAAATACGATGAGTTTATGAAGGATAAGTACAATGACTTTTTGAGCACGCCGGAAAATGCCTCCATTTCCATCACTGGCACCAATATTCAAATTACACAAAGCACAGACGGCTCTAAAGTAGATAAAAATCAATTAAAAGCCTTAACAGAGCAAGCCGTCAGCACAGTAAATCAACAGATTCAAATCCCTGTAGTCGCAGTAAAACCTGAGCGTACAACAGAAGATGTCCAGAACATGGGCATTAAAGAAGTCATCGCAGAATATCACACTCCGATGAATGGCCGAAATGGAAGCCAGCTTTTCAATGTACAGCGCGCAGCTAGCACTTTAACTGGCGCATTTATTGCACCTGATGAAGTGTTCAGCTTCAATGGACGCGTTGGTATTACAGATGCAGCGAACGGCTATCAATCCGCTGCTGTCTATGTCAACGGTAAAGTAGAACAAAGCGCTGGCGGCGGTGTATGTCAAGTCAGCAGTACGCTGTACGGAGCAATTTTGCGCGCTGACTTATCTATTGTAGAGCGCAGCAATCACTCTCTGCCGGTTCATTATGTTCCGCTTGGTCAAGATGCAACCGTTGCAGACTACGGTCCTGACTTGAAGTTTAAAAATAACACAGGGCACCATATTTATATTCAATCCTTTGTAGAAAACAATGAAGCAGTCGTACGCATTTTTGGAACAAGCACAGGGAAAAACGTACAGGTCTCTTCACAAGTTGTAAGTGAAACAGCTAAGAATGTTATCGTATACACTTATAAAACAGTAACACAAAACGGTCAAGTTCTTGAAAGCGACCGTATCTCAAAAAGCACTTATGCAAAACAAGGGGCGTGATTCACGCCCCTTGTTTTTGCAATTTGCCGGCCAGCTGTTTCACCCACTCTTCTGCCTCCGTTATTGTCAACTGCCTGTGACCGTATTCTTCTATCATCTGTTTCGCCTCTTTTAACTTGCCATTCACAAGCATTTCTTGCAGTTCTCCCTGCAGTACTCTTTGAATTTCTTGATTTTCGTGCTCTTTAAATTGTTCGATTGCCTGTAATAATGACTCTTCCTCTAGGCTCAATGTGCAATATGCTTCTAAAAAATATTGAAACTCTGGATACATGTTATTCCCCTCGTTTTAAGTTTGGATAAGAAGTAATGATTTTATATTTGAGCGCGCTCGATGAATCTCTTGCTAATACCGTAACTGTATTATGTACATCTTCGTGCACTCGCATATCCGACCGCAATACTGTTTTTCCAACCGCAAAGGAATGATGTGTATTGAGCACAAGACGGTCTCTCTTTGACTCATTCAGCCATTGCCTAATTTCTTTATCATGTATACGCAAGCTTTCTCGTACTGCTTTTGTCGCGGTTTCTTTATTATAGTATGTGCTTGCAGCTGTAACGTTTTCTTGATTGATTCGTTCTCTTAGCTGCTCATCCGTTTTGCCGACATGCTTCTCCAGTGTATGACCGTTCGACCTTTCCATCTCATCAAGAATCGTGTCGCTTGCTTGCTGAACGCTTGTATTTCCGCTTTGTTTGTCAATTATTTGACCGCATCCGCTTAGAATCATTACAGTAAGCAATGCACTCCATAATAGCCGAATCGTTTTCATTTTTGTCACCTCGTTTAAAAGTATACAAAAAAACACGGGCTCTTTCCAAAGACCCGCATTGTACTGTAGTCCTTCTTTTGTTTGCATGGGTGGCAGTGTTGATTCCTATGCCAAAAGCAGTGTTAGGGGATAGCGAATAGATGCTTTTTAAATACAGCTTGTATACTTTACGAAGGAGAATGAACCGCCATATGATAAAATAATGTCACATTACGAGATAAGGAGAAACAAATGGAAGCCCACATCGAAGATTTGCTGACCAGCTATCATATTCTGGCAGCACCGCTCAGTGTTTTCTTAAATATTTTAATTGGCATTTTCGGATTTATTCCAAGCATTTTTTTAACTGCTCTTAATATCAAGGTATTCGGTCTGATAAACGGAACTCTTCTCTCCATTTTGGGCGAAGCTTTAGGAGCAGCCGTTGCTTTTTTCCTGTACCGTTTTGGATTTCGCAACATTACAGAGCGAAAAATAACTAATTATCCGAAAGTGCAAAAGCTTCTTCATGCAGAAGGAAAAGAAGCTTTTTTGCTGATTTTTTCGTTGCGTCTGCTTCCGTTCGTTCCTTCAGGTATAATAACTTTGTTTGCGGCACTGGGAAGAGTTTCTACAGTTACATTTCTCTTCGCGAGCACACTAGGAAAAATTCCAGCTCAACTGCTGGAAGTGTATTCCGCTTACCAAGTAACAATCGGGACGCAACAGGCAAAGTGGATAATCGGGGTGCTTGGGATATGCACCGTGCTGTACATATGGAAGAAGTTCAGAGCATAGCCGCTTCACAATCTTTGCAAAAGAATAATTTTTCTGCTTGATTTACGGCGGCTTGTATTCTCTCCCTCCCGTTATAGATTTTTCTATTCTTTCTTCAGAAATCAACAGGAAAATCTATCTATACTATGGAATGTATTTTTAAATTCTATCCATACTATAACAAGGCAGTTTAACGGAGGCTTCAGATATGGAAAAAAGATATGAGGACGACAGCTTTGCACTGCATACAGATTTATATCAACTCAATATGGTCGAAACATATTGGGCGGATGAAATTCATAACCGGCGCGCGGTTTTTGAGCTGTATTTCCGCAAGCTCCCTTTTGGTAACGGCTATGTGGTTTTTGCCGGGGTAGAAAAAGTAATGGAATACATACAAAGCTTTCAATTTTCCGACACAGACTTGACGTATTTGCGTGAAGAACTGGGGTATGAAGAGACGTTTCTGGCGTATTTAAAAGATTTGCGTTTTACCGGCAACATTCGTTCCATGAGAGAAGGAGAGCTTGTCTTCAACAATGAACCTCTCCTGCGCGTTGAAGCTCCCTTGGCAGAGGCTCAGCTTGTGGAAACGGCTTTGCTCAATATTGTGAACTACCAAACATTAATTGCGACAAAAGCAGCGCGTATGAAGCATGCGGCAGGTGAGGATGTATTGATGGAATTCGGTACCCGGCGCGCACATGAATTTGACGCGGCGATATGGGGCACGCGCGCAGCTTTCATCGGAGGCTTTTCGGCTACAAGCAATGTCCGTGCCGGAAAAAAATTCGGTCTTCCGGTGGCGGGAACACATGCCCATGCGCTTGTACAAGCATATCGAGATGAATATACTGCCTTTTACAAGTATGCAAGTCGCCATAAAAATTGTGTATTTCTTGTGGATACATATGACACTTTAAAATCCGGTGTTCCGAATGCAATTCGCGTCGCAAAAGAATTTGGGGATAAAATCAATTTTATCGGAATTCGCCTCGACAGCGGAGATATGGCTTACTTGTCCAAAGAAGCACGAAAAATGCTGGACGAAGCTGGCTTTCCGCATGCGAAAATCATAGCCTCAAGCGATCTTGATGAATATACCATTATGAACTTGAAGTCCCAAGGAGCAAAAATTGATACATGGGGAGTGGGAACAAAGATTATCACTGCCTTTGATCAGCCAGCACTCGGAGCCGTATATAAACTCGTTTCCATTGAAGATGAAAACGGACAATTGGTTGATACAATTAAGCTTTCTTCAAATCCTGAAAAAATCAGCACACCCGGACTGAAAAAGCTGTATCGCATTATCAATACCGTAAACCATCATGCAGAAGGAGATTATATCGCTCTTGAAACAGAACAGCCGCAGAAGGAAGAACGTCTTCGCATGTTTCACCCTATTCATACGTTTATAAGCAAATTCGTGACCAACTTCGAGGCACGCGAGCTGCATCATGATATTTTCACAAACGGGAAGTCGGTCTACGAATTACCAGCCATTCAAAACATACAAGCTTACGCAACAGAGAATTTGCATTTGCTGTGGGATGAATATAAGCGTACAATGAATCCGGAAGAGTACCCTGTTGATTTAAGTCAGGCTTGCTGGGATAACAAGATGGCGCATATCCAGAGAGTTCGGGAGAACGTTACGAAAAAAATCAAAAAATAAAAAACAGCTGTGTCATAACTCACAGCTGTTTTTTATTTTGCTTTCTTCAGCAGTTGAGTAACAGCTTTCTTTTTTGAATAAGCCGCTCACAGTAATTATATACAAATGATTTATAATTTCGACATTTTCATTTGCTATTTCGAACAAAACGGCATTGGCACTTACTTCCTCTCTCTGATTTACCCTTACATGGACCACTACAAGGGTTTGACCGCTTCTACACGTTGCCGGATGCTCTCGCCCCACTATAAAAAGACGATTTTTTTATTCAGTTTTATATAGAAAACTTTAGCATAAAAATAAAAAATCCTTCTGTATCCCCCTGTACATATTCCAGTTAATTTATCGTAAAATTTACAAAAATTAATGTTCCCATATACCTTTGTTCCTTTAATGATGATATAATTCATTTGGTTAATTTTAGAAAAAAAGGAAGGGGTTATCTATGTCATTTTTTACAAAATGGTCCTTTGCGAATAAAGCCGCAGTTACTATCATGTCACTCTTAGTTCTTATCATGGGAATCGTGAGCTACACGACTTTACCAATGGAATTTCTGCCAGCAGCGGATCAGCCGCAGGTTTCTGTTGTCGTCATGGGGCAAGGCATGGACGCGAGCAGCATGGAAAAGCAGGTAACTGAACCGATTGAGAAAGCTGTTTCTCTAGTGAAAGGAAAACGAAATGTCTTTTCTACAATAGGCGACGGTTTTACACGAATTGATGTATTCTTTGAACCGAAAACGGATTTGAAAGAAGCAAAACGAGGCATTCAAGAGTCTTTGGATACACTGACGCTGCCGCAAAATGTCATGAAACCAAACGTAGTATTGCTGAACACCACTATGATTCCTGTGGCAGATGTAGCTATTACCTTTGACAGCGGCGTAACGCCAAGCAATCTGGAATTCGCTAAAAAGGATATCATTCCAATGTTTGAGGATATTAAAGGCGTATCCAACGTTCAAACTGCCGGTGTTATTGATACATACGTATCTATTAAACTCAACAGCTCAAGCATGGAGCAAAAGCAAGTTAGCCTTGAAAGCATCATGAACGTATTGCAAGGCCAAAATCTTGCGGTTGCGGTAGGCGAAAAAACGATTGATGGCAAAGCAAGCAACCTAAAGGTTATAGGCAACATCAAAAACGTAGATGATTTGAAAAAAGTGCTTGTAGCTCCGAATGTGAAACTTTCTGATGTTTCTGCAATCGAGCTGAAAAAACCGGAAAACACAACAACAAGAATTGACGGCAAGGACGGCTTGCTTCTTATTGTAACGAAGGACAGCCAATCTAATGCTGTTAAAGTGAGCCATGAGGTAGAAAAAACAACGAAGAAAGTAAATGAACAATTTAAAGGCGTACAATCCAACGTTATTATCGCAACTGGAAATATGGTCGAAACCTCTGTTACAAGCATGATGAAAGAAGTATTGTTAGGCGCGCTGTTCGCTACAATCGTTATTATGCTGTTCTTGCGCAATATTCGTTCTACTTTTATTACAATCGTTTCTATCCCATTATCCCTTTGTTTCACACTATTTTTGCTCTCGCGCTCAGGCATTACCTTGAATATTTTAACGCTGGGCGGCGTAGCTGTAGCTGTAGGACGTCTCGTAGATGACAGCATCGTCGTTATCGAAAATATTTTCCGAAAAACGCAAACTGAACCATTTTCAAAGAAGCTTATTATTGAGGCGACAAAAGAAGTAGGAACGGCTATCACATCTTCTACATTAACAACAGTTGCAGTATTCTTGCCGATCGGCTTAGTAAGCGGGCAGCTGCAGGAATTTTTACTGCCGTTCGCTCTTACAGTCACTTACTCTTTGCTTGCATCCTTAGTTGTAGCTTTAACGGTTGTGCCGCTGATGAGTGCAGCATTGCTGAAAAATGCGAAGCTGAAGGAGCACAGTCCTTCCGTCCGCTTCTCTAGATTTTTAACATGGTCCCTAAATCATAAATGGGTCGTGCTGCTAGTTGCATTTTTCATGTTCGCCGGTTCTATCGGCGCATATTTCACAATGCCTAAGGGCGCTGTCAGCAAATCAAAAGCAGACGCAGTTGTAGCGACTTTAAGCTATCCGAATGAAACGCCGATCCAGGATGTGAAGAAAAACGCAATGGAATTGGAAAAGTTCATTTTGGATCAAAAGCAAGTGAAATACGTATACATGCAAATCGGCAACTCTGCGGATGCAGCGAAATACGGCAGTGTTACTTCACCAACAGATGCAATTTTCACTATCATTCTAAAGGATGATAAGGAGCAGGATGCATTTGTAGAGGAAGTGAACAAGCAAAAGGGCAAATATACTGGTGCTAAATTATCTGTAATTGCTACCGCCGTTATGGGAGGAGGCGCCACTTCTATTACAATAGACGTAATAGGGGATAAATTAGATGAGCTTGAGAAAACAGCAAATGACATTAAAAATAAAATCAAAGATGTAGAAGGCGTTACATCTGCAGAAACGAACCAGGAAAAGAAAAAGACCGTATATTCCTTTATCGTTAACCAATCTGCTGCCAATACAGAGCAAGTGGCTCGTCAGCTTGCGATCATGCTGAATCATACGCCGCTCGGCACCGTAACTGTAGATAATCAAGATGCGCTTGTTCAATTAGAAGCCGTTGCGGACCTGAAAACAAACAGTGACTTAAACAATATTCCGATTGCTACGCCAGCTGGAATGGTACCAATTTCTAAGGTGGCGGAAATCAAAAAGGAAGAAAAGCCGACAAGCACATTCCATAAAGACGGTAACTCTTATATTCGCATAACTGCTGCAGTGGAACCGTCTAAGCTATCCGCAATCTCGCAAGAAGTAAATAAAATCATTTTTGGTGATAAAAAGAACAAAGGAATGACGATTCCAAAAGACGTAAAAGTATATATCGGCGGAGCCAGCGCTCAGCAGGCCGAAGATTTTACAGACTTGTTCATGACAATGCTCGTTTCCATCGGGCTTGTATTTCTCATCATGGTTATTACCTTTAAAACGGTTCGCGCGCCAATCGCAATTCTGTTCTCCTTGCCGCTTGCAGCGGTCGGCGCTGTTCTCGGCTTGCTGATCAGCCGAATTTCCGTTGACGTAACATCATTGCTCGGTGCGTTAATGCTGATTGGCATCGTCGTAACAAACGCAATTGTATTGCTCGACCGCGTTAAGCAAAATGAAGAAAAAATGATAATACGCGATGCCATTGTAGAAGCCGCTGCAGTACGGATGCGCCCAATTTTAATGACAGCAGTCGCTACAATCGGCGCTATGCTTCCTCTCTTATTCAAAAAAGCAGAAACTGGGAACCTTGTATCGCAAAGCCTTGCGATTGTCGTAATCGGCGGCTTGAGCATCGCTACACTTCTGACGCTTGTAGTGATTCCAGTTGTGTACGAATTGTTACACTTCCGAAAAGCAAAGAAACAGCGGCAAATGAAGCAAACTTCCAAAGAGATAAACATGTAACATTAAGAAACTCAGCACGGAAGAAAACCATGCTGAGTTCTTTTTAGCTGGGCATAGTGCACCTGCTGAGTATGGTAACGGTCAAAGCCTTTAACATGCCCTTCCCTGTGTTTTTGGACTAAGTATGCTGGTCTGTTCTTTTGTGCCTGATGTTCAAAAGAAGAAAAAGAATGGGAAGCTTTGCCGCGAAATTTTATAACTTCATCATTACAAAAGAGAGTATCCAATCATCGGATACTCTCTTTTATTTTTCTTTACACGTATTAAAATTCATCGTCTCCGCCGAAGAAGTCACCAAATCCGGATTCATCATCTCCGCCGAATGTCTCTTCATCGAATCCGAGCGCTCCGGCAGCACCTTCCATTGCTTCTTCAAACAATTCTCCCAGCAGCATGCCGCCGACAATTCCAACGGCTAAACCGCCAATCATCCCCGTAAGACTTCCTTGATGAGAATGATGAGATGTGTAGGAGAATGGATTTGTGTATGCATGAGGCTGCTGCACCGTCTCAGTAATAGTTTGATAGAGCAGTCCTTTTAGCTTCTCTTTATTTTGCAGCACTTCATGCTCCACAAATAATTCACGCTTCGCTTCAGCTTCCCCGAAGGTACTTGGGCAATCGACCTCCAACCAAATCCGAAGGCCACTTTCTTCATAAGCAAAACGCAGCTCTAACTCGTTAACATGCCCCGTAAAGGCATGAGCAGGGAAAAAGGAAAATTCCTGACCGTACTTATCCAGTTTGCCGGAACGCGGCTTTTCACGGAAGCCTATGCTTTCCAATGCTTGAAAGACAGCCTGTACCTCTTGCGGCGCCTCAATGATAAGCGGATCCACATCCGTGCGGTCTACACCCGCTTCAATGTCTAGATGTGTGTCAAAATAGTAGGAAACGGTTCCGCGTGATAACGGTAAACTCACAGGAATGGTATACGTAAACGGAATGACTCTTTGCTCTTTCGGACGAATGATAAGCGCACCGCTTAAAGAAATCGCAGTGACTTCTCTCATAACCGTACCTTCCTTAGCTGCCAGACTCATAATAAGACGCACAGATACATGGTTAATATTTTGCTCTGCCTCGCCGCCTTGCAGGATTACCTCACCTTGCACAGTTTCTCCTGCACGGTACGGACGATTTTCAAAACGCAAATCTACCGTTGCGGCACCTTTTCCTAAGCGAGCTAAAAATTTTTTCAGCATTTTTCTTATCTCCTTTTGGCATTATGTATAAAAGAAGCAGCAACTATATAGTTGCCGCTTGCTCTTCCGCCTTAATCTTACGAATCTCCACTCTCTTAATTTGATGGGAGTCTTTTGATAGAACCTTAAATTCATAGTCGCCCGATTCTACAGATTTTCCCTCTTCTATTTCGTGGTTCTGCATCATAATCCAGCCGCCGACCGTATCAACTACTTCCTCATCCATATGCAAGCCGAACAAATCGTTAATATCGCTGACAAGCACCTTGCCATCCACGATTTTATGATATTCGTTAATATGCTGAATCGGAGGATGCTCATCCTCATCATATTCATCCCGAATTTCCCCTACAATTTCTTCCAGGATATCTTCAAGAGTCACAAGTCCTGCTGTGCCGCCGTACTCGTCATACAAAATCGCCATCGGAATTCGTTTTTTCTGCATTTGCAGCAGGAGATCATGAATTGGAATTGTTTCCATAACCTCAATCACCGGACGCATATAATTACGGATGGAAGCAAGCTCTTCACTCTTTCCATTCATATAACGAATGAAAAAGTCTTTCACGTTCACCATACCGATAATATCATCTTTATCTTCCTTAAAAATCGGATAGCGCGTATATTTTTCGCTTTGAATGATTTTCATGTGCTCTTCTACAGGATCTTCAGCATAAAGACCAATGATTTCTGTTCGCGGCACCATAATTTCCTTCGCAATGCGATTATCAAATTCGAAGATGTTGTTTACGTATTTAAACTCTGCTTGATTAATTTCTCCGCTTTCATAGCTCTCAGAAAGAATTAAGCGCAATTCCTCCTCCGAGTGAGCCACTTCATGCTCAGAAGCTGGTTTAAGGCCAAATACCCCAGTAACAAAACGCGCTGATCCATTCAAAGCCCAAATAAAAGGATAAGCTACCTTGTAAAATATCATCAACGGCTTTGCAAACAATACAGTTACTTGCTCCGCTTTTTGGATTGCCAATGTTTTTGGCGCAAGCTCTCCTATTACAACGTGCAAAAACGTAATAAGCGCGAACGAAATAATGAAAGATAAAGTGCTTGCAACGGCACTTGGCAAACTTAAACTTTTCATCACAGGCTCTAATAAATGATGTACTGTCGGTTCCCCAAGCCAACCGAGACCGAGTGCTGTGACAGTAATGCCAAGCTGACACGCTGATAAATATTCATCCAAGTTCGTTGTTACTTTCTTTGCGGCTAAAGCCCCGCGTTTTCCCTCTGCCACAAGCTGATCAATACGGCTGCTGCGCACTTTTACAATTGCGAATTCTGCTGCTACGAAAAAGCCTGTGAGAGCGATTAAAAACGCTACCATGACTAAATTAAATATGTCCAAGCAATCCCCTTAGTCCAATGAACTAAGGTATCCACCTCCTATAATGGTTATCCTCTCATATCTTGTTTATATGTTTATCCTAAAAATAAAACGAGCGTTTGCATCAATGTTGCTGCTCTTCCTGATACATATTTCATCATCGTTTGACGCTGATCATCTGTTAATCCGTCCAAAAGCGGCTTTAAGTGAGACAACTCCTGCTCAAGCTTCTGAATGTGGCGAGAAATTTCATCAACTTGCTCAGCGACCGAATGATTCGCGTCAACGTTAGTTTGCTTCCGTTCCAATAATTGTTTAATTTCGCAAAGCGGCATATGCATTTTTTTGCATTGTTCAATGAAATTCAGTACATTGACCGCGCTTTTATCATAATAACGATAATTAGAATCCGAACGGTGCGCAGCCAAAAGTCCTAAATTCGTATAATAATCAATGGTTCGTTTCGAAACTTGAGCCAGCTCAGCCAACTCTCCGATTCGGTATCCGTTCCCAATGAAGCCGCCTCCTTTATTATAAAAGTAATTTTATGGTATCATATATAAAAGCGTACAGTCAAACGTTACAGTTTTATATTTTATTAATAATTATTGTTTATACAGCTGCTGAAAAAATGAAGATACATTTCATCTTATTTTCGTAAAGAATAATAATAGAGAAAAGAACGAAAAGGCCCTTTGGGGCGAGAGAAGGAAAGGAGAACATTTTTCATGTGGAAGAAATGGGTATTTATTGCTTTATTAGTAGTTATTATTATCTTTTTGATTCCATATAGCTTGCCTGTTATCTTTGCTTTGCTGACAGCTATTTTATTAGAGGGTGTTGTCAAAAGACTGCAGCAGCACGGACAATTTTCACGTTTATATGCTGTTTTGACAACGTTTATTCTTTACCTAGCTTCATTGGCATTGATCGGTTATTTTATGATACACACGATTTTCAAACAAATCGTCTCTTTATCCCATAAAGCTCCGACTTTTGGAAAAGAGTTTTATTCTACAACAATTCTGTCGATGAGTAACAGCTGGCATAAATACTCTGAAACACTGCCGAATGAAGTGCTGTCTTCCGTGGAACGAGCTTTGGAGAATAGCATCAATTCCTTAGACTTGCTCGCAAAAAATCTCATTCAAGGAACAATCGGATTTGTCGCTGTTGTCCCAGGGTTTTTACTTGAGTTCTTAATTTACCTTGTCGCCTTGTTCCTCATCAGCTTGGAACTTCCGCGCTTAAAGACAAAACTGGAGAGTTATCTTACAGAAACCTCCAAGCATAAGTTTCATCTTGTAATGAGTCAATTGAGCAGTGCAGGAATCGGTTTTATTAAAGCCCAGTTCTTTTTAAGCATCTTAACATTCATCATGGCTTATATCGGATTATGGCTTTTAAATATTCCGTATACTGCATTGCTTTCTCTTTTGATTGTTGTTGTCGATATTCTACCGATTTTAGGAACGGGATCCGTGCTTGTTCCGTGGGCTGTTGTTTCTATTTTACAGGACAATCAGACACTCGGGATTGGATTGCTCATTCTGTTTGCGGTAATGACAGTCGTACGCAGAATTATCGAGCCGAAGGTATATTCAAAAAGCATGGGTATTTCTCCGCTTGCAGCCTTAGTCAGTCTATACATTGGCTTTAAGCTGCTTGGGTTTGTCGGTTTGTTCCTTGGTCCGTCTCTTGTTATCTTATACGAATCATTGAAAAAGTCCGGCGTAATCCGCATACGCTTTAAAATCTAAGGAAAAGAGGCTGAATTTGCAGCCTCTTTTCTTATTCGCTCCCAGCGTCCGGCAGCAAATAATAGTATAAAGATTCATTTGAAGAGTCCGCCCAAGGAGAAAGTTCAAAGCTCTTCGCCTTTTCCTGATCCTGTTTTGCAATTTCTTGCGCAAGCTCATCAATGCTCTTTCCCTTGGCGGAGATGTTCAATTCCTTTGCGGCTTGTAAAACCTTCTTCTCACGCACTTCCTTTACAAGCTGAAATACATCTTTTCCATAGGCATCAATTCCAAGCTCGTCTGCTTCCTTGACAACTCTCGTTTGCCCCACTTCTTTAACCAATGCTTCCAAATCTTTTCCGTCTGTTTGAATTCCCAACTGCTCCGCTTCTTTCTTAATTTTTGTTCCATATATTTCATCTGCAATATCAGATACCGCTTTCCCCTTTGTAACAATTCCAAGATTCTCCGCTTCTTTCAATACTTTTATATTATTAATTTCTTGAATTAAAGCGGTAGATTCTTTTCCTTCCGTGGAAATACCGAGCCCTTCTGCTTCTTTTCTCAGCTTTGTCTTATAAATCGCTTCAAACAGCTCTGCCAAACTTTTGCCTTCTGTATCAATCCCAAGCTGTTTCGCTTCCTTTTTCACTTCTGTCTCGTTAATCTCTTTTTCTAATATTAAATTGTCTTTTCCCTCTGTCTGGATGCCCAGCTCCTTTGCTTTCTGTTGAACGGATTTATCGCTTACAGCTGTACCTGTCTGCTGTATGTTCGATGATACAGTATGGGAATTTGACTCTTTCTGCTGCGCCCATACATCGATGCTGCCAGCAAGACTGATTGCAAACATAGAAACCGCAAAGAACCAGATTGCCCTTTTTTTCATGATATTCCCTCCTTATTTTTTTAGTTTATCCTTTTAACATGTCAGTTAAATGTCAAAGAGCTCTCATTAACATGAAATTTTTTCTCTTTTAGCCCTATATTGTCACATAGCTAATAGCTTGACTGCCCATTTGCACCCACGCCTCTTCGAATTCTTTTCTATCAACTGCCGTACGCGGCTCTTCTCCGAGCGGATCGTTACTATATGATTCTCATCATAACCGACAATTACAACACTATGCTCACGATACGTAATGGAAACTTCTCCTGATTTGGTGTCCCACACCTCGAATGCAGCCGCGGGGCAAAGGTTCCATTTGTAATGACCCAAACGGGCGCTCCCGCCTGCAAAGCTGCATAAATATCATCTATGTTTTTCCCGCTTAAATCTTGTACTTTATCACCCAAATACCGCTTTGCCAACTGAAAAACAGGACTGTGATACACACCGTAGCCCGACTCAGAAAATGCACATATCTCCTACAAACCCGTCATTCGGATTTCTGTGAAAATCACCCTTCCGAAACGGTACCTTGCTGATTTCTTCAGCTAAGGTCATTTTATCTATCGAAACGCCTGCATACTGCAGCATGGTCAGGCTTATAACCTCACAACCTCTTTCCAGCTCCGGAAGCTGTTGAATAAAGGGAGCATCCTATTTTTTGAGAAGCAGCCTTTCCGTCCTCCTGCTGGATAAATTCGTTTTCAACCTCTTGCCTTACAGATTTATACACCTGCATTTCTGTGCTGTCTTCTCTTGTTTGAGAACTTTAGTTAGAACCGAAGATATTTGCTACGAGGATATGAATGCCAAACAATAAAAGCGTCACACCTATATACCGAAACCATGCTTTTCTCCTCATATTCCTTCCTCCGTTCTCTGATTACGTTTAGATTTCCTCCGATGTATGCTTTGTTATCATATAAGCTTATTATGAACACCATTCCTTAACTTTTTCTTAAGACAGAATTAAAAAATAAAAAGCACACTGCCATCATGCAGCGTGCAAATTATACTCTTTGATGTTTCGGAAACACGATTTCAAAGCTCGTTCCTTCACCAATCGTGCTGTAAACCTTCACTTTCCCGTGATGCTTTTCGATAATCCATTTTGCGATAGAAAGGCCCAATCCAGCTCCCTCTGACATAGTACGTGCCTTATCGCTTTGATAAAAACGATCAAAGATTTTTGGAATTTCTTCTTCTGCTATCCCGATTCCGTTATCCTGCACACGAATGGTAATGGAAGAAGCTGTTTGCTGGCATTGGAGTAAAATTTCTCCCCCCGCTTCTGTATACTTCATTGCATTATCAAGTAAAATGACCAGAAGCTGGTGCATTCTTTCCTTATCCCCTATAAAGCGTATGTCTGAAGAGGTTTGTAATTGAAGCGTTTTTTCTTGATACGCTGCAATCTCCTCATAATGCTCTACAAGTTCATGCAGGAGCTGATCCAGGAAAAACTCTTTTTTCTCCATTTCTAGCTCGTTTGAATCCGAACGTGCGAGCGTAAGCAAATTTGCAACAAGCTTAGCCAATCGGCGGCATTCATTTGCAATAATAGAAATATCAATTGCTTTCTCCTGAACCGTGGATGTTGGAGACCGAAAGAGCACATCAGCTTTTGACTGTATAACCGCTAAAGGCGTACGCAATTCATGCGATGCATCAGATACGAACTGCTGCTGTTTCTGCCAAGCCTTTTGTATCGGTACAAGAGCGCGTCCCGCCAGAAAATATCCTGCAGCGACCGCACAAATAATTCCAATACCGCACCCGACCACCATAATGATCAGCAGGTGCTTAAGCAGCTCTTGTTCCGAATTCACATTCCGAAGAACTTGATACGTAACAACCCCGCTTTCTGTTTGTACCTTTACAGCATATGTGCGAAAAAAATACTTTTCCACTTTTACGTCGTATAGTTCGTTAAACACTTTAGGCTGAATAGCAGCTTCGTTTTGCTCAAACAAAAAGGAATTCGGCGTTGAATACTCAGGCTGATTTTGTTCGTTCCACTTGATAATGTCTATACGAGGATCCATTCTCGAAAATCCAAAGCCTTTAGGACCTCGATCCATATGACCGAGCTGATTTGATCGTTCAGCTTGATTTGGATGGTCCGCTGAATTTATACTCTCTAATCGCCCTGCCGTCTCTAAAATTGCCCTATCCACGTCTTTATATAAACGCTTATCAGTGTAAGAATAAATAACGAAGCCTAACGCACCGATCAATATAATAAAAACCAAAGAATTGATAAGGGTAAGCCGAATATGCGTGCGTCTGAACATACTCTATTGCTCCTTCAGCATATATCCGACACCGCGAATCGTTTGAATATCTTTATGATAGCCGAACGGCTCCAGCTTTTTGCGAAGATGATGCATGAAGACCTCTACGATGCCAATTGTCGTATCAGAATCGAATCCCCATACGCGGTCGTAAATTTGCTCTTTCGTTAAAATGACGCCTTTATTTTGAATCAAATACTCCAGCACCTCATATTGCTTTAATGTAAGCTTAATAGGCTGCCCGCTCACATGGATATCTTTTTCTTTACCGAACAATTCAATATCTTGATATTGGATTGTTTGACTCGTCGTTAAGCTGCCGCTTCTTCTTAACAAAGCACGGATTCTGGCTTGCAGTTCAGGCCCTTGAAACGGCTTGACCAAATAATCATCGCCTCCAAAATCCAAACCTTTCACCCGATCCTCCAATGAATCTTTAGCAGTAAGGAACAGCACTGGCGTTTTAATGTTTTCGCTTCGTATCGCTTGAATCACTTCAAAACCATCCATTTCAGGAAGCATCACATCAAGCAAAATGACATCATAAATATTTTGCAGAGCCAGAAATAGCCCTTCTTCTCCGTCCGTTGCGCAGTCCACCTCAAATTCGCCTTCCAACATTTGCTGAATGGACTGCAATAATGCCTTATTATCTTCTACCGCTAACAATCGCATAACTTCTCGCCCCTTTCCTTCTTATAATAACAAAATGAAGCGGCCGCAACACGCGAACGCTTCATTTTTCTTATTCGTAACGAAGTGCCTGAATCGGATGCAGCTTGGACGCCTTATTGGCTGGAAACACACCGAATAAAATACCGATTGCCAAAGAGAATAAGAAAGCAAGCAACGTAACAGACGTAGAGAATGCAATGGCTGTTCCTGTTGCAGCTGAAAAGATTTTCGCAACCGCAAGACCTATACCAACACCCGCTAATCCGCCTAATGCGCTCAGCACAATTGCTTCAATGAGAAATTGCAATAAAATATCTCTCCTTTTTGCACCGATCGCTTTTCGTATTCCGATTTCTTTTGTTCGTTCCGAAACGGACACAAGCATAATATTCATAATGCCGATGCCGCCGACCAGCAAGGAGATGGCTGCGATGCCGCCGAGCATCATCGTCATTGTATTCGAGACAGAGCTCACCGTATTCATTAAATCTTGCTGATTGAATACGCTGTAGCTGTCTTGATTGTTCGGGAACATTCCCATTAGAATCCCTTGAGCTCGTGCCATTACAAAGTTCAATTGCCCCTCGCTCTTAGCCTGGATATATACAGACTGTACGTTCATATTCTTCACAACGCGCTGCGCCGTACTTAACGGCATGATGATAACATCATCCCCGCTTTGTCCAAGCGACCCACCTTTTGAAGCAAGGACGCCCACCACTTTATAAGATGCTCCATTCACTTGTACCGACTGTCCAACCGGATTGGAAAATCCGAATAGGGTTTGTGCCGTATTGGAGCCTAGCACAGCAATCTTTTGTCTGTATTCTACATCTATATCCGTGATGAAGCGTCCCCGTGTTACCTGCATATCTCGTATCGTTTGGTATGCTTCATTTGTTCCAGTCAAGGATACCTGTGTAGAAGTATTTCCATTTTTCACATTCACACGACCAGATACAGCAGGAGCAATCGCCTTCACACCTTCAATCGTTTTGAACTTCTCTGCTTTTTCTGCTGAAAGCTTTGCGATCTCAGAGTTATTTACATTGACTGTAATCAAATTCGTGCCGAGGCTATTGATTTGGCTTGCGACCGCTTTACTGGATCCTTGCCCGATCGAGATAAGAACAATGACAGACGCAACTCCTATGATAATGCCGAGCATTGTCAAAAATGCCCGCATTTTATTACCTTTGATACTCCGAAGCGCCATCCTGATAGATTGCGTGAGACCCAAACCAATCACCCCCATTTTCATACAGCTGTCCATCCTGAATACGAACGATCCGACTTGCTTGCTGTGCGACTTCCAAATCATGTGTAATTAAAATAATCGTATGACCTTGCTTGTGTAAATCCTTCATTACCTGCATAATCTCTTCACTTGTCTTGCTATCCAATGCTCCTGTCGGCTCATCTGCCAGCAAAATAGGAGGATTTCCAACAAGTGCCCGTGCGATGGCAACACGCTGCTGCTGTCCGCCCGAAAGCTGGTTCGGCAAGTGCTGCGCCCGGTCGCGAAGCCCAACTTTATCCAAGCATTCGTAAGCAATATTGCGCCGTTCTTTCGTTCCCAGTCCTCGATATAATAAAGGAAGCTCCACATTTTCCAGCGCCGTCAGCTTCATCAGCAAATTGAAATTCTGAAAGATAAATCCGATTTTCTCGTTTCGAATCGAAGCAAGCTTGTTGTCGTTCATTTCCCCGACTTCTTCTCCATCGAGAAGATATTGTCCTGAGTCAGGGCGATCCAAGCAGCCAATCATGTTCATAAAAGTGGATTTCCCGGAACCAGAAGGTCCAATAATGGAAATGAAGTCACCTTTATAAATATCAAGAGAAACTTCTCTGAGTGCCATGACCGTTTCGCCACCCAGCTCGTATGAACGCACCATATTTTTAATTTGAATAATAGGTGTTTTCATTATTGTCCTCCTCTTGTACCCGTTCCGCCAGTGCGCCCTGAACCGCCAAAGCCACCTCCAAAGCCACTTCCGCCTCCAAAGCCGCTCATTCCACCTTGTCTCATGCCTTGTCTTGTATTATTTCCTGTTGTTGCTACAACTGCAGGCAATTGTACCTGTTCCCCTTCTGTAA
Source organism: Ectobacillus panaciterrae DSM 19096 (assembly GCF_000430785.1). GTDB lineage: Bacteria > Bacillota > Bacilli > Bacillales > Bacillaceae_G > Ectobacillus > Ectobacillus panaciterrae. Next base: position 36,329 of record NZ_AUMR01000030.1, read on the forward strand.
GTCCTTCTGTAATCTCTACATAATCTTCATTATGAATGCCTGTTTTCACAACTTTCCGTTGTACAGCTGTCCCGCTTCCATCTGAAGAAGACGCTTGAACCAGTACAACTTTCTCGTTGCCTTGTGTACGTACGGCTGCAACCGGAACGTATAAAGCATTGTCTTTACTTTCTGTCAAAATGCTAGCTTCCGCTGTCATTCCTACTTTTAAGCTTTTCGCATCATCAATTCCAATCGTTACATCGAATGTAGAAACACCATTAGAAACTGTACCTTCTTTAGCTACTGCTGTTACCTTACCCGTAAATGCTTCATCCGGATACGAACTTGCTTTTATGCTTACAGTCTGTCCTACTTGCACCTTCGGAATATCGAGCTCATCTACTTGAATTACGGTTTGCAATTGCTTGTAGTTCGTAAGATGCGCAACAACCTTTCCTGGTGTTAAATGATCCGCAGCTTTTACACCTACTGACGTAATGGTACCGTCTGCCGGTGCTGTAATAGGATCGCTTCCATCTGTAAAGGTTACGAGCTTCTGCCCGGCCGTTACATCCTCATTCGCAGACACAAGCACCTCGTCTACCACTTTAGATGTATCTGCCGTCACATCTGTATTTGTTACAGACTGAATAGAGCCCGACGCGCTTACCTTTACATCTAGCTTTCCTTTTTGCACAGCCACGGCTGCCACTCTCGTCGTTGCCGCTTGCGATTTACCTTTCAGCATAAACCATGCTCCTGCACCGCCAACAATTAAAACAATACTTATAATTGCAATCCACTTTTTCAAAATGATAATTCCCCTTTCATTTATTGGCTTTGAGCTGGCTGCTCCTGCTGATTTTGTTTATTGACGCCGCCCTGTATCGTCGGCCATCCTCCATTACGATTCATTCTCGTAATATTTGTTTTTTTACTGTCTTTATAAACTAAATAGCCTACTCCGATTACAGCGACAGAGCTAAGAACCAGATTGATAACCAACAGCATTTTTATGAATTTTTGTGAGGTTTGCTCCACAATGACTCCTCCTTGTTCGATTTGGATAAACCTATTATGGGAGGCATTCCTTAACTTTCTCTTAAGAAAACATAACCCATTTTAAAAAACTACTATATAAATAGGAAGAAACTCTTCATTCACAGAGATATAATTTGATTTATCTTATAGACACAGGGGTCTCCTACCAAAAATCCTCCTTGTGCTTCATCTCTCTGAAATTGTGTAAGCATAACATACTCAACCTTAGGCATTTCTGTTCTTATGTGACAAGTCCGCTCAAGTTTGAAGCCTGTTACAACGTACAAACCATCGTCTCCCTGTATTTGTACAATTTGAAACAACTGTACTCCGTCCGCGCCTTTCACATTCAACCTCATTCAATCCCGCCTTTTCATCGATTTCCTTGTTCTAAAAATCCCCCAGTTTTGCAACTGGGGGAAATCAACTTATTTTTTTAATTTCTGTAACGCAAGATTCAATTCCAGTACATTCACCTTTTCTTGACCAAACATGCCAAGTTCAGGTTCTTCAATATGACTCTTAATTAAATCCTTCAATTTCTCCTCTGAAATATTTGTGTATTTTGCCACACGTTCAATTTGTACATATGCCGCTTCTGGACTAATATGCGGATCTAAACCGGAACCGGAGTTCGTCACAAGATCTATCGGCACTTCAGTAACTGGTACAGTTGGATCTTGCTCCTTCCATTTTTGAATCGTTTCTTCCGTACGCTCTAACAAATTCGGGTTGGATGGTGCGTAGTTGTTAGAACCAGATGCCTCAGATTTATATTCAATGCTTGAAACACGTCCATGGAAATAACTCGGGTCTTGAAAGTTTTGACCAATCAGTTTAGAACCGACAACTTCATTTTCACTATTGTAAATCAGGCTTCCGTCTGCTTTATCAGGCATAACTGCTTGCGCCACTCCTGTCACAACAGCCGGATATACAAGGCCGCATAATACAATCGTTGCAGCTGTCAATCGAAGGACGGGTGAGAATATGCTTTGCTTATTTTCCATCTTTCATTTCTCCTTTTTCCGCTTATACGAACAAGCCAACTAGCAGGTCGATGATTTTGATGCCAACGAACGGAACAATTACACCGCCAAATCCATAAATGAAAAGGTTACGGCTCAATAGCGCATTTGAGCTCATCGGCTTATATGCTACCCCTTTCATCGCCAACGGAATGAGCAGCGGGATAATGACGGCATTGAAAATCAATGCCGATAAAATCGCAGATAGCGGAGAGTGCAGCGCCATAATATTCAAAGCGTCCATTTGCGGAATTGCAGCTGTGAACATTGCTGGAATAATCGCGAAATACTTCGCTACGTCATTTGCGATACTGAATGTTGTCAAAGCACCGCGTGTCATCAGCAACTGCTTGCCGATTGCGACCACTTCAATAATTTTCGTCGGATTGGAATCCAAGTCAATCATGTTTGCCGCTTCTTTTGCAGCCGCAGTACCGCTGTTCATCGCAAGACCAACGTCGGCTTGTGCAAGAGCCGGGGCATCGTTTGTTCCGTCACCTGTCATGGCTACTAATTTTCCTTTTGCTTGCTCTGCTTTAATAACCGCAATCTTGTCTTCTGGTTTACATTCTGCAATAAACTCATCGACACCGGCTTCTTTTGCAATTGTTGCGGCTGTTAACGGGTTATCACCTGTACACATAATTGTTTTAATACCCATGCGGCGAAGCTCTTCAAAACGCTCGCGCATACCCGGTTTAACCGTATCTTTCAAATAAATCAATCCACAGATTTTATTATTCACAGCTACAGCCAGCGGCGTACCGCCTTCTTTTGCAATTCCGTCCGCCTTTTGATTCAAGTCTCGCGGAATTGTGCCGCCTTGTTCCTTCACCCATTCTATTACAGCACTTACTGCGCCCTTACGTACCTTTGTGCCGTCTTGCAAGTCCATGCCGCTCATGCGTGTCTCAGCTTTAAATGGAACAAATTCCGCACCTTCTGTTACATTCGCATTATAAAGAAATCCTTTATTTACAACATATTCTACAACTGAACGCCCTTCTGGCGTTTCATCTAATAAGGAGCTCACTGCTGCCCACCTTGCAAGCTCTTCTGCTTTCTCTCCTACTACTGGTACAAGGTTATGCGCCATGCGGTTACCAAATGTAATCGTGCCTGTTTTATCAAGGATGATTGTATTGATGTCCCCTGCGGCTTCTACTGCTTTACCGGACATCGCCAAGACGTTGAATTTCGTTACACGATCCATACCCGCAATACCGATAGCGGATAATAAACCGCCGATTGTCGTTGGAATCAAGCAGACAAGAAGCGCCACAAGAACTGCTGTATCAATAGTAAAACCAAGATACTTTGTAAATACAGGAAGCGTTACAACAACAAGTAAAAATACTAATGTTAAGCTCGTCAATACTGTGTTAAGCGCAATTTCATTCGGTGTTTTTTGACGTTGTGCGCCCTCTACTAAAGAAATCATCTTATCAAGGAAGGATTCACCTGGATTGCTTGTAATACGAATTGTAATTTCATCACTCACTACCAACGTTCCGCCTGTAACAGAGCTGAAATCACCGCCCGCTTCTTTAATAACAGGTGCGGATTCACCTGTTATAGCGGATTCATCTACTGACGCCAAGCCTTTAATTACTTCTCCGTCACTTGGGATCATTTCTCCCTGTTTCACGACAACAATATCATCCTTGCGCAGATCTGTTGCAGCAACCTGTACAATGCTGCCGTTTTGCTTCAAAACATTTGCAAAAACATCTTTTTTCGATTGCTTCAACGAGTCAGCCTGCGCTTTCCCGCGTCCTTCCGCCAATGCTTCTGCAAAGTTCGCGAATAGAACCGTGACTAAAAGGATTAAGGACACAGTAATATTGAACCAACCAGGCAGATTTTCTGAAGCGCTCGGCATGAATGCCAGCACAAGAGTAATGATGAAACCGATCTCTACCACGAACATGATTGGATTTTTTGCCATCGTTCTTGGATTCAGTTTTGTAAAAGACTGTTTTAAAGCATTTTTTACGATATCAGAATCCATTGTCTTCGCTTGCCGTATTTCAGCTCCTCCTTCGGCTTCTCTTACAGTAGAAAAAGGACGAGTTTCTTCTTTTTCTTTTATTAATACAGATGATTTACTCATGTCTAATCCTCCATCACTTCAAAGTGAGAAATTCAGCAATTGGTCCTAATACTAAGATTGGAAAGAATGTTAATGCGCCAACTATAAAGATCGTACCGACAAAGATTCCTCCAAACAAGCTGTTGTCTGTGCGGAATGTACCCACAGTTTCTGGCACCAATCTTTTTTCTTTTAATGACGCTGCAACTGCAAGCATTGTAACAAGTCCGAAGAAACGACCTAGATACATTACTATTGCGGTTGAAATATTCCAAAAAGGTGTATTATCTCCCAAACCTTCAAAGCCTGATCCATTATTCGCTGCAGATGAAGTATATTCATAGACTGCTTGAGTTAATCCATGAAACCCTGGATTAGATATAGCATCTGTTCCTAAAGATGTTGAGAATGCAATGGCAGATGCGCCAAGAATTAACAAAGGTTGGAAAAGGAGCGTTACCGCGATAAGCTTCATTTCTTTTCCCTCTATTTTCTTACCAAGAAATTCTGGTGTACGTCCTACCATTAATCCTGAAATAAAGACTGCAATCATCGCATACATAATGACGTTGATAAAACCAGCCCCTACCCCGCCGAATACTGTGTTCAGCATCATGTTTACAAGAGGGATCATGCCGCCGATTGGCGTTAACGTGTCATGCATTGTGTTAACCGCTCCTGTTTCTGCGGCTGTTGTCACTGTCGTATACAAAGCGGACCAGACTGTTCCGAATCGAACCTCTTTTCCTTCCATGCTTCCTTGATCATGCTGAATGCCTAAATCATTCAATACCGGGTTTCCGGAAAATTCAGCGGTAACAAGCGTTCCAAATCCAATCAGAAACAGCATCAGCATGGATACAAATAAGATGCGTCCTTGCTTTTTGTTTCCAACCATTCTGCCATATGTGAAAGGCAAGGAAGTCGGAAGAAGCATCATCAAAATCATTTGTAAAACGTTGCTTAAAGCAGTTGGATTTTCAAACGGATGCGCTGAGTTGGCTCCAAAGAATCCGCCGCCGTTGTTCCCTAATTCTTTAATAGATAAGAAGGAAGCAACAGGTCCGCGCTGAATAACTTGCTTCGCACCTTCGACTGTTTGTGCCGTTACAGCTGAATCAAATGTTTGCGGCACGCCAAACGCTACAAAAACGAACGATGTTAGTAACGCAATCGGTAACAATACACGTGTAATGGATCTAGTGAAATCTACAAAGAAGTTACCAAGCTCTTTACCCGCCAAGCCGCGAATAAATGCAATGGCTAATGCCAGCGTGGTTGCAGGCGCTGCGAACATCATGAATGTAAGAAACATTTGCGTAAGATAAGAAGCACCGGTTTCTCCACTGTAATGCTGCAAATCTGTATCCGTTATAAAGCTGATTGCTGTGTTGAATGCCAATGTAGGTTCCATACCGGCTATCTTCATTGGATTTAGCGGCAGAATACCTTGCAAACGGAAAACGAAATAAGCAACGACAATCATAAATGAGTTTAATAGAACTAAAGAAACCGCATATTGCTTCCAGCTCTGATTGCCGCCTGTAATGCCGGCTATTTTGAAAATTGGCTTTTCGATCCAGCCGAACACCTTGTTTATGCGGGGACTGTTAGAACGTAGTGCCTTTTCTAAATACGTCCCCATCGGTTTTGCTAGAATAATAAATAACGCAATGGTAATGACGACTGCTATCCAAGTCATTTTTGTGTCTCTCCTTATCTAAAACTTCTCTGGATTGAGTAATGCATATACTAGGTACACCGTGACTGCTGCAACGATTCCCAACAATATGATCATTGCTTTTTCCCTTCCTTCACTACGTTATCTGACCATTTTGCCAATCCAACCATAGATGCCGTCAGCAGAATAAATGCGCTCACCATAATTACATCTAACATGACAACCTCCTAAAATGTAAAATTTTACCATTAAGAACACAAAAAAGAACACTGAGAGGTTACTCAGTGTTCTTTAAAAGCCGACACGAAAGTAGACCCCCTCCCGAAACGCTTACGAGGTTAGCTGTCGGATTCGGGCCTTGGAAGTAGCCCTACCTTCACTAAAGAAGGATTCACCCCAAGTGCTTAGCACAAAATTGGGTCCCCCGTTCCTAATGGACTCAGCGATAAAAGGTTGCTTTGGTAAATTCATTTGTGATTTATGAAAGTAAATATACTCCTCCAAATTTTACTTGTAAAGAGATTTTTTCGTAAAAATAAAAAATTTACTTTAGAGCGCTTACATTTATATATCCTTCAAAATCGAAAGTTTATTCACTTAATTTTCCAATTGGTAAAAGAATGTTCGAATGCTTCTGCCTCGAAAGCAAATGTGCAACAGTTCTTGATGCCGTTTCTCGTATTCTATGATGTCTTTCTCCAAATATAGGGGTATATTTCCATTAGGCAAGACCATAGCCGGCTTCGGAAAATCCGAGTGTATTTCTGCCAGCTCCTGTACCCGTTCATACGACAAAGCCCACCTCTGAACTACATCACTGTATAACAATATCCTTAACGGCTCCTTCATGTATATTCCCCCCTGCTCAACTCTTCGCTTCGTTCAGAAAAAATAGAACAACGTTGTCGCAATTTGTGTAAACAACATATTTTGCTCCAATCGTTTTATAAAGTTGAATAGAATATTGCCTGTTATGTGTTACAAGAGTAACTGGAACATTCAAGTTAAAGCGAACTAATTCCACGAAAAAGCTGATTGTCGGCAGCATGTCGCTCAGTACGATGACCTTAGAGATAGGCTCCGGTGTGTATAGCAGCGCCTGCGGATTTTTCGTACAGCGAATTACATGCTGAAATCCCAGCTCATTTGCTGTCCATTCAATCGATTTGTATGTTGTCATAATAATTATATGCTCGGCATGCTCTCTCAAGCTATGCAGGCAAGCTGCTTTTGTTCATCCCCCACACAAACCAATATGAACCCTTTATCCTCCGTCATAAAAAGCTCCTCCTTAAGTAAAAAAACGCGAAAGAGGGGTGCTCCTTCGCGTTTTCAGACATCACAAAATAAATTATGAAAGCTATATTACTCTTCGATTCTGAAAAGTAAACAACTATAATACATTTTGATATATACGCAACATGTCTTTTTAATATATATACTGATATAACTTGAATGGTTACTTCCGACTGTCAGCTACAATATGAATATCAATATTCTTCGTTTTTCTCATAATTGCATTAACGATAGATCCCTTCGTCGCTTCTTCCCAACGCGTTCGGGCTGATTGACCGAGGAGAACCTGCGTCACCTTATGCTCGATGGCAATATCAATAATGACATCAGCCGGCTTTCTCCCGCGCGACGGCTCCGCGATGAACATCGCACCGAACTGCTTCGCAAGCGCCTCCCATTCCTGCAAAGTTTGATTCCTGCTTGCGGAGTTGAAATCCCCGCCTTCCATTCTGACGTTCAGCACATATAAATCAGCGTTTAACCGGCTTGCCATGCGCCCTCCGCGCCGAATGAGCTTTTCGGCCGTGGAACCATACTGCACGCAGACCAAAATCCGCTCCTTAATGCCGATTGGCCCCGTGTCTTCCAGTTCCTGCGGAAGCAAAATTTTCTCATCCACATCATCCGCTACTTCACGTAAAGCAAGTTCACGTAAAGCGCCTAAATTTGTTATCGTAAAAAAATTATTTAAACTTTGCCGGATTTTCTCTTTTCTATAAATCTTTCCTTCTGATAAACGCTTCTGCAGTGTTTCCGGCGTTACGTCAATGAGCTGAATTTCAGTCGCTTTTTGCAAAACTGAGTCCGGTACCCGTTCCCTCACAGCCACGCCTGTAATTTGCTGTACAATATCATGAACACTTTCAAGATGCTGAATATTCATGGCAGAAAGGACATCGATGCCCACTTCTAAAATTTCTTCAACATCCATGTACCGTTTCTTATTCTTCGATCCCGGTACATTCGTATGCGCCAATTCGTCAATCAGCACAACTTGAGGAGCACGTTTAATTACAGCTTCTGTATCCACTTCATAAAGCACTTTTCCCTTATAATTGATTTCTTTTAAAGGAACTCTTTCCAGCTCGCCAAGCTGTTTGTCAGTATCTGCACGGCCGTGCGTCTCAATCAGTCCGATGACGACATCGACTCCCTCTTTTTGCAGATCGTGCGCATCTTGGAGCATTTTATACGTTTTCCCGACACCCGGAGCTGCTCCGACATACAGCTTTAATTTCCCTCGCTGCATCTTTCTTATTTCTTCCAGATATTCTTCCGGCGTTCTTCGCTGGAAGGGCGTATGTTCCCCATTCATTGCTCTTCACCTCTATAGGCTTAATAAACCTGCTTCAATGTATAAGACAGGCTGCTTCAGTAAGTATGTTATATGGATTTCATCATAAATCATGGACTCAATATTTGCCAAGATATCTTTTATTCAAGCTTCCCTTTGGACTTCTTTCTCTTCTGTATAATGAGTGCTGTAATGGCCAAGATTGACAAGCAAGAAATAGCCGTCTACATGTTTTATAAAAGCATGGATTTGTCCTCTTTTAACATTCTATTGACTATAACCCTTTCCTATTTAACAATATAGATTGTGCAACCAAACACATATATACAAAAAAAGGTGGTACTTAATATGGGGAGAATGGAAAGAAGACAGCAGCAAAAAGCTTCAAAAAAGAAATGGCAGCTGTCATTTTCAAAAGGTTTGTGGTTTAAAATTACTTCGTCGGCTATCGGAGTTATGCTTTTAGGGTTGCTGATTCTGAATATTTTCATCTGGACAAGCGATGTAAGCAAGCTGAACACACCAGCACCGCAGCCGACCATTATTTATGATCAAAAAGGCAAGGTCGCAAGTGAAGTTTCTGCTTCCAACATTGAAGGAGTCAGTCTGAAGCAGATTCCAAAAGATATGGTTCACGCCGTTGTCGCTACAGAAGATCAACGCTTTTATAAGCACGGCGGGATTAATTATTTCGGTGTTGCTAAGGCCTTGGTGCAAAATACGCTCAGCGGTGAAATCGTCGCAGGCGGCAGCACCATTACGCAGCAGCTGGCAAAAAATGCTTTCTTAACGCAGGAACGTACATATACGAGAAAGTTCAAAGAGCTTATTTTAACGAAAAAAATTGAACGCACCTATTCCAAAGATGAAATCATGGAAAGATATTTAAACCAAATTTACTTCGGGGAAGGTGCATGGGGTATTCAGCGTGCGGCTCAAACATACTTTGGAAAAAATGCCAGCGATTTGACCCTGAGTGAATGTGCAACATTGGCAGGATTGATTAAGGCTCCTTCTACGCTTTCGCCTTTTAAGAACATGGAAAAATCGAAAGAGCGCAGAGACGTTGTATTGAGCTTGATGAAAAATGAAGGTTATATCAGTAAAAGTGAATTAGCAAAGGCAAAGAGCGAAACCGTTGCACTCGCTAAAAAGGAAGATAACAGCTATAACGGAACATATCCGCATTATGTAAACCATATTATTGATGAAGCAATCAACAAATATGACTTAACTCCCAACGAGGTGCTCTCAGGCGGTCTGCATATTTACACAGAATTGAATCCGACGATACAGCAGGCCGCAGAAGACGTATACAAAAACAGTGCCTTATTTCCTAAAAGCACGAAGGATCAGCTTCTGCAAAGCAGTGCCGTTTTCATCAATCCAAGCACAGGGGGCATTCAGGCACTTATCGGCGGAAGAGGCGAATATCAATTCCGGCAATTTAATTTTGCTACGCAGCTGAAGCGTCAGCCGGGTTCTTCCATGAAACCGTTAGCTGTATATGCACCTGCTTTAGAAAAAGGTTATGATGTCTTTGATACACTAGAAGATAAACCTCTTAACATTAACGGTTATCAGCCTCTTAACTATGATAAGCAATTCCGCGGGAAAGCTACGATGTACGAGTCGTTGATTGATTCCCTTAATGTACCAGCTGTTTGGCTGTTCCAAAAGATAGGACTCCAATACGCAACAGATTCGGTAAAACGCTTCGGCATTAAACTTGACGAGAAAGATTACAACCCGGCACTTGCGCTTGGCGGTATGAGCGAGGGTACGTCTCCACTGGCAATGGCACAAGCTTTCTCCGCTTTTCCGAACAACGGGACAATGGTAGAAGCACATGCCATTCAACGAATCGAAGATGCAGACGGGCGAACGATTGCCAAGTGGAAAAAGAAAAAGACAGAAGTGATCAAACCGGAGACAGCTCAAAAAGTGACGTATATGCTACGAGGCGTTGTAAATGAGGGAACAGGTACAAAAGCAAGAATTTCAGGCCGGGAAATTGCAGGTAAAACCGGCACAACACAGCTTCCGATTGCCGGTATGGACGCTGCAAAGGATCACTGGTTTGTCGGGTATACGCCGCAAGTAGTAGGCGCTGTTTGGCTTGGGTATGAGAAAACAGACGCGGCTCACTACCTTTCCTCATCAAGCGGCGGCACATCTGCGGTCATTTTTAAAGAAATTATCGCAAGGTCTGCGAAAGCACTTCCTGCTAAATCGTTTGATTTGTCTCTTCTAGGTAAAGACTTTAAACAACAAACTGAAAAACAAAAGAAACAAGAGGACAATTTACAAAAGAGACAAGAAGAATTGAAGAAGCCGGAGGAAGAAAAAGCTCGAAAAGAAGATGATGATGAAAAAGTTAAAAAGGAGAAAGAGAAAAAAGACAAAGAAGAGCAAGAGAAAAAAGACAAAGAGGAGAAAGAGAAAAAAGATAAAGAAGAGAAACAGTCAGAAAATAACGGGGGAACGCCTGGCGGAACACCTGGAGGAACACCTGGAGGAACACCTGGAGGAACACCTGGAGGAACGCCTGGAGGAACACCTGGCGGAACGCCTGGAGGAACACCTGGAGGAACGCCTGGAGGAACGCCTGGAGGAACTCAAGGTAATGGCAACGGAACTGGAAATACCCCTGCAGGATCCCAAGGTACACAATAAAACTAGTCTTCTTCTGCTTTTCCAAACAAAAAGGAACGGGCGATCCGTTCCTTTTTTGCTATTTAACGAATAATGCTAGTACCTAATTTTACCGAGCAGGCGTTTTTCCATAGATGGGTATAGTAAACAAGAGGAGAAGGTTCATTTAATATTCTCAATCAAGCAGTTCTTGCTCCCTATAGTTATTTCAGTTGAAAAGCACATACTATATATGAGTGAATTATAATTTCGACATTTCCATGTGCTCTGCGCAACCAAAAGAGATTATTGCATGCTTCTTCTCTTTGGTTTTCCCTTGCATGAACCACTACAAAGGTTTGACCGCTTCTGCACGTCTTTTGATCTCTCCCTCCTATAAAAAGACGGTTTTTTATTCATTTGTATATAGCTCTACCATAAAAATATTTACTGCAAAAAGTTTTTCTATCCTTGCTTATCAAATAATGGTACAATTCCCATGAACTTTTACATAATGGTGGTGCTAACATGTATTCTTCCTTAAAGCGTTTTCTCATTGGAAAACCGCTGAAATCAACTGAACTGGGCGAGCAAAAGCTGACCAAGCTGAAAGCGTTGGCCATTTTGTCTTCGGATGCTCTTTCCTCTGTCGCATACGGTACAGAACAAATTTTACTTGTACTGGCAACAGTAGGAACAATTGCGTTTTGGTACTCTTTGCCGATTGCTGTAGGCGTATTGATTCTGCTTGTTGCTTTAATTCTATCGTATCGTCAAATTATTTATACGTACCCTCATGGCGGCGGCGCCTACGTCGTCTCTCGCAGTAACTTGGGGATAAACCCCGGTCTTATCTCGGGCGGTTCTTTGCTTGTAGACTATATTTTAACGGTAGCGGTGAGCGTGTCAGCCGGCACGGACGCAATTACCTCAGCATTCCCGAGTCTTCATCAGTACACAGTAGAAATTGCAATTGTTTTTGTTATTTTCATTACCATTTTGAATTTGCGCGGTGTGACAGAATCAGCATCTGTGCTTGCCTATCCTGTATATTTGTTTGTTTTGGCGCTTATCGTGTTAATTGGTTTCGGTATGTATCGGATCGCTACCGGACAAGTGCCGGCGGATGTGCACACACCAGTTGGCACAGCTGTCTCAGGGATTACGCTGTTTTTATTGCTGCGCGCATTTTCATCCGGCTGTTCGGCACTGACCGGTGTGGAAGCTATCTCAAACGCGATTCCGAACTTTAAAGAGCCGGCAGCCAAAAATGCGGCGACAACACTAGTAATGATGGGAGGAATTTTGGCAGCCCTATTTTCTGGCATTACCTTCTTGGCTTACTGGTATGGCATTGCGCCAAAAGCTGACGAGACAGTTGTCTCTCAAATTGCAGCCGATGTGTTCGGCCGAAACTTTATGTATTATTTTGTACAGGGCACAACTGCACTCATCCTTGTATTAGCTGCCAACACAGGCTTTTCCGCATTCCCGCTGCTCGCGTACAATCTCGCGTCTGACAAGTATATGCCGCGCATGTACTTGATGCGCGGAGACCGTTTAGGATATTCAAACGGCATTATCACGCTCGGTCTTGCGTCTATTGTACTGATTATCGCTTTTAAAGGCGAAACGGAACAGCTTATCCCGTTATACGCTGTCGGGGTATTCATTCCGTTTACCTTATCGCAAACAGGCATGACTTTAAAATGGCTGCGTGAAAAACCAGAAGGCTGGATGGGCAAAATGCTCACTAACTTTTTGGGCGCACTTATTACCTTAACTGTCTTAATCATCTTGTTCTTAACAAAATTTGGTCAAGTGTGGTCTATCCTTATTTTCTTGCCGATTATCGTCTTTATCTTTCATCGCATTCGAAATCACTATGATGATGTGGGAGAACAATTGCGTCTGAATCCATCGGAAACGCCGGAAAAAATTGAAGGCAATGTTGTTGTTGTACCGGTTGCCGGCATTACAAAGGTTGTAGAACAATCGTTAAACTATGCGGAATCTATAGGAGATTATGTTTTTGCCGTATACGTGGCATCCGATCATGAAAGCGAAATACAAATGAAGGAGAAATGGGAGAAGTGGAAACCGGATATACGTCTTGTGACCGTCTCTTCTTCTTATCGTGAGCTTACCCGCCCTCTCATACGTTTAATTAACATGATTGAGGCAAAGGCAGAAGAAAATGACTATACGGTAACTGTTGTAATTCCGCAGTTTATCACAAAAAAAAGCTGGCATAACATTTTGCACAATCAATCCAGTGTATTGCTGCGCACTTATTTGCTGCATAAAAAGGGTGTAATTGTGACGACTGTTCCGTATCGCTTTAAGAAGTAATATAAGAAAAACTGAGCACGGGAGTGCTCAGTTTTTTTAGATGGGCATAGTGCGCCTGCTGCGTGTAGTAACGGTCCAACTCTTTTAAGACGTCCTTCCTATGTTTTTAACGAAACATACAAGTTGATTCGTTTGTTTGTCGTATGCTGCGAGCATGATACTCAAAAGAAGAAAAGTAACTATATATGAGTGAATTATAAATTCGACATGTCCATGTGCGATGTGCAACCAAAAGGGAGTATGGTATACTTCTTCTCTCTGGTTTACCCTTGCATAAACCACTACAAAGGTTTGACCGCCTCTGCACGTCTTTTAATCTCTCCCCACGATAAAATTTCTTATCATTTTCACAAAGAAGCCCCAAGCTGCTTACAGCTTGGGGCTTCTTTCATCATAAATCGCTTTTAGAATGCAAAGCACGTATAACTAAATGTGCCAAACTCATATTTTCCCCGAAACAGCAGTTCCGGCTTTCTATCAGAATTCCCGCTCCCCATCGCGATAAAGAGCGGTACCAAATGCTCTTCCCTCGGAATGGCAATGCGGGCATGAGGCGCTTGTTCCTTATAAGCAAATAAAGAAGCAGTATCTTGCCCCATGATTTTCTCAATCATCCAATCATCAAATTCGACTGCCCAAGGCTCAGGTGTTGTTTGACCGAAATACAGCGCCCGTAAATTATGAACCGTTGCACCGCTGCCGATGACTAGAATATCTTCTTCACCTAACCCTTGCATCGCTTCCCCAATCTTACACTGCTCTTCCAGCGGCAAATACGGGTTTACGGAAACTTGCACAACAGGAATATCCGCCTTGGGATACATGCGTGATAAAAGCACCCAAGATCCATGATCCAGCCCTCTTGCAATATCTTTTCGAGTCGGAATTCCTTTTGCGGCAAACATAGTTTGCAGCTTAGATGCAAGCTGTACAGATCCCTCAGCAGGATATTGAATCTCATACAGTTCCTGCGGAAAACCGCCAAAATCGTAAATCATATCATATGTGCCGTTTACCGATGAAACCGTAAGAACCTGGCTTTCCCAATGGGCCGTAAAAATAACGATTGCCTTTGGACGTATCTCTTGTCCCGCTTTTTGGAGAAATGCTGTGTAATCACTTTCTTCCACTGCCAGCATAGGTGAACCATGGTTTAAAAATAATGGTCGAATCATCTATTTCCACTCCTCTGTTTCAAGAAGATAAGAGTTCTTCCCTTACATCGCTTTTGTATATTCTGTTTCTTTATTTTTTCCAATCAGATTGTCTAAAAATCCTTTTACCCCAGCAACCGCCAAGTAAGCATTCATTGCCAATAACGCCAATTCAAACTCAAATCCTGCGGCTTTTCCGTTGCCAAATAGACCCGCTGATAATTTCACCTTAATGATTGCGCCGGCCATAATAATCGCAAATAATGCCGCAACATAGCGCACTCCCAAACCAACGATAAGCATAACACCGCCTGCAACCTCCGCAATTGCGACAATATAAGCTAGAGCGCCGGGAAGCCCCATGCTTGCAAACCATCCTGCCACTCCGCCCAATCCATTTTGAAACTTCATAATGCCATGTCCCGCAAAAATAATTCCTAATACGACTTGAACAATATAATTTGCTGCTTGCTGTTTTCTCATTGTTCTCTCCTTTTATGTTTTGTTATATATAATTTTTATTTTTATTACAAAACAATCATAATAGAGACATATTGAATTGTCAATTACAAGATGGCAATGTAAGTATGAGGTTTGCTATGATACAACTAAGATGCAGATAAAGGAGCATTAAAATGAATGTAGGATCAACTATTCGTGAAATACGCCAGCGAAAAGGCATTACGATTGCACAGCTATGTGAGGGAACCGGATTATCAAAAGGCTTTATGAGTCAGGTGGAAAATAATAAAACCTCACCTTCTATCTCAACTTTGGATACAATTGCAGCATTTTTAAACGTTCCGCTTCCTTATTTTTTGCTTGAGAAAAAAGACCGCTTGAAGGTTGTGCGCAAGGATGAACGAAAGTACAGCATTCACGGAAAATATGAAAATAAAATCGAGCATGTGGCGGAGCAAGCAGGACTGCGGATTTCGCTTATTGAAATTCCAGTAGGCTTTCCGAAAGAAAGCAAGCCGAATGTTCACGAAGGAGAAGAGTGTCATTTAGTGCTGCGCGGAACATTAGAGGTGCAGCACGGTGAAGATACTGAGATTGTAAAAGAGGGTGATTCTTTTTCTTGGAATGCTTGCGTGCCTCATCTTGTCCGGAATATCGGGGACGAGCCTGTACTGCTGCTGATTTCGAGTTATGCTGAGAATAGAACACGCATTTACTAATATGTACCGTAACAAAAGGGAATCATGATTCCCTTTTGTTATTTCATTTAATCACCTCTTCTAAAATAGAAAGAGCTTGCTCCATTTCTTCTTTTGTAATTATAAGCGGCGGCGATGGCAACGATTGATGCAAAAACATTTATCAGAATCTTTTTAAGTACGTCCAGGTTTGACAGATTTCTCATAATATAACCTTTTCTTTCTCCAAAAAACTTTTATAAATTTTTAGAAAACATAAAATTTTTTGTAGTTTTTTGTCGGATAATGTAGTCTTCGTTATAAATTACAACCATGTCGTTTTTTCTTTATTCTAATTACTCTGATTTGTTTTATGTTGAATGTGCTACTGATGTAAGGGAATAATAAGCATCTAAAAGAACAATGACTGTACGACCTCTGAATAGGGAGGAGAAGACGGGAGGGAAATACAAACGAAAGTATATACAAGTGAATAAAAAAACCGTCTTTTGATAGCGGGGAGAGATTAAAAGACGCGCGAAGCGGTCAAACCTTTGGTTCATGCAAGGGGAAACCAGAGAGAAGCAGCATACCATACTCCCTTTTGGTTGCACATCGCACATGAAAATGTCGAATTTATACTCCACTCGTATATAGAAACAAATGTGTCTGATGCACTCGTACACCGAACGGAACATTCCATAATCTAGAGCAAAACGAAGAAATTTTCGTATAAACAGGATTCAGCAAATCTATATAATGTAAAACTGTACGCCTTAATTTTTCTGAATATTTAAAAAGACTATATATTTCTTTTATTCAAAATGAATTACATCAAGGAGAGATGCATGATGAATCTTTTTCGCAAAAAATCTATTGAAGGGTTACTCGCTAATGCAGAAAAAAAAGAAACAAGTCTGAAAAAAGCACTCGGCGCCTTTGATTTAACGATGTTGGGAGTGGGTGCGGTTATCGGGACCGGGATTTTCGTCCTGACTGGTGTCGTTGCTGCACAACATTCAGGACCGGCTATTATTCTTTCCTTTATCTTGTCCGGTTTAGCTTGTGTCTTTGCTGCCCTCTGCTATGCTGAATTGGCTTCTGCCGTGCCTGTATCAGGAAGTGCCTATACTTACGGTTATGCTGTGTTTGGAGAACTAATCGCTTGGATTCTTGGATGGGACCTGATCCTAGAATACGGACTAGCCTGTTCAGTAGTCGCCAGCGGATGGTCCGGTTATTTCCAAGGGTTGCTTGCGGGGTTTGGTATCCATATACCGACTGTTATCAGCAGCGCTTATAATCCCGCACAGGGAACGTATGTTGATGTTATGGCTATTGCAATTGTCTTGATTCTTACCTTCATCTTAACTCGAGGCGTAAAAGAATCGACGCGTTTGAATAATGTTATGGTGTTACTGAAGATCGCTGTTGTACTTTTATTTATTATTGTAGGTGTAAACTATGTGAAACCGGCAAACTGGACTCCGTTTATGCCATTTGGTTTTTCTGGAGTTGTGAGCGGGGCCGCTACCGCATTTCTTGCTTATATCGGGTTTGACGCTGTTTCTTCAGCTGCAGAAGAGGTAAAAAATCCGCAGCGCAACATGCCGATTGGAATTATCGCATCCTTACTCATTTGTGTAACCCTATACGTTAGTGTATCCGCTATTCTTACCGGTATGGTCCCTTATACACAATTAAATGTGAAAAATCCGGTTGCCTTTGCACTTCAATATGTACACCAAGATTGGATTGCCGGTTTTATTTCTCTCGGCGCCATTATCGGAATTACAACGGTATTATTTGTTATGATGTATGGACAAACTAGACTTTTCTTCGCCATTAGCCGCGACGGTTTACTTCCTAAGGGATTGTCTAAAGTGAATCAAAAAACAAAGACGCCGACGAAAAGCATCTGGTTAACCGCTATCATGGCTTCCATCTTTTCAGGCCTTGTTCCTATTAACCATTTAGCTGATTTAACCAATATCGGTACTCTGTTTGCTTTTATCGTCGTATCAATCGGTGTCATCGTACTGCGCAAAACACAACCGGACTTAAAGCGCTCGTTTAAAGTACCCTTCTCACCGGTATTACCACTTTTATCGATTTTATCTTGCGGCTACTTAATGTTCAGTCTTTCATCTTTGACATGGCTTGGTTTCGCTGTATGGTTTGTCATCGGTCTCGTACTGTACATGAGTTACGGATATAAACATAGCCTTCTATCTAACAAGAATATCGAGAGGGGTTAAAAAATAAAATATTTAATCAATTTTAAGTTTCAATTAGGGTCAAGGCACACATAACTGTTGATGTGTGCCCTGACCCTCCAAACATATTATGAGTGAATTATAAGTTCGACATATCCATGTGCTATGTGCAACCAAAAGGGAGTATTGCATGCTTCTTCTCTCTGGTTTAGCCTTGCATGAACCACTACAAAGGTTTGACCGCTTCTGCACGCCGCCGGAGGATCTCTCCCCACTACAAAAAGACGGTTTTTTTATTCACTTGTATATAGTTTAGAAAACCAGCTCTTCTTTTGTTCAGTTACTTATCAATCTTGCAGCAGCTTATAGATTTCGTCTTTTTTCGGAAGAGAAGAAATTGCTCCCTTTCCTGTTGTCGTAAGCGCACCGCTTGCATTCGCAAACGTTAGTATCTCTTGATAATGCATATGAAGCACTTCTTCTAATCTTTGTTGGCTCACGTCTTTTTCTAGCAATTGATACAAGAAACCGCCAATAAACGCATCTCCTGCACCTGTTGTATCCTGCACCTCCACACGATATCCTATTGAATCGTACTTTCTATCCTTCAGGTACAGCTCTGCACCTTGAGCCCCTTTTGTATAAATAACCGCTATTACATCTCCTGTGAATAAGGAGCCAATTGCTTCTTTTATATCGGAAACGCCAGTAATAAACTCCAGCTCTTCATCAGAAATTTTCACGATATGAGCCATCGGAATAAATTCTAAAATCGTTTTTCTACAATCTTCGGGATCGCTCCAAAGGGGAAGCCGCACGTTAGGATCAAAGCTGATGATTCCTCCTTTAGCTTTTGCAGAACGAATTGCTTTCACATGTGCATGCTTCATTGGGCTCTCTACTAAATCAACGGAACAAAAATGGAGAATATCACCGCTTTCAAACCAGCTTTCTTCTATTTCATCTTCACTAAGCAGCAAGTCTGCGGAAGGATTGCGATAGAAGGAAAAGTCACGCTCGCCGTCTTCGCGTAACGATACGAAAGCCAGTCCTGTATTCGCTTCATTCGTTCTTGTAATTTTATCTGTATTGACTCCCGCTTGCTGCAATTGCTCTAAGAGGACGTCGCCAAACGCATCCATGCCTAGCTTCGTAATCATAGATGCTTTGCCGCCGTATTTCGCGACTGCGGCTGCGACGTTCGCAGGTGCGCCTCCTGGAGCGCGCTCAAATTCCAATACGTCTTTTAAAGCTCTTCCTTTTTGCAGAGGAATAAAATCAATTAATACTTCACCGATTGAATATAAGCTTTTCATACATTTCACCTCTTATTCTCATTCATAATTCCATTTTACAGCTTGAAACGATGCACTTCCATCTGCTGCGAAGAAGCGAATTTCTTTACTTTCACGACTAGGGAAGATACGGCTTGTAAAAACCTCTTCGCCGTCATTCACAAAGATTTCAACAGAGGACGTATCTACAAACATATGGAACTTGATTTTCTGTGCGTCTATAGCGCATTTTCTTATTGTTCCATAAGACTCCCCGACTGCTTCTCCTGAAGATGCGCGGTCAAGAATTACTTTTTTCTCGATAGCATCATATTTAATGATGGTTTTTTCATGGTTATCCGCTCTAAATTCGATTCCAAATGCAGCTGCATTTTCATTTTCAAATTCACAAACCATCTCATATGCTGTTCCGGCAAATCCATCGTACATTTTCTTTTCACCACAAACAGTATCTTTTACTTCATGTTGCTGCTTGCGCAGTGTTTGAAGCTCTTCTACCGGCTTTTGAATTAACTTCCCGTTGTGAACAGATAATTCTCTAGGCAGCGTCAAACAATGTGCCCATCCATTTTTGTCGGTGGGGTAATCGATTTCCGGCAAGCCCATCCACCCAACTAAAATTCGACGCCCGTTTGAATCAACCGTTGTTTGAGGTGCGTAAAAATCAAATCCCCTGTCCAACTCTTGAAAAAAACTATGCGACATAGACAATTGATTTACATCCAGTTTGTCTCCAATAATATATCCGGACTGATAAATATTTTGATAACAATCTTTTTCCGGCTCTAGTCCCTGCGGTGAGAAAATGAGAACGCCTTTGTTCTGCAGTTCAAAATAATCCGGGCACTCCCACATATATCCGAATGTTTTCAGCGCTGTTTGCAGCTCGCCTTTACATTTCCAGTCTAGTAAATCTGATGAACTATACAATACGACACAACCTGTTTCATCCTCCCGCTGTGCCCCAATTACTGCATAGAACGTATCTCCTTCTTTCCAAATCTTCGGATCACGGAAGTGCTCTGTATATCCTTTTGGAACTTCATGAATAACAGGCTCTTCCAGTTTTTCAATTTTTCCTGTTTCATCCATAATAGCGATGCATTGATAAGGGTGTCTGATCCAATTTTCATCACGGGCATTGCCCGTGTACAGTAAGTACAATTTTCCTTCGTGCTCGATTGCACTGCCTGAATAAGCGCCATGGCTGTCATAGTAATGCTTCGGCTCAATTCCTATACCGACGTTTTCCCAATGAACTAGATTCTTTGATTTCGTATGGTACCAATATTTCAAACCGTGCACTGGTCCTAGTGGAAACCATTGATAAAATAGGTGATATTCACCGTTATAATAAGAAAATCCGTTCGGATCGTTCAGCAGCCCAGTGTCTGGCTGTATATGAAACGTTTGCCGCCACGGACATCTGCTTACTCTTGTTTTTAGCTCTAGAAGTTCTTCATCGCTTGCATCCTTTATTTGACGATACCTTTGTTCTTTTGTCCATTCCATTTTGATCAAACTCCTTAAACAAAGAGAGGAGAATCGAGTGATTCTCCTTCTCTCATTATCGTAAATTAAGCTGCTTCCCTTTGAGAAGGGTTGACCGTTTTTTTATCTGCTCGCTTTGCTAAAACAATTGTTACTGCAAATGAAACTGCAAAAGAAATCGCCATTCCTATTACATAGAAAACAATTGTTCCCGGTTTAATAGAGATAATTCCCGGCAGCCCTGCCGCTCCTAACGCAATTGCTTTCACTTTATACAGTGTAATAAATGCAGAAGCAGCTCCCGCTCCAATAATAGCGCCGATAAACGGATAACGAAGCTTTAAGTTAACACCGAACATCGCCGGCTCTGTAATGCCGAGAAGTGCTGAAATACCGGCAGCTGAAGCTACGCCTTTTACCTTTTTGTCTTTTGTTATAAGAAAAACGGCTAGTGTTGCCGCACCTTGTGCTACGTTTGACATCGCAGCAATCGGGAAGATAAAAGAGCCGCCTGTTTTCGCCATATCAGCCAGCAGCTGTGTTTCTACTGCGATAAAGCTGTGGTGCATCCCCGTAATAACAATCGGCGCGTAAATCAATCCAAAAAGGCCTCCGCCGATAAAACCTGCTGAATCATATAACCAGACAAGTCCGCCTGTTAATAAATTACCTGCAGAACGTGTAATTGGTCCCACAATCGTAAACGTTAAGATGCCTGTAATAAAGATTGTAAATAACGGCGTTAATAGGTTATCTAAAGCAGATGGAACGATTCTTCGTAAAGCTGTTTCTGTTTTCGCAAGTATATAAGATGACGCCAAAACCGGTAATACCGAACCTTGGTATCCTACTTTTTCAATACTAATACCGAATATATGCCATACAGGTACTTTGTGGGCTAACACAGCTGCCCCATATCCATATCCATTCAATAAATCTGGATGGACCATTAACATACCAAGCGCTGCTCCAAGATAAGGGTTTCCTCCAAAGCGCTGTGTTGCAGAGAATCCGATCAAGATTGGCAAAAATACAAACGCAGCATTTGCAAATGTATTAATAAGTGCTGCCAAATCCGCCATTTCTGGATTTGCTTCTACTAACGATTTTCCTGCGATGAATAAATCTTTTGCAGTCAACACATTATTGATTCCCATAAGCAATCCGCCAGCTACAATCGCTGGAATAATCGGAACGAAAATATCGGATAGCATTTTCACGAATCGCTGAAGCGGATTTAATTTTTTAGCTCCTGCATCTGTTACATCCTTTGTAGACATTTCAGAAATTCCCGTCAGTACTGCAAGTTCTTTATATACTTCGTTTACAGTACCCGATCCTAAAATGACCTGAAATTGCCCGCCGGTAGAAAATGTCCCCTTTACGACATCCATGCTGTCAAGCTTTGCTTGATTTACTTTTCCTTCATCATGCAATACTAAACGCAAACGAGTCGCACAATGAGCTGCTGCTGAAACATTTTCTTTACCGCCGATTGCATCTAAAGTTTCCTGTGCAATGTGTTTGTAATTCATGGTAATCCCCCTTTTGCTTTATACTCTTCAAGGAACCGGTTCCAAAAACGAATAAAAAAATATAGAATGGTTATATTTTAGGAACCGGTTCCAAAAACTGATATATTTAAAACCAGTCTTTGGAACCGGTTTCAAATTGATTATATTCTCATATTTATCGATTGTCAACGCTTTCTCGTTCGATTATTTCATATTTGGATATGGTAATTTTCGCTACTTCTTCTTCATTGACAAGCTTAACGATGTCTTGTGCTGCCGCTTGTCCTGCTTCTTTATAATAGAACTTCGCGGTTGTTAAGGCCGGATGAATAACCTCGTTCACTTCATATCCGCCAAACCCGGTAATAGATATGTCTTCCGGAACGTGCAGCCCCTTTACATAAGCAGCCTTTAATGCGCCAAGTGCAATATTATCTGTTGCACAAACTAATACGGAAGGCTGAAATTCATCTATGACCTCTGCTGCTTTTATAATGGCGTTTTCAATATTGAACTCTGTCTCATAATATTTCACTTCACAGTTGTCTGCTTCTTGCACTGCCCTCTTAAAACCTTCTTTTCGTTTCACTCCTACCGCAATATCTTTTTCTGTTACTCCTAGATAGGCAATTCTTCGATGTCCTTTTTTCAAAACATATTTCCCCATGTCATAAGCAGCGCCATAGTCATCATGAATCAAGCTGTACACATCTTTATGCTGCTGTCCGACAAGCAGAACCGGTATATTGATTTTGCCGAATGCCTCCAAATGCTCATCTGTTATTTGTGTCGCTAATAGAATAAGGCCTGCAATCTTTTGACTCGCCAGCGTATAAATATTTTCAATTTCACGCTCCAGATTTTGATTCGCATTTGAAATTAACATTTGGTAATTCAATCCTCTTAGCTCCTCATCGATACCGATTAACGTTCGAGATGCTGCATAGGAATCAAGACGCGGCACAATCGTACCGATAATATTCGTTTTCTTTGCTTTTAAGCTTTGCGCAAACGTATTGGGAATGTAGCCTGTTTCTTTAATTGCATGCTCAATTTTTCTTTTGGTTACGTCGCTGACTGAGCCGCCGTTAAGATAACGCGAAACAGTGCTCTTTGCGACTCCCGCGATTTTAGCGATATCAGAAATCGTTTTTATCATTATTTCAGCTCCATCGTTATGTACATGTATGTATAGTATACACGAATATAGAATAGGAATTAAGCTTGCTTGTAACTGCCTCCAAAAAAAGCCATCTGCTAATTGAGATGACTGTCATAACTTATATACGTATCGGGAGAAGCCTCAAGGATAAGCGAACTTATGCTGTCTATAAAATATATATGCAATTCATGCATAGCACGAGTACAAGCTGTATAAAAGAGCTTTCTTTCCTTTTCTCCATATTCTCCTTCTGAAGCGTTATAAATAATAACCGCGTCAAACTCGACTCCTTTTGCCAAGTACGCAGGAATTACCAAGACTCCTGATTCAAAGGAAGAAGTTTCTTTTGTAACGAGACGAAGCTGCATCTTTTCTTTTAAATTTCCATATACCTCTTTACTCTCGCGGGCTGTTTTGCATATAACCGCTATCGTTTTATGTCCTGCTCCTTGCAGCTCTCGGATACGCTCTCCCGCTTTATCCACCAGCTGTTCTGCCATTGCTTTTTCAATTATCGGTTTGCTGCCCTCTCGATCGAAAGCCTCAATTTCTTCTCCGCCTGAAATAAGCTGCCGAGTGAACTCGATAATCTGCTTCGTTGAGCGGTAGCTGCGCTTCAGCTCGATTGTTTCTGTGTGTTCCTCTCCGTATAATGCAGAAAGGGTGAACAAGCCTGTATGCTTGGATTGCGCATGAATGGCCTGATTCAAATCCCCGAGCACAGTCATCTTACTAAGGGGAAAGAGCCGTTTCAAAAAGGCAAACTGAAAAGGCGAGTAGTCTTGTGCTTCATCTATGAATACATGGCGCACAGATGTGTTCTTCTGAAAGCCCTCCAGCTGTTCCTTTAAATATAAATAAGGAGTTGCATCTTCGTAAGCTAAATAAGAACGGCTGATTTTCTCTGCCGTTTGAAGACAGATTTCATCCCATCCTTTAGGCAACAGAGATTCAGACGTAAACAGTAAAGCAAACTGAGCATCGGTAAATAGCTGCCGATAAACTGCCGGTACATCAATAAAACGCAGTTTTTTCACGCTCTTGTATAAAGGCTTGAAATATTTCCTTACAACAGAAGCGGCAAGCAGCTTTTGCTCACGTTCAAAATCATCAAACGTTTCTTCTGAATAGCGTTTTTTTCGCTGCAGCTTTTGATGCGCCTGAACGAATGCATCTTTATCTAAAAGCTCCATTTCTTCTTCTACCCAAGGCTTTTTCCGCTCCAGCTTCTCTAGTTTTTTTAATTCTGCACGGAGCCACTCAGCCGTTTGCTCCATGCGGCTCGGAATGGATATTGCGCCGGTTGAAGCATAAAACTGCTCTTTCACTTGTTCGGCTGAAATCAGCACTTTTCCGCGAAATGTCACGTCTTTAAAAATGATTCCCTTTTGCTTGAGGTACGCAGCATATCGATCAATAAGTAGCATAAAATCAATCGTTGCTTTATATTGAATTCCCTCTACACGCGCTGCATATCCTATTTCATCTGCGGCTGTCAGCACGTATTCTATTTGTGTAAATGGATCTTCAAGCTCAAAATATCCAAGCTGATGCTCCAAGTATTCCTGAAATGTAGTTTGCTGCATATTTTCTTCACCAAGCTCGGGAAGGACAGTCGAGACATAGCTGTTGAACATCGGGTTTGGAGAAAACAGAATCATTTGGTCGGCACGCAATGTTTCGCGATAACGGTACAGCAAGTAAGCAACACGCTGCAGGGCAGCCGATGTCTTACCGCTTCCGGCAGCTCCCTGTACAACAAGAAGACGGCTCTTTTCATTGCGGATAATACGATTTTGCTCCTTCTGAATAGTAGCTACAATATTTTTCATTTGCGTGTTCGCATGCTTGCCAAGCACTTCCTGCAGCATTACATCTCCAATGGTTACGCCTGTATCAAACATGCTCTCAATTCGGCCATTCCGAACAATAAACTGCCGTTTCACCTTCAAATCTCCTGTTACAATACCGTCCGGTGCTTCGTATTGTGCCGGTCCAATAGAATAATCGTAATACAAACTTGATATGGGAGCTCGCCAATCGTAAACAAGAAATTGCTCCGTTTCTTCATCAAAGAAAGAGCCGATACCAAGATAGATAGAATCTGCCTTCTCCCCTTCCTCTGCAAAATCGATTCTTCCGAAATATGGCGACTGCTGAAGACGCTTTAAGGTTTTCAGCTGATTATGACTATGCCTGTGGCTCCGTTCTCTTTCTGACAGCATTTCTGCTTGTTGCTTGATGCTTGCGTATGTTTCAACCGCTTCAGCAACATTATCAACGTTTACCGTTACATCGTCCCAGAAATCTTTACGGATTTGTACGACATCCGATTTGATTATGCCTACATGCTGTTCAAGAAAAAGCGCCTTTTCTTTAATTTTATCGACCACTTCATCCACTCGCTGCTGTTCATGCTGCCACTCTTGCTTTGTTTCGCTCATGCAGTCACTTCCCTTCCCGAAATTCCGTGCGGCCGAAAGATTTGACAAACAACAAATAACATGATATTATTATTATGGGTATTTATAATTTTGTTAAAATTAAAATTATCGACCATTTTTGATTGTAGCATATACTTACGAATGTTTCAAGATATGAAAAACCGGAGGCAGAGCCTCCGGTTTTTCCTTTGAATGATAAAAAAGAAAATTGCGGGCCAATCCTTCCTATTACTTTCCTTCTTTTGAAATCCATAATTCTCGTAATATACTATAATAAACAATTTATATATGAGTGAATTATAAATTCGACATGTCCATGTGCTATGTACAACCAAAAGGGAATATTGCACGCTTCTTCCCTCTGGTTTTCCCTTGCATGAACCACTACAAAGGTTTGACCGCTTCTGCACGTCGCCGGATGATCTCTCCCACTATCAAAAGACGGTTCTTTTATTCCCTTGTATATACATTGTTTCACTCTTTACTTTCTTCTCATACAATTTTAGATTCGCATAAATCGTTTCTAAAACAGGTGTCTGTATATTATGTTTGTTCCCAAGCTCCAGTAAATAACCCTGCAAATGATCGCCTTCCACAAAAAGCCCCTTTTCCATATCGCGCTGCATGGACGACTTCATTTCATATGCCATAGCACCAATGCTTGCAAACTGCTTTTCTTCAATATTGTCCGCAATCGGAGCGCCTTCCGCCCTCATAATGCTCGCAATCTCACGCAATAATTCTTGAACAAGCTTAGAACCTAGCGGCAGTTCAAGAATCGGTCCGATCGGCTGTCCGAACAATGTTGTCACACCGGAAAACGTCGCGATAAACAAATACTTGTGCCACATTTCCTGCAAAATACGGGAGCTCACACTAATCATCGCATTTGTATCCGTAAATGCCTGTTCTATCGCCTGTATTCTCCCTATTTTCTCGCCATCCCATTCCCCGAACATAAATTTATGGAACGGGCTCGTTTGGATTACTTCTCCATTTTCAGACAGAGTAGATTCAATGAAACATAGCCCGCCGATTACACATTGCTCCGGAAATACTTCCCGAAGATGCTCAACGTGCTTCATGCCGTTCAACATTGGAATAATAACTGTCTCACTATGTACAAAAGGCTTAATATCTTGGATCGCTTGTTCAAAATGATAAGCCTTCGTTCCAATTAAAATAACATCAAACAAACCGTTTTCATTAGACAATATTGTTTTCGGGCGGATTGTTGTATCTCCATTCACACTTTTCACAACCAGACCTTTTGCACGCAATTGTTCTTGCCTGCCTGCCCGGACAAGAAACGTAACATCTTCTCCCTTTTCTGCCAATCTTGCACCAAAATATCCGCCTACAGCTCCGGCTCCTACTACTAGAAATTTCATACTATCAGCTCCTTAGCATCCATTTACGAATAATTATATCGAATTTTCCTATAATTATCTAAATTTAAGAGATTCAAAATCTATTAAGATATACAGTATATTCTATGACTCTCTTTTATATATAACTGAATAAAAAAACCGTCCTTTTATATAGTGGAGAAAGAGCATCCAGCGACGTGCGGAAGCGGTCAAACCCTTGTAGTGGTCCATATAAGGGTAAACCATAGATAGGAAGAAAGCGACAATGCCTCTGTACACAGCATATTGAAATGTCGAAATCATAAATCATTTATATATAGATTATGAAATCCTCCACAATAGAAACATGAAAATAAGGTATAATATGGATATCAATGATGTAGGACAAGGAGATAACATGGAAACAAAAGATGGGTTGCTGGCAGAATTAAAAACAATCAATAAATGGGAACATGAACAAGAAGATCTTTGGTTCTGGGAACGATGGGGGAAAATCCCGTTCACCATCCTCGATAAGCTCACACCTGCTTTTATACATAAGAAAGTCAACGTGATTATAGAAGAGCTTATCAGCTATATCAACACAGGCAGCAAATATTTGATCAGCACAAAAGCCACTTTAAAAAAATTTGGGAATGTGATTTCACTAGAAGATATAAAGCATATGCCGCTCCAGGAGATGGATCGTATTGCCGGCGATATTGTGAAAAACAGAAAGAATATTGCTACAGCACAAGGCGCTACAACAGGATTCGGCGGCATTTTTACGTTGGCTATCGATATACCTGCCGTTTTGGGCATGTCTTTAAATGTTCTGCAGGAAATTGCGCTTTGCTACGGCTATAATCCTGAGGATGAAAAAGAACGTCTTTTCATTGTGAAATGCCTGCAGTTTTCCTCTTCAGATATCGTCGGAAAGCAAACCATTTTAAACGAGCTGCAGAACTTCGACAACCGCTCGGGCAACCAAAACAGCGTATCTCAAATCGCCTCATGGCGCGAAGTCATTACTGTATATCGGGACAATTACGGATGGAAGAAGCTGTTTCAAATTGTACCGGTTGCCGGCATGGTATTCGGCGCTTACTTGAATCGGAAAACCATTGAAGAGATTGCTGAGGCAGGACAAATGCTGTATAAGAAACGAAGAATCAATGAACGTTTGGATGAGCTTGAGAAAGAATGCGTTCGTTAAGCACGGATTCTCCAGCTCTAAGATTTGCTTTTTACCATAAGCCTTTGCATACAGATAGATGCTGAACTTTTTTCATCACTGAACATGAACCTCCTCCACTTACCGTTACACCATTCACACGATTGAAGCGGGGATATTCTCGCCTAATTTATGATAAAAACACCCTAAACCTTTTTGTACTCGCAAAGGCGCAGGGTGTTTCGTTTATCACGCCTTAACGGGCAGTAAGGCCCCCACTTCAAAACGCAGCCTATTCGAAGAAGTGTAAGAGGGGATAGCCGTAAAAGCCTGATTGGTTCAACTAACCATCAGTGGGGGATGAAACCCCCACTGATGGAAGTTTCACTTTATATACGATCATGCATTTTGAAGCTGTTCCAGCTGTTCGAAGAAATTAGGATATGATACCGCAACTGCTTCAGGATGATGAAGAGTTGTTTCTCCTTCTGCTATACAGCTTGCGACAGCAAGCATCATCCCGATACGGTGGTCGCCATGGCTGCTTACATCCGCTCCTCTAAGCGCCGTTTTCCCGTGGATAACCATTCCATCTTCAGTCGCTTCAATACGCGCTCCCATTTTTTTCAGTTCCTGAACTACCGTATCAATCCGATTCGTTTCCTTCACTTTCAGTTCATGCGCATCTTTAATGATTGTAATGCCTTCCGCTTGGGTAGCGGCCAAAGCGATAATCGGAATTTCATCAATCAGTCTCGGAATGATTTCCCCGCCTATTTCAATTCCTTTTAATTCTGAAGCGGTTATATGCAAGTCCCCCCGCGGCTCAGAAGAGAGCGTGGATATATTCGTAATTTCAATATTCGCCCCCATTCTTTTCAGCACATCAATAATACCGGTTCTCGTAGGATTCAATCCTGTATTTTGAATTGTAATTTGACTGTTCGGCACGATAGCTCCGGCAACAAGGAAAAAGGCTGCGGATGATATATCTCCCGGAACATGAACGGTCGTTCCTTTTAATTGCTGCCCACCTTGTATAGATACTGTTCTTTCATCTCGTTCCACCTGGGCTCCGAAAGCTTCAAGCATGCGTTCCGTATGATCCCTTGATAAATGAGGCTCAGTTACAGTCGTTGTTCCTTCTGCCTGCAAGCCTGCCAGCAGTATTGCCGACTTTACTTGGGCGCTCGCTACAGAAGATACGTAGTTGATGGATTTTAATCCGCTACCTCTCACGCTAATAGGCGTATACGTACCGTCCATACGGCCATCCAGTGCCGCTCCCATAAGACGAAGGGGCTCTGTAACACGTTTCATCGGCCTTTTGGCGATAGAATCATCTCCTTGTAGGCAAGCGTGAAACGGTGTACCCGCTAGTATACCGAGCATCAGCCGAATTGTTGTACCGGAATTCCCTACGTCTAAAATCCCCGCCGGCTCCTTTAACTCCTCCAGCCCGTCGCTGAACACTTCTACATGCTCACCATTTTGAATAATTGTAACACCCATCTTCTGAAAACAATGAATTGTGCTGAGACAATCTTCTCCCGGTAAAAATCCTTCAATAACTGTTTTGCCTTGAGCAATTGACCCAAGCATAACGGCCCGGTGGGAAATGGATTTATCCCCAGGAACGCGAATCGTTCCCTGCAGTGCATTTTCAATGTTTCGCAGCAGCCTCATGTAATTCACTCCATTCTTTACAGTACTTCATAGGTTTCGTATTCCTTGTCTTCTAAACATCTTCGAGCTTTTATGCGATCCTGTTCTGTTTGAAAACTGATTCGCAGCACACCCAATAATCCTTCTCTCGCCTCTAGAATCTGCAGATTTGTGATGCTGATTTCATTTGCAGCCAAGATTGCTGTAATCTTCGCCAATTCCCCTGCTCTGTCCAACACGTCTACATACAAGTCAAAATAGGAAGGAATGGCTCCCTTTGCACGAACAGGA
Organism: Ectobacillus panaciterrae DSM 19096; assembly: GCF_000430785.1. Taxonomy (GTDB): domain Bacteria; phylum Bacillota; class Bacilli; order Bacillales; family Bacillaceae_G; genus Ectobacillus; species Ectobacillus panaciterrae. Next base: position 66,623 of record NZ_AUMR01000030.1, read on the forward strand.
AGCGCATCACGATACAGCTTTGAGTCGGAGAAATACGTATACACGTTGTCCGTATCCCCGCTTTCTACAAGCACCTGCACCTGCTTCATATCGTCAATCCATTCTTCTAAAAGCATTGCAAGGTGCTCCCGGTTTTGTTTTACGATATCCGTCCACATTTTCGGGCTGCTTGATGCGATACGGGTAATATCCCGAAAGCCGCCGGCTGCGAGCATATTGACAAACGGTGTTTGGGACGCATGCCTTTGCACTTGTTTTACTAAACCGGCCGCGATGATATGCGGAAAATGACTGACAATCCCTGTGACATAATCATGCTCCTTTTGTTCCATCAACAAAAAGTGAGAGTTTGTTCCTTGGAGCCACACTTTAAGTTCCTCCACTTTTTCAGGAGATGTCTCAGGCCGAGGTGTTAAAATGTAAAAGGCGTTTTCAAATAAATGCGCTTTTGCGCTTTCTACCCCGGTTTTATGAGAGCCTGCCATCGGATGGCCACCGATAAAGGTAATGTCCTTTGACAGCAGCTCATCAGCGGCTTTCATAATTTGTTCTTTTGTACTGCCGGCATCAGTAATGATAACCTCTTCCTGCAGTTCACAATTCGCCAATCTCGCAAGCAAGGAAACCGTTTCTTCCACCGGTAAAGCCAGTACAATGAGGTGTGCCTGTTCTGCTTCTTTCTCTAAATCCGCTGCCGTCCCATCTATGACTTGCAGCTCACAAGCGCGCTGAAGCTGTGCTTCATTAATATCAAATCCTATGATTCTTGCATCATGCTCCTTCTTTATCGCAAGGGCAATCGAACCTCCGATTAAACCCATTCCGATAATTAATACTCGTTTTTGCATACCCCATCATTCCTTATGCTTATTATTTGTACGCCGTATCATGAAATCAGATGTATTTGAGCTCTATCTCATTAAAACTCCCTTGCGTATTCGCGGTGATTCGTCACATTTTGCTGAATTAAATCCATCCGATCACGTCCGAATTGTTCCACCATGGCGTTTGCCAGCTCCCATGCGACAACAGCTTCTGCCACTACGCCGGCTGCCGGAACAGCGCAGCTGTCAGAGCGTTCGATGCTTGCTTGAAAAGCTTCCTTCGTGTCGATGTCCACGCTTTGCAGCGGCTTATATAAAGTAGGAATAGGCTTCATCACACCGCGTACGATGACAGGCATTCCTGTCGTCATGCCTCCTTCTATTCCTCCTGCACGATTCGTTTTACGTGTATATCCGTCTGTTTCATCCCAAACGATTTCATCATGCACTTCGCTTCCCGGTCTGCGGGCAGCTTCAAAGCCTATCCCGATTTCCGCTCCTTTAAATGCATTGATACTCATGACGGCAGCTGCAAGCTTCGCATCCAGCTTATGGTCGTAATGAACATAGCTTCCGACGCCGACCGGCATGCCCTCTGCAATTACTTCCACGACTCCTCCGACAGAATCTCCTTTTTGCTTCGCGTCATCGATTCGTTCCATCATTCGAACTTCCGCTTGCGGATCCAAGCAACGAACAGGCGATGCTTCTGAACGCAGCTGTACTTCTTCAATGGAATGATATGTGTTTTGTTCTGCGCGGATGCCGCCGATTTCTAGCACATGTCCAGCAATTTGCACCCCAAGCTCGGATAGAATCCTTTTTGCCACCGCTCCTGCTGCAACGCGTACAGTCGTTTCTCTTGCTGAAGAACGCTCAAGCACATTGCGTATATCTCTGTGACCATACTTAATAGCTCCGTTAAGATCGGCATGACCGGGACGAGGCTTTGTAATTCTTCGTTTCATTTCATTCATCTCATCCTCTGAAACAGGCGCTGCTCCCATAATTTTCGTCCAATGCTTATAATCGTCATTTTCTACGACGAGCGCAATCGGTGAACCCAGTGTGTATCCATGCCTTACGCCGCTCACAATTTTTACGTCATCCTTTTCAATTTGCATGCGCCGGCCGCGACCGTGTCCTTTTTGTCTTCTATGCAACTCTCGATTAATATCTTCCGCTGTTAACGGAAGCCCTGCTGGAATACCTTCTAAAATAACTGTCAATTGCGGACCATGCGATTCGCCTGCTGTTATATATCTCATCTGTTTTCCTCCATAAATCTTATATTTCTTATTCATAAAAAAATCCCTACTGGCTTTACCAGTAGGGACGATAATGACCGCGGTACCACCCTAGATGCAGACAAACGCCTGCCGCTCTTTCTTGTTAACGATCATATGACCGTCTTTCCCTTCATAAAGGATGCTCCTTTACTACGAAAAAGATGCTCCGGGAGCGTATTTCATGTTTACCTATGTACTGATTTGCACCATCCATCAGCTCTCTAAAACAGGGAAGTAAACATTACTGAAAAACCCTTCATTGCATGCTATGCTGTATGTTTCCTGACAACTTTCCTTGAAAGCTCTTCAGTTCTTCCATAAATTCGTGGAACTGAGGAATGTCCATTTGCTGTGCGGAATCTGAAAGCGCCACAGCCGGATCTGGATGAACCTCTGCCATTACTGCATCTGCTCCGATTGCCAATGCCGCTTTTGCAGTAGGCAGAAGCAAATCTTTTCTTCCTGTTGAGTGAGTCACGTCAACTACTACCGGTAAATGCGTTTCTTTTTTCAAAATTGGAACCGCTGAAATATCCAATGTGTTTCGTGTTGCCTTTTCGTATGTGCGAATGCCGCGCTCACATAGAATAATTTGGTCATTGCCTTGTGCAATGATGTACTCCGCCGCATTGATGAATTCTTCGATTGTCGCTGCCAAACCGCGCTTCAGCAATACCGGCTTATTCACTTTTCCAGCCGCTTTCAGCAAATCAAAGTTTTGCATATTGCGCGCCCCGATTTGAATCACATCTACGTAGTCAATCGCCATTTCTATGTCGTTTGGATTTAAAATTTCGCTGATGATCGCTAAATCAAATTCATCGGCAACCTTGCGTAAAATTTCCAATCCTTCCACGCCTAAGCCTTGGAAATCGTATGGAGATGTACGAGGCTTGAACGCTCCGCCGCGCATTAATTTCAAACCTTGCTGCTTCATCGCTTTTGCCACTTCGCGAACTTGCTCGTAGCTTTCCACAGCGCATGGTCCCATAATGAATGTCTGCGTGCCATTTCCAATTTGCTCTCCCAATACGTTCACGATTGTGTTCTCAGGCTTTTTCTTTCTTGAAACAAGCAGCGCTTTACGGTTGTCATCCTCTTGCAGTTCTAAGCTCGCTTTAAAAATCGTTTTGAAAATATGCTGTACAGTCGATGTCTCGAACGGTCCTTCGTTATGCTCCGCAATCATATCGAGCACTTGACGCTCGCGAACCGGATCAAAGCGTTTCACGCCTTGCAATGTCTTTTGCTCGCCGATTCCTTTTACAACCTTAGCGCGTTCATTCAATAAATGGAGAAGCTGCAGGTTGATTTCATCCACTTTTTGACGTAATCTTTCTAATTCATGAGTTTTCATATTAATTCCTCCCAATTATATTTGTAGTATAAACTTCACTTCATATTCGATACTGTCCAAAACAAATTCCGAAATCTATTTGTAATCATCTAAAAGCTGTAATATTATAGATTGTTGGGAAGGTTTTGTTTAGTACCGTTGAAGCAACTAGTTCCTAAAACGTTAGTTTGTTTCTATAACAAAAGAATGTGCGAGATTCTTTTGTTGGATAACCGATGCCAGCTGAGCAGGCCATCCCCCCTTTCAAGGTATAAAAAAAACGCCCCAGCCATAAAGGCAGGGACGATGCATACCGCGGTACCACCCTACTTGCGAGCAAATGCCCGCCTACTCTTTGTTGGTAACGATCTCATGACCGTCTTTCCCTTCATAAAGGATCTTCCTTTACTACGAAAAAGATGCTCCAGGAGTGTATTTCATGCTTGCCTGTATGCTGATTCGCACCATCCATCAGCTCTCTGAGACAGGGAGACAACCACTACTAAAATCCCTTCATTGCTTATCATTATTTTTTTGACGAAAATCAAGAAAAGCGGAGACGGCTCGTTTAGGCGCAGAACCTCATGCTTTCTTACAAAATCAAAAAGTCCCTACTGGTTCAACCAGTAGGGACGATTATTATCGCGGTACCACCCTAGTTGCAGACAAACGTCTGCCGCTCTTTCTTGTTAACGATCATATGACCGTCTTTCCCTTCATAAAGGATGCTCCTTTACTACGAAAAAGATGCTCCGGGACTGTACTTCATGCTTATCTTTATGCTGATTCGCACCATCCATCAGCTCTCTGAGACAGGGAGATAACCACTACTAAAAACCCTTCATTGCTTAATTTATTAAAAAGTTTGTAAATTTCATTGTTAATATGATTTGTATTATAAAACCAGCTTTACTCTAATGTCAACACTTTTATTTTCTAAGTTTTGGTATCCTAATTGCTTTTTTATGTTTTATTATATGCCTTATTTTAGTTTGAAGCTTGTACTATAAGGTTTTTCTTGATAAAAATAATTCGGTTTAACAATTTCATCGTGATAATTTTTATGAAAAATATGCGTGGCTGCAGGAGAAACAGGCGGGATAAGCCATGTCCAATCTCCGGTCAGCTTTCTTCCCTGCCCTTGCTCCTGCTGCTCGAACCTTTGAAACTGCTGTGCCGCTGTATGATGATCGACGATACTGACTCCCGCTTCTTTAAACGAATGAATGACCGCTATATTCAATTCGATTAGAGCTTTATCCTTCCAAAGCGTTGTATTTCTCGTCGTATCAAGGCCCATTAAAGAAGCTACGCGCGGCAGCATATTATACCGATTTGTATCAGCCAAGTTTCGCGCGCCGATTTCCGTTTCCATATACCAGCCGTTAAACGGTGCTGCAGTGTATTCAATACCTCCGATTTCCAGCTTCATCTCGGAAATGATGGGTACCGCATACCACTGCAAATGTAAATCTTCAAACCAATTAAATTCAGGATGCTTTAAAGGAACCTCCAACACAAACTCTTGTGGAATGGGGAACCATTTTGGAGCATTGCTGCCTGCTTGAATGACTAACGGCAGTATATCAAAGTGCGTTCCTTTGCCTGTCCACCCAAGTTTTGAACAAATACGAGTAAATTCAACAGAAGCAGAATCGCCAATTATTCCGTGTTCCGTTTCATAGCCTGCGTATCGAATCAATTGATGATTCCAGATTCTGATTTGCCGCCCGTTTGCTTTTGGCTTTAATATTGTAATTGTCGGTCGAATTTTCCCGTCATTCGTCGCAAATTCAATATGCTGCAATAATGCTTTATACACTTGTTCTTCTGTATCTAAGCTTCTTGCATCAAACACCTTCAGCATATTCCAAAACAATCTTCCGATGCAGCGATTGCTGTTGCGCCATGCCATGCGCGCGCCATGCTCCAGTTCTTCGAATGTATGCTCATATGTTCCGGACGCTTCTATTTCTTCTTGAATCGCCCGCAATCGTCGATTCATTTCTTCGTTACTTTTACCCAGCTCCTCATAACAAGTTCTTATAAAATGCTCCGCTTCTTGAAGCAGCAATTCTTTCTCCAGCACATTTTCCTCCTTGCTTGCATTTCTGCATATGGATTATGTCATCTATATGTTTAAACCTAAAATATGCATGCTTACCTTTTATATGTTGAAATCCACCCTATTTTTAAATTATATTCCCCTAATTCTATCCGCAACATAGATATCATATCACTTATCTGCACCGAGTCCGAGAAAGATGGAATTGGAAATGTTAACAAATCGTGACGGTTCGGTATATACGCTATAAAATTTTTATTGTGTAAGCTAGCTATCTTCAGGATTTTTTGGAATGATAAGAAGTGTAAACTATACATAAGGAGACTGAATACGCATGAACAACCAACAAACACTGTACGAAAAGCTTGGCGGGAAAGAAGCTGTAACACAAGTAGTAGACATCTTTTATAAAAAGGTGCTCGCAGATGAGCGAATCAACGAATTCTTTAAGCATACGGATATGGATGCACAGCACCGCCACCAGACAGCATTCATTTCTTATGCGTTAGGAGGCCCGCAATATACAGGACGCTCCATGGAAAAGGCGCATGAAGGCTTAAATTTGCAGGAAGAGCATTGGGATGCCGTTGTTGAAGATTTAGCGGCTTCTTTGCAAGAGTTGAAAGTATCAGACGAAGATATCAATACCATTGCCGGACAATTGACTACGTTAAAACCGCATATTTTAGGAAAATAAGCGAATGGCATGACAGATATCGGAAACCGCCGCTTACATCATGCGCCTTTATCGATTTTGGGCACTTATGTAGCTGCGCAGATGGGTATTGTTTATACCTGAATGTAATCATTATAAAAACCTCTCAAACTTGCTGTTTGAGAGGTTTTTTGCGGAGCGATGAAGAATCATTACTTATTTCAATATAACAAATCCGTATTTTTCAAATACACGCAGCGCTTCTTTCGTCTGCAAATACTCGTAGAAAGCCAGAGCTTCCGCTTTATGCTTCGTACTCTTAATTATGCCAAGCGGATATACGATCGAATCATGAGAATCGGCCGGCAACGTTTCAGCAATTTTCACTTTATCCGATATTTGCGCATCCGTTTTATATACCATTCCCGCTTCTACATTCTTTGTTTCCACATACGTCAATACTTGGCGTACATCCTTTGTATAAACGGCTTTTTTTTCCGCATCACTCCAAAGACCGAGCTTCGTTAAAGATTGCTTTGCGTATTTTCCGGCTGGCACTGCTTCAGGCGTTCCTAATGCCACTTTTTTAATATCCGCACCTTGCAGCTCTTGGATGTTTTTTACAGATGAGTCTTTCGGTACTATGAAAACAAGTTCATTTCCCAATACGTTCGTTCCTTCTTTTTGATCGATGATACCTTTGTCCACCAGTGTTTTGAATTTATCTTCCGCTGCGGAAAAAAACAAATCAACAGGAGCCCCTTGTTCGATTTGCTGCTGAAGTGCTCCTGAGGATCCAAAGTTAAATGTTAATTCTACATTTGAGTGCTTTTTATTGTACTGTTTTTGGATATCTTGCAATGCATCCTGCAAACTTGCTGCAGCTGATACTGTTAGCGTTACTGTTTCTGTTGTTTTATTGGCTTTACTTGTTTCTTTTTTCTCCCCTGCGGAACAGCCTGCAGAGAACGCCAATAAAATACTGAGCAGCAAGGCGGTTGCTATTCGTATGTAATTTCTCATCTTTTACCACTTCCCTTTCTCTCAAAATATACCACTATTTAATTATAACTAAATATATTTAAATATAACTAGTTATATTTAGTTATAATATACTTCTATTTAACACGATGTGACAACCATCACACTTCATAAAATGTACATATATAAGTCCATTTTGTTATTCCGACATATCTATCGTTTGCCACGTAGAACAAAAGGAAAACTGCGCCCGCTCCCTCTCTCTCTCTCTGCATGGGCCACGAAAAGGGGTTGACCGCTTCTACGCTTAGTCGGATGCTCTCTCCCCTCTAAAAGAAAAATTTTTATGTCGTTCTTTTTAGTTGCATTTATATAGAACCATCGAAGTCTTGTTATATAATTAAAAAGAAAGAGAGGGAACATGTATGAAGGGTGATTCTTATACAACAGAAGAAGTAGCGAAACGGCTAAAGGTATCAAAGCTTACTGTGTATGATCTAATTAAGAAAGGCGAATTGCCTTCTTATCGAGTCGGAAGACAGATGCGCATCGATGCCCATGATTTAGAATATTATATACAGCAGCTGAAAACGGGAACATCCTCCCATACTTCTTTTCCTGCTGCTTCTCATCCTAAGCAAAACTTGCTGTTAACTTCCGCAATTATAAGCGGACAAGATTTATCATTGGATATTTTGTCAAAGCACTTGGAACGGCGAATAGAAGATACACGCGTTTTTCGCGACCATAACGGAAGTCTCACAAGTCTTATAAATCTGTATCATGGAAACGGTACAATCGTCGGTCTCCACCTCTTCGATGGAGACACAGGAGAATACAATTTGCCTTATATTAGACGCATTTTGGTCGGACACTCGTATGTCGTGATTCGCTTGCTGAAACGAAAAGCCGGCTTCTATGTTCAACCTGGCAATCCACAAAACATTCAGGATTGGACTGATCTGAAACAACCGCATATCCACTTCGTCAATCGGGAAAAAGGAGCAGGTATTCGTGTGCTATTGGATGAGCAATTGCGGCTTCATCAAATCTCTCCCGCCAGTATTAACGGATATAATCGTGAAGAAACCAATCATATAAGCGTAGCTTCTCATATTATCAGCGGCAAAGCTGATGCAGGATTAGGAATTGAGAAAGTTGCAAATATGATTGGTGTAGACTTTGTTCCATTAGCTACAGAATGCTATGACTTAGTTATATTAAAGACACTCGAGAATGCATGGCTTATCCAACAAGTAAAAGAAATTCTGGGTACACAAGATTTTCAAAACGAATTGGAAGTAATCGGAGGATATGATTTAAGTGAAACAGGCTTAATTATGTATGAAACTCTTTAAGATTTTCATTATCACTTTATCCATAATTTTGCCGGAATAGGGAGTATAAAATTGCCGGAAATCCCTTGTTTTTTAAAGATACTTTTTCATTTATAACACAAATAGTGCCAGTTTATTTCACTGGCACTGTTTGTTTTTTTATCAATAAATTTTGATTAATAATATAAAAAGAACTGCTACATCTGGCGAAAGATACAGCACAACTGTTCTGACAACAAACCGTTCATTTCTTCCGCGTGAATTGTATAATAACTCCAAGTCCCTCTCGTCTCTTTTATAATCAAATTTGCATCCAGCAGAATCTTAAGGTGATACGAAAGCTTGGATTGCGGAAGGTTTAAAATACCGGTAAGATCGCAAACGCATGTTGTTCCGCGCTGACATAATTCGTACAGGATATGTAAACGCTTTTCGTCTGCTAATGCTTTAAATTTTTTCTCATAGACTTCAAAAGACTGTGTGACTGATTCCTTGTATAGCGGCAGTTCTTTCATTTGTATCTCCTTAAATCAAATTTTATTGATGATTATAGTATATGTTTTTATCCTCATTTTCACAACTAATACATCAAAAAAATTTGATTTATTTTTCATAGCTGAACATGATGTGCAGCTTTTATCATAAATTAGGCGAGAATACCCCCACTTCAAGGAGCGAGTAAGTGGGGGAGGTTCATTCCGACAGCTGTACACCATGTTCCGTTCCCACAATAATTATATCGGCCATGTTTATAAAGAGTCCCGTTTCCACTACGCCAGTAATACACTTGAGCTGCTTATGCATTTCTTCCGGATGTGCAATCTCATGAAAATGACAATCTATAATATAATTACCATTATCCGTTACAAAAGGCTGATGATTTATCTGGCGTAAAACAGGAATGCAATGCAAGGAAGCGATGCGCCTTGCGGTAGTTTCCCAAGCGAAAGGGATAACCTCGACCGGCAGCGGAAACTTTCCTAATACTTGCACTGATTTAGACTCATCAGCCACAACAATGAATCGTTTGGAGGCAGCTGCAACCAGCTTTTCTCTTAGTAAAGCTCCTCCGCCGCCTTTAATCAAATTATGATTTATGTCTATTTCATCTGCACCGTCTATCGTTACATCCAGCTCACTCACCTTAGAGAAATCCGTTAATGAAATTCCCTGACCCTTTGCCAATATCTCTGTTTGTTTAGAGGTAGGAACCGCTTGTATTTGAAGGCCGTTTTTCACAAGCTGACCGATACGGAGTATAGTCCAATACACAGTCGATCCCGTTCCAAGTCCGATTGTCATGCCGCTTTCTATGTACTCTGCTGCTTTTTCTCCAGCCAGTTGCTTCGCTTTCACTTTCATCTTCCTTTTTCTTGTTTTTATCCTTCTATATAAGCTCGCTTTGTTATTCTTCTTAATTCATTAATGTATTCCTTTTTTCTTGAATCGTCCGCCTCGCACCTCGGATATATTGGCAACCGCCAAGAAGGCAGATGTATCCACTTCCTCTACAATCGACTTAAGCTTCGCTTCTTCCAAGCGGCTGATCACACAAAAAATCACTTTCTTGTTATCTCCTGTGTAAGCACCTTCACCGTGAAGGTATGTCACACCGCGTCCTAAACGCGCCAAAATAATTTCACCGATTTCCGTATGCTTCTCGCTAATAATCCAAGCCGATTTCGACTCGTCGAGACCTTGAATTACTACATCAATTGTTTTAAAAGCAATAAAATATGCCATCAGAGAATACATGGCACGATCCCATCCAAACACAAATCCTGCGCTTCCTAAAATAAACAAATTAAAAAACATAATAATCTCGCCAACAGAAAAGGGAGACTTACTATTGAATAGAATTGCTAAAATCTCTGTTCCGTCAAGAGAGCCGCCATTTCGAATTACCAAGCCTACACCGATTCCTAAAATAATGCCGCCAAACACCGTGGCTAATAGTACATCCTCCGTCAATCCCGGCACTGGATGTAATAAAGAGGTCGTAATAGAAAGAATAATAATTCCGGACAAGGTGGAAAATGCGAAAGTTTTTCCGATTTGCTTGTATCCGATGAAGAAGAAAGGCAAATTGAGCAGGAACAAAAACAGCCCTAACTGCATTCCTGTAAAATGAGATAAGATAATGGAGATCCCGGTTATACCGCCATCGATTACTTTATTGGGAATTAAGAAGAGTTCAAGCCCTACTGCCATCAATACAGACCCTAACATAATGAAAAACGAGCGTTTTGCGATCATTCGTTTCGTTAATTTCCTATGCTGGATTTTCTGTTTTAATTGTTCTGCCAATTCCATATTTTGAGATTCCCCCTTCTTGTTATATACGTTATCAGAAATAGGGAATCGTTCGAGAGTTCCTACAAACCATACAAAAAAATGCATTTTTATTCAGAAATAATTATAGGAACTGCACGACGACTCACTCATCAAAGCTTTATCTGCTATTCCCAATCCATTTTTATTTTAACAAAATATACATATTCATTCGAGCGAAAAGGTCTGATGAGATAGTCATTTCAATTGCCTTTTCAAATTTATCCCGTAGAGTGACCCCCACTGATGGAAGTTTTACTTTATTCCAAAACCGCTTGTTACATAACACTACGATATTTTCTGTATCATATAAGAAATTTTCGCATCCATAACAGCATCATCCACTTCTTCTAAATATTTCGCTTTGATCAGCTGCAACTTTTTCATTACGTAATAATCAAAGATTGCTTTCTTCACTGTAATCTCATATTGGATAGAAAAAACCGGATCCAATAAGCGTCGCAACACTATATCATCTTCTGCCATGAAAATAATTGGGTTAATTTCGTTAAATAATCCATGCGCACCGCCAGTTTCAAAGAAATTCTTCAAGCTTTTTGCCCTGTCCTGCTGTGCCAGCATAATCTTCTCCAATTGACTTGGATATAAAGTTTGCAGCTCTTTTAAGAATACGTCTGATATATATATTGCGCACATTAACGAGTGTTCAAAGCATTTTTGGAATCGTTCGATTGCAGAAAGCTCCTCGTTCATGACAACATCATTGCCTTCTTTAATATAATCCGCATACATGTCCACAATTGCTTCCACAATATCATCCTTGGAAGAGAAATGTTTATATAACGTCGCTTTGCTGATAGCCATATATTTTGCAATATCATCTATTTTGATTTGGCTGAATCCGTTCTTACGGAATACAGGCATGATTTTATATAAGTATTTTTCCTTATTGCTTGCTTTACGCATAATTCTGTCTTTAATCTCCTTTGCTCGTACTACGAATATTATAAACAAATTTGCACTTAAAACAAACAAAATATACTAAGTAAACTTTTTATGTAAAATTCGTTTACTTTATAAATACCTCATGCTATAGTATGGGTGTCACGCATTATACACCCAAAAATAAAAATAAGGAGATTCAATTATGAAAGCAAAACAATTAGGTCAGCATGGTCTTACAGTTTCTGCACTTGGTCTTGGATGTATGGGTATGTCCGAATTTTACGGCCCCACAGATGAAACAGAATCTCTGCAGACACTTGAACGAGCAATGGATTTAGGTATCACCTTTTTTGATACTGCAGATATATATGGATACGATGAAATGGGAATTGGAACGAACGAAAGATTAGTGGGAAGAGGCTTGGCGAAGCACCGTCAACATGTGCAAATCGCTACAAAATTCGGCGCGCTGCGGAACAAAACGCAGCACCTTGGCTATAACGGCTCCCCGGAATATGTGAAATCGGCTTGTGAAGCAAGCTTACACAGATTAGGAACAGATTATATTGATTTATACTATTTGCATCGTGTGGATCCGAACGTGCCAGTTGAAGAAACCGTCGGCGCTATGGCGAAGCTCGTAGAGGAAGGAAAAGTACGTTATATCGGACTGTCAGAAGTAACGTCTGAGCAATTGCGAAAAGCCCATACGGTTCATCCCATTACAGCGGTGCAAACAGAATATTCATTATGGTCACGCGAACCTGAGCTGGATGTGCTCCGTACATGCCGTGAGTTAGGTATAGGCTTTGTTCCTTACAGCCCTTTAGGAAGAGGCTTTTTAACAGGAAATTTAACAGACCGCAGCCAGCTGACAGCTGACGATTGGCGTGCTTATAATCCGCGTTTCTCGGAGGAAGCCTTTGCGAACAACTTAAAGATTGTGGAAGGCATCAAACAGCTGGCAAACGAAAAAGGCTGTACACCTGCACAATTGGCACTTGCTTGGGCTGCGGCGCAAGGAGATGATATTGTTCCGATTCCTGGTACAAAACGGGTCAAATATTTGGAACAAAACATCGCTGCTTTGGATGTCCCATTAACATCCGAGGATTTGGCCCGTTTGAATAAAATCGCACCAATCGGCGCAACCTATGGAGCGCGATATTAAAAGGAACCGTGCTTTATTCTAATGCGCTAAGCAAAATCTCGCGTGCGGATGTGGCAGGTTTTATGCTCAAACATGTCAACGCTACTGCTTACACAATTGAACTACCCACCACTTACTCGCTAACGCTCCTTGAAGTGGGGGATTCCTAAGAACACCAGCCTATCGGCCAGTTATGGATTAGGCTACCCCCGTCGCTCCGACGGTTGAGAGACGAATCGCTTCGTTTCTAAGATTCTGTCCTGCGTTTAAATCTCGATCGTGATGGGTTTCGCAAGA
>NZ_AUMR01000031.1 GCF_000430785.1 Ectobacillus panaciterrae DSM 19096
CAGGACTTTATCATGCCATTGCCTCATATGAGTATGGTACAAGGGGAACAAAATGTAACGTTTTTAAAGAAACGTTTTGAAGCGCTGTCAAACAATCCCCTATTCCAAGGGATGGAATTTTCCGATGATCCGGAAAAACTGATGGAATGGATTCCGCTTATTATGCAAGGCCGCGCATCGAATGAACCTATAGCGGCAACAAAAATCGACTCTGGAACTGATGTCAACTTTGGCGCTTTAACGCGCATGTTGTTTGACCACTTAGAGAGTAAAAATGTCGATATAAACTACAAACATAGTGTTAATGATATTAAACGTACTAGTGACGGCTTGTGGGAATTGAAAGTGCGGAATCTCGATAGCGGTACTGTCGAACGCCATACTGCAAAATTCGTCTTTATCGGAGGCGGGGGAGGAAGCCTGCATTTACTGCAAAAATCCGGTATTCCTGAAGGAAAACATATTGGAGGATTCCCGGTAAGCGGAATATTTATGGTGTGTAATAATCCGGATGTTGTAGCGCAGCATCATGCAAAAGTATACGGCAAAGCTAAGGTTGGTGCTCCTCCAATGTCTGTTCCGCATCTTGACACACGATTTATCGACAATAAAAAATCGTTGCTATTTGGACCGTTTGCCGGCTTCTCACCAAAGTTTTTAAAAACCGGTTCAATGTTTGATTTGGTAACTTCCATAAAACCGGATAATCTCTTAACTATGTTGTCTGCAGGTGCAAAAAACATGTCATTGACAAAATACCTGATCGAGCAAGTTATGTTATCGAAAGAAAAGCGCATGGAAGAGATACGTGAGTTTATCCCGAACGCCAAAAGCGAGGATTGGGATTTAGTAGTAGCGGGCCAACGTGTGCAAATTATCAAAGATACTGAAGCTGGCAAAGGAACGCTTCAATTTGGTACGGAAGTTGTTAGTGCCGCTGATGGTTCGATAGCAGCATTGCTCGGCGCTTCTCCGGGTGCTTCTACCGCCGTTCACGTCATGCTTGAAGTAATAACAAAATGCTTCCCGGAACATATGAAAGAGTGGGAACCGAAAATTAAAGAAATGATTCCTTCTTATGGCGTGTCACTAATGGAAAACCCAGAGCTTCTGCACGAAATTCATACTTCAACAGCGCAGACACTTGGTCTAAGCGAAAAAAAGCCGGTCTGTAGTTAATTCTTTGGATGTAGAAACAAAGGAGGTCCATGTGGCAAATTCTTGAGCCACATGGACTTTTATTATGGAGGAAACTCAGGATTTTCAGGTTGTTTTTTACCTATTAATCGAACTGATGTTGAATGTTGAACGGGCAACATAGGATCAAGCTCGAAAGACAGCATAATCCTCACTTTTTTGTGTCCAACTTATTGACTAAAATCCAACCATTCCAAATTATATGGAGTGTTGAAGCGCACAGTTAAGAATATAGGGAGTGGCGGTGGAGATCCGCTTTCATGTTTTTAGCCCTAACGTCTCTGATTTCAGTACATACTTAAAAAATATTTAAAGGGCGCCATCTTTGTGTGGAAAGGGTATAATAAATTGGCAGAAGTAGACATTAAAAAGGGGCTGCCTTGTGTTGATATAGAAAGTAGATAACTAAAAATATCATAGAATTCCTACGATTTTTGTTTTATGTAAAAGAAAAAACTAGGATACAAAAAGACAAAGGAAAAAAGGGGATACCATGACAAAGAGAAAAGACATAATAGAAACAGGATGGAACTTAGACAACAGTTATGCCCGTCTGCCGAAAGCACTTTTTACCAGCCATAGTCCAACCCCTGTACGCTCACCGAAGTTGATTATTCTCAATGATCCGTTGGCAACATCCCTGGGGTTGAACGCCGAGGCGCTGCAAAGCGAAGATGGCGTAGCGGTGTTTGCTGGCAACCGGATTCCTGAAGGTGCTTTGCCGCTTGCTCAAGCTTATGCGGGGCATCAATTTGGGAATTTTACAAGATTAGGGGACGGCCGGGCTCTGCTGCTTAGCGAGCAGATCACTCCTTTGGGTGAACGGTTTGATATTCAGCTCAAGGGTTCAGGTAGAACGCCATACTCCCGCGGGGGAGATGGTCGGGCGGCACTTGGACCGATGCTGCGCGAATACATCATCAGCGAAGCAATGCATGCGCTTGGTATTCCTACCACCCGTAGTCTAGCAGTGGTAACAACTGGTGAGTCAATAATCCGCGAAACCGATCTGCCTGGTGCAATTCTGACCCGCGTGGCCGCCAGTCATCTGCGCGTTGGCACCTTTCAATACGTTGCAAAATGGGGCACAGCCCAAGAACTCCGGGTCCTGGCTGACTATACACTTAAGCGCCATTTTCCAGGCGTTGGAGCTGACGAGAATCGATATCTTTCGCTGCTTCAGGAAGTGATCAAGCGTCAGGCGCTGCTGATTGCCAAATGGCAGCTGGTTGGCTTTATTCACGGGGTGATGAACACCGACAACATGACCATTAGCGGAGAAACCATCGATTATGGTCCTTGCGCCTTTATGGATGAGTATGACCCGGCAACGGTATTCAGTTCCATCGACATTCATGGCCGCTATGCCTATGGCAATCAGCCGTATATTGGCGGATGGAATCTCGCGCGATTTGCTGAAACCCTATTGCCGCTGCTGCATGCCGATCAGGAGCAGGCTGTCAAACTGGCCCAGGATGCGATTTCAGAATTTATGGAATTGTATCACCATAACTGGCTCGCGGGAATGAGAGCAAAACTGGGAATATTTAATGAAGAGATGCAGGATAAATCCCTTATTGAAGATCTCCTCAGTATGATGCAGAAGTATCGTGCGGATTATACCAATACCTTCCGTGCATTAACTTTTGATACAACGGAGGATACGGTTCTGTTTGGGACCCCAGAATTTGCTCAGTGGCATGAGCTGTGGCAGGCGAGACTAGGCAGGCAGGAGGAATCGAAAGCCTCCTCGCATCAGTTGATGCGGAACAGCAATCCTGCGCTAATCCCTCGGAACCACCGGGTAGAAGCGGCACTAGAAGCCGCAGTGAAACAAGGAGACTACAGCGTGATGGAACGGCTTCTTGGTGTTCTTTCAAGCCCCTACGCGCACTCCCACGAACAGGTTGATTATTGCACACTGCCTGCGCCATCAACCCGTCCTTACCGAACCTTTTGCGGTACCTGAGAAGCATTAGGGATGGTTCTTTCTGCTTTTTTCAATCAACTTGACGCCTTGTCATGGTTTACTATTAGTACAAGATAATGCTACCCCTTTACTTGAGGTAGCATTATTAATAATTGTGCGTATAACCAAATTATGACCAGCAGGACGTTCTTAAAGAAGAACTGATTTTAGACAGTTTCAGATAAAAAAGAAAAAACCTTGATTTATCAAGGTTTCTCCCATTCACAGCTTCTTTTAGCATTTCGTAAAAGAATTATCTCTTTGAAAAACTAAATTTCCACCTAAATAAGTTTCTTTAACTAGAACTGTATCAATCTTGTCCATACTCATTTCAAGTATATCCTGGTCAAGCACAATAAAGTCAGCATGATAGCCTACAGCAAGCTGTCCAACATAAGGAATTCGTGTGATCTCCTGCGCTGCTTTTGTGTAAAGCATGATGGCGGTTGGTACATCTACCCTTTGTTCTTGTCCAGTATCCGCACCATCATATGCCAAGCGTGTGACAGCAGACTTGATTCCAACAAATGGATTTACGGGATCAGCCCAAGCGGTCGCAGGTGCATCGGAAGAAAACGCTACTTTTATCCCTGCTTGCAGCATGGATTGAATAGGATAGGTTTGCTTTGTACGCTCAGATCCGAGGTTATTATGGTAGCTCTCAATTTCTGCAAACAAAAAGATTGGTTGGGTAACAAAGGCAATACCCGTTTCAGCAGCACGCTGGATGGCCTGAGGTGTAGGCATTGCCGCATGCTCAATCCGAATGGAAGGTGCATCTGCAAGCCAGCCTTTTTTGCCATAGAAAGTATCAATGATTAAGTCAATCGCCTGCTCGCCCATCGCGTGGACAACCAATTGAATCTGGTTCTGTTCGGCTGCTTTTGCAGCAGCTAATAACTCTTCCTTAGTTGTCGTTTGAATACCGTAATTTTCTTCTTCCCCTAAGAATGGCGGATTGACCCATGCTGTTTTTCCAGAGACGCTTCCGTCTGAGAATAACTTGATACCGCCAATGTGAATTTGATTTTCACTTTTGATTTTATCTGGTCCTAATATAGGCTGCTCCTTCAAATCCTCCCACAGATAATATAGAACAGTACGTTGTTTTAGCCCTTTTTTGCCAGCGGTTTTATACATTTCTAAGTAATCAGTTGACCCAGTTCTACTCGAAAGGTCTGTAATGGCTGTGATTCCATGTGACAGCAGGAAAGGGCTTAATTCGGCAAGTGATGTAGCATCTTCTTCAAGAGATTTAGCTGGCATAATACGACGGACGAGATCTGTTGCATTTTCACGTAATACTCCTGTTGGTTCACCATTTGAATCCCGATCAATCTTTCCGCCTTGTGGATCTGGTGTATCCTTCGTAATGCCTGCTAGTTCCAATGCTTTACTGTTTACAACCGCAATATGGGTACATGTCCGGGTAATGAAAATTGGAATGTCTGATGTGGCTTTATCTAAGTCCCAGCGTGTTGGCGCTCTTCTTTCTGACAATTTCCCTTCATCATACCCCCAGCCTGCAATCCAATTACCCATTTCATTGGATTTACATACATTCCGAATTTGTTCAATTAAATCTGCTATTGAATTAACAAGTGGAGGGGTGCAGGCGATTTGGGTGGATGCATTTGCAAGCCACAAAGGGTGTAAATGGGCATCGATAAGACCTGGAAGCACTCTATGGCCTTTAAGATCAACACAATCTCCTTCTATATTTTCTAAATCTGATTGCTCACCAATCCACACTATCTTGCCATCACGCACGATCATGGTGCTTGCATAGGGTTGTTCCAGATTTGAAGTGAAAATTTTCCCGTTGATAAAAGTTTGCACAGATTGTTTACGAATCGTCATTTGATTTTCCCTCCTCTGTATAAGTTTAGGAAAATAGGGAATGAGTTAGACTGACTTTTTTAACAGTATTCCAATCATTTCATTATCTTGCTTTTGAAAAGTATTTTATGAAAGTGGTGGGGGACTGACTTTTTTCCAAACCCTAGATAACTCCTATTGAAGTAATCTAGGGTTTAAAAGTTTATATCAAAGATTCGAATTTCTTCGTCAATCTTAGTCGAACCGCCGTATACGGAACTGTGCGTAAGGTGGTGTGGGGGACATCAATCTTGCTTTGGAAAGTGAAAAGCATATAAGAAGTACAGAAAATCGTCAAAAGGAAGGGACGACTCGCCCTCTTGTTCACCATTTTCAGAAACGCTTGTTCTGATGGAGTTTCCCCATATTTGCAGGCTGTCGTTATTTGGATTGTAAAAATAAACGCGAATGCAGCCGCTAGGGTCATGGCATACTCTTTGAATAAGTACTGCATGGGCTCCAAGAACTTGACCAGACTGGTTGTAAATGGTGATGCCGGCAGGCTGGGGGAGCCATTCATTGACATTTGGATTCTCCGAAGGGTGATAGTGCCGATAGAATCGGGCTGTAAAGTCGGGGTCACTATAGATATCTGAAAACTCGGTCCATATTCCTTTTATATGAAAAGCCGGGTTGATCCATTTATGGGGATCCTGCCCGCGTCCTCTCACTGATTTCAGCATTTCCAAATATATAGAATCAAGGTGCGGAATCAAGAGTAGTGATATGGTATCAATATTGACTTCATCGTCAAGCGGGGTATGAGGAAGCGTATCGGAAGAAATGGATTTCCCTTCAAAATCAATGGTGAATTTACCGTGTTCTAGAAAGTGATTATACATTTTGAGTAGCATGACCGGCTTCTTTTGTGACCAATAGCTAAGTGCTCTTGTTGATTGGCATGTTGGGTTAAATCCTTGGCCAATACCTAGTGGCTGCCCTAAAACGCTGATCATTCCTGAAACTGCAAGAGAACGAAGGGCAGCTGTATCTGATATTTTATGAACGGCTGAAATTCTATTCTTAATCTTATCATGAATGGGAACCTTTATAAGTTTCTCGATTTCATTGATGAATTCAATCGTAAATACATCTCGCTGCAGAAGGCGCATCATACCATAAATACTTTCCCTTGTATGAACAGTAACGGCTGAAGAGATTAGAGAAGAAACTAAATGCAGATTCAAATGCAAGTTTTCCCTAGCGATTTCGTCCACGGCCAGCAGGTTCTGCAGCAAGTCTGGCTTTTCTTTATTTATATAGTTTAAAAATAATGCATGGAACGGTGAAACAAGTCCGGTATGATGCATGGATGTACGCAGCTGATTAGCTTCCCGAATTAGTAATAAATCATCACTAGCTTTCAAGTTATTTTCATAACTTTCCCCAGCAGCGGCAGCTATATCTGATGGAGAATAAACCGCATTTTCGTAATGCATCAAGCCTGAATCCGCCTCTTCCAGACCGCCGGCTAATCTTTTTGCACTAGCAATCAATTTCAGGATTTTGTTTGTTACAATTGGCCTTTGGACAGCGAGATTATCTACTTCCTGATATAGACTTTGAAAAACAAGTGGAGAAAAACAATGGTCTGAGATAAATCCTAGAATCTCTGACGCCTCTTTGTCGTTGTAAAGCTGCTTTACTCGATTTTCTTCCGTTCCCTTCATGAGCAGCAGATCTAGGTTCAAAGCCATAACTCTCGTCAAAAATTCAGTTGCTTCATACGCCGACATTTCTGGATGTACATAATCACCTCTGGCAATGGCGAGAATTCTCAGATTGCTCAATGCCTCGGCTGCTGCCATGATGCCGCCAGCATGAAAAGTGCCTCTAACAAGAACAGGATTGAGCTTGCGAACATTCTCCCATGGCTTCCCCGCAAAGACCCCAGTTTCATCAAAGAGATGTGCATATTTAAAAAGTTTTTCCAATCCATTCGCTTCCTTGAGAAGGGCAGCAGTTTCTTCAAGAACTGCTTGCTGAAATAAACTTTTATTTGGTGTGGAAGCTCGCTGTAACTGATTAAAGGCTCTTTGAAACGAATCCTCTAAAGTAAATAGAAAAAGTCCCATATGTCCATTCTCCCTTCTAGCGTCATATTGGTCAAATGGGTTGCTGGTTTACCTAACCACATCAAGGTTTACCTGCCTGAGTTAGTGGACGAAAATTGAGCGATGAGAAGAAAAACAAATGCTTCGTTCAGATCGAGAAGTGATGGCGGTTTAGCTGGTAAAGGTGTTCTTCAACTTCAACAGTTGAACCGAAGCGAGTTGTAGGAGTATGCTCGTTTAGTTTATTTTTTGAATATTCTTAAGGTTCTATATTGTTTAATTAATGTAACATTAAATGGGAGATATTTCAAATGATAATTCATCCTTTTCACTCTGTTGGGCAGACTCCTAGGAGTTTGGTCTATATAGAACGAACTAAAGAGTTATAGTTTAAGACATAGCCGATCGATGGCCGTCTGCGGCTGTTTGTTCACTTCGTGAATGAACTCCTTGACACGCGTTCGGATCGCTTCAACAGATGCGTAAAACACATTCTAGACAATATATGTTTAGAAAAACCTAAAGAGGACCACGAAATTACATTCCGGGTCCTCAGGATCTTTTGGTCTATAAATAATTTAGATAAGTACTGGGACTGCTTCTTCATCCCACACATAATTCTTGCCCCAGCTGTCTTTTGCCAGTGCTTCCACTTTTTCAACAAGGCTGTCCTCAACCATGTAGGTGTCTCCCTGTTGGTATGGGTTATAATGAAAAGCGTACATTCTGGATAAAAGCTCATGAAACGGCAGGGACGATTCACCTTCAAGTTCACCAAAACCTGAAACGCTTGGCTTGATGTCTTGGCCCCAGTTTTGACCGCTGTCATTGTTAGGATTGTAAAAATAAATCCGGCAATCCCCGTTTTGGTCTTTTTCAATCCTTTGAATCGATACAGCGTGAAGACCGAGCAGATCTCCATGTACGTCTGTCGTAAAAATGCCAATTGGATTTGGATAAATCAATTCATACCCTTCATTATAGTCCGGATGGTGGGTGGCATAGAACAGTCTGGCGAAAGTCGGATAATTTGTGACATTCAGTGTGGATGGATCGATAGCATTTATAAAGCCATTCGGAATCCACTTACCGTAAAATTCCGGGTTTACCCACTTATGGCCATCCTCTGCGAAAAGAAGGGTTCGTTTCATCATTTCGAAATAAATTTTATCGAGATGAGGGACAAGAACATTTGAGACCGGATCCAAATCCGGATGGATTTCTTCGGCAACTCCTCCGGAAAGGAGGAATGAATGGATTGTCTCTCCTTCAAATGCCATTTCAATATCATTGTTATGCGCGGCATGGGCAATGTATTCAAGCAACTGGTCGATTCCATACTGGGACCAGAGGGATATCGCTCTTGCAGATTGACAAGTTGGATTGAGACCTTGTCCAACCCCAAGCGGCTGACCTAGAACACTTATAACTCCGGCAACGAGCACACCATTTGGGCTAATGCCTCCCTGTTTATATTCATTCTTTAAAAGTGTTTGTTTCACCTGAGCGTGGAGAGGAAGCTCAAACAGGCGTCGAATGGCAGGCGCGACCGTATCTTGTGTCATCACCCCACGGTCAAGCATCCTTGAAAGGCCGTATATTGCTTGGCGTGTTTCAGGGAAAATGGCAAGCTGGATGATGTCGTGAATCAGTTCTTTATTGGCATGGAAACTTGTAGTCCCAATTTCCGATAAACCAAGAGAAGCTGGAATCAAGTCAGGGTTCTTTCGGTTAAGAAATCGTAGCAGCACGGCATGATAAGGGGAAACAAGCCCAGTATCTTTCATAGCGTCTGCGAATGCCTTAGCTTCAGCCTCAAGCTTTGAAGCGGATTTCTTCCGTCCTCTCTTTTTAGACTCTTCGACAGTGTTAGATTCTGCTGCACGTTCTTCATCATAGGCAGCCTCTAGCATGATTCCGTAGTCCCTTTGATTGGAAGCCTTCTTGCTTAGCTGTGTTGGAGCATTGGCAGAACGTGAGTACTTTTCAAGAGCTTTCGCAGTTTTTTCATCAATTCCATTTTTAATTAATTGTTCAGACATGCTGATCATGTTTAAAATTCTTCCGACCATGATCGGACGCTGAACCGTTAGGCGATCGATCTCTTGGACAATTTTATCCGCGATCTCTCTAAAGGAAAGCTCCTGGCCAAGGTAGCGGAACAAACGCTGCCCCCGTAAAATATGGTCTTCAAATTGAATACTGCCTTCCTCGGTTTTCGGCGGCAACAAAAGGTCGAGATTAAGAGCCAGGACTTCATTTAAAAAAGCTTCTGCCTCATTCGCCTTCAAGCTCTCATGAATGTAATCTCCTTTTGCGATTGCAAGCATTCTCATTTCACTTAACAATTCAATAATGGAGTTGGCTCCTCCTTTAAGCTTCAGTGAACCGCCGACTAGAGGCGGCTGCATTTTAGTCGGGTCTTCCCATGGACCTCCATAGAAGACACCGGCTTTTTCAAACCGATGTGCATTTCCGTAGATTATCGCCAGTCCGTCATCCGAACCAGCAAGCTCGATTGCCAGTTGGAAGACTTCCGTTTGGTACATGCATTTAGCGAATGGTTTTGCCTGCTCAAGTCTGCCTAGAGCAGTTTCAAATTTATCTTTTAAAACTCCTGTATAATTACTCATCCTTCTCTTCGCTCCTTAAAGGTAGAAATTATATTTTACATATTTTTTCATGAGGGTTCTCATTTTCTCGCTATCATCCCCAAAGAAGAAAATCGTACCGTAATGGTTCCCGAATCCTACACGTTCTGCTACTTTGGATGTGACAGGAATGAACATATCATGTTTGGTAAAATAAGGATCTTGTTTGAGCTCCTCAGGTATATTCAGCTTGTCGATGATTTTTACATTCGGATATACCATCAGACTGCCGGCATGTCCTTTTGCTGAGACCACTTCTTCAGGGAAGAAGGCTTCCAGTTCTTCTTCGGTTGTATCCGGGTCACTACAAAGCACTTGAGCCTGAAACGCGCTAAAGCCATAGGCCTTTTCAATTAACTCAAAAATATGGCCGCCAGGAACGCGAGCAGCCACTTCGCCGAAATGCAAGGATCCATCTGAGGCAAGGAAATATTCAGGATGAATGATGCCGTATTTAATATCGAAAGCATCCACAAGCTTCTCAATCTCTGCCTTGATCTGTGGCCGCCACTTTTCAAGTGAAGGAGAAGCAGGCACGAAGTTGGTGTGGCCAAGCTGTATGTATTCGGTAATATTCAGGAATCTTAGTTTGCCGTCATGGATAAATGCCTCGCAGGAGAATTCCTGACCCTCGAGGTGGCTTTCCATTAGAAGCGGAAGTTCCGAATCAGGAATTAGGTCAATCTCGTGTGGATCCCGAATCATCCGATGACCGACCGTACCTGCTTTATCAAATGGTTTAACATGGATAGGGTCATTGCTCTCTCCTTCTAGCTTAAGCAATGTCTCATTGACTCTCTTTAAGAAACGATGGATATCTTCCTTGGTGTACGCCTCTTCAAAGACTCCCACCCGGATGCCCGCCATTTGTGCTCTACGCTTCATCAATCCTTTGTCTCTTAATAGAAGAGAGTGTTTGAAAATTCGCGGGTTATTTCTAAGCTTTGCATTTAAAATGCCAGCCCATTCAACGGTTTCTTCATATATCGGTACAGTAATTTTTGTATTAAGATCCTTCAATTTTTCGTAGAGTTCATCTGCTCTCTCATTTAAACCCTCAAAGTTCCACGGGATAAACTGGATACTGTGGGTGTCTGCAAAATCCTGAAATTCAGGTGGACCAACAACTACATATGGTCGATCCATTTTGTCAATCGCTTCTATTGCAGGAAGGCTCCAGCCCAACAATGCTGTTATTTTCCCCTTATTCTCTACCATGCCCATAACTATCCCTACCTTTTGAAGTATGTAATATGAATTGTAATCTCCTATATTCTATCAAAAAACTATTTTGCAAAAAATATAAAATTTTCTCTATATTTCGACAGAAAACCTATTTTTCATCCTAAAATATAGAATAAAAGGGTTAATATAGGTGGTGAAATTCATGCTGATTCGACAAAAAAACCCTGTTTAAAAGTTTTATTCCAGGATATAGAATAGATGATGTAATTATTATACATATCCTAAATGAATTTTTGACATCTATGCCGAGCTCATAAGTTGTTTTTATATGGATTATTTTTTCTTTTTATCCAAAATATAAAACTTTTAAATTATTCATCTTTAAACAAAGGGGAGCAAAAGTGATGGGCGACTGGTATACTAGGTTAATTGATTATTTTCCAGAAATAGAAATGAAATCTAAAAAGCATTTTGAAAGCCTTTTTCATGAAAAAGAAGGAATCTATCAATTAGAGGAAGGCCGAGATCACGTACTTGTATATTTCGAACAGCCTGATTATATCTTCATTGATTATATTCTAGTATCCGGGAGCAGTCGCGGAAAAGGAACAGGCAGTATGATTCTGGATCGGCTGAAACAAAAGGGGAAAGCAATTATACTGGAGGTTGAGCCAATTACTTTTAATGATGCCAATTCGGAAAAAAGAGTACGATTTTATGAAAAGAATGGTTTCCTCAAGATGAATTCCATTCAGTATGAAAGGATACATATGGTCACAAATGAGTTGAATAAAATGGATGTTTTTGCTTGGGCGCCAGTCCACAGAACGGAACTATGGGTGTATGACCGAATGCAGGACATATATGGTGAGGTACATGCTTTTAAAGCTATGGAACTGTATGGGTGCAATCCTCAGCCGGTATCAGATGTCCTCTGTCTGAGAGAGTTAGCGTTTAGTAAGCTTGGCTGATGTTATACAAGTCTCTAGAGTCAGCAGGGGGGATCTATATTCTTCCAGGTGAAAAGCGCAGACTTCCCCTGTTGTTGAGAAACCAATGAATTTCAGCATGTACTTCTACTGGTAATGTACGATGGATCAATCTGCGGGAGCAGTACAGAAATATTTCCAGTCTATTAAATCATTGTCGATGAGCTTCAGGAACGGGGAATCGAATTGAAAAGCCTGAAAGAGAACATTGATATGGTGGGGATTCATTATGAAAGTAAGAGGTAGAATAGTTATATTGCTTCTTTCCTGCGTATTAGCTTTATCGGCATGCGGAACAAAACAAGAAGTAACAACAGGATAGGATAGTAAAGCAAAAACAGATGAAACGAAAACAGCGGAAAAGGGAACTACTCAAACAACAACTCAAAACAAGCCTAAAGAGGATGGTACTAATACTAATCAATCAACACAGAAACCGCAGTCCGATACCAACACTACTACTAATCCACCAGCACAGCAGCCAAAGTCCAATTCTTCCGATTACAGTACATATAACGGAACTTGGACTGACTCTGATGATTATTGCGGAAATGGTTACTATCTTACGCTTCAATTTACTGACAAAAACAAAGCTAACGTTGGTTTAGCAGCTGCTATGTATGGAACTAAAGCACAAAAATGTGGGAATACAAAACCGGATAATATAGAAGATGCTGTTGTTACATTTGATCAAACTGGTGTAGGAACGTATACCTTCGTTGATGGAAGAGATGGTGAAACACAAATCCAAGCAACAATAAAGCTTGCCAATAACAAAGTAACGTTAACGACAAAGCATCTCAATCATCCGCAATCCAGCGATACTCTTTTTGGGGATAATCGCACTACGGAATTACCGTATCATAATAAAAAATAGCAAAATGTAACAAAAAGGCTAATCGATTGAGGTTAGCTTTTTCTATTGCGGTCGGCCGTTATTCTTTCGCTGATCCGCTGCTAACGAAGGGCGAGGGGGGCAACCCTATCACAAGAGGAAGGGGGGCATTGTGAGCGCAATACGCCTGATGATAGACGAACATGAATGCCAAATCCTCAATCAATTGCTTTCTTGCGTTTTGCATAAACGACCATCTCCTTTAGTAGTCAGTTTAGCCATTTACACAAAACTTTTTACATTCTCGATGACTGTGCCATGTGAGGTACTAAGTCTATAGGAACAACGTAAAAAAGACGGTGGGATAAGCCCGTCGTCTTGCTTATTCAAATCCAATTTCTGTTTTATCGTCTGATGTGAAGTATCTTATGGCTGTTTCGTCGTATCCTTGCAAACCACTATTCGCAACGGCGTCTTTTAATTTTGTTCTCGTTCTATAACCGAAATTCTTCCGTAGGCCTTCGTCTGCATTTGACAATGCTGTTTTGTCAACGAAAACATATACGACATACAAGTTATTCTCTTTTTTTAATTCAATCGCTGTAACAGTACCGCCGAAATACTCTTTAATTTCTTTCGTTCTACGTTCAAAACTTTTCATCATTCGTGTTTGTTCATCTTCTGGTTGTTCTGTCTTCGCCGTTGTTTGTTGTGCTTTCGGCTTCTCCTCTTGAACCGCTTCTTTTTCGCCGCAAGCCGCTAACATTACAACCGATAAACCAACTGCTAATACTGATTTCCTCATCAGTTTAATCCTCCCAATATAAATTCCTAAATATTAGTATACTATGGAATTTCTTACTGAATAAATAAAAAAAGACGTCCATTAGGACACCTTCAATCCAAATTCATACTCGATAGGAACAAAGCGATAAATAATATACTCCATCCAATGATATTTCGTTTTGTTTCCGCTTCCATTCTCCGTCATCTCCTATGGTTGGATTTTAATCTACTATATACTCTGTATAGAGTGGATTATTCGCCACGTCCTTTTTCAATAAATTTCAAAGCATATTCAAATTCTTGCTCTAGATACTGTTTCAAATTTCTTTCATGTTCAACACGAGCTTTCTCATTCATCTGAGGCATAGGACGGTCCTCGCTCCAATAATAATCTTTGGCTTGAGATTTTGCTTGTGTGTTATCACCGATGAAAAATAATAAAACAATAGCCACTGCTGGCAATATTAGTTCTTTCAGCCATTCCTTTTTCAAAATAAACAACTCCTACGATGGATTATTCGCTTTCCCATGGACGATACTTCTTCCTAAGTTCCGTCATTTCCTCTTTTTTTTCGACTAAATCTTCACGAAGGAATAAACTAATCGCTCCAGATTTCTTAATTGGCGTGATCTTCCCGCTTTTTATCATGGTACTCATTCTTGCTCTTGAAATGCCCAACAGTTCCTGTGCTTCTGGAGTGGTTAATACTTCATCACGAATGAATTGTCTTTTATCAAAAGCTTGTAACATATAAAAATCACTCCCAGTTTATATTTTTCTTTAATATGTTCAAATTCCTGTCGATTTTGGAAACCAAGATGTGCAGGTTCTTATTTTCCAGAGTTGAAAAATCTTCTCCTTTTTCCTTGCTAAAGTTAATAGTTTGATTGATTAAGCGAAGGCACGACTTGATTTACGCCAAGTCCATTTGAATTGCTTCCTTTGAGAGAATGTCGATTTTTTCTTGGTTCACTGAAATGCCTCCTTTGTAATTTCCTAAGGAGGTAATGTGTTTACCGCCTTAGTTCTTCAAGGTAGTAACGTGATTACTACCTCCATCCACGCAAACGCTGCTCAATCTGTTCTGCACTCACAACATCGAAAAGCTTAATTTTCGTCAGTAATGAGGATGACCGTATTTCCTCGATTGCTTCCGCAACATATCTTACATCTTTCAGTAAACCCAACTCGATATACAGTTCCAGTGTTCGCATAGCAAGATATTCATTCGCATTTTCTCCATGAAACAACTGGGAAAGCGTATCAACAGCGCTATCAACAGTCAATTTATCCATATTATCACTCCTTAAACTTTTATCTCTCCAAGCAATTGAAAGTGCTCATGTAACCATTCACTTTTTTCAAAGAAATAGTGTCTCGTACCTCTGTCAGAGATGAAGTAAAGGCATCCTGTTTCTTCTTCTTGCGCCACATCGTATACCTTGCCCGCAGTAGCCGCTTTTCCTATTACTAAGTTCAATCTTAAATCTTTTAAATGGACGTCTTTTAAACAAACCATAATCATGTTATTGACCTCCGTTTTCCCTTACCCAATGATAAGATAAGCCATTTTTAGTGTATAGATTTAATTCCTTTATAATGAAGAAATTCCTCTAATGATGTTGCGACAATATTCTTAAGTAAAAACCACACTTTATTTGCTTTTTGCAATAAAAAGCATTGTCGTTATTTATCGAAAGATATTTATGTAGCTCCTCCTTAAAAAACGAATCTGAACTTTTGGCTTTTCGTCAAAATAACCGAATGAAGACATGAAAAAAGCACTTCGCTAATTCTGGATTCCAGAATTAGCGAAGTGCTTAAGTCAAATTATGACCGTAATCAACATGTTTTTTAATGGAGCTAAGGAGAATCGAACTCCTGATTCCACAATGCCATTGTGGTGTATTCCCGCTATACTATAGCCCCAAGATATGATTTCCTGACGAGACGCTGCCAGCAAAGCGCTCTCCCAGATGAGCTAATGCCCCGAAATATGACTCTATTTGTATTATAAAGAATTTTAAGGAAATGTAAACCCTTTTATATAAGTTTTCATGACCTTCATTTAAAAAATCGCCTTAGAATGTTCACGGATTAGAATAATAAAGTCATTTCATTTTTCTTGAACTAACAGATAATCAAGTAAAAGACAGGCGTTGACATACAACCAAAAGGTTTCGTATAATGAAAACGAAACCTTTTGGTTACATATTGAATCAATCCGGAGGTACAACATGCAAAACAATAACCAAGCTACAGTGTCAGATATCAAAAAAATTATTGTCTTTAATGCTCCAATCCAAAAAGTATGGGATGCAGTCTCCACTTCAGAGGGCATCGCCGCATGGTTCATGCCGAATGATTTTCAGCCGGAGACAGGTTATGAATTCCACTTGCAATCACCATTCGGCCCTTCGCCTTGTAAAGTGCTGGAACTTGATCCTCCTAATCGTCTTTCTTTTTCTTGGGATGTATCAGGCTGGGTTGTTTCGTTTGAATTGAAGGAGCTGGACGGAAAAACAGAGTTTACGCTTATCCATTCCGGTTGGAAGGAAGCTGACGAGATTGTTCCAAAAGCGGGACAAAAGAATTCCGAAGTTCGCGACAGAATGAATATGGGCTGGGAGATGCTTGTTAAGGAAAATCTCCGAAAGGCAGTCGAGGGCTAATGTCCACAGCGCCAAAGCATGACGTGTTTCAAGCAATAGCCGATCCTACCCGGCGGCAGCTGCTTCGGCTGCTTGCGGAAAATGAGCTGCCGATTACGGAGATAAGCAGTCATTTTCCGATGAGCCGTACGGCTGTTTCTAAGCATCTTGGCATTTTGTCAGAGGCAGAGCTTGTGAGCGGGCGGAAGGTTGGGCGGGAGAAGCGGTACAAACTCAATCCGGCGCCATTGGCCGAGTTGAAGCAATGGCTTTCCTTTTATGAGCAATTTTGGGATAACAAGCTCGCTATGCTGAAGCATTATGTGGAGAACGAGGAGATAGGTGATTTGAAACTCGCGGAATTGAAACGTGATGAGCGGGAACCGGAATAACAGCTTCATGCTGATGAAAAATTGCAGAATGGCTTTTCAAGCATGTAATAAAAAACAGGCGGAGTGTCCGACACTCCGCCTGTTTTTTATTGAAATTACAGCTTTTTTACTCAAACTTAAATCCTTGCTTCTCCAGCATCGCTCTTACTTCAGGATAGTACACGCGATTATAAATACCGGAGACAGTTTGCGACCAAGTTCGCTCTTCTTTACCGCCAGTACGTTCTTTCATATACGCAGATACTTGTGCATCATATTCTTTTACTAAGTCTGTTAAATTCGTGTTGTACGCTTCTTTATGATAAACGGCCTCCTGCGGGAAACGCGGTTTTAATGCAGACGGATCTGCTGGGTGCCCCACTACAAGGCCGCATACAGGGAATACATATTCAGGAATGTTCAGAAGTTCAATTAATTCTTGTGGGCGTTTTCTTGCTCCGCCAATCGGCACGATGCCAAGTCCCATCGCTTCTGCAGCTGCGATTGCGTTGCCCATCGCAAGACCGACATCTGTTGCGCCGACAAGCATGGATTCTACGCTGTCTGTAATGACTAGTTTTTCATTGTTTAATTCTGCGGCAATTTTGGCACGGTAGAAATCTGCGCAGAATAAAAGGAACACGGGTGCCTGTGCAATCCAAGGCTGGCCGCCGGCAAGCTCGGCGATTTTCGCTTTTTTCTCAGGGTTTTGCACGCTGATGATCGTCACTTGCTGACCGTTGATGGAAGACGGCGCTGCTTGTGCGGCTGTTACGATTTGGTTGAGCTGCTCCTCGGTTACCGGTTCGTTCGTGTAGCTGCGGATGGAGCGGTGGTTCGTTAATGTTTGCATTACTTTGTTCATGTTTATCTATCCTTTCTGGCTGTATGGTTTATAGACTTATATACGTTTTGCGTTTAACGGCTCAATGAGAACGCCTTGTGCGAATTTCACGAATTTCATGAAATGAGGGGTTTTGTTATGAGCTTCAATTGCAGCTTCGTCTGCCCATTCTTCTAGCATCACAAAACGGTTGCGTTGTTCCACGTCTTCATATAGGCGATAGCTAATATTGCCTTCTTCAGCTTGCGTAGCTGCGGTAAGAACTTTCGCTTTTTCTAAAAATTCTTCGCAATGCTCAGGGTTGATTGTCATATAAACTTGGAGAGTGATCATGTTCGTTGCCTCCATATTTAAGTTTTTGTTTTAAAGTTCTAAGGTTATCGAACATTGATACTTTAACATAAGATAAAAGTTTTCGCAAAGAATATGATTCGATATTTTCTGGAAGGTTATGTAAAGTTTTATAAGGGAATAGCTGCCAATTCGTTATATAATAGATCTAATCAACGGATAAAGGGGATTGGCCATGAAGAAAGATACGTGTGTTGTACAGGAGCTCGAGGAGTTGAAGGAAAAAGTCGTGCGTCTGGAAAAGCTGCTTGAGAAGGAGAAACGCGCGGGTTCTATTCTTGTATTATGATATACCGAATCTTGATTATCTTGTCATCTTTTTCATGTAAAGATGCAGGAAGCACATATATATTTTTTAGGAAAAGTTAGCTCTAAGTGAAAATACGAAAAACGCAGAACATTGATACATAAACAGGTTTATGATACATTTTTTATATGAGAACACCATATCAACCGCCTATTTCAGAAATTAAATTAACATCCGTTTTGCATGCATTAAGCGATCCGACGCGTTTGCGCATCGCGAAGTGCTTGACTAAAACGAAGGAACAGCATTGCGCTTCTTATTTAAACTTGAACGTTTCTAAATCTACTTTGTCCCATCATATCAAGGTGCTGCGGGAAGCAGGCGTGATTCAAGTGCGCATAGAAGGAACGCAGCATTTTTATTCTCTGCGGACGGAGGATCTGGAAGCATTGTTTCCGGGGCTCATGCCGTCGATTTTGCAGGCGGAAGAGCATATGATGTAACTTAAAAATACCCCTTCTAATAGACGTGTGTCTGCTTAGGAGGGGTATTTTTATAGGCTCTTTTTTTAATGTCTTCAAGAGAGACGTTGATTTTTTCTGGCACCGTGCATAAATCACAGCTTCCTAAAAACAATAACAGTAGAAAAATTCATCACGTTTTAAAGGAGCGTACTCAATATGAACATAGACGGAAACGATAAAGCGATCATTGAGCAGGCATTAAAAGCGGCGGCCGCCAACACGACGGATTATCAGGAAATTTGTCAATATGAGAGCGTGCTTGAAAAGCTGGGAACTAAGTCTGTCGGGGCGAACGCAAAAGAAGACGGCTTCCGTTACGATTATGATGACTCTTCGGATGTATAACATAAAAGAGCTGCGGCTTTCTTAGAGAAGCGAAGGGGAAAAAACATACCTTATAAGAAGGGAAATTCATGCATATTCAGGTTGAATATAGAAATTTCGATAATAAAATTATCATAAAAAATTTCTTTCCCTTTATCTTCCAAGTGCTATATAATCAATAGTGGGAACAGCGATGCATCGGCTTCTTCAGACTCCCAAACGTGAGAAAAGGGGAGAAGAAGTATGGAAAAGAAGGTTTTAATCTTAGCAGGAGATGCAGTGGAAGCGTTAGAAGTGTATTATCCGTACTATCGTTTGCTTGAGGAAGGCTATGAGGCGACGCTGGCGGCGCCAAAGCAGAAGAAGCTTCACACGGTTGTTCACGACTTTGAGGATTGGGATACATACACGGAGAAGCCGGGATACGGCATTGAAGCGACTGCTTCGTTTGCGGATGTGGATCCAACAGAATATGCGGGGCTCATTATTCCAGGCGGACGCGCGCCGGAGTATATTCGCATGAACGAGCATGTGCCGGCGATTGTTCGTCATTTTATAGAGACGGATAAGCCAATCTTGGCGTTTTGCCATGGCGCGCTGCTATTTACGGTTGTTCGCGATGCGTTGCAAAACCGCAGGCTGACTGCTTATACGGCATGCAAGCCGGAGGTAGAGGCACTCGGAGCTGAATACGTAACGGCAGGCTGCTACGTGGATAGAAATTTGATAACGGGACATGCGTGGAACAACTTGCCTGATTTGATGCGTGAGTTCATGAAACAAATGAAAGCCGTTATGCACGTTTGAGATATAGAAGCTTTCGATTAAAGTGAAAAGAGGAGCGCTGTGTGCGCTCCTTTTCAGCTTGTCGCCTTTTTCGTTTTTTTGTGCGGCGGCTTTCCTTTCGTATGCTCGATGCTGGCGGTTAAGGCTTCCATGATGTTCAATATGCTTTCTTTGTTCGTATGGACAATTGGCTTTATTTGCAGGTCTTCTTCTTTTTCAATTTTCCCCTCGATTAAATCAAGAAGCGCAGTCCGATACTCGTCCTTATAATCCTCCGGTGCGAACGGTTCGGTAAGCTGGTTGATAAGGGTAATAGCAGCGACGAGTTCCTTCATGTGAATGGTAATTTGGTCGTCGGCGGGAAGATTTGGCACACGGTCTGCGGTTCGGACTTCATCTGGATAGTGAATGGTTTCTAAAATGAGCGCATGCTCGTGCACGCGAATGACTGCGAGATGCTGGCGGCTGCGCAGCGTGATTTTGACGATGCCGATTTTGCCTGTGCGCTCTAATGCTTGCCGGAGGAGAATATACGGTTTTTCAGAGCCTTCTGTCGGACTGATAAAGTAAGAACGTTCAAAGTAAATCGGATCGATTTCTTCAAGCTGCACGAAGGAAATGAGATCGACTGCTTTTACTTCATATTCTTTTTTGAGTGCGCTCAGCTCTTCATCGCTGAGCAAAACGTATTTGTTCGGACCGTATTCGTACGCCTTCACGATATCCTCAGGGTCCACGCTGCCATCCTCGCAGCCCGGCGCGATTTTTTCATATTGAATAGGAATGAGACAGTCCTTATGAATGCTGATGAGCTTCACATCTTTATCCTCAACGGCGCTGTGGAGCTTGACGCCGATATTGACGAGGCCGAATGTTAAATTTCCTTTCCATACTGTGTGCATCATATCACCTGCGCGTATAGTTTTTTGTTACTTTTCCCAAATGTAAAGAAATTCATAAAAAAAGCATTGTTCTTAATAAAGAACAATGCCGCGCGACAGTAATTCCGTATTGAGCTGCAACTGCTTTGTACGAAGATTTGGAGCTTGTGACGATAGCCGTTGTGTTGACGTTTACTTGGTCATACAGCCAGCGCACGTCGTTGTTATGCATGCGAATGCAGCCGAGGGTTGTTGATTTTCCGATGGCGCTTGGGTTGTTGTTGCCGTGAATGGCATACGTTGTACCCTGCGTGCCGCCCATGTTCAAACCGAGCCAGCGGTCGCCGAGCGGATTTCTCGGATCTCCTCCTGGGATATTTCGCGTGAAAAAAGAAGCTGCATCTTATGATACAGCTTCTTGCATTTCTTGCCGCGGTTTCTTTTGTACTTGCAAAAGCCGGAACGACAGGAAGAGGGCGCCGAAAGCGAGACCGGAAATGAGTCCGACCCAATATCCTTTTGCGGCAAGCGCCGTTTTGGCTGCGAGAATATAGCCGAGCGGCAAGCCGATTACCCAATATGCAATCAGCGTCATGATCAGAGCCGCGTTCACATCTTTATAGCCGCGCAGGGCGCCTTGAACAGGGGTGGCGATAGCATCGGAAATCTGGAACAAAATCGCATACACAAGAAATTGCTGTGTAAGCTCGCGAACGATTGGATCAGTTGTATAGATGGAGGCGACCTGTTCGTTGAATACGAAAATGACAACCGAATATACAAGCGCAAACACAAGGGCGATGCCGATGCCGAGCCAGCTGTAAATTTTCGCATCGTGATAGCGTCCCGCACCTACTTCGAAGCCGACTGCAATGGTCATGGCCATGGAAATGCTGAGCGGTGTCATATACAGCATAGAGGCAAAGTTGATGGCCGCTTGGTGGGCAGCGATTGTATTTGTATCGAAGCTGCTCATAAGTAACGTAACCGCTGCAAAGATACTTGTTTCAAAGAAAATGGCAAAGCCGATCGGCACGCCAAGCTTTAATAATTCCTTCCATACGGAGAAGGAAACGCGATAGAGGCGATGAAAAATTTGAAACGAAGCAAACGGGCGTTTCGTGTGAATGATATATACGGCAATCAGCAAAATGCACCAATACGTTACTGCAGACGCAACGCCTGCGCCGATTCCACCAAGGCGCGGCATACCGAAGCTGCCGAAAATAAGCAAATAGTTTAATAAAATATTAATAGGTAAAGATAATAACGTAATCAGCATCGTCACGCGTGTTTGGCCGAGTGCATCGATGAAGCAGCGAAGGACAGTGTACACAAACAGAGGAATGATACCGAAGGAAAGCATTGCTAAAAAGCCGTGTGCAATTTCTCTTACCTTCGGCTCAAGATTCATTGTATGTAAGATAGGAGAAACCGTAAAATATCCTGCTGCAATGACAATGATGCCTGCCGCGATTGCAAGGTAAATGGCCTGAATGACAAACGGCGCCACATCTTTGTCTTTTTGAGCACCTTTCAGCTGTGCTGCTGTCGGAGTAACCGCAAGCAAAATGCCGCTTAAACCAGTACTGACGGGAAGCCAAATGCTTGTGCCAATCGCAACGCCGGCCAAGTCCGCGGAGCTTGCATGTCCGGACATTATTGTGTCAAAGAAGTTCATAGAAAATAAAGCAAGCTGCGTAACGAAAACAGGGATAAACAACACAAAAAATTGTCGGAGCTTCTGTCCAAGAGTTGTAGTTTCTTTCATAGGGCATCCTTCCTTGCAACAAAATACAGTTATTATATCACAACTTCTCTGCTTTTTTCACCCGCCGTCCGTTTTTTGGAAAAAGGATCTTTTCTCTATATATAGTCAGCTTACAAGTATTGCTGTTGGAACGTTTGACATCTTCTTTCTATATATAACTGATTTATAATTTCGACTTTTTCATTTGCTATTTCGAACAAAACGGCATTGGCACTTACTTCCTCCCTCTGGTTTACCCTTGCATGGACCAAGGGTTTGACCGCTTCTGCACGTCGCCGGATGCTCTCGCCCCACTATAAAAAGACGATTTTTTTATTCAGTTTTATATATTTCGTGTTGTACTAGCTTACAATTATCATAGCAAAGAGTTGAATCCATTTGAGCGATGTTATAAAACTTATCGTTGTAACGTCCTTATGAAATGAATGGATTTATATTACAAATGTCTCATGAATTTGAAGAAAGTAAGCGTTATAAGGAAAAAAGTCATGCAAATTTTGTCAAAATACGGTATTATGTTAAAGTGTGTATTGGCTTTATATAAGGAGGTTTCAAGCTTGGCAGAGTGGTTAATTGGGTTAATATTAGGTGTCGTTGAAGGACTTACAGAGTTTTTACCTGTATCCTCGACAGGGCATATGATTTTAGTAGGAAGCTTACTTGGATTTGAAGGAGACAAAGCAAAAACTTTTGAGGTTATCGTGCAGCTCGGCTCTATTATGGCGGTTGTTGTGGTGTTCTGGAAACGTCTGTGGACGTTGGTAGGAATAGGCCGTAACAAGAGCGCAGCATCCTTGAATTTGATTCATATTCTTTTAGGAATGCTGCCAGCCGGCATACTGGGCTTTTTGTTTCATGATAAAATCAAGGGAATTTTGTTCGGACCTGGTCCGGTAGTCATCAGCTTAATCGCCGGCGGTATCTTAATGATTGTGGCAGAGAAGTTTTCTAAAAAAAGCACGGCGCAAACATTGGATGAAGTAACGTATAAGCAAGCTTTCATCATCGGCTTGTTTCAATGCTTAGCGCTTTGGCCGGGCTTTTCCCGCTCGGGTTCTACCATCAGCGGCGGTATTTTGGCCCGCGTTTCTCACAAAGCGGCGGCGGAATTTACGTTTATTTTAGCCGTGCCGATGATGTTTGCGGCATCTGGTCTTGATTTAATCAAAAGCCGGGATTTATTATCTGCATCTGACATTCCATTATTTGCGGTAGGCTTTATTGCAGCGTTTCTAGTGGCAATGCTTGCTATTGTATCGTTCTTAAAGCTTCTGTCCCGCGTAAAGCTGACGCCGTTCGCATACTATCGCTTCGCGGTGGCAATTTTATTCTACATATTTGTAATCATGTAAAAGGAAGGGAGCTGACATCAGCTCCTTTTTTGTTTGTCTGAACGAGCCAGTTTCGCTTTTTTATGAAAAAAATGTAAAAAAAGCAAGGGAAAGCGCTGAATTTTTGGAACGGTTGCCTCCCCTTTTTTCAAACCGTCCCGGTACAATTACAGTACGAGAAAAAGAAAAGGGTGAGGGGAAACTGTGGAGGACGTTCCAAAGAAGGCGAGAAGGATAAAGGTCATGATTTGGGGGATTTTTGTTGGGTTGTTTGTATTTGGTGGCAGTGTTACATACGCAAAGGCTTCTCAACCGATGGAAATTCAAGTTCACTCCGTTGCGGCTATGACGACGCAGTACAAATTGCAAGAGGATGAAACCGCATTAAAAAAATACTTAACGGATGTTCCGAGGCAGCTCATTATCATTAACAGAGAAAGAAATGAGCTGGCATTTTTTCAAGATGGAAAGCTCGTACATGTGTATCCGATTTCGACTGGAAAAAGCGGTTCTCCGACACTGGAAGGCGTTTTTCCAATCGTGAACAAAATTAAAAACCGCCCATTTTATAAGTTCAATATTCCGGGAGGAGACCCGCGAAATCCGCTTGGCGACCGCTGGATGGGTCTTGATATATTCGGAACAGAAGGTACGACATATGCGATTCACGGCAACAGCAATCCCTCCACGATCGGCTATCATGTATCAAACGGCTGTATCCGCATGTATAATGACGATGTGCGCAGCTTGTTTGAGCTTGTGCAGGTCGGAACGCTCGTTATCATTGAAGATTTTACCGCACCGTGGGATGTGATTGCGTTGCAGCACGGCTTTAAAGTGTATATTTAGTCAGGCATCGGTGTAGGAGTCGGTTTGGCGTACGAATTGGTGTACTTCGCATCAATGTGGCGCCGGATGGCAAGCTTCGTTTTTCCTTGCTCCGCAAGCAGCGATGCTTCCCGTGCAATTTCGAGGCAGTTGATGCAGTGCGCAGCATGAGTATCCCACACGACTTCGCCTGTTGCTTTGATTTCCCGGATAAAACAGTCTTTATTATTTTGATGATTTTCTCTCTGCCCGCAGCCGCAGTAGCAAGGAATCCACTGCAAAAGCTCCGTGTGAGAAGCTGCTAGTTTGTATACTTGCTTTACTTCCGGTTCGTAGTTCTGCAAAAACGAAGGAAGAACAGAGAGGCTTGCCGTTGTTTCTGTATAGTTGCCGGGAAAGCAGTATTGTTCGGAAGCGGCATCTGCCGTATTGCTGATACCGGCGCCGAACAGCAGCAGAGGAGATAGAGCTATAATCAGACATTTATATAACATATTGTGCAGCTCCTTTCTATATTGGGATGTCCAAAAAAGGGCAACTGCATACACTAAGAAAAGCGGAGCCGGCTCGTTCAGGCGCAGCTAGACATGATCCTGGAATTTTATATTTTTCTATACACAAATAAAGAAGCCTGCAAGAGGCTTCTTTTGCTTATGATAAAACCGGACGCAAGCGCTCTGTTACGCTCTTTACAACGCTGTCCCAAATGGAAGCATCCGTCGCAAGCTGTTTTCGGAAGGATGTGTACATAGCTTGCTGCTTTTCTTCAAACGCCGGGTCGTCTTTTGCCGGCAGCTCGGCGCGCAAAGATGTAATCATATCCTGTACCTCTTGAGAACGCGGCCCCCATATTGCTTTTTCCTCGCCTTGCTCATCAATGAAAATGAAAATCGGGATTGCGCGGGATGTACCGTTCGTTAAATATTGGTCCATCAGCTCCAGGCTTTCATCGCGGATGAGGAAGCGCATATCGAAGTTTGCCGCTTCGCACAAGCGTTTTATGATGGGAACGCAAAGCATCGCATCGCCGCACCAGTCCGCTGTTAATACGACAGCCTTCCATCCTTTGTCTTCTCCTTGCTTCAGCAAAGAAACAGCTTCATCAGGAAGAGACACTTCATTGTAAATATGTAACAATTCCTCTTGATTCACTTTCATGCTTTGTACGTATTCATCAAACGGCGAACCTTTTACAAACCAATCTATCAGCTTCATGTATATGCCTCCGTATATCAATATATCGCTTTCATTGTAACAGGTATCGCTGTGAAAATCTTCCGGGATGCTTCTGCTGGGAGGATGTAAAGACTACAGATAAATAAAAAAAAGAAGAGCGCCACGCATGCACCCTTCTTTTGGCAGAACGCCAATGAAAGCAACTGTTATCTTGTATTGCCAATTTTTTAATTGTTCATGCTGGGATGCAGGATAATTTTTTGTAAAAGTAGTGACAAAATTGTGAATATCATATATATTTAATTTTGTTTTTAATTAATATGATTAAATAATTAGGAGGAGATACAAATGAACAGCGCAAAAGAAGACCTCCTGCAAGAGCTGTCCACACAGATGTTTGCAGCTTTTCGTACGCTTCGAAGCGAGATAGCAAAAACATTTGATTCGTTTATTCCTATGAATGAATTCGTGGTGCTGCGCGTTCTGAATCGGAATAAAAAAGAAATGGTTTCTCGCGTCGCGAATGAACTGCATGTGTCAAACAGCCATATTACAGCTGTTTCTGAAAAGCTCATTCAAAAAGGATTGCTGACACGTTCTCGCTGCGAATCAGACCGCCGCGTCGTATTTTTGGAAATCACTGAACAGGGAAACAAGCTTGTACAGGAAATGGAAGCGAGAAAACAGGAGTATATAAAAGAGAAGTTTTCTTTTTTAACAGAAGACGAGATAAAGTTGATGATTCATGTGTATCGTCAGCTTATATAAATATGAATTGAATCAGGAAAGGGTGGAGATGTATGGAACATCTGGATATGAGGAGAAAGGTCATTATTATGATCTCCATAATGGCAGCGCTGTTTTTTGCATCGGTAAATCAAACGATTGTAGGAAACGCGCTGCCGCCGCAGATGCAGGACATTTTCACGCAAATTGTCGTACATTTACGCGATGCGATGAGCTATTCCTTATCCGGTGTATTCTTTACAGGCGTTATTATTATGGCGCTGTCCGTTTTATTGACGGTTTTCCTAAAAGAAGTTCCGCTTCGTACATCTGTACAAAAACATGATAATGACGAACAAAAGCAGCCAAAAGCGGAACCGGCTCGTTCAGGCGCAGAACATAAAGAAAAGCGGAATCGGCTCGTTCAGCTCCGGAAGGCAGAGGTTCTCTCCCAAAAAAGGCGCTTTTTGCCTTTATGGGGGGAGGTTCTCTGACAGGAGGAGCTAGCCGATGGAGCTGGACATCACGAAAAGCGGAGCCGGCTCGTTCAGGCGCAGAACCAGAGGCTCTCCGCCCTAAAAAGCGCTTTTGGCTCTTTTTTACATAATGAAAGATCTAAAACGGGAGAAACTAACGATACTCCAAAGTGAAAGGAAGAATGAGCATGACAAGTCGTAATGGAAGCAAAGGAAGCCAAAACCAAGGTTCCCCACAATCCGGCCATTATCAGATGGAATTCGGTGCGGAGTTCGCGAGCGGAGACGATAACAAAGGAAAAGAGTATCGCTCTCAAAAAGGCAGCAAATCCAACCTAAAACATGAAGATTGAAAAGAGCGGGGGATTCCCGCTCTTTTTGTATAGGCTTTGTTGAATAATAATGTTAGTTTCAGTCAAAACTTCTTTTTTCCTCTGAAATATTCTTCAATTTAATTTAAGCACTCTATTAAAACTGTTGGTGCAGCTTGGTCTAATGGATACTTGCCTTCACGAAATTATGCTGTCTTCGCATAAAAAAGACTCCTTGCCATAATCGGCAAGGAGCAAGGGAAGGGGGGCCAGTATATGAAAATAGGGTTTGGACGTTCACGTTTAGTTTGGGGTTCAATGTGAACGTTCCTTGCTTTAAAATATACAAGCCCTCTGTGAATTCGATGTGAACTCAATGTGAAAGGCAAAAGGAGTTTTTCTTCGATTGACGGCAGGCGTGAAGAACGGTAAAATTTGGACAGGTACAACAGGGAGGGCAATGATATGACACAAAGAGTAGCACTTATTACAGGCGGTACAAGAGGTATCGGAAAGGCGATCGCAAAACGCTTAGCGAAGGAAGGTTATCATTTGGTTTTGAACTACATGCGCAAAAAAAATGATGCGGAGCAGGCGAAGCGTGAAATTGAAGAAGAATTCGGTGTAAAGGTTCTTATCGTGAAAGCGAATGTGAAAGAGCTTGATCAAATTCAGCACTTGTTCCAAGAGGTGAAAGAGCAGTTCGGACGATTGGACGTATTCATCAACAATGCAGCTTCCGGTGTGCTCCGTCCATTGATGGAGGTAGAAGAGCAGCATTGGCAGTGGACGCAGGACATCAATACGAAGGCGTACTTGTTCGCGTCGCAGGAAGCGGCGAAGCTGATGGAGAATGGCGGTTCGATTGTCGCGCTCTCAAGCCTTGGTTCCATCCGAGCGCTGCCTAACTACGTAACGGTCGGCGTATCCAAAGCTGCGGTCGAGGCTCTTACCCGCTATTTGGCTGTAGAGCTGGCTCCGAAAGGAATCGTGGTGAACGCAGTATCCGGCGGCGCCGTGGATACGGATGCCCTGAAGCATTTCCCAAATCGGGAGGAGCTGCTAGAAGCTGCGGCGTCTCGCAATCCGGCCGGCCGTATCGTGGAGCCTGAGGATTTAGCGGAGACAGTATATTTCCTATGTACACCGGCAGCCAGCATGATTCGCGGGCAAACGATTATAGTGGACGGAGGACTTTCCCTTCTATGTTAAAAGCAACAGCCTTGTGCTGTTGCTTTTTTCATTTTTTGGGTTGCAAAGCAGGGGGAACCTAGTATGTTCGAATATGTTGGAAAATACGCATGTATTAAGGAGTCAAGGGAAATGAGGAAGCGTAGTAGAACCCGATTGGAAAAATACATGTATTCATTTGAATCCGCCGCATTAGCGTTTTGCTTTTATCATAAATTAGGCGAGAATACCCCCGAATTAAGCGTGTGGATGGTTCATCAGAATATTTAATAGTTAGGAATGCGGTCGAGAGTATAAGAACTGTTTAAGAGTATTTTAGCCCTTGCAATAAGAAAACCAGGAAGATTGCTCTTCCTGGTTTGTGCTATATGCTAAAAAGCATATAGTTTTGGGACGTGCCGAGCTTTATCGGCCAGACCCTGCCACCTAAGAACCTTCCCCCTGCATTGGCAAAGAGTGCCTTTCTTGGGGGAAGAATCTTTCTGCACCTGAACGAGTTGAATCCGCTGTTCTAAGTGAAAAGTCTTAAAAAGTAGCTTAAAATCGCAACTCGGAAAAACAATGCCATAATAGCGGCAACTGCTCCCAAGATGATTGCGATGCGTCCTGTTGTTCGCGCGCCTTTGCTGGCTGCGTAAAAACCTACGAGCACAGCTGCAATACCGAAGAACACAGGGTACGTAAAGAAAGATAAAATTCCAAGCGCCAAAGCGACGAATCCGAAAATCGCACCGCCTGTAGTCGGCTCGGTTCCTGCTTTATCATGATTGATGCGGGCAGGAGCAACTTCTGCAGCATACTCTTCGTCTCCCCGGTTGGGATATAGGCGATTTTGATCTCTATCTGCCATATGAATTCCTCCTTCGATTGTTAGCTCCACAATGGTGAAGCTAATTATAGTATGACCTTTGTGCAGTCATTTCATTTGAAAAAATGTCATTTGAAAAAAGTTGGTATGCTTATATTGTTTTTGGAAAACATAGGAGAGAAAATGAATGAAAGTGAGAGGATTTCCATGGCACAACATCCAATCGAAGACCTCATGAAAACGGCAATGCAAAATTTAAAGGAAATGGTGGATGTAAACACCATAGTCGGTAAGCCGGTTTCCACGCATGACGGAAATGTGATTTTAACGGTTTCTAAGGTTGCATTTGGGTTTGGAGCAGGCGGCAGCGACTTCGGGTCGAGCGCTCAAAAGCATGTAAGTCGTCCGCATAACGGGCATCGGGCGCCTGGTGATAAAGAAGAGGAGCATTCTGATTATCCGTTTGGAGGAGGAAGCGGAGCAGGCGTTTCTATCGACCCTGTAGCTTTCCTTGTAGTCGGCTCTAAAGGCGTTCAAGTTATGCACTTGCAAAGCAACACGCATCTTATTGAAAAAGCTATGGACGTAGCACCGCAAGCGATACAGTCTGTGCAAAATATGATGACGAATAATAACAGAATTACTAATATGTAAGCGAGACAGT
Source organism: Ectobacillus panaciterrae DSM 19096 (assembly GCF_000430785.1). Lineage (GTDB taxonomy): Bacteria > Bacillota > Bacilli > Bacillales > Bacillaceae_G > Ectobacillus > Ectobacillus panaciterrae. The sequence goes on from NZ_AUMR01000031.1 coordinate 29,807, forward strand.
AAAAAACGACGTGCCGGCACGTCGTTTTTGTATTAAGAAACAACTATATTTTCTTTTGGCTGACCTTGTGTTTGTTTCTGTTTTGTTTTATAGCTGAGAGCTTGTCGCCCAAGCTGTATCCATGCTTGTTCAAAATCTTTTCTCTTGATGCGGCGATTCGGTGTTTCGTGCAGCGGGTCGTTGATATATACATAATTTTGACTGTAGCCCGTGAGGAGAACGCTATGTAAGGCGTATGTAACATGCATCGGACCGTCGCTTGTAAACCATATTTCAAATCTTTCTTCAGGAAGCATTGCAAATGTATCATTTACAATGCTCCAAACGGGAGCCCCTCGGTCAATCATGTGGTACAAGTCCTGAGGCTCTCCCCCTGTTAAGTTAACAAGCTGATCCTTCAAATATGAAAACCCAAGCTTGTAGATAGGATTAACATACACGCCTAAGCCGGGGCGGCTGAACGAATACATGTCTCCTGCGAAGCCTTCTTGCATATTACCCTGCAAGCCGTTTTCTTCAAATGGCACCTTGTCCAGCTTATTTGCAAGCTCCATTTTATCAGCTGCTATTCCCGCATGACGAAGAAGCATCGCTAAGCTTGTTACCTCACAGCCGCGCGGAAGCTCGGGATTTTGTTGCATATGAGGAGCATTCACGATTGTTTTTTTGTTGCTGTTATACAATTTTCTTGCACCGTAATAGGACAGCACTGCCACAAGCGGCAAAGAAACCAGTGCCTTTTTCTTATGCTGCTTTACTAAATTCAACACGAAGAACACGCTCCTTTTTCTTATTTTCTTTTGTTTTGCGATATGGTATAGTGAAAAAAGTGCACTTAAAAGAACACATATGTATAGTTCGTTGCAAAACTTGCGGTTTCCTGTTGCGTTAATAAGTTGTAACATAATTATTGCGTTAGGTAGGATGGAAAAACTTACAAATATGTAAGATTTCTGTAAGCCGGTTCTATGGAAAATACTCGATTGACTTTATACAATAAAGCCGTAAGGAAAGAAGGGAGGATAAAAAATGATTAATATGAAGAAGTTTGCGGCAGGTCTGTTCCTGTTGACGAGTGCATTTGTTATTTATTTTCTAAAGGAAAAGACGCATCTTTTGCCTGACAAAAATCAATACGTGTAAGCGGTATGAAGAGCATGCCGCTTTTTTACACATCCTTGTATGTTTGGATACGTAGCTCTTCATTGGCTTTCCATTCTGCATAACATATTCCGTTCAGCTTTTCCCCCGTGCTTTTTCAGCTGCTTTACACTAAACGATCCTGTTTTAAATGGAAGGCCGCCCTTCACGCAGCTTTCTTGATTTTTAGGTGATGACTTCCGCGACATAAATCAGCAATGTCCAGCTGAATACCCCAAAAAGAATTTCAGTTAACCAGGTTCATGAAGATATATCGCATATATGTAACAAATTTACATATTGACAAGTGTTGATTTAATGTATATAATTTTAATTCGTGTCTCAGTTCAATTTACTTTACTTGGAATATTGCCGATGCAAATAATCAGCGCTTGAACAGTATGTGGAATAGGTGAAAGATCGGGCAGTAGTAACCGTCAGCAACTTTTACGATTTCATGAAAAAACTGATTCGAGACAGCAAGTGCCGGCTAGGAGCGGTCAGAGGAACCGCAACGGTGGAAGAGAGGAAGGGCTTTCATCCGAAGAGTACAGAAGAATGTTACTTTCCCGTTAATTATAAACCAAAGGGTCTCTTTTGAATGCAAAAGAGACCCTTTTTACATATAGAGTAAATGTAAGTTTTTGGGGGCTGGACGAATTGGTTCTTCGGGTGATGTCTAACCCCGCCGGCTCCGCCTGCAGCCTCCGTTTTTCTTTATTGCAGTCTGCTTTCCACTTGTTGACAAATTTCTTCTGCAGTTAAGCCGCTTGCTTCCACTACCGGTCCGTCAATGGAAATAGTGCTCATGCCCATGACATTGGAATCTTGACCTGTGACTACGCAACAATCACAGCCTTGTACATCGCTTTCAGAACGCAGTTGTACAACTTCATGGCCTTTTTGCTCAAGTGCTTGCCGTACATTGCTTAAAGAATGTTCTACGCCGATTCGAGCCATTTTTCTCACCTCCTGCTATATAGTAATGTGTTACAATTTCTTGGAAATTATTCACACTACTATTTGCAAGGGCATGTTAGTCGTTGTAAACGCCTGTAAGCATTTGGCTCATGAATTGGTCATTTAATACATCGTCCATTTCTGTTTCCCTGGAGCGAACGCCGATGGATGCAACAAATACACTTTTCCATTCTTCCTCCTGTGCATAAGGAGACAGTTTTGCATCATCGTCCAGCTTGCAAAGTCCTTGTGTGTTCATAAAATTAAATAATTCTAACATCTCCATCACTTCTTGTCTTGTGCCTTTGATTTGTAAACTCGCCATTTTTATATCCCCCTTTAGTTGTTACTGCTTTTTGAAAATAGAATTATGAGTGTTTCAAATTGAATATACCTGTAATTTTTATTCGTAAATCCCTGCCTTTCATTCCTCTATATGGAATTTATAGTGTTGGTATAACAGCATTTTACATCATTTGACGTTTTTTTTAGTTGACGAAATACATTCGTAAATGATTCGCGAACTCCTCCTTCTAAAAAAATATTTTTTGTTAAAAAATTTGTCGAAAAATATTTTTTTGAATTTTGTAAACGTTAACAATGTTGATGTGACAATGTTTATGGGCTCGTTCACATATTGTAAAATTTAAAATTTTCTAAAAAATGTTTTGATTATTTTAAAAAGGCGGAGTAAACTAAGGAACAACAAAAATAAACATAAGCAAATGGGGGATTTCAAGTGAACGAGCAATCAATCTATTTAAACGGAGAATTCGTTCCAAAGCATGAAGCCAAGGTTTCAGTGTACGATCACGGCTATTTATATGGAGACGGCATATTTGAAGGAATTCGCGTATACAGCGGCAACGTCTTCCGTCTAAAAGAGCATCTTGTCCGATTGTACGAGTCAGCGAAATCTATTATGCTGGAAATTCCGCACACATTAGAAGAGATGACAGAGATTGTGGCAGAAACGATTCGTCGCAACAAGCTGTCTGATGGATATATTCGACTTGTCGTATCAAGAGGGGAAGGGAATCTCGGTTTAGACCCGGCATCTTGTGTGAGACCGAATGTCGTAGTCATCGCCGAGCAGCTCGCTTTGTTTCCAGCAGAATATTACGAAACAGGCATCCCGATCATTACTGTGGCAACGCGCCGAAACCGTCCGGATGTATTGAGTCCGCAGGTGAAATCCCTAAATTACTTAAATAACATCCTTGTTAGACTAGAAGCGAAGCTCGCGGGAGTGCCAGAAGCTCTTATGCTCAACGAACAAGGATATGTAGCGGAGGGATCCGGCGATAACGTATTTATTATAAAAGGCAACAAGCTTATTACGCCGCCAAGTTCTGCAGGCGCATTGGAAGGGATTACGCGCAATGCTATTATGGAAATCGGCGAGAAGCTTGGATATGACGTAAGAGAAGAGCTATTTACGCGTCACGATGTATATGTGGCAGACGAGGTGTTTTTAACAGGAACAGCGGCAGAGGTTATTGCGGTTACGAAAGTAGACGGCCGTGTAATCGGTGACGGAAAGCCCGGCACGCATACAAACCGCCTGCTTGAAGAATTCCGAACGCTCGTTGTTAAAGATGGAGAAAAAATCTACGAAACAGATAAAGTCAGTTAATGGGGGAGATATCGTTGCGAAGCAATATGATTAAAAAAGGAGTCGATCGGGCTCCGCATCGCAGCCTGCTTCATGCAGCCGGTGTAAAAGACGAAGATTTTGATAAGCCGTTCATTGCGATCTGCAATTCCTATATTGATATCGTTCCTGGACATATTCATTTACGCGAACTTGCAGATGTGGCAAAAGCGGCAATCCGGGAAGCGGGAGGCGTTCCATTCGAATTCAATACAATTGGTGTAGACGATGGAATCGCGATGGGACACATCGGCATGCGTTACTCGCTGCCAAGCCGGGAAATTATCGCGGATGCGGCAGAGACAGTAATCAACGCGCATTGGTTTGACGGCGTCTTCTATATGCCGAACTGTGACAAGATTACGCCGGGAATGCTGATGGCGGCTGTTCGCACAAATGTGCCGGGTGTATTCGTATCAGGCGGACCGATGGAAGCGGGCGTGTCAAAAGACGGAAAACCGCTCAACCTCGTATCTATGTTTGAAGGGGTTGGAGCAGTTAAAGCCGGGAAAATGAGTGTAGAAGACTTAATTGCGATGGAACAGGCTGCTTGTCCGACATGCGGTTCTTGCTCGGGAATGTTCACGGCGAACTCCATGAACACCATTATGGAAATGTTAGGGGTAGCCCTTCCAGGAAACGGCACTCTCGTTGCAACAAGCAAAGAAAGACACGATTTAATTTATAAGGCGGCATTCCATCTTATGGATTTAATTAAAAAGGACATTAAGCCTCGTGATATCATCACAGAGCAAGCAATCGATGATGCATTTGCCCTTGATATGGCAATGGGCGGATCTACAAATACTGTATTGCATATGTTAGCCATTGCTAGCGAAGCCGGTATCGAATACGACCTCAATCGTATCAATGAGGTTGCGAAACGAGTGCCGTATTTAGCAAAAATCAGTCCAGCTTCCGATTACTCAATGCATGATGTGCATTTAGCTGGAGGGGTAGCATCCATTATTAAGGAATTAGCTTCTATTCCAGGTGCGATTCACTCTGACCGTATTACGATTACAGGGAAATCGCTTCTGGAAAATGTGGAACACGCCTCTATTACGAATAAAGAAGTCATTCGTTCTAAAGAGAATCCATACAGTCCTACAGGCGGATTATCCATGCTGTTTGGTAATATTGCACCAAATGGCAGCGTAATTAAAGTAGGGGGAGTAGACCCTTCCATTGAAACGTTTGTTGGTGAAGCAATTTGTTTCAATTCCCATGATGAAGCAGTCGCAGCGATTCACAGCGGCATCGTGAAAGAAGGTCACGTAGTTGTTATTCGCTACGAAGGACCAAAGGGCGGTCCGGGCATGCCGGAAATGCTTGCTCCGACATCTGCTATTGTCGGAAGAGGACTCGGCAAAAAGGTTGCCTTGTTGACGGATGGACGTTTCTCAGGTGCAACTCGGGGAATCGCAATCGGTCACGTATCGCCAGAAGCAGCAGAGGGCGGTCCTATTGCCCACGTAGAAGATGGAGATACAATTACCATTGATTTACGAGAACGAACGATGGATTGGGGCGTTTCTCAAGAAGAGATGGAAAATCGAAAGCAAAATTGGGTTCTTCCTGAACCTAAGGTGAAAAGCGGCTATCTAGCACGCTATGCAAAACTCGTTACATCTGCGAATACAGGCGGAGTTCTAAAAGTGTAAAGCGATGACGGGGAGGAGTAGTTGATTGTGAAGCCTTACAGAGAGTCGGTGGTTGGTGCAAACCGATGGTTCACGTCAATGAACATCGCCCCTGAGTGCCGGGCTAAATAAGTAGGTCCGGACGGCTGGCTGCGTTATAGGCTTGGCTCATTAAAGAGTCACTGAGGCAAGGAAATTCCTTGCGAAGAAGGGTGGTACCACGAAAATCTTTCGTCCCTTTAGCACAGCATTTTGCTGTTGCTAGACGGAAGATTTTTTTGTTGGAAATTTTTTCAAAAAAAGGAGGTACACGAGTTATGTCTTGGCAAACTAAGGAAAAAACTGCGACAGGTGCGGAGCTTTTGTTAGAAGCTCTGAGACAAGAGGGAGTAGAAATTATTTTTGGGTACCCGGGTGGAGCTGTTTTACCTTTATATGATGCTTTATATGATTTTGAGATTCCGCACATTCTTACACGCCATGAACAAGGTGCCATCCATGCAGCAGAAGGATATGCTCGTATTACAGGAAAGCCAGGCGTAGTAATTGCTACAAGCGGTCCTGGTGCAACAAATATCGTTACTGGACTTACAGACGCCATGATGGATTCTTTGCCGCTTGTTGTATTTACAGGTCAGGTAGCTAGTTCATTTATCGGCACTGATGCGTTTCAGGAAGCGGATGTAATTGGAATCACGATGCCGATAACAAAACATAATTATCAGGTTCGAAATGTATCGGATTTACCTCGTATTGTGAAGGAAGCCTTTCATATTGCATCAACTGGGCGACCGGGTCCGGTTGTCATTGATTTACCTAAAAATATGGTTACAGAATCGGGAGAAAGGAAGGACAATGTAGAGATTGATCTTCCTGGGTACCAGCCGCATTATGAACCAAACCGTTTACAAATCGCTAAGCTGTTAAGCGCCATTGGAGAATCGAAAAAGCCTGTTATTTTAGCAGGTGCCGGAGTACTTCATGCAAAAGCTTCCGAGGAACTGGCGAAATTTGCTCGCACGTATCAAATTCCGGTCGTCCATACACTGCTTGGATTGGGAGGGTTCCCACCAGAGGATCCGCTTTTCCTTGGAATGGGTGGGATGCATGGCTCGTATACGGCAAACATGGCGCTGTATGAGTGTGATTTGCTTATCAATATCGGAGCACGGTTCGATGACCGGCTTACGGGAAACTTGGAACACTTTGCAAAACAAGCAGTAGTTGCTCATATCGATATTGACCCAGCTGAAATTGGTAAAAATATTCCGACTGAAATTCCAATTGTAGCCTGTGCGAAAAGGGCGCTTCAAGTACTTCTTGAGAAGAATGGAGAGAAGGTCAATCATCAAGACTGGCTCCGTTTGTTACAGGAAAGAAAAGAGAAGTATCCACTTGTGTATAAGCCGGAAACTTCTGCAATTAAACCGCAAGCTGCTATTGAAATGGTGTATGAAGTAACGGAAGGTAACGCGATCATTACGACAGATGTCGGACAGCATCAAATGTGGGCTGCTCAATACTATCCATTAAAGTCTCCAAATCGCTGGGTTACTTCCGGAGGATTGGGAACGATGGGATTTGGGTTTCCGGCAGCCATTGGTGCTCAATTCGCAAAACCAGAGGATGTAGTAGTAGCTATTGTTGGAGATGCAGGATTTCAAATGACGCTGCAAGAGTTAAGCGTATTAAAGGAGCATAACTTACCTGTCAAGGTGCTTATCGTCAACAACGAAGCGCTCGGTATGGTTCGACAATGGCAAGAATCCTTTTACAATGAACGCTATTCACATTCTTTATTGCACTGTCAACCGAACTTTGTGGCACTTGCAGAAGCATACGGTATAAAGGGAATAAGAATTGAAGATCCGAATACAGCGAAACAGCAGCTGAAAGAAGCAATTAAATACACCGGTCCGGTAGTAATTGATTGTCGTGTCTTACAATCTGAAAAGGTTATGCCGATGGTCGCGCCTGGCAAGGGCATTCATCAAATGGAAGGGGTGGAATTATGAAGCGCATTGTGACGGCAACAGTCCGCAACCAAAGCGGTGTACTGAACCGGATTACAGGCGTTATGTCCCGCAGACAGTTCAACATTGAAAGCATTTCAGTCGGACACATGGAATCTTCAAACGAATCTCGTATGACATTCGTTGTGCATGTGGATAACTTACAGCAGATCGAACAGCTGATAAAGCAGCTTCATAAGCAAATCGATGTGCTGAAGGTTTCTGACATCACTGATGAAGCAATGATTGCCCGTGAGCTCGCCTTAATTAAAGTAGCCACAGTTCAGGCGACGCGGGCGGAAATCTACAGTTTAATTGAGCCGTTCCGTGCTTCAGTAATCGATGTTGGCAAGGATTCCATCATTGTGCAGGTTACGGGAACGCAGGATAAGGTCGAAGCTTTAATTGAATTGCTTCGTCCATACGGGCTCAAGGAAATTGCCCGTACAGGCGTTACAGCATTTACACGCAGCACGAAAAAGCAAGAAAAACAACAAATGATGATTATTCATTAATTTAGAGGAGGAAACAAAAATGGCAAACGTATATTACAAGGACGCAGTACAAAACAACGTATTAGAAGGAAAGAAAATCGCAATCATCGGGTATGGTTCTCAAGGTCATGCTCATGCACAAAATCTTCGCGACAACGGTTTTGATGTAGTGATCGGGTTACGTCAAGGTAAATCATGGGAGCAAGCGAAAGCAGACGGATTTGATGTAAAAACAGTTGCAGAAGCAGCGAAGGAAGCAGAAGCTGTTATGATCCTTCTTCCAGATGAGCGTCAACCAGAAGTATATGAACAAGAAATTGCGCCGAATTTACAAGCAGGAAATGCATTAGTATTTGCACATGGCTTTAACGTTCACTTCGGGCAAATTACACCTCCGGAAGATGTAGACGTATTCCTTGTAGCACCAAAAGGTCCTGGTCATCTTGTACGTCGTACATTTACAGAAGGCGCGGCTGTACCAGCATTGTTTGCAGTATATCAAGATGCAACAGGAACAGCTCGTGAAAAGGCATTGTCTTATGCGGATGGCATTGGTTCTACACGTGCCGGTGTATTAGAAACAACATTCAAAGAAGAAACAGAAACTGATTTGTTTGGTGAGCAAGCGGTGCTTTGCGGCGGTGCGACAGCTCTTGTAAAGGCTGGTTTTGAAACATTGGTAGAGGCAGGCTATCAGCCAGAAGTTGCATACTTTGAATGTTTACACGAATTGAAGTTAATCGTTGACTTAATGTACGAAGGCGGTTTATCAACTATGCGCTATTCTATCTCTGATACAGCGCAATGGGGTGACTTTGTTGCAGGGCCTCAAGTTGTAACAGATGAAACGAAAAAAGCAATGAAGAAAGTATTAACTGACATTCAAGAGGGAGCGTTCGCAAAAGGCTGGATTGAAGAGCATAAAGCGGGACGTCCAAACTTTAATGCTATTAATGAAGCAGAAAATAAACATGAAATTGAGGTAGTTGGCCGTAAACTGCGTGAGATGATGCCATTTGTGAAGCCTAAGGTAAAAGTGGGGGTTTAAGCATGCGACAAATTCTTTTCATGGACACAACGCTTCGGGACGGAGAACAATCAGCTGGTGTAAACTTAAATCCGCAAGAAAAGCTGCAAATTGCGCGGCAGTTGGAAAGATTTGGAGTCAATATTATGGAAGCGGGCTTTGCAGCCGCTTCCGAAGGTGACTTTCAGTCCGTACGCGATATTGCGAAAGTGGTTAAAAATGTTTCCGTTATGAGCTTAGCCCGAGCGAAAGAATCGGATATTCGAACAGCCTATGAAGCTTTGAAAGAGGCGGTTGCGCCTCGATTGCACGTGTTTATCGCTACGAGTGATATTCACATGAAATATAAGCTCCGTATGTCGCGGGAAGAAGTGCTGTCCACTATTCGTGAGTCTGTGAAGTTGTCTAAGTCTCTGTTTCCAGTGGTGCAGTTTTCGGCTGAAGACGCGACAAGGACAGACTATGCGTTTTTAGCGCAGGCAATTGAAGAAGCTATCCGCTCTGGGGCGGATGTTGTGAATATTCCGGATACAGTCGGTTATACGAATCCGCAAGAGTACTATCAGCTATTTCAATATTTGAAACAACATGTTCCTTCCTTTGACAAAGCCATTTTCTCTTGCCATTGCCATGATGATTTAGGGATGGCGACAGCAAACTCGCTTGCTGCAATTGAAGGAGGCGCCGGTCAAATAGAAGGAACGATTAATGGGATTGGGGAGCGTGCCGGAAACGCGGCATTAGAGGAAATCGCAGTAGCCCTTCACATTCGGAAGGATTATTACAATGCAGCCTCCTCTATTGTGCTGAAAGAAACGAAAGCGACAAGCTCGCTAGTGAGCCGATTAACTGGCATGATTGTACCGAAGAATAAAGCGATTGTCGGTGCAAATGCATTTGCTCATGAATCAGGCATTCATCAAGACGGAGTGTTAAAAGAAGCATCTACGTATGAAATCATTTCTCCGGAGCTTGTAGGGGAAGAACAAAATAAGCTTGTGCTTGGGAAGCATTCCGGCCGCCATGCATTTACAGACCGAATGGCGGAACTAGGGTACGAATTGGCAGAGGATGAAAGAGATCGCGCATTCCGTGCCTTCAAGCAGTTGGCTGATCGAAAGAAGGAAATCACAGAAGAAGACTTGCATGCGCTGATTTTGGGAGAAACATCTCTATTAGATCAGCAGTACGAAGTAAAGCATTTACAGGCTCATTTCGTCTCCAACGGCACGCAATCTGCGACAGTCGTGCTTGAGGATCAGGAAGGAAATACGCTGGAAGATGCAGCTACTGGTGCAGGAAGTATTGAAGCGATCTATAACGCAATTGAAAGAATTTTAAAGTTAGACTGTCGTCTCGTAGACTATCGCATTCAATCGATTACGCAGGGACAGGACGCTCTTGCACACGTTCATGTGGAGCTGGAGCAAGCTGGTAAGCGCGTATCTGGATTTGGGGTAGCGCAGGATGTACTAGAAGCCTCCGCTCGTGCATATGTGCATGCGGGAGGAAAGTTAAAAAGATTAGCAGTATCAAAACGGTGAGGAGTGAGGCTGATGGAGAAGAGGATCGTTTGTTTAGCCGGTGATGGGATTGGTCCCGAAGTGATGGAAAGTGCAAAACGCGTCCTGCAGCTGGTCGGACGATTGTACGGTCATAAGTTTCACCTGCAGGATGAGCGATTTGGCGGTGCGGCAATTGATGAGTGTGGTCAGCCGCTTCCGGCCCGTACATTAGCTGCTTGCTTGGCAAGCGATGCAGTCTTGTTGGGAGCTGTTGGCGGTCCGAGATGGGATGAAGCACCGGAAAGACCGGAAAAGGGATTGCTTGCATTAAGAAAATCGCTGGGCTTATATGCGAATGTCCGCCCTGTTGAGGTCGATAAGGCGGTTGCTCATTTATCACCGTTAAAATCTGAAGTGGCAAGTGAAGTGCAGTTCGTTGTTGTACGCGAGCTGACAGGCGGAATTTATTTTTCATTCCCGAAAGAGCGTACAGCAGAACAAGCGACAGACACGCTTACTTATACTAGAAGAGAAATTGAACGAATTGTTGAGTACGCATTTCAATTAGCAAAAACGAGAAGAAAAAAGGTAACGTCTATCGACAAAGCAAACGTTTTGGAATCCAGCAAACTTTGGAGAGAAATAGCGAAGGAAGTAGCGGTGCGCTATCCGGATGTAGAGCTGGAGCATATCTTAGTAGACGCTGCAGCGATGGAAATGATCCGCAACCCTGGTCGATTTGATGTCATTGTAACAGAAAATTTATTTGGTGACATTTTGAGTGACGAAGCTTCTGTGTTAGCTGGATCTCTTGGCATGCTGCCGTCAGCAAGTCATTCTGAAAACGGGCTTTCCTTATACGAACCGATTCATGGATCTGCACCGGATATCGCGGGTAAAAACAAAGCGAATCCGATTGCGATGATTCGTTCCGTTGCGATGATGCTCGAACAATCCTTTGAGCTCAGGAAAGAAGCAAAGGCAATTGAAGAAGCAATTGCTGCTGTATTAAAAGTTGGAAGATTTACAGGAGATTTAGGCGGAAAAGAAACAACATCTTCTTTCACAGATTATGTATTGCGGGCGATGGAGGAACAGGTGTTAGTGGGGAGAGGAAAAGCATGAAACAAACATTGTTTGATAAATTGTGGGAGCGTCATGTCGTAGCGAGTGCGAAAACTGGCTCTGATCTCTTATATATCGATCTTCACCTTGTCCATGAGGTAACATCGCCGCAAGCATTCGAAGGAATTCGCCTTGCAGGAAGAAAGGTGCGGAGACCTGATTTAACGTTTGCGACGATGGATCATAACGTACCGACGAAAGATGTATGGAACATAACGGATGAAATTGCGAAAAAGCAAATGGATACGCTGCAGGCCAATTGTAAGGAGTTTGGCATTACGCTTGCGGACATGGCAGATGAACGACAAGGAATCGTACACGTAATCGGTCCAGAGCTTGGTTTAACACAGCCTGGGAAAACGATTGTGTGCGGAGACAGTCATACATCTACACACGGAGCGTTTGGGGCTTTGGCGTTTGGAATTGGTACGAGCGAGGTTGAGCACGTACTTGCAACGCAAACGCTGTGGCAAAAGAAGCCGAAGTCTATGGGTGTGGAGTTAAAAGGCGTATTGCCAAAGGGTGTATATGCAAAGGACATCATTTTGCATTTATTAGCTTCCTACGGCGTATCAATGGGAACAGGGCATGTGATGGAGTTTTACGGTGAGACGATTCAGCACTTATCTATGGAAGAGCGTATGACGATTTGCAATATGGCAATTGAAGGCGGCGCGAAAGCAGGATTAATCGCCCCGGATGAAACGACATTTGCATACTTAAAGAATCGCCCATATGCTCCGAAAGAATTTGAAAAAGCAGTGGAAGATTGGAAAACGCTCTACACGGATGAAGGAGCTGTATATGATCGCCAAATTACGGTTGATGTAGCAGCTCTTGCGCCTTACGTAACTTGGGGAACAAATCCGGGGATGGGTGTACGTGTCGATGAATTGCTTCCGGATATTCAAAATGCAAACGATGCACGTGCTTATGAATATATGGAATTGGAGCCAGGCCAAAAGGTAGAGGATATACCAGTTCAGCACGTATTTATCGGATCCTGCACGAATTCGCGTTTATCTGATTTAGAAGAAGCCGCTTCTTTTATAAAAGGCAAGAAGGTAAAAGAAGGTGTGCGCGCGCTCGTTGTACCGGGTTCCAAGAAAGTGCGGGACGAAGCAATGAAAAAAGGATTGGATAAAGTTTTTACAGAGGCAGGATTTGAATGGCGTGAAGCAGGCTGCTCCATGTGCTTAGGAATGAATCCCGATCAAGTGCCGCAAGGAGAGCATTGTGCTTCCACCTCAAACCGCAACTTTGAAGGACGGCAGGGAAAAGGCGCACGTACGCATCTTGTCAGCCCGGCGATGGCTGCTGCCGCTGCCGTTTATGGAAAATTTGTAGATATCAGAAAGGAGGAGTATCGTGAAGCCGTTTCGTACGCATAAAGGAACTGTTGTTGCACTCATGAACGATAACATCGATACCGATCAAATCATACCAAAGCAATACTTGAAGCGGATTGAGCGGACTGGATTCGGACAATTTTTGTTTGATGAATGGCGCTATTTGGATGACCGTACGGACAATCCAGATTTTCCGCTTAATGCTCGAAAAACCGCGACTATTTTAGTGGCTGGCGATAATTTCGGCTGCGGCTCCTCCCGTGAGCATGCACCGTGGGCACTCGATGATTATGGTTTTCGCGCAATCATTGCCGGAAGCTTTGCTGATATTTTCTATATGAATTGCACAAAGAATGGTATTCTTCCTGTCGTTTTGGATGAGAGCGCACGCAATGCTCTTGCATCTTTAGGATCTGATGAAGAAATAGTGGTAGATTTAGAAAAGCAGATCGTTCAAACAGCGCATGAAGAGTTTTCTTTTTCCATTGATCCTGTATGGAAAGAAAAGCTTCTTGGCGGATTGGATGATATTGCAATCACGCTTCAATACGAACAAGATATCGTTTTATACGAAAATCGCGCATAAAAATATAAAAACCTTCAATTCTTGCTACAGCAGATTGAAGGTTTTTATATGCATGAAATTAATTTTTATGCAAAAGAAGCAGGGGAATGAAAAGGTTTTCGGTGAAATAAGGACATGAATATTAATATTTATGCAGAAATACCATCCGAAATTATTTGACATAATTCATGTTCCTTTGTATCGTGTTAGTAACAACTTTCGTTTCGAAAGACAAGGGGTGTTACAGATGACAAAATGGAAACGAGCGAACCCAACTGGGACGAGGGATCTTTTATTTGAGGATAGTACCTTGCAGGAAGAGGTGGAGCAGCGGCTGCGCCGCGTATTTACCGCCCGCGGCTATGAAGAGATTCGAACTCCGACCATCGAATTTTATGACGTATTTGCCTTTCAAGATCGTCCGATTGATGAAGAGAAAATGTATAAATTTTTCGACCATCAAGGACGTATTTTAGTACTGCGCCCTGATATGACAATTCCGATTGCGCGCGTTGTCGGTTCGAGCATGATGAAGCCGCCGCTCAAGCTCACATACAGCGGTAATATTTTCCGTGCTAATAAAAGCATGACAGGAAAATACAATGAGCTGACGCAAGCAGGAATCGAAATCATCGGCATTGATAATTTGCGTGCCGAGGTAGAGTGCATTGTGAGTGCGATTACAGCGCTGCAGGCTGTCGGGGTAGCGCAGTTTAAAATTGAAATCGGACAAGTGGAGCTCTATAAATCTATCATTAAAAAGCTATCTTTAACAGAAGCGGATGAAATAATTCTTCGCGATTATATTGAAAATAAGAGCTACACTGGACTGTCTGAATTTTTAAAGAAAAAGAATTTTGATGAAACAGACGCGACCATCCGTCTTTTGCAGCGATTGCCGAGACTATTTGGCGGAATTGAAATTATCGACGAAGCGGAGCGCTTGGCAGCCAACAAAGAAATGAAGCAAGCGATAGCCCGCGTCCGCAAAATTTATGAAACAATCGAGCGATTAGGCTATGGTCATTACATTTCAGTCGATTTGGGCATGATTCAAAACCTTCAATATTATACTGGTGTAATCTTCCGCGGCTATGCGAATGATATCGGTGAAGAAATTTTAAGCGGCGGACGTTATGACGACCTTATGGGGCATTTTGGCGAACCGCTTCCTGCAGTCGGCTTGGCGCTAGAGGTTGATCAAATCGTTCGCGTATTAAAGGAACAAGCACCGCCCGCAAAGCTGGAGACTGCGGATATCCTTATTCACTATGCGCTTGAAACGATCGAAGAAGCAGAGCGTCTGCGTTCTTTACTTCTAAAAGACGGTATGAAGGCAGAATTGTCCATGTGCGAGACGCTGCAAGATTCCTTCAATTTTGCACGAAAGCATCATATCTCAAAAGTAATTGATACATCTGGCGATAAGCTTGCAGAATATGGGTGGAAAGAGAAATGGATGCTTGAGAAAGAGGGGGAAACTTCATGCGTAACGTTCAAATTGCGTTAACGAAGGGCCGGCTCGAGAAGCAGATTATCCCGGTATTAGAAAGAATCGGTATTGATTGTTCGGAGCTGAAGGAAAAAGGAAGAAAGCTCGTTTTTAAAAGTCATAATGCCAATATCAGTTTTATTCTTGTAAAGGCAGTCGATGTGCTTACGTACGTGGAGCACGGCGTGGCCGATATCGGCATCGTCGGAAAAGACGTACTGCTTGAAAACGAGAAGGAACTGTATGAAATGATTGATCTTGGCATCGGGCGCTGCAAGTTTTGTGTGGCATCGATTCCGTCATACAATCCGGACAGTTATAAAAAGAAAACGATTGCCACAAAATATCCGAACGTTGCCTCAGCGTACTTCCGTCAAAAGGGAGAAGATGTTGAGATTATTAAAATAGAAGGATCTGTTGAAATTGCGCCGCTGCTTGGATTGGCAGACGCGATCGTCGATATTGTGGAAACAGGTCAAACACTGAAGGAGAACGGTCTTATCGTGTTTGAGGAAATGCATGATATTTCCGCTCGCTTAATCGCAAACAAAGCATCTTTAAAAATGAAAAAAGACGAAATGTTCTCCATTATCGACCAGATGGAGCAAGCGCTGACGCAAAGGGGGTAATGTCATGAAGCTCTTGTACGGAAAACAGGATGTAATTTTGGCAAGCATTGAAGCGCTTCGCGAAGCGGCGAAAATTACAGAAAAAGAAGCGGCTGCCGCTGTAGAAAACATTGTGCTCGATGTAAAAGCGCACGGGGACGAGGCGCTTCGGGCATATACCGAAAAATTCGATAAGGTAACGCTGGAATCGTTTCGCGTTTCTGAGGATGCTTTTGCGCAGGCATTAGCTGTTGTGGAATCAGAATTTTTACAAGCGTTAGAGGGAGCAAAGGCAAACATCGTTTCCTATCATGAAAAGCAAAAGCGCCAAGGGTTTGTTGAAGCTGAGCAGATCGGCATTATCCGAGGCCAGCTTATTAGGCCTTTAGAAACGGTAGGGGTGTACGTACCAGGAGGAACCGCCGCATATCCGTCTTCCGTGTTAATGAATGTGCTGCCTGCCAAAATCGCCGGCGTAAAACGAATCGTGATGGTGACGCCGCCTCATAAAGACGGCGTGAATCCTTACATTTTGGCTGCTGCAAAGATTGCCGGGGTAGACGAGGTATACAGCATTGGCGGAGCGCAGGCTGTCGCTGCTCTTGCATACGGAACGGAAACGATTCCGCGCGTCGATAAAATTGTTGGGCCGGGAAATATGTATGTCGCTTTGGCAAAACGAGCTGTATTCGGCGATGTAAACATCGATATGATTGCAGGACCTTCAGATATATTGGTGATTGCCGATGAAACAGGAAACGCTAAATACATCGCGGCAGATCTTCTTTCCCAGGCGGAGCATGATGTAAATTCTGCGGCCATTCTTGTTACAACAGACGAGGCATTGGCGAAGGAAGTACAACGCGAAGTAGAAAGACAGGCGGAGGAGCTTCCGCGCAAGGACATTGCGAAAGCATCCATCGAGCGAAACGGCGCCATTATTGTCGTTGACACACTAGATGAAGCGTTCGAAGCGGCCAACGCCATCGCACCTGAACACATGGAGCTTCATGTGAAAGAACCGATGATGGCGCTCGCAAATGTAAAGAACGCAGGCTCCATTTTCTTGGGACCGTATGCGCCAGAGCCGCTCGGCGATTATTTTGCCGGTCCGAATCACGTGCTGCCGACAAGCGGGACGGCACGCTTTTTCTCTCCGCTGTCGGTTGATGATTTTATTAAAAAATCAAGCTTTCTTTCATATACAAGAGAAGCGCTGTATGCGGTGAAAGATCAAATTGTAGTATTGGCAGAAAAGGAAGGCTTGCATGCGCATGCCAAATCCATTCAAATCCGGTTTGAAGAAAGTGAGGAAAAATAATGGCCCGTACAGCAGAATTGTCACGCACAACGACGGAAACGGATATTCAAGTGTGGGTGGATTTAGATAATCAAGAAGAAGTGAGCATAGAGACAGGGGTCGGCTTTTTCGATCATATGCTTACCTTATTCGCTAGGCACGGACGCATCGGATTGAAGGTGAAAGCAAACGGCGATTTACACATTGACTCTCACCATACGGTAGAGGACGTCGGGATCGCCATTGGCGCTTGCATAAAAGAAGCGCTGGGCGACAAAAAGCAAATCAACCGATATGGAACTTCTTATGTACCGATGGATGAAGCGCTCGGATTTGTATCGCTTGATATAAGCGGACGTCCGTTTTTAGTGTTTGACGCAGAGCTCAAAAACGATAAGCTCGGCAATTATGATACGGAGCTGACGGAGGAATTTTTCCGTGCAATCAGCTTTAACGCAGGTATCACGCTTCATGCCCGTGTTTTATATGGAAGAAATACGCATCACAAAATTGAAGCGCTGTTTAAAGCATTCGGGCGCGCTATGCGGGAAGCGGTAGAAATCAATGAAAAAATTACGGGCGTAAATTCCACGAAAGGACTGCTGTAAGATGATTGCGATTATCGATTATGGAATGGGCAACCTGCGCAGCGTATCCAAAGCGCTGGAGCATGTCGGTGTGGAATATGTGATTACAGATAATCCCGAAATCATCAGGAGCAGCGAAGCGATCGTGCTGCCGGGTGTGGGCGCTTTTCCGAAAGCGATGAAGGAATTGGAGGAACGCGGTCTCATCTCCCTGATTCGCAAGGAAGCCGAAACGGGAAAGCTGATTTTAGGGATATGCCTAGGCATGCAGCTTTTATTTGAAGCAAGTGAAGAAATAGAGTTTACAAAAGGTTTAGGTCTGCTGCCTGGAACTGTACGTAAAATTCCGGCAGGGCGCAAAATTCCGCATATGGGCTGGAACAATTTGCAGCAGAAAAAAGAGGCCGCGCTGCTGAACGGTTTACAGGACGAATCCTATGTGTATTACGTTCACTCCTTCTATGCGGATTGTCCTGCAGATGTTGTGGATGCCGGCAGCGACTACGGTGTGTTCGTACCTGGTGTCGTATCGAAAGGAAATATTTTCGGCGCGCAATTTCATCCGGAAAAAAGCAGTGAAGTCGGTTTAAAAATGTTAGAAAACTTTAAGGAGTTGGTCATATGCTCATCTTCCCGGCAATCGATTTAAAGAACGGCCGCTGTGTCCGTTTATATCAAGGACAATTTCAGCAAGAAACAGTCGTGAACGAAAATCCTCTTGAGCAAGCTGTTGTATTCGAAAAACTGGGGGCAAAGGTCCTTCACTTAGTGGATTTGGACGGTGCGCTCGAAGGGAAGCCGACAAATCTTCCTGTAATTGAACAAATCGCAAAAACGTTAAGCATTCCTGTTCAAGTAGGGGGCGGAATCCGTTCTATTGAGACGATCGAGACGCTTCTTTCTGTTGGCGTTGCCCGTGTCATTATCGGTACGGCTGCCCTGTTGAACCCTGCATTCCTGCAAGAAGCGCTCGAAAAATACGGCGAACGTATTGTTGTCGGTATTGACGCGAAAGACGAGCATGTTGCGACACGCGGCTGGCTTGATGTATCAGATGTTCATTATATTGCGCTTGCGAAGCAAATGGAGAAGATGGGCGTCAAAACGATTGTGTTTACGGATATTTCCCGGGACGGCACGCTGGCCGGGCCGAACTTCGAGCAATTGCAAGCATTGCAAGAGGCTGTTTCTGTACAAATCGTTGCATCCGGCGGCGTAAGCTCCATGGATGATATTAAACAATTGAATGAAATGAACCTATACGGCGTCATTACCGGAAAGGCATTATATGAAGGCAAAATTGCGCTCGAAGAAGCTCTGCAGGCGGTGGAAGTATGTTAACGAAGCGCATCGTTCCTTGTTTGGACGTAAAGAACGGCCGCGTCGTAAAGGGAATTAACTTTGTCGGTCTTACAGATGTAGGAGATCCCGTTGCGATTGCAGCTGCCTATAATAAAGCAGGCGCGGATGAGCTTGTATTTTTGGATATTACCGCAACGCATGAAGGGCGCAAAACGATGGTTGATGTAGTGGAGCGCACAGCTGCTGAGGTGTTTATTCCTTTGACGGTCGGCGGCGGTATCGGCACAGTTGAAGAAATGTACAATTTGCTTCGCGCCGGTGCAGATAAAATTTCCGTAAACTCCGCAGCGGTCCGTAATCCGCAGCTTATCGCTGACGGAGCAGAGCGTTTCGGGGCGCAATGTATCGTTTTGGCAATCGATGCAAAAAAAGTGGCGGACAAAAAGTGGAACGTATTTGTGAACGGCGGCCGCATCGATACAGGGCTGGACGCAGTGGAATGGGCAAAGAAAGCGGAGCAGCTTGGCGCCGGTGAAATCCTGTTAACAAGCATGGATGCAGACGGCACGAAGGCAGGCTATGATTTAGAATTGACAGAGGCTGTATCGCAAGCCGTTACCATTCCCGTTATTGCGTCCGGAGGCTGCGGCAATAACGCGCATATTGTGGAAGTGTTCCAAAAAACAACAGCGGATGCGGCGCTGGCTGCGTCCATTTACCACTACGGGGAAACGACGATTGCCGAAACGAAGCAGGAACTGAAGGAAGCGAATATCGAGGTGAGACTATGAAGCCGGATTTTGCAAAGGGAGACGGTTTAATTCCTGCAGTTATCATTGATGATAAGACAAACGATGTGCTGATGCTTGGATATATGAATGAAGAGTCTTATGCTAAAACGCTGGAAACAAAAACGACGTGGTATTTTTCTCGCTCCCGCAATCGTCTGTGGAATAAGGGAGAAACGTCCGGTCACTTTCAGCACGTGAAGGAAATGTATTTGGATTGCGACCAGGATACGATTTTGGTGCGCGTGGATCAAATCGGACCGGCGTGCCATACAGGAAGCCGTACGTGCTTTTTCACAAAAGTATTGTAGGAGGAGAAGCCATGACAAATATATTGCGTGAACTCTATGAGGACATACAAGACCGCAAAGCAAATCCCACTGAAGGCTCTTATACAAACTATTTGTTTTCCAAAGGAGAAGACAAGATTTTGAAAAAAATCGGTGAAGAGTGTACGGAAGTCGTAATCGCGGCAAAGGGCACGAACCGAGAAGAGCTTATCAGCGAGCTGATGGATTTAACGTATCACTGTTTAGTATTAATGGCGGAAAAGAATGTTTCATTAGAAGAGCTTGAAGAGGAAGCGAAACGCCGCCGCGGCAAGCTGTCAAAAGTCGGAGACCGAAAAGAAATCGATACGCTGTAGGGGGAGAGACCGTGAGAGTAGACTATCACCTTCACTTAGAAGAGGGACCGTATTCACTGCGCTGGCTGGACCGAACGAATCGAGCGCTGCAGCATTTTATGCCTGTTGATGCGCCTAAGCATTCCTTAGAGTGGCTGAAGCAGTCTAAAGAGCTGCTTGCAGAACGTTTGGAAAAAGGCGCATTTTCTCCGTTTTGGATTGACTTATATTTGGAAGAGGCGCTGCGCAAAGGCTTAAAAGAAGTCGGCATCGTTGATCATTTGTACCGTTTTACAGAAGCAAGAGAGTACTATTACCGCTATGTCGATATTAGCGATACAGATCTCGGCCGCTTGCAAAAGGAATGGCTCGATCAAGTGATGATGGAATCCATTGAAAATTTTACGGCGGCGATTGAAGAAGCAAAAGAACGCTGGGCAAAACGCGGCATTACACTGCGTCTTGGTCTGGAAGCGGATTATTTTGCGGGCGGAGAGGAAGAGCTGGCAGAGCTCTTAAAGCTTGGGAACTGGGATTATGTAATCGGCTCCGTGCACTTTACAAGTACTGGCTGGGGCTTTGATAATCCGGACACGCAAGAGCGTTTTAAAGGACAAGATCTTCCTAGTTTATATGAAAAGCACTTTGCTTTAGTGGAACGTGCAATACGCTCCCAGTTATTTGATTTCGTGGCTCATTTGGACAATATGAAGGTATTCAATCATCGTCCAGATGAAAATACGCTTCTAGGCAATTATGAGCAAATTGCCAAAGCCTTGCTTGAAAGCAACGTGGCGACAGAAATCAATGCCGGGTTATATTACCGCTATCCTGTTAAAGAAATGTGCCCGAGTCCGCTGTTTTTGAGCGTTCTTGCCAAATATCGTGTTCCTGTCACAGTTTCTTCTGATTCGCATTATCCGGATGATATCGGCAGTTATGTAGCACAAAACGTTGAGACATTGATTCGTCACGGCTTTACAGAGGTGGCAACATTCGAAAAACGAAAACGTATCATGAAGCCGCTAGAGCAGCCGGTGCTGACAAACGGATAATATTTCCAATAGTGAAATGCCACGTTTTGCCCACACTATGACTGAAGCGTCATAAAGTGAAACTTCCATCAGTGGGGGACTTTTATCCCTCGCTGATGGTTAGTTGAACCAATCAGGACTTTACGGGCAGTTATCTCCCGCTTAAACTTCTTCGAATAGTCTAAGTTTTGAAGTGGAGGATTTTACTGCGCGTTAAGGCGTGATAAAGGAGGCATTTCCATGAACAAAGACCAATATAAAGATCCCGATAAATTGACGAATTTCCATTACGGTTCCGAAAAAGATCATGAAACAGCTCAGGCATCTTCTTATGAAGATCAGTCTGTTATACAAGAGCAAATAAGCGATACGGTCGCAGAAGGCACAATCGATGTAAAGTTAAAGCAAAAAAATCGTAAATAATCCCCTTGCATGGGGATTATTTTTTATGCGATTTATAATTTCATGTCATGTATTGGAAGCAGATTACTTGTCATCACATTAAAAAATTTCTTACAATAATTAAAAAACGTTTATAAAGGGCGAAGACAGAAAGGATGCAGATGTATGGCGAAAATTTTAGTAGCAGGAAACATACCAGAGATCGGATTAGAGCTGCTGGAGCATCACGAAGTGGAAGTGTATGAAGGAGAAGGCCTGATTAGCGAGCAGGAGCTTCAGGAGCGTTTGCAGGGTAAAGATGCATTGCTCAGTCTGCTTTCCACAAAGGTGACAAAGGAAACGATTGAGCGTGCCTCAAATTTAAAAATCATCGCAAACTATGGCGCCGGGTTCGATAATATCGACTATAAATATGCTGCTGAAAAAGAAATTCCGGTTACAAACACCCCCCAAGTATCGACAGAGGCAACGGCAGAGCTGACTTTTGCGATTTTGTTGGCAGCTGCCCGCCGCATTCCAGAAGGAGATGAATTATGCCGCACAACCGGGTTCCAAGGATGGGCGCCGTTATTTTTTTTAGGACGCGAAGTGTACGGCAAAACAATCGGAATCATCGGGCTTGGAGAAATCGGAAAAGCAGTTGCAAAACGGGCGAAAGCATTCGGTATGCACGTTGTATACACAGGACCGAACCGAAAGATGGAAGCAGAACAAGAACTGGACGCATGGTACGTGTCTCTTGAAGAATTGCTGCAAATGTCTGATTTTATCGCGATCAACTGTGCTTATAAACCTGCGCTGCATCATATGATTAGCACGGAGCAATTTCACATGATGAAAAAGACAGCTTATTTGATCAATGCAGCACGAGGGCCGATTGTAGACGAGAAAGCGCTTGTGGACGCACTTACAAACGGAATCATTGAGGGGGCGGCGCTTGATGTGTTCGAATTTGAACCGAGCATTACAAAAGAGCTGAAATCTCTGCGCAATGTTGTGCTGACGCCGCATATTGGAAATGCCACAATTGAAACGCGCGATGCAATGGCAGAGCTGGCAGTACGCAATATTTTAAGCGTTTTAAAAGGTGAAAATCCGCTGACGCCTGTAAATACGCCAAAAGCAGCCGTTTTTAAATAATACAAAACCCCCGCATCGACGGGGGTTTTGTATTATTCGTTTTTTTCGTTCTTTTTGTCAAAATGGCGCTGACGCAAAAATTGAGACAGCATATAGACAACGTACAGCGGAATTGCAATGAATAAAAATTCAGGAATGTTACCGAATTTTCTTTGATACATTGTCAAAATGACTGCAATCAAGAATAGTGTAACGATAATGCTATACTTCGGAAGCGGCACATCTTTTAGACTTGGAATTTGAATGCGGCTGACCATCAGAAACGAAAATCCCACGAACAGCGTAATGAGCACAATGTGCGGAATGTGCGGAAACAGCGTCAAGAACGCCATAATGCCGCCTGCTGCTGTAATCGGAACGCCTGTGAAGTATTTTAAAGACGCAGATGTCGGAGTTACATTAAAGCGTGCCAATCTGTAGGCGCCGAATAATGGAAACAATGCCGCTATGTATAAGCCGATAAGGCCGTATTTTGAAAATGAAGTGTAGTACATTAAGAGTGCAGGCGCCGCTCCGAAGGTTACAACATCAGCCAGAGAATCCAGTTCTTTGCCGAGCGGAGAGTCCACTCGCAGCAAACGGGCGATACGTCCGTCCAAGCTGTCTAGCATCATGCCGATCAATACTAAAATGGCAGCAGATTTGTAATGCCCCATCGAAGCATAGCCGATAGATAAAAATCCGCTGTATAAGTTTCCGAGAGTAAATAAGTTCGGAATAGCTGCTCTGTACAAAATAGGATCCCTTGCTTTCTTTTTTAAATTCTTCCTTAGTGTATGAAAGTGCGTCTTTTTTATCATACCATAAAATGCTAATAATTGTGGCGGAAAATTTCCTTTTCTAAAGGAGAAGCGAACAAAAAAGCAGCCCTCTTTCGGTAAAAGAGGACTGCTTTTTATTCGAAGACAGTGGTCATAGTGCCTGTTTTATGTTTATTATTTGCAGCAAAACGAAGCAAATCTCCATAGATAAGTTTATCCGAATAATTCAGCTCCGCTTTTGCTTTTTCTGCATACGGTTTGCATATTGCTTCATCCGTCGGCAGACTGGTATTTTTGTCATAGCAAATGCTTTTCGTATAAATATAATCTTTCGTGATGAAGCTGCCGTCACGCATGACTGTCATCGGATCTTTTTCTTCCGCGAACAAATCCGTTCCGAATTCTGTATGGTTCTTTGTTTTTACGCCGAGAAGGTGAAGAAGAGTCGGCTTTACATCAAGCTGTCCGGATACTTTCGAAATGGTTTTTCCCGTTTGTCCCGGAATGTGAATGATGAACGGCACACGCTGCAGTTGAATTGTATCGAATGGTGTGATTTCTTCTTTCCCCAAAAATTGCGCCATTGCGAGATTATGGTTTTCGGAGATGCCGTAATGATCGCCGTAAATGACAATTATAGTATTTTCGTACAGGCCTTCTTCTTTTAAACGTTTTACAAAATATTTAATGGCCTCATCCGTGTAGCGTACCGTCGGAAAATAGCGGTTTACAATGGGACTTTGTGAGTTATATTCATCAATATAACGATCCTTTGGTTCAAGCGTAAATGGAAAATGGTTTGTCAGTGTAATGAACTTTGTATAAAAAGGCTGCGGCAAAGATTTTAAATGTTCAATGGATTGCTCGAAAAAGTCTTTATCCTTTAAGCCCCAGCCGACAGAGTTTTGTTCTGTGCCGGTAAAGTCGATTTGGCTGAAAAAGCGGTCATAGCCAAGGGACGGGTACATCAAATCGCGATTCCAAAACGTTTTGTCATTGGAATGGAACACGGCTGAATAGTAGCCGTAATCCTTCAGAAGCTCTGGAGTTGCCGTGTATTCATTATTCGGATGCGTAAAGAATACAGATCCGCGGTCGAGCGGATAAAGTGAGTTTTCAATAATAAACTCCGCATCTGACGTTTTTCCTTGCCCTGTTTGATGATAAAAATTGTCGAAATAATAGCTTTCTTTTACGAATTGATTTAAAAACGGCGTAATTTCTTTTCCGTTCACTTTTCGGTTCAAAACAAAGCTTTGCGTAGACTCCATGGAGATGACCACGACGTTTTTTCCTTTTGCGCTGCCAAACAGTTGATTGTTAACGTGTTTATCCTTTGATTTCACATAGTTTTCGATTTCTACGAACTTGTTGCTGCTTGCAAATGCGCGCTGTGCAGAAGATTTTGATTGCAGCGCTATATCATATAGATGGTAGTTGTATAAGCCGAGATTTTTCACTACCATTTCTCTATCAAAAGAACGCGTGAATAGAGAAGGCTTATGAAGCTCCGCTACTGTCAGATTAACAAGGAAAATGGAGGCAACAACTAAATAAAAAGCCGATTTTTCCGTACGTGTCAAAGCAGCGGTCGAAAAATGCTTCGGAAGCATACGAAGCAGCACCCATAGGATGATAACGTCTCCAAACATGAGAAAAGTCTTGTATGTTAAAAGCTCGCGGATGCTCGTTCCGAGGTCTGCCATATTATTTGTCTGAAATAATACCGGAAGCGTTACAAAGTCATTAAAAAAGCCGTAAAACACAGCATTGCTGAACAAGATGACAGATAAAAGAATGCTGATGCCGAAAACGAGACGATTGCGGTGCTTTTCAGTAAACAAAGCAAGACCGATGAAAAATAAAAGCGAGCTCACAGGACTTATAAATAAAATGATTTCATCCATGGTATTTTCGATTTTTATATCAAAAGCGAGCTTATATACAATGTATGTCTTTAACCATAAAAGAACGACTGCCAAAAGTACGAATCTGATTTTTGGAAATAGGCTGTTCATTGCTATCTTCTCCCCCTGCACGGCTTGTCTCTAAAAAGGTAGTCCTTTTAATATATGTAAGGTAAGAAACAGGATATTCTTCCCTATTCAGTATAGTAGAGAACGCTATCCGTTGCATCTATTTTCTTCACTGTATGTACTATTATATAAAAAGAATTTTATGCCTGAGGTTTCATTCGTTAGAGTGAAAAACATTGGGCAGGGTACAATAGGGGGAGATGCGGAGGGATCCTATGAAGACAATTTTATGTGCGATTTTATTCAGTGCTAGTTTGTTTTTTCATCCGGCTGCAGCGCAGCAGTCTCCCGTTTTGCTTGAAGACGCGCTGTATTCCGTGCTGTTTCCGCAAATCAACAAAGCCATCGAGAAGCAGTACGGCGAGGAAAAAAAGTATGATTGTCCGAAAATTATAAGCATGAAGAAGGTATATAGCGGTACATACGTTTTTCGAACAACGATTGAAATCATTAAATTCGAGCAGCGGCCGGGGGAGAAGCCGCGGCCGCCTTTTGACCGAGTGATGATTACCTTTAATAATGAAGACGGGGAATGGACAGTTCAAGCAATCAAGGTGCAGCGTCTTCCTGACAGTACGAAACTCAATTGCAGAAAGCCTGTATAGCGTAGCGGGAATTTCGCTGCGCTTATATCATGGCGTACTGAAGCATATATTAGGAAATGGTTTTATAAAAAATCAATCTTTTAAATAAATATACAACAAAAACACAAAAAATTGTTTGACAAACCCGTTTTTCATCTGTTATCGTTAAAAACAACATGAAACATTTGAAAACCGAATACGATAGCCTCATCTTATCTCAGTATAGAGGTTGCGACATTTAAGAGTAGTTTGTGTGAGATCTTGTGGGATCGAAGACCGCAGCACGAAAGGAAAGGTCGCCGAAGTGAAGGAGCCGCCGCAAAGCTGTTTTACTGGGCTTGCATTGAATAAATGCAAGACTGTCACAAGCGAACCTTGTGGAGTACTATTGGAGATGTTGATGCGGTTTCTTAAGAAAAGATTATGAATATCTATTCTGACGTTTTGTCATTTTCTCAAGAAACGCGTGTGAACATTGTTCCGCGCGTTTTTTTTGTTTAGATATGTTTAAATCCGCCGGCTAGTTTCTGCAACTGAACAAGCCGGCTCCGTTTTTCGGTGATGTCTAACTCCGCCGGCTAGGTGCTGCCACCTAAGAACCTCCGCCACAAAAAAGCAAAAAGCGCTTTTTAGGGCAGAGAACCTTAGGTTCTGCACCTGAGCAAGCCGGCTCCGTTTTTCTTATTTAAAAAGGAGGAATTGAAATGTATTTACATGGAACGAGCCGTATTAATGAACAAGGACACTTAGAAATTGGAGGCTGTGACACAACTGAGCTGGCGAAAACATACGGAACGCCGCTTTATGTATACGATGAAACACTGATGAGAGAGAAATGCCGCGCTTACAACCAAGCATTTCAGGAAAGCGGCTTTTCTTATCAAGTTGCATATGCAAGCAAAGCATTCTTGTGCCTGGAAATGAGCCGTTTGGCTGCAGAAGAAAATATGTCGCTGGATGTTGTTTCAGGCGGAGAGCTGTACACGGCGCTACAAGCAGAGTTTCCGGCAGAGCGCATTCACTTTCATGGCAATAACAAAACAGAAGCAGAACTGATTATGGCGCTGCAAGCGGATATCGGCTGCTTTGTTGTAGATAACTTCTTTGAACTTGAAATACTTCATGATTTGGCAAAGGAATACGGAAAAATCGTTAATGTGCTGCTTCGCGTTACGCCAGGAGTAGAAGCTCACACACACGAGTACATTACAACAGGACAAGATGATTCCAAATTCGGCTTTGGCATTTCCAGCGGCCAAGCGCTGCAGGCGATGAAAATAGCGCTTTTAAAGCCGCACTATAATGTGCTGGGCGTTCATTCCCATATTGGTTCGCAAATTTTTGAAACGGACGGCTTTGTCCGCGCGATTGAAGTATTGGGGACTTTCTTAGAAAGCGTGCGAACGGAAACAGGTCATGCTATGAAAATTTTGAATCTCGGCGGAGGCTTCGGGATCCGTTATACAGAAGGAGATACGCCGCTTCCGGTTGCCAACTACGTAAAAGAGATGACGGATGCAGTGAGAGAACAATTCACAAAACGAGAGTATCCGCTTCCGGAAATTTGGATTGAACCGGGCCGCAGCATTGTCGGCGATGCTGGTACTACGCTTTATACGATTGGTTCAATTAAAGAGGTGCCAGGAATTCGCAAGTATGTGGCAGTGGACGGCGGCATGACAGATAATATTCGTCCCGCGCTCTACAATGCTTCTTATGAGGCGATGCTGGCAAACCGCGCTTATGAAGAGCCGGAAGAAACAGTGTCCATTGCAGGCAAATGCTGCGAAAGCGGAGATATGCTTATTTGGGATTTGAAGCTTCCTACAGTTGCATCTTGGGATTTATTGGCAGTTTCCTGTACAGGCGCTTACAACTATTCAATGGCCAACAACTACAATCGCATTACGCGTCCGGCAGTTGTATTTGTAAGAGATGCGCAGGCTCATGTAGTCGTAGAAAGAGAAACATTTGCGGATCTTGTGAAAAACGATCGCGTCCGCACAAAGGAGTTTGTATGAAGGAGCCGTATATAACGGCTCTTTTTTTGTAGGAGTAAGAAAGTATATGTTTTTAAATTCCCTAGCTGAACGAGCCGGTTGCGCTTTTCTTAGTGTCCAGCTCCACCGGCAAGGCGCTGCCACCTAAGAACCTCCGCCGCAAAAAAGCAAAAAGCGCTTTTTAGGGCGGAGAACCTTAGGTTCTGCGCCTGAACGAGCCGGTTGCGCTTTTCTTGTAGGCACGCATTGTGCGTATGATAAATATACTGAAAGGAGAGAGGTCTGAAAAGGGGGACAAACAGATGGGGCATACAGCCTTGCTTGTAATGGGCATGCAAAATGACTTTATAGGAGAAGGGGCTATATTCCCGTTTGGAAGTATGCGGGTTGCGCGATTGCTGGAGACGGTTAATAAGACGATTGAAAAAGCAAACCGGCGTGATATGGAGATCGTTTATATCGTAAATGAATATTCGCATATAGATTGGATCGGGAATTGGAAACGAAACGGAGCAGCACAAGAGGGAACGGAAGGTGCGGGGCTTGACGTCCGGATTCAGCTTGTAAATGATGTTATATTCTCAAAAAGATTTAACAATGCTTTTTCAAATGACAGATTAATCGTACATTTAAAGCAGCTTCGTGTCCGTCATATCATAATTGCAGGCGTATTTGCGGGAACGTGTGTGTATCGTACGGCCTTAGATGCAAAACGGCGCGGATATCAGGTGACGGTCATACGGGACGGGATTGAAGACAGGACAGTGAAGGAAAAGGAAGAGAAGCTTTTACAGTTACAGAAAAACGGTATTTCTGTTTCGTTGTATGAGGATATCCGATGGCCGCATGAGAAAGGCTCCTGAATATGATCAGGAGCTTTTTCAAGTAGGCAAGAAAGATAAACTGAGACCAGCTTTTTCCTAACCCGCTTTCTGCACCTGTAATGATAACCGCTTGCCTTCTATATACGAGTGAATTATAATTTCGACATGTCCATGTAGGCAGTTTGACTAATATGTAAAAACAATTATTAATTATGTGAACCATTATAACGAATACATATTTTAGTTCTATTGTAAAATAATGCAAGCCCTTTATAAAAAATATTAAAAAATAAAAAACTTATCGGAAAAGTGGGATTGAAAAAATTCTGA
The DNA here is from genome assembly GCF_000430785.1 of Ectobacillus panaciterrae DSM 19096. Classification (GTDB taxonomy): domain Bacteria; phylum Bacillota; class Bacilli; order Bacillales; family Bacillaceae_G; genus Ectobacillus; species Ectobacillus panaciterrae. The sequence continues at coordinate 59,094 of NZ_AUMR01000031.1, forward strand.
ATTATGATAAAATGAAATAAATCACTTATCCAGAGCGGCGGAGGGAACTGGCCCGACGAAGCCCGGCAACCTGCGATTGGCAAGGTGCTACTTCCAGCAAAATGGAACCCATTTTGAAAGATAAGGTAAAATAGTTACCTCAACAGTCTTTTCGAAATGGAAAAGATTTTTTTTGTTTATAAAGATACAAAGGGGGGACTGTTGTGGTAGCAGAAGAGCAATTCCAAGTCGTTATTGAAAAAATCAAAGCGATGCTTGGTGAAATGAAATTCGGATCTATTACACTTGTTGTGCAGGACGGAAAAGTCATTCAGCTTGAAAAAAACGAAAAAGTACGCTTAAAGTAAAGTGAAACTTCATCAGCGAGCGGTTTTGGCGCTGGTGTTAGTTGAATCAATCAGGCTCTTAGCGTCCGTTCTGTTCATTGAAGAACAGAACGGACGGTTAGAGCGTGGCAAAAGCGCTGACTAAAGAAACTAGAGGCGGTCTTATCCCCCTAGGTTAAGATCGCCTTTTTTGTTGGAGAGGAGAGAAAATACGTGATTACGTACGAGACATGGGAAAATACATTTCCTTCATTTTCGGATCATGATGAAACAAAAGGCGCTCTTTCTGTATTGCGATGGGCATATGAGCATTACGGAGATGAAATTGTGTATGCGTGCAGTTTTGGGATAGAGGGTATCGTTCTCATTGATCTCATCAGACAAGTAAAACCGGATGCAAAAATTGTATTCTTGGATACGGGTCTTCATTTCAAAGAAACGTATGAGGTCATTGAAAAAATAAAGGCACGCTTTCCGAAGCTGCAAATTGAAATGAAGCAGCCGAAATTAAGCGTAGAGGAGCAGGCAAAGGTTCATGGCCCTGAGCTGTGGAAGACAAATCCGAATGCGTGCTGTGACATGAGAAAAATCCAGCCGCTTCATGAAGCGCTCGGACAAGGAAAAGCATGGATTTCCGGCTTGCGGAGAGAGCAATCGCCAACGAGGCAGAATACTGAGTTTTTCAATCAGGATCATAAGTTTCATTCTGTTAAAGTTTGTCCGCTCATTCATTGGACGTGGAAGGAAGTTTGGCGTTATGTGTATAAACATAAGCTTCCTTATAACATTTTGCACGATCAAGGATATCCGAGCATCGGCTGCGAAATGTGCACACTTCCGGCAGACGGCAACGGCCGTGACGGCAGATGGGCCGGGTCGAATAAAACGGAGTGCGGTCTTCATCAATAATTTTATTAAGTATAATTCCGAGTATATCGGTTTGATAACAATAATATAAAAACAGGGGGAAAAGAAAATGAGTAATATTCCAGCTCATGGAGGAAAACTTATCAATCTAGTAAATGAGGCATATAGCACTTCTCATATCCAAAAGGAGATCGAATTGGATGCAGTGGCGTTAAGCGATTTGGAGCTGATTGCAGTCGGTGCGTACAGCCCGCTTACTGGCTTTTTGACAAAAAAAGATTATGACTCTGTTGTAGAAAACATCAGATTGGCGGACGGGACAGTCTGGAGTATCCCGATCACATTGGCGGTTACAGAGGAAAAAGCGGAAGAGCTGCAGCTTGGCGAAGAAGTTCGCCTCGTAAAGGACGGCGTCACATACGGGGTGCTGCTTGTAGAGGATGTGTATGTGCCGGATAAGCATAAAGAAGCACAGCATGTATATCAAACAACAGATGAGGCGCATCCGGGCGTCAAAAGAGTATTGGAACGACCTTCTGTCAACGTAGGCGGAAAAATTGTGCTTGTGAAACGTATCCCAAAAGACAAATTTGCGTCTTACCGTTTAGATCCAATTGAAACGCGCCAAAAGTTTCAAGAGCTTGGATGGAAAACGGTGGTTGGCTTCCAAACGCGAAACCCTGTACACAGAGCGCATGAATATATTCAGAAAGCGGCTTTAGAAGTGGTGGATGGGCTGTTTCTTAACCCGTTGGTAGGCGAAACGAAATCCGATGACATTCCAGCTGATGTTCGAATGGAAAGCTATGAAATTCTTCTTGAAAACTACTATCCAAAGTCCCATGTATTTTTAGCAGTATTCCCAGCAGCAATGCGTTACGCTGGACCGCGTGAGGCAATTTTCCATGCGATGGTACGTAAAAACTTCGGCTGTACTCATTTTATTGTGGGGCGCGATCATGCTGGAGTCGGCAACTATTACGGCACATACGATGCGCAGAAGATTTTCTCAAACTTTACAGCAGAAGAACTGGGAATTACACTGTTTTTCTTTGAACACAGCTTCTACTGCACAAAGTGCGAGGCTATGGCTTCTTCTAAGACATGTCCGCACGGAGCAGAAGATCGCGTGATTTTATCCGGAACAAAAGTACGGGAAATGTTGCGAAACGGAGAGCTTCCTCCAAGCACATTCAGCCGAAAAGAAGTAGTCGAAGTATTAATTCGCGGCATGAAACAGCAGCCTGTAAATGTATAAGGAGGAAGAAAGATGAGCACAAATATCACTTGGCATCAAGCATCTGTCTCAAAAGAAGAACGACGTACACAAAAAGGAAACCATAGTTTTGTTCTTTGGTTTACCGGTTTGTCTGCTTCCGGCAAATCGACTCTTGCAAACGCGGTGGCACGCCGCTTGTTTCAGCAAAATATTGACAACTATGTGCTGGACGGAGATAATATCCGCCACGGCCTTAATAAAGATCTTGGATTTTCTGAAGAAGATCGCACGGAAAACATTCGCCGCATCGGCGAAGTTTCCAAGCTTTTTGTAGACAACGGAACGATTGTATTGACAGCCTTTATTTCTCCATTTCGTACGGATCGTTCGCAAGTGCGCGACATTTTGGGAGAAAACGAGTTTATCGAAGTGTTCGTGGATTGCCCGATTGACGAATGCGAAAAGCGGGATCCAAAAGGGTTATACAAAAAGGCACGTGACGGACAAATTAAGCAATTTACGGGAATCGATTCTCCGTATGAAGCGCCGGAACATCCGGAATTAACAATTCATACTCATCTTTATACTATTGAGCAATGTGCGGAACAAGTTATACAGCACCTAAAAGAGAAGAGCTTCATATAAGGAGGAGAACGGATGTCTTACACCAAGGTATGGGCAGATAATCTTAAATTAAACGCAACAGAACAAAAGAAGCTGCAAAAAGATGGCCTTGAGATTTTTAAAGATATTCCATACTATGCTGAGAATGGATTTGACTCCATTCCGAAAGATGAATGGGATTTATTCAAATGGGCAGGTCTTTACTTGCAACGCCCGAAAGAAGACGGCTATTTTATGATGCGTGTTAACATTCCATCAGGTATTTTGACAAATGAGCAAGTTGAAGCAATAGCTTCAATCGGCAGGGATTATGGTCGCGATGTAGTTGATATCACAACACGCCAAGCTATCCAATTCCACTGGCTGCGCATTGAACACATTCCTGATATTTTTAACCGATTAAACGCTGTGGGTATGTCAACTGCAGGAGCGTGCGGTGATATTACGAGAACGATTGTTGGAAATCCGCTTGCAGGAATTGATCCGAACGAGCTTTTTGATACAACACCTATCGTAAATGAAGTATATGAGTTTTTCCAACATAATGAAGAGTTTTCAAACTTACCGCGTAAATATAAGATGTCCATTAGTACAAATGTATATAATGCGGCAAATGCAGAGATTAACTGTGCTTCCTTTACACCTGCAACAAAGGAAATTGCTGGGGAAACAGTTCTTGGCTTTCATGTGAAAGTCGGCGGTGGATTATCTGCACGCCCATTCTTGGCGCAAACATTGAACTTATTCGTTCGTCCTGAGCAAGTAAAAGAGGTAGCAATTGCAATTACAACTATTTTCCGTGACTATGGTTACCGTGAAAAACGTCATCTTGCACGTTTGAAATTCTTGATGGCGGATTGGGGTCCAGAGAAGTTTACAGAAAAGGTATTAGAATATACTGGTCCGCTTCCTGAAAAAGGCGAGGATGCAGTTAAGGGCTGGAATGCCGGCTATTTCTATGGTGTACATCCACAAAAACAAGAAGGCTTACATTACGCTGGTTTTAACGTTCCGGTTGGCCGTTTAAGCGCGGATGAATTTTTCGAGATTGCTAGAATTGCAAAACAATACGGAAATGGCGAAGTTCGTACATGTAACTCTCAAAACTTTATTATTCCAAATGTGCCTGCTGAGAACGTAGAGTCTCTTCTGCAAGAGCCATTATTCCAACGTATTAAAGAAAAGCCGCAATCATTTATCGGTCATGCTGTTTCCTGTACAGGTATTGAATATTGTAATCTGGCGCTTGTGGAAACAAAAGAACGTCTTCGCCGTATTGCGGAATATTTAGATGAACAGCTTACACTGGATGTTCCAGTTCGTTTTCATATGGTTGGTTGTCCAAATTCATGCGGACAACGTCAAATTGCTGATATCGGATTGCAGGGCGTTAAGATGAAAACAAAAGATAAAGGCATGGTTGAAGCATTTGAAATTTACGTAGGTGGTACACTACTAGGTGATGGAGCATTTAACGAAAAGTTAAAAGGGAAATTTGACGGTGAAGATCTTCCAAACGTGCTTGTAGCCTTTTTAACAGCCTTTAAAGAACAAAAGCTCCTAGGCGAATCATTTTATGAATTTGTTGGCCGCGTAGGCTTAGAGCATCTGCAAGCAACACTTGATCAAGCTGCAGTGGAAGTTGTTGTTTCGTAGGAGGAATTCATGGAATTATATCGATTTGAAGTTGTGGCAAGCGGAGAAGTGATTCATGTTGTCATTGCTGCTTCCAGTGAAGAACAGGCATTTCGACTTGTTGAAGTGGAGCTTGAGAAGTACTTTTTACGCTTGCCGGAAATTGAAGAAATTACTTTATACGAAAAGAAAAAGATTCACAAAGGCGCAGGCTTTGTGATTTATGAACAAGAAAACATCTTGAAATAGAAGCGAGGGGAACGGTGTGGGTAAGGTATACATTGTCGGGGCGGGACCAGGAGATCCGGATTTGATTTCTGTAAAAGGGCTGAAGTGCATTCAGCAGGCGGATGTGATTTTATATGACCGCCTTGTCAATAAAGAGCTATTGGAGCACGCAAAGCCGAACGCGGATTTGATTTATTGCGGCAAGCTTCCGAACTACCATACGATGCAGCAGGAAACGATCAATGCGTTTCTTGTGAAGCATGCGAAAAAAGGGAAGGTTGTGACTCGTTTAAAAGGCGGCGATCCATTCGTCTTCGGACGGGGCGCAGAGGAAGCGGAAACATTAGCGCAAAACGGAATTCCGTTTGAAATCATCCCGGGCATTACGGCCGGTATCGCCGCTCCTGCATATGCGGGCATACCTGTGACGCACCGTGAAGCAAGCGCAAGTTTTGCCATTGTAACAGGACATCGGAAAGCAGGCGCAGAAGAGGAAACGAAGTGGGAGAGCCTTGCCAAAGGCATTGATACACTTGCTATCTACATGGGAGTAAGCAATCTTCCGTACATTTGCGGTCAATTGATCCGTTACGGCAAGAGCGAACATACGCCCGTTGCTCTTGTGGAATGGGGAACAACGGCAAATCAGCGTACCGTAACAGGAACGCTCGGAACGATTGTAACGATTGCACAAAAAGAAGAAGTGCAAAACCCAAGCATGATTGTCGTTGGGGAAGTTGTGCGCTTTCGTGAGAAAATTCAATGGTTTGAGCAGTCATTGTCGACATCGTGCTATGTAAGTGAGGCGTTTTAATATGCAGGCAGTATTGTATGTTTGTCATGGAAGCAGAGTGAAGGAAGCGTGCGAGCAAGCACGCTTCTTTGTTACACAGTGCATGGAAAAGGTTGATGCGCCGATTCAAGAGGTATGCTTTCTGGAATTGGCGGAGCCGTCCATTGCAGAAGGGTTTGCCGCGTGTGTGGAGAAAGGTGCGACGCATATTGCGGTAGTGCCTGTTTTATTGCTGACGGCTGTGCATGCAAAAGAGGATATTCCGCAGGAACTGCAAGCTGTGCAGCGCGAATATCCGCATATTGCTGTTACGTACGGCCAGCCGCTTGGCGTGCATGAGCAAATCATTCCGATTTTGCTGGAGAGAATCAAACAGGAACGAATCGGAGAGGACGCGATGGTGCTGCTTGTTGGAAGAGGCAGCAGCGATCCGGATGTGAAAAGGGATATGCGGCAAATTGCGGACTTGCTGCAGGCTTTTTATCCTTTTCAAAAAGTCGACATTTGCTTTTTGGCGGCCGTGGACCCGAATTTCGAAGAGGGCCTTGCGAAGTCCCTGACATACGGATATAAGCAAGTGTTCGTCGTACCTTATTTGTTGTTTACAGGTATACTCATGAAAGGGATGGAGCGAACTATCCGGCGTTTCGGGCGCGAAGAACTGATTTTATGCTCCTATCTCGGATATCATCCAAACTTGCAGAACGTTCTGGCCGAAAGAGCGGCAGAAGCTATAAAGGGGGAAGTGTATGTATCCGATTACGCTGCGTATCGAAGGTAAGAAAGCCGCTATCGCAGGCGGCGGAAAAATTGCATATTTCAAAATCGGGCCTCTCCTTGAAGCGGGTGCCGATGTGACTGTCATCAGTCCGGAGATTGACAGAAAGATTCAGGAGCTTGTTACATCCAGGCAAGTAAAATGGGTGCAAAAAGAATATGAGCGAGCGGATGTCGAAGATGCGTTTCTCATCATTGCAGCTACCGACAACAAGGAAATCAATGAGCGCATCGAGGAAGAAGCGGGGGAAAATCAATTGGTGAACGTCATCAGCGATCCGACGCGAGGCAATTGTCATTTTCCGGCAGCTTTGAAGCAGGGTAAGCTGCTCATTGCCGTATCGACTGGAGGCGCAAGCCCGAAGCTCGCCAAGCAGATACGCAATGAGCTAAAGAACGTGTATGATGAAACGTATGAAGAGTATCTGGAGTTTTTGAACGAGTGCCGCGTGCAAATCAAAAGGCTGAATTATGATAAAGCGGCCCGCCATAAATTGCTGCAGCAGATTCTGCAGGACGAGTACCGGACATCCGTCAAAAAAAGAATCGAATTTTTAAATAGTTTGGTGTGAAAAGTGCTATTAGAAAATAGCACTTTTTTCATTTTCATAGTATGATGGAATTCGTTTCCATATATGAGTGAATGATAAATTCGACATGTCCATGTGCTATGTGCAACCAAAAGGGAGGATTGCATGCTTCTTCTCTCTGGTTTACCCTTGCATGAACCACTGCAAAGGGTTGACCGCTTCTGCACGTCGCCGGATGATCTCTCCCCACTATAAACGGTTTTTTTATTCACTTGTATATAGTTTGACGTATGGTTTTCCTGCTTAAATATATTATGCCGATGTGAGTATTGTTTTTTGAATGTATTGGTAGTTATATAAGAAACCCTCTGCTTTTGGGCAGAGGGTTTGCTTTTATTGTATATACGGAAGCGGGTCAACGGCATTGCTTTTAGCCGCGTTCCACTCGCCTATATGAATTTCAAAGTGCAAATGCTGACCTTCTGATTGGCCTGTATTGCCCATTAGACCGAGCTGCTGGCCTTGTTGTACTGTTTGTCCCTCTGAAACCAGTCTGTTTTGCATATGCGCATAGACCGTTGTATATGTTTTTCCATTTATGAGATGAGAAATGAATACAACATTTCCGTAGCTGCTGGATAAGTAAGAACGAATGACGACTCCGCTTGCAGCCGCTACAATAGGAACATTTCCGCTTGCGGCAATGTCCTGACCATAATGCATGCGGCCTTCGCGAGGTCCGAATCCAGAAGAAAAATGTCCGTTTGCAGGTTTAATAAAGCCGCTCGTATTCGCTGCCGGCGGAGTGCTCATGCTGTTAGAGGAACCGGAAGATGTATTTCCAGACGGCTTAGATGCCGCTGCTGCTTTTTCCGCTTCAGCTTGCTTTGCAGCTTCAGCTTTTGCACGCTCTTCCGCTGCGATATTCTGCTGCACAGCTTGTCTTTGCGCTTCTAAAATCGATTTTGCTTCTTCCGCGCTTTCAATTTCAGAGTCTGTTTGTGAGAGCTTAGCGTTTAATTGTTGTAAAACCTTTTGTTCTTCCTGTTTATTTGCCTCAAGCTCCTGCTTCTTTTTGTTCAATGTTTCTTCATATTTCTTTAAATCAGTTTCTTTTGCTTCTACTGCTGCTTTTTCTTCCTCTACAGCCTTTTGGTCTCTAGCTTGTTCTTTTAAAATGTCATTATCGGAGTTTAAGATAAGGTTGACTGAGTATAAGTTTTCAAGCAGTTCCGCAATGTTTTCTGCGTTTACGAGAACGTCTGTAATTAAGTTTGTGCGAGGTTGTTCTTGGACAGTTTGCAAACGCTGTTTAATTACTTCCTGCCGCTTTTCTATTTGCGCTTGCAAATAAGCGATATGATCTTTCTTCTTTTGAATTTCTTCTTCGGTTTTGCGAATTTCTTCTTGCGTTGCGTTTAAATCCTTTTCGTTATTCGTGATTGAGGCATTTAATTCGTCCAGCTTTTTCTGCAATGATTGAACGTCCTGTTCGATTTGCGTTTTTTCCTGCTTTTTTCCTTGCAGCTCCTGCTGTTTGCCATTTAGTTCGGATTCAATGTTGTTAAGTTTGTTTTGATTGCTTTCTGCATAAGTAAACGCAGGAGAAGCCAGAAGCGCCCCTGCAGCAACTAGATTCATAATTGTTATTTTCTTAGTCATGAATATGTAACTCCTTTCCCTACCGTAACTTATATACCATATACAGAAAGGAGAATCTATTATTTTAACAAAGTGTAACGAGAATTTAATATTATCTTAGTATTTCCATGGGATTTAATAAAATGGATAGGAAAAACAAGGGGTGTAAGGGTGAAGGAGGGGATTTCAAAAAGTGATGTTTTTATAAGTATAATATATTTATAATAAAAAGAAAATGAATTTGACCTATTTCATATGATTGCATATGATAAATGTATAAATTAGGAAAGGGATGAACTTTGGAGCGATGGACAATTAACCTATTCTCGATCAAAACGAATATACATTCATTTTGTTCCGGACAGGATAGGTCTGCCCTTTTTTGGGGATGTTCATGCTTATAAAGTTCATGCCGTACGTGCAGTATGCTTATTTGCGTATGACTTTATTGGGAAGCTATCCTCTCTGGGACGTATCAGGGAGGTTTTTTTAATGTTATTAATAGAAGTTTATGATTTGCAGGCGCAGATCGGCGAGAAAGTGCTGTTTAAGCTGCCGCATACAAAAGTGTATAGAGGAGACCGGATAGGGATTATAGGAAAAAACGGAGCCGGCAAGACCTGTAATAGTAAATAATGTAAATGGAAATAGCAATAGTACTTTCAAAATTCGTGTTGGAACGACAGTGATCGGCAATAAAAACAAGGGGTGATGCACCTCTTGTTTTTATTTGTCGAGGTAATAAATTTTTATTAATATAATATTTATGATATTGTCAGATTGTAAGTTTTCCGTTATGATATTTTTTGAGGGGTAAGAGATTGAATAATCTCACAATATATCGCAATAGTAGAAATATTTCTACTATTATGGGAAAATAGCAGTTTAACACATCAAGAGGGGGTTCACTATGAAAAAATTGGGATTAGCTTGGCAAATTCTAATCGGTCTCGTTGTAGGTATTGCTGTCGGCGCTGTATTTTACGGAGAAGCGTCCGTTGTTACTTACTTAAAGCCGATTGGCGATATTTTCATTCGTCTGATTAAAATGATTGTTGTTCCGATCGTTGTATCCAGTATCGTAGTAGGCGTTGCCGGTGTAGGCGACATCAAGAAACTAGGAAAACTCGGCGGCAAAACCATTTTGTACTTTGAAATCATTACCACGATTGCAATTGCTGTAGGACTGCTGATTGCAAATGTAACTCAGCCTGGATCTGGCGTGAATATGAGTCATTTGAAAAAGACAGATATTTCTGTATATGTAGGCGCAACTGAACAAGTAAAGGGTCATTCTATAGCTGATACTTTTGTAAATATTGTACCGACAAATATTATTGATTCATTGGCAAAAGGCGATATGCTTGCCATCATTTTCTTCTCTGTTTTATTTGGACTTGGCGTAGCGGCAATCGGCGAAAAAGGAAAGCCTGTTCTTCGTTTCTTCCAAGGCGTTGCAGACGCGATGTTTTATGTAACAAACCAAGTGATGAAGTTCGCTCCGTTCGGCGTATTTGCACTTATTGGCGTAACGGTTTCTAAGTTTGGTGTTGGATCGCTTATCCCTCTAGGAAAACTAGTAGTAGTAGTATACGGTGCTATGATCTTCTTCGTTGTCGTAGTACTAGGCATCGTAGCGAAAATAGCAGGAATTAATATTTTTCAATTTATGAGAGTGTTAAAAGACGAACTGATCCTTGCTTACTCTACAGCAAGCTCAGAGGCGGTTTTACCAAAAATCATGGAGAAGATGGAGAAGTTCGGATGTCCGAAAGCCATCGCGTCCTTCGTTATTCCGACAGGTTATTCCTTTAACCTGGACGGCTCAACACTGTATCAAGCAATTGCGGCTATTTTCTTAGCGCAAATGTACGGTATCCATTTGTCGATTTCCCAGCAAATCACACTTATGCTCGTATTGATGCTTACTTCTAAAGGGATTGCCGGCGTACCGGGCGTGTCCTTCGTTGTATTATTGGCAACGCTTGGTTCTGTAGGTATTCCTCCGGAAGGACTGGCGTTCATCGCGGGTATCGACCGTATCCTTGATATGGCTCGTACGGCTGTAAACGTAGTCGGAAACTCTTTGGCTGCGGTTGTTATGTCCAAATGGGAAGGACAATACGACCAAGCAAAGGGTGAAGAATATTTAAATGAAGTAAAACAAGCATCTTAATAATGAGAGGACCTCACGCCTTCGCGTGAGGTCTTTTTGTGTGCAAGCAATACGTTTTTTGGTTCTGCAGAAGGCTCCGCTTTTCGTGATGTCCAGCACCTGAACAAGCCGGCTCCGCTTTTCGTGATGTCTAGCTCCGCCGGCTAGGTGCTGCCACCAGAGAACCTCCGCCACACAAAGGCAAAAGAACGCCTTTGAGGGCGGAGAACCTCTGGTTCTGCACCTGAACAAGCCGGCTCTGCTTTTCGTGTTACCAATCCCCGTCGGCGCCTCCTCCTCCTGAGGAGCCTCCGCCGCCGCTGTCAAAGCCGCCGCCTGAATCGTCAAAGCGGCGATGGTTGTCAGAATCGCCGTACCAAATGACAGGGGGAATTCCGTCGGACGGCGGAAAGGGATTGTAATTATCGTAATGGGGGTTGCGCGGGTCTTTTGGGCGCCGCTTTTTTTGAATTTGCATGAGGATTAGAATCAATATTGTCATGCCGCCCAAAATGAACAAGAGCAATATAAAAGCTTCCGAAAGAGAGCTGGACTGCTGCTTGGGCGGAGCGGAGCCTCCTTCCGCCCGTACAATGCTTGCAAGCGATCTGAATGTATCAAGAGCAGCTCTATCGTAATTCTGCGTCTTTAATGCAGGAAATGCATATGTTTCTAAAATATTGCCTGCTTTTGCATCAGGAATAGCCCCTTCTAATCCGTACCCCACTTCAATGCGTGCTTTTCTGTCATTTACGGCAACCACAAACAGCACGCCGTTATTCTTTTCCTTGCTTCCAAGCCCATAGCTGCGAAATGCCTCAAGGGAATATTCACGTATATCATTTCCTTTCAGCGATTTTACAAATAGCATAGCAACTTGAGCGCCGTTTTTTTCATGAAGCTGCTTTGCTTCCGAAATGATTTGCTGTTTCGTTTCCGCAGATAAGAAATGATCAGGGTCCTGTACATATATATCGCCGACTGGTTTGGGGATGCTGGTCTTGTCAAATGCATAGGCGAATTGGATAAAGCACATCAAACTTAATGAAATCAGCAAGAGAAGAGAAAGAAAACGAAGTGTTTTCTGCTGCATCATTGACCACTTCCAAAGTCAACCTTTACATTCTTTTGTGCATTTGGATCTGCTTTAAAGTATTCTTTTTCTGTAAATCCGCCTAGACGGGCTGCGATAACGCCTGGAAAACGTTTTATCTTTTTGTTATACGTCGCGACTTCGTCGTTATAGTCTTTGCGTGCAACAGCAATGCGGTTTTCTGTTCCGGATAGTTCATACATTAGCTGTTTAAAATTTTCATTTGATTTCAAATCAGGATAACGCTCTACTACAACAAGCAAACGGTTTAATGCGCTTGTTAGTTGATCGTTGGCAGCTGCTTGCTCAGACGGTTTATTGCTGCCCGCGAGCTTAGCGCGCGCGTCAGAAATTTGCGTAAGTACATCTTTTTCCTGCTTTGCGTATCCCTTTACGGTTTCAACTAGGTTTGGGATTAAATCAGACCGCCGCTGCAGCTGATTTTCTACCTGCGACCATTTAGACTTTACATTCTCTTCGGCAGAAACAAAGCCATTGTACATCGAGAAAAAGGAACCGATAATCACAAGAAGAATAACAGCTATTGATATGAGAATAATACCGGTTTTGGATTTCATATGCAGTCTTCTTCCTTTCCATTTCCTTATATTAAGTTGCTCGTTCCTATCTTGTCACATTCCGAATTCGAATTATAATTTGTATGGTGTTTTTTACCATAATATCACATGAAAGCCTTCGTGTATAAGCTCAACTAAAAAAGCTTTCATATAGAAAGCTTTTACATATTATTCATCTCATTTTCTATGTTCTTTTCTAAGTTACAACGCATGGGGGCGAGAAGTAACTATTTTGCGGCCTGTGCAGCCTGAGTATGAGTAGGTCTAAAGTCTGATATGAAAACACACCTTAAGTTCGTTATGAAGCATTTCGTTTTTAGGTAGGATAGAAGTATCAAATCGAAGGGAGGCAACAAACGATGAAAAAGTTTTTAACAGTTATGGCTGCAGGGGTGCTTGGTATTATTGCTCTTGCAAGCTTAGGCCACTTGATTGGCTTTGCGATCGGCGCAGCTTTAGTATACTGGAGCTTTAGATCCATGCTAAAAGCAAAATCGCTTCTTGGAAAGTTCGGCTGGGGTATCCTCGGATTAATCGGTTTATCCGTTGTGTTCGGCAACTTCCCTGCTATCATCGGCATTGGAGCACTTGTGTTGCTGTACTACGGATACCGTGAATGGAAATGCGGCAGCAAGAAGGAAACAGAATATAAATCATTCAGCAGCTTCGATGAAGAATGGGAAAAAGTGATGAAGCAATATTAAAACGGAAGGATGAGAATGATGAAGAAATCTTTATTTCAACGAGTAAGAGATGTAGTGTTAGCCGATATTCACAACGCATTGGATGAACAGGAGAAAAAGAACCCAATCGCTTTATTGAATCAATACTTACGCGATGGAGAGCGCGAGGCGCAGAAAATCGAAAAATTGATTGAACGTCATAAAATGCTGAAAACGAACTTTTTCCGCGAATTGGAGCAAGCGCGTTATATGGCTAAAAAACGCAAGCATCAAGCGGAGGTAGCCGGTCAAGCAGGAGAGGCAGCGCTTGAAGCAAGAGCGGTGCAGGAAGCGGAATATTATGAAGGGCAAGCAAACCGCTTAGAAGGAATGTACACAAAAACGATCGAGCAAACAGAAGAGCTGCAGCATCGTTTATCAGAAATGAAAAACAAGCTCAAAGAAATGCACGCAAAGCGCATGGAGCTGATGGCCCGCGAAAATGTGGCGCATGTAAACCGCCGCATCAATGATACGATGCATAAAATTTCAGAAGGAAATCCGTTCTTGCGCTTTGAGGAAATCGAAGAGCACATGCGAGACATTGAGCAACGCATTAATGAAGGTTATGAACGGGATACATTCGATCTTAAAATTGCAAAGCTGGAAAAGCAATTAAAAGAAAAGGAATCTGTACATCAATAAGTACATTCTTATAACTGCTTGTGATATATTGGTAGAAGAGGGAAAGGTGTTGATATCAATGCCTTTTCTTCTGTTCAAAGCAAAAAAGTATAACTTGTTTGCTTTTGAACAGAAATTATAAAATTTGAGATATGTCTAGCTCCGCCGGTTAGGTGTTGTCACCAGAGAGCCACTGCCGTATAAAGGAAAAAAGCGCCTTTAAAGGCAGCGAACCTCTAGTTCTGCACCTAAGCCGGCTCCGCTTTTCGTAATCACGACGAAGGGAGGGCATAAAATGAAGCGGCCGTTTTCGAAAACACAAATCATCGGTATACTAGCTACTATATTTGCAATAGGAATGCTCATTGACATTGTGCTGCACCGGTTTGAACCGGTAGCCCTCGTCTTTTCCGTTGTGCTTATCATGCTTGGCCATCATCTTCGGAAGAAAGGGAAAAAGGTAAGAGGAAACGTATTTTTCCTTATAGGTGTATTTACCTTGATTGCAAATATTTTTTCTTCTGTGGCTTTTCAGCTTGTTTTCGTCACCATTTTAATTTATATAGGATATGGATTGATTACAAGCGGTCAGCGTCCGTCCGTATTGCGTCCGGAGCTGCAAGAAAACGATCAAGGTAAGCGCATCGTGCAATGTCAGCCTTTTTTAAAGAATTTATTCGTAGGAAATTACCGCGTAGCTGACAGTATTTATGAATTGCATGATATCAATATTCGCTACGGGCTCGGAGATGTTAAAATTGATTTGACAACGGCTATGATTCCTGAAGGAGAAACCGTGATTATCATTCATGGCATCGTGGGCAATATTCGTTTATATGTTCCTTATGATATTGAAGTATCTCTGAACCATTCTGTTCTGGCTGGCAATATTTCTATGCTTGGCCATGAAGAAAAAGGGTTTAACAAAAATACGCTGCTCATGACAGAGGCGTATGCGTCTGCCCCGAGACGCATTAAAATTATTTCCTCGCTCCTCATCGGTGACACGGAAGTGAGGCATGCTTGATGAATAAACAGGCAAGTGTTTCATGGACTTATTTAAATTATTCTATCTTATCGTGTCTCGGTATCTCGTTATTTGCCACTATTGTTTATGCGTGGCAAAGCGAGCAGGATCTATATGTTTTTTTAATTGAACGCAATGTCGCGTCCATTCCCGTCGTATTATTTGTAATCGGCGGCAGCTGTGCGTTTGGTGCTGCCATCGGCTATGCCATTGGACATTATATGAAGCGCCGCATGTACAAGCTGTCAGCTGCCTTATTAGATATTGAAAGAGGAAATTATCGTTCCTCTCTTTCTTTCTCTGAGCAAGATGATCTCGGAGAAATCGGAAATCGGATTGTTGCTTTAGGGAAGCGTTTAGAAGAGCAGGCCGGATTGTTTCAAAAGCTCACAAATGAACGTGCAGATTGGAACGAAGAGATGCGGCAGGAAGCGATTTCGCAAGAGCGCCATAGACTGGCGCGGGAGCTGCATGATTCTGTCAGCCAGCAGCTGTTTGCGATGTCAATGATGATATCTGCAGTCAATGAGCAGGCTAATGAGCGCTCGGAGACCAAGCAAAAGCAACTGCAGCTCATAGAGCAAATGATTGTTAATGCCCAATCGGAAATGCGCGCGCTGCTGCTTCATTTGCGGCCTGTGCAGCTTGAGGGCAAAAGATTGGTGGATGGTATAGAAGAGCTGCTTACCGAATTATCGCGAAAGCAGCAAATTAAAATAGAATGGCTCGTTGAACCGATTGAGCTTGAAAAAGGTATTGAGGATCATCTGTTTCGCATTATTCAAGAAGCCCTTTCCAATACACTCAGACATGCAAAAGCAAAGCGCATGGAGCTTCGACTGCGAAACATTCAGCAATATGCCATTTTAAAAATATTAGATGATGGAGTAGGATTTGACGTGAATCAGCGAAAAGCGGGCTCATACGGACTTTCTTCTATTCAAGAGCGCGTGCAGGAAATAGGCGGGACATTTAAAATCATCAGCTTTCCGAACAAGGGAACGCAGCTTGAAGTAAAGGTTCCGATTATAAAGAGGAAGGAGGAGCAGCATGATTAAAGTATTGCTTGTAGATGATCATGAAATGGTGCGAATGGGAGTAGGCGCATATTTATCTACACAATCTGATATAGAAGTAGTGGGAGAAGCCGAAAACGGCCGAAAAGGAATCGAGCTTGCGCTTTTATTGCGTCCCGATATTATTTTAATGGATTTAGTTATGGATGAAGTGGACGGCATTGAAGCGACAAAGGCCATCATAAAGGAATGGCCGGAAGCAAAGGTAGTAGTCGTAACAAGCTTTTTAGATGACGAAAAGCTGTACCCTGTCATCGAAGCAGGGGCGGCGAGCTATTTGTTGAAAACCTCTAAAGCCAGCGATATTGCTGACGCTGTTCGTGCTACATACGAGGGAGAGACGGTATTAGAGCCAAAGGTAACGGGAAAGATGATGTCTAAAATGCGTCAAAAGCAAGAAAATTATTTGCATGATGGTTTAACAGAACGAGAGCTGGAAATTTTACTCCTTATAGCAGAAGGGAAATCCAATCAAGAAATTGCGGATTCTCTTTTTATTGCGTTAAAGACAGTCAAAACACATGTAAGCAACATCCTGAACAAACTGGGCGTAAGCGACCGTACACAGGCCGTTATATATGCTTTTCGTCATCAGCTGACGAAATGACAAGAAAAGCGGATCCGGCTCGTTCAGGTAAAGTCGGATATGCCCAAACAATTTTATACTTTCTGATCTTCGGATAAAAAAGGCTTATAGAAGCCTTTTTTATTTTGGAAAAGAAGGAAAGGGGCAAGTTGCAGGCACATACACATAGAAATGACAGCACGAGTGCCAAAGCAAAGGAGTGAAAATGATGTATAATCCTTACGGGTACTACAGGCAGACATTTCCGCCGTATCCGCCGGGGGGTCAAGTGGGAGGGTATCCGCCGTATCCGCCGGGGGGCCAAGTAGGAGGATATCCGCCGTATCCGCCGGGGGGTCAAGTAGGAGGATATCTGCCGTATCCGCCAGGGGGTCAAGTAGGAGGGTATCCGCCGTATCAGCCGGGAGGCCAAGTAGAGGGACCTTCACAAGGACCGCCTCAAGGACCGCCGCCATCGTATACACCGCAAAAGCCGCAAGTTGGATTATATGCAGTCGACCCGGGCGGCATAAGACGCTGCTTATATCGTTATACGTATATATGGCTGCGAAACGGCAGACACTTTTGGTTTTATCCGGTGTTTGTAGGTCGTGATTCCGTTGCAGGATATCGCTGGAGCCCGAGTCGTTACAGATGGGTGTATACAGGATTTGATTTGAATACTATCGATTACTTTCAATGTTCGTAAAAGCCTCCGGTTGTACAGGAGGCTTTTTCTATATAAGGATAACAATAGATTGACTGAACTACATATTCCCGGAATTTTATACTTTCTCATTCTGTAATAAAAAAACTCCCTGTATGGGAGTTTTTTAGCATTCGTCAATGGAACAAGCGCTGCCTTCTGTTACAGATTGTTGTTTTATAAAGGATTGAACGCGCTCTGCGGACTGAACGCCTTGCAGTACAGCAGACCCCATTTCCATTGTTGGAACAGCAGTAATATGGCTTGCTGCTTGCAATGCTTTTATATGCGCTTCCTTATATTTGCGGGTGCGCAGCGCTTCTTCAAACGCTTCTTTCTCCAGCCCCGTCTCTTGTGCAATGCTGCTTAAAACTTCAATATCTCCAATATTTAATCCTTTTTGCCAGAAAGAGACGAATACATTCTGTACATATTCGTTTCCTTTTCCATGCTCTTTCGCATACTGATATCCTTCATGGGCGAGCGTCGTTCTTGGATGCGGATGGATATCGGGAAGAATCATGGAGATCCCAAGTTTTTCTGCCATCGGCTGAACGCCGTATTTCCAGCCGTTTTGAATATAAGGAGCATTTGGATCTAAAGGCTCCGCTCCCTCTGGACGCAGCTCAAACGGCATCCATTCCACTTCGTCGGCTTTAAGAGCTTCTTCAATCGGCTTTTTTCCTAAAAAGCAGAACGGGCAAACAAAATCGGAATATACTTTTATCTTTTCCATTGTGTTTCATCCTTTCTCTGTATACAATGCGTACTGTAATATAATTTCAAGAAGAATGCAAAGAATTCATCTTGTTTTGTGAATCCGGTCCGTTGCGTGGTAAACAGTTTGATCGCTTAATAGAGGGATATATTGGACGAGTGCTTCTAAGTCGCTCGATTCTTCCACTCGATCTGTTCCCTTTACAAATGTGGAGAAGTGGTCGCCGCCGGCCGCAAGAAACGCATTAATGGTAACGGAATATACTCGAGCATCTTCAACAGGAGAACCATCTTCCAAGAGAATCGCTCCAACACGGTTTCCCTTTGGCTGTGTGCTTTCCCATGTATAGCTGATACCGGAAACTTGCAGCATATTCGTATCGTTGTCCTGCCATTGTTCATTCAAAACGTCGCGAATTTCTTTGCCGGTCATGTTCATTTTTACGAGCTTATGGCCGAATGGCTGCACCGTAAAAAGAGCACCCCATGTCACTTCTCCTTGCTGTAAGTCAGCCCGAATACTGCCTGGATTTACAAATGAAATAGAGGTAGCCATCGCTTTTCGCTGCGCATCTGCGAGTAAGGTGCCAAGAGAGGACTGCCCATTGCGGTCTTGATCTCTTGTAAATGTATCATTTACTGTTCCAATTCTTTTTTCTGTAATTGAAGCAGTCTTTGTTTCGTATTTTGTAAGCATTTGCTGTATAGCTGGATCAGGCGTTATGTTTTCATGATAAGTCGGCACAATTTCCGCGCTCTTTTTTACAATGTCTCTCGTTTTCCGGTCTATAACAAGATCAATATCGGCAAAAGCGAGACCGTACGAATAAGCTTCCACAAGAAGCTTGCCGTTTACTGTACCGTTTACATAGGAATGATTATGCCCTCCTATCAGAACGTCCACGTCAGCATCTGTTTCCTTGGCAAACCGGGCAAGGTCTCCCATCGTTACCGGACCGATGGTGCTGCCAGGGTTATGTGCAAGCACAACGATAGCGTGAATGCCTTTTGCTTTCAATTCCTTCGTATAATGATTAATGGTTTCAACTTCATCGAGAAACTGTATAGAAGCTACGTTTTCCGGCAATGTAACCTGTGGTGTTTCTGTTGTAACGATTCCGATAAACGCGATAGGAATGCCGTCTACTTGTTTGATTACATAGGGAGGCAAAAGCAATTCATGAGTGTCGGCATACACCGCGTTGGCGCATACGTACGGAAAAGAGGTTCCGGCAAAGAAACCCGTTTTTTCATGATATCCGCCATATAAAAGCCGCAGCATTTCTTGTATTCCTTTATCAAATTCATGGTTTCCGAGAGTACCTACATCAAATCCGACTGTATTTAAAAAATCTATGGTTGGCTCATCTTGCGCCAATGCAGAAACCGGCGGACTTCCTCCGACCATATCTCCAGAGTGAACAAGAAGCGTATTCGGATTCGTTCGCTCGCGCTGTTTCAGATAAGCTGCAAGGTAATCAGCACGTCCGGCCGCTTTGCCGTGAATTGTTGCCGTCGTATTGAGCCGCCCGTGAAAATCATTCACGCTCAATATATGCACGTGCACTTGCGCTTGCGGAAGTTTGGCAGCCGTGAAGAAAAAAGGAAACGATAAATAAAAAGCGATAACAATCGAATATAAAAAAGGTATAATCATACGTCTCATCTCTCCCTCTATGTAGTTATTTTCATTGTAATATAGGACAATTTGTCACTTTGTTAAGGGCAAGTAAAAAGAAGAGAGGAGAATTATTAATTTTCACGTATCGTAAAATGACAAAAATTGTAAGGAGGTTTACGTAATCAGAAGCAGGAAATTGGAATTTATACAGCGAATGTTATACATAATCCTAAAGGATGAAACTAAAAGAAGAGGTGAACGCAATGCTATTAGCCATTCTGTTTCTTTTTGTGAGTATGATTGGAATTCTTGCATATTATATGTATGTTCGTTCATGGAAGCAGGAGGTACTTGCTTTTGACAAAGAAAGCTTTAACAATTCCAGATTTCTTGTATGTCCAAAATGCGGGCGTGCCCATGCGAGGAGCGGTGGTTATCAGGAATGCTGCAGAACGAGGTTATAAACGGAGAGAGTCTCAACATTGAGGCTCTCTTTTTACTTGTAATGAAGCAGGGCTGGGAAGAACGTGTGAAGAAGTAAAAGATATGACTTCAAAATGAGGGTGATGATTCATGAAGAAAATCTTCTCTTTCTTGCTTACAGCTTGTAATACAGCTGCGACTGGAGAAGAGAAACTGATAAAGGAGAACACGGTGGAAAAGGATAGCATAGTGAACTACCACGAACCTAAAGGTATCGTAGTTTTACGCCCACAAATATAAAATTGGTTGTTTCAAAAGAGGGAACAGGTGAAAAAGTGTTCGAGAATGAAGCAGATGTGAACTACCACGAACCTAAAGGTATCGTGGCTTCTGAAAAGAAGCCACATAGTCTCTAGTTTCGTCCCTTCGGGGTAAGTTCACCAGACTCAGTTAGGAGAAATCCCAGCTACGTTAATGAGGTCATGACACCTTCGGTTGACGCACCAGACCGTTGCTCTGTCGTCCATGTTTAAGTAGGGCTGAGGCAAGGCTCGGTGACATGGATGTAAAAAGCCTTTTTAACTTTGTCGAGGTGAGGACGGATTCCTTATTTGGTCAAAGAATAGGGATACGCACAACCTGCCTTCGGGTAGAGAT
>NZ_AUMR01000032.1 GCF_000430785.1 Ectobacillus panaciterrae DSM 19096
CGTATCTTTCCAAACATTTTTGGAAGGAACGAACCTTTTGGAGTGACGGATGTTTCGCTTGTTCCATTGGAAATGTCAGCAAAGAAACGATTCAAACATACATGCAAGAACAAGGATGAAAACCGTAGGATTACATCCACGAACCTAAAGGTATCGTAGTTTTACGCCCACAAATATAAAGAGTGTTACAGACATATTTGAAAAAGCGAAGCCGTATGAAGCGGATCTGCAATTAAAAGAGGCCGAATATACGGTAACCATAAAGAAAGCGGAAAATATGAAGCTTTCCTTCCCGCCAAAAATCCAAAATGCCCTAGGTATGAAGGAGAGTGTCGCCGTAAAGGGAGAATCTGTCAAGAACGATTATAAAGAATATGAAATTCACTTTAAAGTACCTATGAATCATCTGTCTACCTCTGAGCTACAGGCTATTGAAATGTACTATGAAGGATATGATTTATTGATTTTGGGTGATGCGCAGCATCCGGCCGGAACTTTCCATAATATTATTCAAATAGTAAAAGAGCACGGCGCCAAAATGGATTTGGAAAGATAAAGTCAAACTTCCATTGGGTTTTTATGGCTTTCCCCGCTTAAACTTCTTTGAATACGCTGAGTTTTGAAGTAGGGTCTTACGCGGGATAAACAGAAATCAAGACTTGGTATCTAACCAAGTCTTGATTTGTATTTCCGGACAATTAACGATCCAATGACAAAAGCCAATCCAAGAGAAAGCCAAAAGCCGGCAGAAGAAAGCGAGCGCTCTGTATCATATTGCAGCCACTCAATTGATAATACATGACCGATGGAATACAAAATAATAATAGCGGCACAAAAAGAAAGTAGTCCTATAATAAAAGAATGTATTTTCATGATATCACCTCCAGACTTATTCTTTATTATTGGTTAATGCTGGATAAAAAATAGGCGGATTAGAAAATTTTTTTCATAATATCTTATCTGTATGTTCTACTTTCATGCAGTTCATAAGAAATATGCCGAAATATGAAGAAAAAAGCTGTCGAAATTACAAGGGCGATTGTTAAAGGGAATCCCTCCTGATTATAGAATGTTACATGTATGAAACGTGGTGGAAATAAATGTAACAATCATCATGTGCAAAATCGCATATAAGAGAGGGAGATTTACGGTGAAAAAGGCAGGGATTGTTCTAGCGGTTTTAGCAGCAATGGCAGCATCTTTTTTTCTAATGACAAAATTATTTCTCTACTATGCAAATCGGCCATTAGGCGGGGCAGCTGTGTTCAAAACGGAAAAGGTAAAGGAAACAAAAGAAGTACTACAATTCATACATAAGTCGCATGAAAGCTTTAACAGCTTTTTAAACTATGGAAAAGCGGAAAAGTATACAGAAGGGGATTGGAAGCAATTAAGGAAATGGTTTGGGGAACAGGAACAAGGTTTAAAGACAATTGATCAAAAAGCAGTGAATGCAAAAATCAAGAAGGATTTAAAGAGAAGCTACGAAATCACAAAGCTTGGCATAGATACAGGGAATATCCAGTATGTGATACTCGGTCATCGCGTGTACCATGACCTGGATATACTTACGAACGGATATAGCGAAGAAACGAATATATGGGGCTGCACTGAATTCGGAAACGGACAGCATGTAAAGGAGCTGGAGGAAGAAATAAAAAAGAATAAGAAGGGATAGGGCATACAAAAATGTATGTCTTTTTTTACTGGATAGGAAAAGTCCGCAACAGTACTTCCCGTTACTTTCCTTCTTTTGAAAGCCATAATGCTCGCAGTATATGACAAATAAAAGAGCAGATCTGTTTATATAAGTCTAATGAGATTTTTCACAAATCCATCATGTTTATAGTGATTACAATCACAATAAAGAAATTTCGTATCTTTTATAATAAAGCATGTAAAGAACAAACAGGGGTGGAGATAGAAATGACACAAAGTACAGTGTTAAGTAAAAAAACAATTGAAATCGTAAAAGCGACTATTCCCTTGCTTCAAGAACGCGGTACGGATATTACAAAACGTTTTTATCAAATTATGTTTACAGAGCATCCGGAGCTATTAAATATTTTCAACCATGCCAATCAAAAGCAAGGCAGACAGCAGCAGGCATTGGCGAGCGCTGTTTATGCAGCTGCCGTTCATATTGAGAATTTGGAAGCGATTGTGCCCGTTGTAAAGCAGATTGGACATAAGCATCGCAGCTTAGGTATTAAAGGAGAGCATTATCCAATCGTAGGGAAATGCTTGCTGCAAGCTATCAAAGAAGTTGCAAATGCACCGCAGGAAGTGCTGGATGCATGGGCGGAAGCATACGGCATAATTGCGGATGTATTTATCCAAGTAGAGGCTGACATGTATAAAGAGGCGGAAGAAAAAGACTGGAAGGATTTCCGCAGATTTACTGTTGTGAAGAAAGTGATAGAAAGCAGCGTCATTACTTCGTTCTACTTAAAGCCGGAAGACGGCAAGGAGCTTTCCACTTTCGAACCTGGTCAATATGTAACTGTTAAAGTGAATATTGAGGGAGAGCAGTATACTCACAATCGTCAGTACAGCTTATCAGATGCACCAGGAAAGGATTATTACCGCATCAGCGTAAAACGCGAGAGCGGTATGAATGAAACGCCGGCAGGCATCGTTTCTAATTATCTTCATAATTACGTAGAAGAAGGAAGTGTTCTGGAGCTTAGCGCGCCTGCAGGAGATTTCGTGCTGAACCAGGAGTCGAAATTGCCGGTTGTATTAATAAGCGGCGGTGTAGGCATCACGCCGATGATGAGTATGCTCCGTACATTAGAGTATAATTCGAACCGAGAAGTGTATTTCATTCACGGAGCGCTTAATAGCGAAGTGCATGCCTTAAAAGCAGAAGCACAAGAGATTGCAGAGAAAGCAGAACACGTACAAGTGTATACATGTTATTCACAGCCGACAGAGGAAGACCGCCAAAATAAAAATTATGATAAGGAAGGCTTTATTGATTTAGCGTGGCTACAGTCTATTACTTCCAATGAAGCGGAGTTTTACTTCTGCGGACCTATTCCGTTCATGAAACATATGAATGGTATGCTGAAAGAATGGGGCGTTGCGCCAGAACGCATTCACTTTGAATTCTTTGGTCCTGCAGCGTCGATAGAATAAATAAAAAAGCAGGAAAGAGGCTAAATCTTTCCTGCTTTTTTTTGTTCGCGGAGAATGCGATTTACTGTTTCGCGCCGTAATCCAATTAGCTGGGCGATCTCGGTTTGCGTTAATATATCGTATATAGGCATATCGCCTGCATAAGCAGTAAACCATTGCTGCAGACGTTCGACTCGTTCTTTTGGCGAAACGGCGGTAAGCTGATCGATTCTTTGCTGCATCATGCGCAGCTTTGTCTGCAGCTGCAAGGCCACTTCCGCATACGCTTCAGGATTGACGCGAAGACGCTCGTACCAAACGGAAGACGGGATTGTCTCCGCTTCTGTTTTTATAAGCGCAATTGCTGTTCCGTGATATTCTTTCGGAGAAATTAATGAATGATGCGGAATGGTTTCCCCTGGAACGATGATATTAAACAAAAAAGGAGTGCCGTCCTCCTGAAGGCGTACGACCTTTAATAAACCGCTCTTAATGAAATATAGAGGACCTTCCTCGCCTTGCCGAAATAAAATTTCCCCTTTATGTAAAATCAATATAAGCACCTCAGATGAAGTTTCACTTTACCGCGCTTAACCGTCCGTAGCATAGAAGTATGTACAGGAAGAGGAACGGACGGTAAGAGCCCGATTGGTTCAACTAACTTCTGTCGGGAAAAGCATCCGCCAGAAGAAGTTTCACTTTATTTTTTTTGTCCTCTTTGCTAGTATACTGTTTAGTGTGCATTACTGCAATTGCAGAATTAGGGGGATCGCTATGTTTGAGAGAAGTTTGGTAGAAGCGAAAATTCCGGCTGGTGCTGTCATTCGTGTAGAGGAGATGAAGGGCGGCGTTGTCTTGTCTGTGGAGATAGAAGGACAAGTTATTTACACGATGGCATATGATGAGGAAACCGACAGCTACGGTGAGCTGTATGATCGAAACGATAAGCGGGCGCAGCAGGTTCACGATGATTTAATGGGCTGGAAGTTGCTGCATTAGAAGGTGCCGGATAGCGGCATCTTTTTTTTGCATGAGAAACTTTAAGCGCGGCAATGCTTCCAATTCTTTTCCTTCTTTTGAAATCCATGATGCTCGCAATACACGATACACAAAAGACAACCTGCATGCTTAGTCAAAAGACATAGTCGAGGGCGGCTTAAAGGCTTTGACGTTACGATACTTGTGCGCTCTATGCCCGCCTGACGCAGCGCGGGTTTTATCGTGCTAAGCTTTTCATATTTGACTCTGCACCAATTGCCAATTGCGCGTTTCTTAAATGTATTTTTATTGTAAGAACGTTGTAATCTTTCTTTAACCTATTTTCTGCTTCTTTCGTATATCATATAGGAAGAGCTACAAGAATGGGGGAAAATGATGATACGCAGATGGTGTGCTTCTAATGTGGTGTTAATGTGTATTTTTCTCATGGTTCTGACGATGTTTGGGTCATTTTTATATAGATGTGTACACTAAAAAGCGCATTCTCGCATAGAACGCGCTTTTTTGTTAAAAGGATTTGATAATCATCCGAAAGCCTGCGATGATTAATGTAAGACGAAGAATTGTAACGACCGCACTGCCGCTCAGCTTTGTATTAATGAAAGCACCTAATCTTCCCCCGAACCATGCGCCTGGGATTAATATGAGAGCATACAGCCAATCCACATTCCCGAGAGAAATATGGGTAACGGAGCTTACTGCAGCTGATAAAAATACGAGAAACATGGAGGTAGCCACTGCGATATGCGGTGGAAAGGCAAACAGCAAAATCATGGCGGGAACGAGCAAAGAACCGCCGCCAATGCCGAACAGACCTGAAATAAAGCCGACTGCGAATGATATAAGAATAGCAGGAAGAGGCTGAAAGCCGTACGTGAATGATTCGCCTTCCGGGGTAATGAATGTATTTCTTATCCTCGCTTTTTCTGAAAGAGGGAGAGGTTTCAGTTTGTTTTTTACCATAAGCAATATGGCAACTGAAATCATAAATAATCCGAAATACAGAGAAAAGGAATCCGGATTTAAAAATTTATTGGCCCATGATCCGATGATGCTGCCAGGACCGCTGCCTGCAAATAGAATAAGACCGACTTTGTAATCCACTCGCTTATGCTTCACATACGTCAGAGTAGAAGACAGACCGGTGAATACGACGGTTACCATAGAGGTTCCTACCGCCAGTTGCGGAGAAATGCTTTGCAATGTTGAAACCGCGCCCAGTCCTATTAAGAGAGGGACGATAATAATTCCTCCTCCGAGGCCGACAAGGCTGCCGATTGTGCCGGCCAACAATCCGACAAACAGTAATAATAGGTATTCCAAGTGTAAACATCTCCTCGCATAGCTCATACACGTATTATACACCTTTTTAGTTAAGGGGGATATAAATTCAGAAAAATGAAAAAACCACCCTCTGCACGGGTGGTTTTTATTAGAAGATTAAGTTCAATACAAAGTATATCAAACTTGCTAAGGTTGCTGAAATCGGCAAAGTAATAAACCACGTTATTATCATGCGTTTAGCTGTTCCCCATTTTACTCCCTTTACTCGGTGGGCTGAGCCTACACCAAGAATAGCGGAGGAAATGACGTGTGTTGTACTTACCGGCAAATGAATGTAGGAAGCACCGAAAATGATGGCTGCGCCTGTTAAGTCTGCCGCTACCCCGTTAACGGGACGAATTTTCATGATTTGGCCGCCCACGGTTTTAATGATTTTCCAGCCTCCCACAGAAGTACCGATCCCCATTGAGATTGCACAGGATACCTGTACCCAGAACGGGATGTCGGTAGTTGTGAGATAGTTATTGGCAATGAGCGCCATAGTAATGATCCCCATAGCTTTTTGAGCGTCATTTGTACCGTGCGTATAAGATTGTAAAGCTGCAGTTGCAATTTGTAAATAACGAAATCGTTTATTTGTTTTTGTTAGATTTAAATCTTTCAAAAAGACTTTAAAAATGCTGTATATAATGTATCCTACTACAAATGCAAGGACAGGAGAGATAATGAGAGCTTCAAAAATCTTAATAAAACCTTTATAATTTAATGCTCCAAACCCAGCAGCCGCAATGCCTGCTCCAGCAATTGCGCCGATAATAGCGTGAGAGGAGCTGCTTGGAATACCGTAATACCAAGTAACTAAGTTCCATACAATTGCGGCAATTAATGCTGCTAAAATAACGAGAGCACCGTTTTCAAGTTTAAACGGATCTATGATATCTTTTGTAATAGTTTTGGCAACACCAGTGAACGTCATCGCACCGACAAAGTTCATAATAGCTGCCAAAATAATAGCTTGACGAGGCTTTAAAGCCTTTGTAGAAACGGATGTTGCGATAGCATTTGCCGTGTCATGAAAGCCGTTGATAAAGTCGAAGGCTAAAGCGCCGATAACAACTAAAACTGTTAAAAGTAGCATTGTGTCCATCGTTCTGTAATTGCTCCTTATTATGCATTTTTCATGATAATTGTTTCTAGAACGTTTGCCACACCTTGACAGCTATCGGCAATTTCTTCTAAGTTTTCATAAATTTCTTTGTACTGAATAATTTTAATCGGATCTTTCTCCGTGGAGAATAGATGTTTAATAGAATGTCTTCGAATCTCGTCACAAGTGGATTCATGATCCTTAATTTTAATTGCGTTTGTTCGAATATCGAGAAGCTTTTTATTAGACATAAGCTCTATAGATTCCGCGATTTCAATTGCGCAAGCATGGAGTTCATCCACAAACTTAATCATGTACTCATCTGCCTTTGTAACAGAGTACATTTCAAATAAAGCAGCACAGTGCTCAAGGCCGTCCAATACATCATCCATGCTCATTGCAAGCTGGAGAATGTCTTCACGCTCAATCGGCGTGATGAATGCTTTGTTAAGCTCCATGATAATTTCATGGATGTACGTGTCGCCTTTTGTTTCGTATTCCTTCATGCGCATGGAAAACTCTTTTAAATCACTTGCATTTTTGATCTTATAATCCGCGAAAAATTGAGCACTTTCTTTTAAGTTCACTGATACATGAGAAAGCATTTCAGAAAACTTATCTTTTTTACTTTTGAAAACCATATTTTTTTTACCTCCACCAAAAAGTAATTATGTAAAGTACGTTGGCTTATTAATATTATCAAAAACTTGTCGAAAATTAAAATATTTTATCGTAATCTTTACAAAAACTTAACATTTTAAATGTTGTTAAATTATAAAGTTAACCAATAATTTACACTTAATTTTCTTTTTATATAAATGCAACTAAAAAAATCGACATAAAAACTTTTCTTTTAGGGGAGAGAGCGCATCTGACTAAGCGTAGAAGCGGTCAAACCCTTTTCGTGGCCCATGCAGGGAGAGAGAGGGAGCGAGCGCAGTTTCCCTTTTGTTCTACGTGGCAAACGATAGATCTGTCGGAATAACAAAGTGGACTTATATAGTATATACATGCTTAAGATGATTATGAACTGCTGGAAGGCAAACGAGAAAAAAAAGAGCTATCCCTAGAGGTAGCTCAACTTCATGGGCAGTGCACTGTTTTAATGTGAGAAAGGTGAACGTGTATTGTTTCGTTGCGTGCTACGACCAGCTCTACAAAATTGTTTTGAATGCTGACCAGTTTTCCGATTTTCATGTGCTGGTGTCCTAAATCAAACACGACAATTTTATCTATAAACTTTTTCAGCTGCTCTTCAAAGGTACGGGCGAGAGGTACGTTTGAAGGCTGAAG
Source organism: Ectobacillus panaciterrae DSM 19096 (assembly GCF_000430785.1). Taxonomy (GTDB): domain Bacteria; phylum Bacillota; class Bacilli; order Bacillales; family Bacillaceae_G; genus Ectobacillus; species Ectobacillus panaciterrae. Next base: position 7,844 of record NZ_AUMR01000032.1, read on the forward strand.
AGGCAGCTCTTGCTTCGTTAAATGGTATGGTGTTTGCTGCTCCGGATAAGGAATAATCCATTTTACGTGCTGAAAAGGAATATATATTGTTTTATAAACCGGAGAGTAAAACACAAAATAATTGTTCATGATATGAATCACATAGCCGTGCATGGTTTGATTGCTTACTGCAAAAATCTCAGTAAATAGCCCTTTAGAATTTTGTAAAATTTTTCTAAAAGAGAGAGAAGACGAGTCTGAGGCGATCGGGTGATCCTCTGAAGTGATCGGGTGATCCTCTGAAGTGATCTTTATAAGATTTACTACATCCTCCGGAATTGTCGGGGCAATGCGCTGAATATGGAGAAGAGGAAGGTACACATAGTCTTTTCCATTATATAAAACCAGTAGATCGGACCCTATCTCCAGCAATATGCCGTAAATAGCAATCTCGCCTGATAAAGTGACAGTGATTGGGTTTCTAAGATATGATTTATTCATAACATCTCCCTTCTTTTACGAAAGACGTTTGCAGTTGCAAGGTTTTAACAGCCATACGCTATTTAGATCATTAGATGAGGATAGAGGCAGATTAGTAGCCTTTGTAGTAGTTACGGCGCTTTTCGCTTGTTCTACGGCCGTAATCTTTTTCACATTTGTCACGCTTGTAGTAATAGTCTTTTTCATGGCTGTAGTCCTTTTCATATTTGTCATGCTCATAGCCGTTGTATCCATGCCCATTGTCTTTTCCTTGTTTATTGCCAGAATCTTTGCTGTTGTCTTTTTCGTTTGTATTTTTATTTTCGTTTTGAGAATTGGATGCATCATTTCCGTTTTCATTATTATTATTATCATTTTGGTTGCTATAATCCCAGGAAAAGCATTTAACATGGAATAGAGGGATATAGGTTTCTTTGTCATCTACTATAAGAATGATATGGTCCTTAATGCGTCCGCCTACAATACCCTTGACTTTGTGAGGCCCCTTACGGTTGATTTGAATTTCTTTTCCTTTTAAACGGTCAATCAGAGCTGTAAACCGTTGTCCGGGAACAAGAATTACTTTCTCCTCGTTCTTATTATTGTTGTTATTCTTGTTATTGTTATTATTCTTGTTATTGTTATTATTCTTATTATTGGCATTGTTATTGTTCTTATTACCGTTTCCTTGATTGCCCTCCTTATTTTCACCGTTTTCTTGATTACCTTCTTCTTCATCTTCATCTGCCTGCGCATAGCTTTTAATATGATGCATTTGGTAATAGAAGATGCCATCATCAGTCTGCAGGGCACAAAAATCTGTACCTACCTTTAACAGTGTTCCTTCTCCATCCTCTATCTCCATTTCTGAACCAACTAGTGACTTCATGTTTTTTATCAAGCCTTTTGCTTGATTGTTAGGATGATAATACAACACAAATTCCTCCTTAAGGTGATCTTTTAAATTAGTGTCCCTATATGGTATTCACCATCACAGGACAAGATATAGGATACTTGACTAAATTTTAAAAAATGGACGCAAAAAAAGCACTCTCACGTAAGGGAGTGCGGAGCATATCAGTTATTGAATTGGATGATGAAATCTTGTTTCTTAGGCATGTGCAATTCTTTCTGACCCAGAGACGTGTACGCTATCGAAATTGTTCCTTTGCTAATTGGTTCATATGGCATCGCTTCTTCTTCTTCATATAATCCGCTGTTTGGATTATGAACAGTCAGTTCTATGGAATCAATGTTTTTAAGAGCGTATTGTTTTTTAATATGATCAGCAATTTGAGAAAGCGCGTCATATGAGGAGGCTTCTGTGACAACCATTCCTTTTATAATGCGCTTTTCCTTAGTATTGGACGAAGAAAGCGGCACAAGCAAGGGTTCCGTGCCGATTAACTGATACGAAACAGAGGAAGGGAGCGTTTGAGCAGATGCTTTCGGCTTATTATAATCTCCTATAATTGCTATAAAGCTGGCGAAAAGTGCAAATGCAATGAATAGACGAACAGAGGATACTCGTTTCATTCTGCAAAATCCCTCTTTTCATGTATGATATTTATATGATGTATCATACATGAAAAGAGTTAACGCAAAATGAAGATAAGGTAAAGAATCGTAAAATGTACCTTATAGAGTAGACACTTAAAAAAGTCTACCTATAGGGCACTTTTTTGTATAATTAAGAAAAACACAGGGATTGGGGAAGATTATGAGTAAAAAGGAAACGTCTGTAAATGCAGCGGTTTCGACAAATATGAGTCTGTTTGGTAAAATAAAGAAAAAATGATAAAGGAATGTGCTGGTATGATTTTAATTGGTTTAACAGGCTGGGGAGACCACGATTCTCTTTACCCTGATAAGCAAGCAAGTAAGAATAAGCTGCAAACATACAGCCGCCACTTTCCCATTGTAGAAATTGATAGTTCTTTTTATGCAATGCAGCCTGCACGTAATTATGCAAAATGGATAGAGGAAACCCCTGAGGATTTTTCCTTTGTTGTCAAGGCTTATCAGGGGATGACAGGACATATGCGGGGAGAAATTCCGTTTGAAAGCCCGGATGAAATGTTTGCAGCATTTAAGCAGTCCATTGTGCTCTTGTTAGAAGCCGGAAAGCTTAAAACGGTTTTATTTCAATACCCTCCTTGGTTTAATTGTCAAAAAAAGAATGTGGATATGCTTTTATATACGAAGGAAAAGATGGGAGACATTCCGTGTGCGATAGAGTTTCGAAATCAAACATGGTTTGAACCGCATATGCAAGAAAAAACGCTATCGTTCATGAGGAGGGCGAACTGGATCCATACGATTTGCGATGAACCGCAAGCGGGAATCGGATCTGTGCCGGCTGTATTGCAGCCGACTCATCCTGAACTTACGCTCGTTCGATTGCATGGAAGAAATGTACACGGGTGGATAAATAACGGGCAATCCCATTGGCGGGCTGTCCGTTGTTTATACCGTTATAATGAAGCTGAATTAAAAGAATGGGCAAATCGCATACAAGAACTGCATAAGAGCACGAAAGAGGTTTGTGTGCTGTTCAACAACAACTCCGGCGGTGATGCGGCTGATAATGCAAAGCAGCTTATGGATATATTGCATATTGATTACGGAGAGGAAGGGCCGGAGCAAATGCAGTTATTTTAGTAAACAAAAGAAAAAGGCTGTACAAACAGGGGGAATGTACAGCCTTGTTTCTTGTATAAAGATAGAGGGGTAAAACTTTAGTTACTTGTTGTATTGTTGGCTTCATAATAAATGATAATGGTTATCATTATCATTGTCAATGGTTTTTCACAAAAAAATTGAAATCGGGGGAGAGGGATGAAAGAGAAGGTCATTCGGGATGTCATGACAGAGATGCTGAAAACAAAAAAGTGCACCTTTGTACAACTGTTTGGGCACCTCATTGATAAAGGATTGGCAGAAGATACGCGAGAGGATCGAAAGTTGGTCGTTTCAATTATGAGAGATATTGAAATAAACGGACAAAAAGGTGCGCTTTTTGTTTGTCCGTTACAACAAAACAAGGAACAGCATTAATGCTGTTCCTTGTTTGCATAGTAATCGTTTAAATCAAAAGGTGTAATTTCGCGAATGAATTCTCGGGAAATCAAAACTTGGATTAACGTACTTTCCGTAATAGAAACCCCTTGTTTCTTTTTATAGCTTTGTTGAAGAAGCTCTAGTTTTTCTGCTATATCCTTCGGTAATTCAATTGTTACTGCCGTCTTATTCAATTTCATCCCCTCCGTCCATAGCGTACCATTAAATGATGTAAAATGGTATCAGAATATGACGGAAAGAGAGAAATAGTATGTGTTTTTTAAGCAATTCCGATATACTTTAACGTCTTAGACGGCGTACTGTGATCAAAGAAGTGCTGTAAAAAGGCAATATCAACACCGGACTTATAAGCGCAGTAGCCCCAAGTCTTGCGGAGCGTGTGAGAACTTACTCCGTCTAAACCGGCTTCCTTAGCCGCTTTATTTAAGATAAACCAAGCGTGCTGCCGTGTGATTGATCCTGTTCCTTTTTGAGACCTCAATAAATACTCGTTGCATCGATACGATTTTCGTTCATTCATATACTCTGTAATGGCTGTTTTAAGCTCGCGATTTACAGCAAACCATTTATGTTTTTTTGTTTTTTCATTGCAGAATAAAATAGAATGCCGCACTTGTCCTTCTTCGTCAAGCACATCCCCTACCTTCAGTTGAAGGATTTCACTCACTTTTAAACCTGAATTTACAGCTAAGGCAAATAATAAAGCATCACGCTTAGACGATTGCAGAAGCAGATGTTTCATTTGTTGTAATTGCGTTTGATTTTGGATGGGTTGTCCTACTGGTTTCATTCCTCTTCACTCTCCTCTTATTCAAATCTATAAGGAAAGAAATAACACTTACAAATATAGCGAGGAGGTGTGTATTTCATGTGAAGTTCCCGTGAAGTTATAATAAACTATTCCATTTCATTTGCTTTTGGCAGGAAGAAACAAAAGACAACGCCGTCTTCCTCATTTCGTACGCCGTACGAAGCACCGTGCAAATCTAAAATGTTTTTAACAATGGATAAACCTAAACCAGTGCCCCCCGTATGGCGGCTTCTTGAAGCATCCAGTCTGTAGAACCTGTCCCAAATCTTATCCAGGCTTTCTTCAGGGATAGGTTCTCCCGTATTTCTGATGGACACTTTTATTTGTTCATTTTCTTCGGATGCCGTGATGATAATATGTTTTTCTGCAGGCGTATACCGGATAGCGTTGCTTAATAAATTGACAACGACTTGTTCAATTCGATTGCGGTTTGCTTCGACGATCAAATTCGATTCTGTCTGTATGTGAACCTGCAGCTGCTTTTCTTCAATGCTGAACAACAGCTTTGTGTATACTTGATGAATCAATGTATCTATAGCAAAAGGACTCATCTGAAGCTTGTAGGTGCCGGATTCTAGCTTCGCAAGCTCAAGCATTTCTACAATCAGGGTATTCATCTTGTCCGCTTCTTCCAAAATGACGTCCGTATAATAATCGGTATTTTTGCTTACTCCGTCCTTGATTCCTTCCGCAAAGCTGCGAATTACGCTCAGAGGCGTTTTCAATTCATGGGAAACGCCGGAAATAAAATCTTTTCGAGTACGCTCCAATTGCCGTTCCCGCTCTACATCTTCCTGCAGCTTTTGGTTTGCGATATGAAGCTGCTCGATGCGATCCTTTAAATTGACAGACAACGTGTTGATGCTTTCTGATAAACTGCCGATTTCATCGTTGGAAGAAAAGGAGAGCTTCTCCGAAAAATCAAAATTTGCCATTCGTTTCGTAACTTGGTTCACTTTAATAAGAGGCTTAGCAATGATTTTCGAATAGTAGAATGATAATAAAATAATAACAACAAATACAATCATGAGCGCATAGACATAATAGTCTTTTAAAACGAGCATGGCTTCATTGACCGGCTGAAGCGATGTCATGGCAAACACAAACTCCGTCTCGCCTTTTTGTACAACGGGTTTTACAAAAAGTTGATTTAATCCCTTTTTCTCGTCACCGAACGTAAACGTTGTTAAAGCTTTGGGGTCTATATCACCGAGAAGCACAGACAGCTCCCAGCGCTGCACGCCTTGGATTAAGGTATCCATATTATTTACAACTTGTAAATCAGCTTGAGAAGGCAGGGTCTGTTTCGTTACTTGTCCATTCAAGCGCATGACAAAATTGCCAGAGGCAGAATCATCTTTTAAATCCTCCCAGTGAATGCCGGATTCCTTTAAATCATCCATAATGTTATCATTTGTCCATACGTCGCCGTGAGAGTTTTTAATTAAAATCGGAATGATCGTATCCTTTTTTCGAATGCCTTCTACATATATTTGCTCGTTATCTTGAATACCAAGCTTCATAAAAGAGGAATATTCCTCGCCTTTTAAGATATTGTTTAAAGGAATATTAAATGTTTTATTCCCATTAGTTTGCTGTATTTCCATATAATAGTTATTGGCGTCCTTAATGACGCCATTCCGATCAAGCAGAATGAGCTGCGCATTCGTTTGATCAAAAAAGCGCTGCTTGAGCTTTTTTACAGAATCAAAGCTTTGATCGCTCTTTGAATAATCATTTACGAATGTTTCAAATGCTTGCTGGACATTGTGAACTTTTTTGTTGATGTAGAATTTTTCTAAAAACAGCGACTGACCTAAGAAAAACAAGAGAAAGGTAATAGTAAATAGGCCGGTTGTCAGTAAAAATAACTTCATTACAATGCTGCGTGTTTTCACAAATGCACCTCTGTATATAAATCATATTTTCTTTATTATAACAAATAGAAAAGACAATACATAAATAAAGGATACATTGCAGGATGAGAAAACATGTCTTATGAAGGAGAAAATAAAGGGAGGAAAGTCGTAAAAAAAGGAACTTGACAGACGTATGACAAGTTCCTGTTCAAAAAATTATTGAATTGCTGTATCCAGTGCAATTTGAATCATATCATTAAATGTAGTTTGGCGTTCTTCCGCAGTTGTTTCTTCGCCTGTAAAGATATGATCGCTCACTGTAAGAACAGAAAGAGCATTTACGCCGTGCTTCGCTGCGATTGTATAAAGAGCAGTTGTTTCCATCTCCACTGCTAATACGCCGTATTCGCCTAATTTTTTAACCATATCCATGCTTTCGCGATAGAACACATCTGCAGTCAAGACGTTTCCTACACGAAGGCTTAAGCCTTTTTCCACTCCTGCATCATAGGCTTTTTTCAGTAAATTAAAGTTTGCGCACGGCGCAAAATCAAAGCCTGGGAATGCAAGACGGTTGACGTTGGAATCTGTACAAGCAGTCATGGCAAGAATCACATCGCGCACTTTTACATCCTTTTGAATTGCTCCGCATGTTCCTACGCGAATTAAATTTTTAACGCCATAGCTTTGAATGAGCTCGTTTACGTAGATGGATATGGAAGGAACCCCCATTCCTGTTCCTTGTACAGATACGCGTTTTCCTTTATATGTTCCAGTAAAACCGAGCATTCCGCGTACGTTGTTATAGCATTCTGCTCCTTCAAGAAACGTTTCTGCAATATATTTAGCGCGTAAAGGATCACCTGGAAGCAGAATTGTCTCGGCAATATCGCCTTGCTTAGCTCCGATATGAATACTCATACTATACCTCCTAATTTTCGTTCGTATGTATTGCATCCTCATGGTGCAATAAGAATTATATAACAGTACGCCTGAAAAAGAATAGCAAAACCTTCAATTTCTGAATCTGTTTTAGTATAGGCAAATGCAGAGCAATCTATTTTCTTGGCGTTTATTTCTTTTTTACTTTAGATTACACATATTCTTCCATTTTTGAACATTTGGCAAAAAACGTGCTCCTCTGGTTTCGCTGCGGTTTAGTATAGTTTGATACGATTTTATTAACCAGGAGATGAGATAATTGATGGCAAAAATAGGACAGGGGAGCGTTGAGGTTCAGCTTCTGTTACATGCATCCAATGCCGGGGAAGAAATCAAAGGAGATATTTACTTATATAAATGCAACTAAAAAAATCGACATAAAAACGTTTCTTTTAGGGGGAGAGATCATCCGACTAAGCATAGAAGCGGTCAAACCCTTTTCGTGGCCCATGCAGGGAGAGAGAGGGAGCCCACTTTCCCTTTTGTTCTACCTGGCAAACGATAGCTATGTCGGAATAACAAAGTGGACTTATATAGAAGACGGAACTGCAGGCCAAACGATTCAAGACGGTATTGTCGAATGAATGGCAAGGCAAAGGGAACACTATTTCCTATAGAGGGCCGTATTGCAGTCATACCTGCTGCAAGCAGTTTTTTATTAGAGGCAAATACAATTGTTTCAACAGGGAATGGAGCAGACGCAATTATATACGAGTGAATAAAAAAACCGTCTTTTTATAGTGAGGAGAGATCATCCGGCGACGTGCAGAAGCGGTCAAACCTTTGTAGTGGTTCGTGCAAGGGTAAACCAGAGAGAAGAAGCATACAATACTCCCTTTTGGTTGCACATCGCACATGTGTCGAAATTATAATTCACTCATATATAGATGTTTACAAAAAATAAAATCATTCCATACTAGAGAAGGAGAATGAGATGAAGGCGCAAGCAAATGAAAGGGATAATATTTTACAGACACAGGCTGCCATTGAAGATGCGAAGAAAAGCTATAAAAAAGAAGTGATTCATGAAGAAACAGTAGATGTCAGCCCTGTAACGACAGTGAGCAGAACAGGAGAGGTAGCTCCGGGGGCGCTGGGCGGGTTATCATTTGACGAGTTAACAGGCCGAGATTTAGTAGGAGAAGAAAGTCCTGTTCGCCGCTGGCCAGATAAGGAAAAGTAAAGAAGGGAGCATAGTGGAAATGGACAAACAATCATTTATTGTAGCGCACATTACAGATGATCTGCATGTGAAACTTAAACAGGTAGAAGAAGAGTTTGAACAAAAACTCGGGAAACGTGTTGCTCTTGTTGCATACGAAGCTGAGGAGCAGAGATAAAAGGCGAGGAAGCTAATAGAGGATAGTCAGTTCAATTCAAGAACTGACTATCCTCTATTTTTATATGTGTTGGCATGATAAACTTGTGATGATTTTGACTAATAACAAATTATAGTCTTAAGTTAATCTTAGTGAACAAAGTGTTGTAAACTAATTTAAATATGCTGCACTTAGTTTTTTTGGGGAGGGAAACATTATGATACATATACTTGTTGCTGAGGACGACGCTCATATTCGAGAGCTCTTGCGATATTATTTGCAAAAAGAAGGGTACGTGCTGTTTGAAGCGGAAGATGGACAGATGGCATCAAATATTCTAGAGCGGGAGCATATTCATTTGGCTGTTGTAGATATTATGATGCCGAATAAAAATGGGTACGAATTATGCGAAGAAATTCGTAAGTATTATGATTTGCCTGTAATTATTTTGACTGCAAAAGATCAACTCTTAGATAAAGAAAGAGGTTTTTCTGCAGGAACAGATGATTATTTAGTAAAGCCGTTCGAGCCAAAGGAATTGTTGTTTCGCATCAAAGCTTTACTGCGCCGTTATCAAATCGTCAGCTCAGAAAATATTGTGCTAAAACATACAATTATTGACCGAAAAAGCTATGAGGTAAGGTGTAATGAGAAGACTGTTATGCTACCTTTAAAGGAATTTGAGCTATTGGCTCAGCTCGCCAGTTATCCCGGACGAACGTTTACCCGCGAACAACTCATTGAACTGATATGGGGTCCGAGCTTTGAAGGGGATGCCAGAACTATAGATGTACACATCAAAAGGTTAAGAGAACGCTTTTCTAAACGTACAGATGATTTTGTTATTACAACAGTTCGAGGAATGGGATACAAATTAGAGGTGAAGTGAGTATGCGGACTTTGTATTTGCAATTTGTTGTTACGAGTATTTGTATCATGATTATGAGCAGTATCATTGCGTTTGGAGTTTCAAATGCCTATTATCAAATATATTTAAAGCCGTTTAACGATCAAAAAATTACAAAGATGGCGAAGGAGACCGCTTCATTTTATGAAAAATCGCCCCAAAATATTGATGAATACATGAAGCATGCGGCGAGCTTGGGATACCAAATTTATTTGGCGGACGGATACAAGAAAGGAACATTTTACGGGAGTCCATTTCATGATACAAAATTGAATGATAAGGTTATTTCCTCCGTATTGAACGGTCATGAGTACCATGGAATTTTACAGTTCCCCAAGAAATGGTTTATTACGGGATTTTTTGATGACGTATTGGCGAATACGATTGGTGTGCCAATTCAGGCAGGAAAAACGCGATATGCAATGTTTATAAGGCCTGACATTGAACAACAATTTGGGGAAATGCGTATTTTCTTCGCGCAACTATTAATGTTTACTATATGTTTTAGTATAATTTTGATTTTTATTGGAACAAGGTATGTTGTAAAGCCGATTCGTATGTTGACGAAAGCCACGAAAAAGATTGCAGAAGGCAATTATAATATTAGATTAGATGTAGATAGAAGAGACGAGATTGGAACACTTTCAAAAAACTTTTCTAGGATGGCCGAAAGTTTAGAAAGATTGGAAGAAATGAGACAAGAATTTGTTTCTAATGTATCTCATGAAATTCAATCTCCTTTAGCATCAATTCAAGGATTTTCGCAGGCATTACGGTCAAAGCAGGTAACAGAACAACAATATGATCATTATTTATCTATTATCGAAGAAGAAAGCCGAAGACTGTCTCTCCTTAGCAAGCAATTGTTGATGTTGGCCTCATTGGATAAAGAGAAGGACATATGGGAGAAAACAAAATTTGATCTTGCTGATCAAATGAAACAAGTGCTGTCTGCTACGGAATGGCATTGGCGTGAAAAAGATTTAGCAATGGATATCAATTTGCCTTCGACGGAGATTCAGGGTGATAAACGATTGCTGCATCAAGTATGGATGAATCTAATTTATAACAGTATTAAGTTTACGGAAGCGGGAGGAACTATTTTTATTTCCTTGCATAATGAAGATCAAAAACACGTTCATGTTATTGTAGCAGATACTGGAGTTGGAATTTCAGAAGAAGATTTGCCTCATATTTTTGACCGATATTATAAAGCAGATAAATCGCGGAAGCGGGAAGAGAGCGGAAGCGGTTTAGGACTTTCCATTGTGAAAAAAATTATAGAACTGCATCAGGGGACTATGACAGTGGAAAGCGAAGAAGGAAAAGGAACGCGTTTTGAAGTTATCTTGCCTTATATGTAACCTGTTGTTCATCTGTTGTTCATGTTTCTTTTTTATTATATAAACCAGGCAAGAGAGAAATGTTGAAAGATACGTCACTCTCTTTGCAAGAAAAAAGAAGGAACGGGGATGATTCAACATGTTTCTGGCTTTACGCGAGTTGAAATATGCCAAAGGCCGCTACTTGTTAATTGGTTTAATTATGGTTCTTGTAGCGTGGTTAACTTTTATAGTGTCCGGATTAGCTAACGGACTTTCGTTAGATAATGCATCTGTTTTGAAGAGTATGAATGCTGATTACTTTGTATTTCAAGCGGATGCGGAACATAAGCTTACACGGTCTGTTTTGTCTACAGAGAAACTCGATGAGGTTCAAAAACTAGATGGAGTAACGAAAGCAGAACCTCTTTCTCAAACGATGATGTCTGTGTCGCGGAATCATTCAGAAAAGAAGCTGGACATTACTATTTTTGCTATTGAACAAGATAGTATGCTTATGCCAAAAGTTATTAAAGGAAAGGCTATGAACAATGCCCATAAGAATGAAGTGGTAGTTGATGCTTCTCTTAAGGAAAAAGGGATTGAAGTAGGCGATCTCTTAAAAAATAATGAAACCGGAACAGAAATGAAAGTTGTCGGGTTTACAAAAGGGCAGATGTTCAGCCATACGCCAGTTGTATATATGGACATGGAAAATTGGAAAGAAATGATGAAATCATTCGGGAAACAATCCCCCTTTTACAATGCGATTGTTTTACAAACAAAGGGTGATGTAAAAGACTCCTTGCAAAAGAATGTTTCTGATATAGAAGTTGTTACGAAAGAACAGGCTGTTCAAGGTATACCCGGATACAAAGAGGAACAAGGATCACTGACGATGATGATTGCTTTCTTAGTCGTGATTGCAGCATTTGTTCAAGCTGTATTCTTTTATGTCATCACTTTGCAAAAAATAAACCAGTTCGGCGTTTTGAAAGCTATCGGAGCAAACACTTCCTATCTCGCCTGGAATTTAATTGCGCAGGTGCTTCTCTTAGCTGTCGCAGCTGTTGCCATAAGCATAGGACTCACCTACGGCGTAAGTGCTATGCTCCCTGCTAGCATGCCGTTCCAATTAGGTGCAAATGTATTGGCACAATATGCAGGTCTGCTCGTTATGGTTTCGGTAATCGGCTCGTTATTATCCTTGAACCGTATAGCAAAAGTAGATGCTATTGAAGCTATTGGGAGGGTCGAATGATGGTTGAAAAGTTAGTTCTTGAAAATGTAAACAAAGTCTATGGAGAAGGAGAGGCAGCCGTTGTGGCATTAAACAATGCTTCGTTGCGTGTGAAAGAAGGAGAGTTTGTAGCAGTCGTCGGTCCATCCGGTTCCGGAAAAAGCACATTTCTATCCATTGCGGGCGCTTTGCTCTCTCCCTCTAGCGGACGTATCTTGATCAACAACAGAGACATAACGAATCTTTCTGCGCGCGAAATGGGCTATGTGCGGCTTGAAAATTTGGGATTCATATTCCAAGCATCCAATCTCGTTCCGTATTTGACAGTCTTGGAGCAACTGTTATTGGTTTCTAAATTAGGCGCGCATAGCGGGAAGAAAGCTGAACAAAAGGCAAAAGAATTGCTAGAACAAGTAGGTTTGCTTCATCGGCTCAACCATTATCCGGAAAAGCTTTCTGGCGGCGAGCGTCAAAGAGCTGCAATTGCCCGGGCTTTCATGAACAATCCAGAAGTTATTCTGGCTGATGAACCGACCGCAAGCCTAGACTCTAAGCGAGGCAGAGCTATAGTAGAGATGATAGCTGATGAAGTCAAGTCGAGAGGAAAAGCTGCTGTAATGGTTACACATGACGAACGTGTATTAGATTTATGCGATCGAATTGTAACAATAAAAGATGGCGCACTTTATGAAAAGCAGGAGAATTGTGCGTTTCGGAGCTGAAGAGTCTGCTGCGTATTGGATAGCGGTAAAGTAGTACAATTGTTACTCATGATAAGAAAAGCATGGTTTTCCATGCTTTTCTTATCATCTTTAATTGACAATGATTCTCATTATTGCTAAAGTGAAAGAAGAGATAAAACGAAAGCGGGGACGAGTGACGTGTGGAATCAGTATCGAGTATATGAAGAAGCCGGGCGAACAGGCATTCATTTATCGGGAAAAGCATTTATGACACGTACATTTTCCGATGTAGGACTGCTGGCAATACGCGATGTATTCCAAGCGCCTGATTTGAAGGTGACGGCTTCTTTATTTATAAAACGCTACTGCGCATACATAGGAATCCTTGAAGGCATGAGCAGACGAAATATCGGATTATCATTATCTTTGTCCGATTTGTCATTTGTTTGTTCAGAAACAACTGTTGCAGTATACACACCCGTTTTCCCCGTAAAAGAATGTCCAAGAGAAGAACGCGGGATATGGAGAGAGCGCTTTCTAACAGGGCTTTTTCGAGATCATGTAGCGATAATGATCGATGCGCTTGCCAGAGAAACGAAATTGTCCGCGTCTATCATGTGGGGGCATGTTGCATTTTATGTGCATGTGATGTACCGCAAATGGATTCAAGAAGAAAAAAATGAAGCGGTGCGGGAAAGGCTCGTTGCGGATTTTCAATACTTGCTTGCAGCTCCTCCCGAGCTGTTTGGGTCCCAGATAAACAACCCGTTGCAAATGTCTTTTTGTAAAATGAAAACGGCAGACAAGGAAATTTTGCTTCGAAGAACGTGCTGCTTAAATTACAAGGCAGGTACAAAAGGGGCATGCTATACGTGTCCTCGTTTAACGGAACAAGAACGAATACAGCAGCTGCAGAAGTATGCGGCAAAAGCATAGACGCGCGTTTATGCTTTTTTTGTTATGAGAGTTTATAAATTGGGGGGTGGCTAACTCCGCCTGAGCAAGCCGGCTCCGTTTTTCTTTGTATTTGTCAGAATTGTGATACAATTGTAGTAAAAATTTCGGAGGAATGCTGATGAAGAAGAGTACGATTGGAATTATTATCGTATTTCTAGTTTTTCTGGCGGGATTTTATTTACAAAAGCACGGGTCTTTTTCGTTTGGGGCAAAAACAGCAAGCGTTGTGGACGATGCTCAAGTTTCTTGGGATGTAGAGACGGGAAAAACGAAAGGGGAGCAGAAGGTGACTTTTACGCTGCTGGATGAAAAAGGAGATCAGCTTCGCGGATTAAATGATCAGATACAAAATCAGATTCACGCGCTTGTAGTTGATGATACACTGGTACACTATGAAGATATTCAACCTACTTTTCTAGGGAAGGGGACATTTACCTTCTCGCACAAACTTGAAAAACCTCATACCATTTTTTTATTTTTAGAGGATGATCAAACGCGGGAACAGATTGCCAGAAAAGAAATAGCCGTAAAAGAAGAATCCAAAACAGACAAAAACAAACGAAAGCTTGCGTTGGACGCGCTTCTTACTACAAAAATAGGCCCATACGAAGCTTCGCTTATATTCAATGCACTGAAGCCTAAACGTCAAGAAAAGCTCACCTTCCAATTTCAAACGAAAGATGTCGTTCGCTTTCAATCTCCTTCAGGACAGCCATCCCGCTTATTGATTGTAGATGATCAAAAAAAGCATTTTCTGACGGCTGTGCCTGCACAGGGGAATTCATCCAATCAGCTTCAGTTCTCTCTTACATTTCCGGAAGAAGGCCACTATAAGCTGTGGGGAACGTTTTACATAAACGGAAAAGCATATGAAAAATCTTTTGTCGTTCAAGTTGTAAAGCAGTAAAGGCTCGGCCTTTACTGCTTTTTTTGTGTTCCGATTAAACGTGTCACAATCAGCATTGTAAATGGCAGGGAATTCGTTTTTCGGTATGCCAAGTATTTTCCGCTCCATATCGGTTTATATTTTTCTTTAAACTTTCGTAAACCGCTAAAGCTGTACATATAGCGAACGTTATTGAAAATAACTGCCGCGGCGCGCTCAGACCAAAACGCATGAGGGGAAATACCGACATTGGATAAGGGCGCCATCCCGATGTTGAAACATTCATAGCCTTCTTGTTTTGCCCACTCAAATAGGTGAAGCAGCATTGCATCCATAATGCCGCCCGGTCCATCTGGATGATACCGCATTAAGTCAATGGAAATGAGACCGGGCTGATAAACGGGCATGAGCGTAGTAAATGCGGTAATTTGCCCTTCTTTGTTTGTCAGCACGGCGACAGGTGCACGATTGATGTAATCATAATCGAAAAAGCCGAGTGAAAACCCTTTTTCTTTTTTTCCATTCAGCCAAGCATCAGATACGGTTTTCAGCTTTTCGTACAGATCTTCTGAAATAGGATTGGGATGAATTGAGAACACATAGCCTTCCCGCTCAAATCTGTGCATGGTCGCCCGGAGACCTGCACGTTTCTTTCCGGAAAGAGTAAACGTATTCAAATTCACAATAGCTTCTTCCCCCAATTTGAAGAAGTTATAGCCGAAGTCATGATACAATCCCATCCATTTGCTTTCAATTTGATAAAAAATGCAAAAGTAGCCGTATTGATCCGCCTCATGAAGAAATTCTGTAATAACTTTTGGAAAGGAAGCTGGATTTCCGCTCGGGTCGCCTAATACAACGAGCCGGTTGCCTGAACGAGCAAACTGAATAAGTGCTTCTCCGTCGCTGCTGAAGAAAAAGCGCTTATCTCCGAGAAAGCCGAGGTGGCTCAGTGCATGTCCTCCATGCTTCTCCAAAAAGTGCTGTAGTCCGGCTTTTGCCGCGGGCTGTCCCGGGAGGTTTGTTCGAGAGCGGTTAAGCAGCATCGCTCCCGCAAGGAAAAAGAGGGGCACAAAGCATGCGGTAAAAAGGGTGCTTCTTTGTACCTGCACTGCAGTCCGCACTACATAATACGGCTTCAGAATATTTTTCGTTTCCGATAACCATGTACCGAATGAATGATACATATATAACAGAATAAACAAAACGACAGCGGTCTTTCCTATATTTGCAAGGGTGAGCTCCATCCTTTCTCGTACAAAATGGTTACGCAGCGTATAAAAAATAGCAAGAATCCCTAATAAAAGAAAGCTTTCCTCTAAATCAATGCCTTTTAATGCATTAAATATCACGCCCCCTGCAAGAGCAAATAAAGTCATGTAAAAAGCTCGTTTTGTTCGATAATACACGCCCCTTGCCAATAAAATAAGAAGAATGCCGAATGACAGGGACAGACTGAATGAAAGCTGCACGAGCTGCTTCGGAACGAGTATGCGCAGCGCGTGAGCCCGTTCAAATGCTGTCGGAAATAAAACAGAGAGAACAATGATGCCGCCTGTTAAAGCCGTAAGTGCAGCTAAAGCCCACGAGCTAAGTCTGTTAAAGAAATTCCGCTGCAATGCCCAAATAACGCCGGTTGTTTCCAATGCAGGTGTAAAAATAGGCTTATCTTCCATTTTCTTCAAGGCGGCGCCCGTCATTTCAAATGCGGCAAATGCAAGGCCGAGCCCAAACGGAAAGATATAATAGACGAGACGATACAACAGAAGAGCAGATAAAGCAGTTTCTGTGCTTACTCCATACTCTTTCATGCCCATTAAAAAAATGAGATCAAAGGAACCGAGTCCGCCGGGAACGAGGCTGATCGTTCCGGCGATAGCCGATATGACATATACGCCCAGCGCTTGTCTGAAGCTTATTTCTACGCCTAATAAGGAAAGAATGATGTAAATTACGATACCCGCAGACAGCCACTCTCCAAGTGAAACGAGAGAATACAGAACAGCGGGTCCTGTTTTTTCTTCACTTTCATGTCTTTTTTTTCGTTTCAGCTTCGATGCCCCGATGTATAAAGGAACAAGTAAAGCAAAAGCGATTAAAGCAGGCCAAAGCCAAGGCTTCTCCTTCAATACGAAGCTCGTGTCTAAAATGCCAATCAAACCGAAAAAAGAAAGAAAAGACAGACCTGTAATAAAGGCTGTGGTCATCCAGGCGATATTTTGCATAAGAAAGCTGTTGTCTTTTGTATAAGGACGGTACAGCATAGCGCGTATACCGGCTCCCACAAGGCCGCCAAAGCCGAATATGCCGTTAAAGGAGTTGGCAATCCAAGATACACGAAATATCTTTTGGACGGGAATATCTGCTTTCATGAAACGAAGCATGAGAAAATCATAAAAAAACATAGTGGAAACCGCTAAAGCTCCCGCCAGGAGTGCAAGAAAAAATCCGCCCGTAGGAATATGCTTAATGACTTGCATGGCATCACGAAAAGACAGGGAGGCCAGTTCCTTACGAGCCTGAATTGCTACAATGACAAGTACAAAAATGGGAAGTGCGATTTTTCCGACACGCAGTATCCGTTTCCAAGCAAAAGGCATATCAATCATCTACTTTCAATCAATTCTGGAATATAATTCTTATTATGACAAACTGACGCGAAAATAAAAAGAAAAGCGACTTTTTGGGTATAAAAAAGCAGCAATTTGCAAGATTTTTAATACTTGTAAATTTTTTAGAAAATTAGAAATTATTTATGATAAGATACAAGTAAAGAAAAATAGGGGTGAAAACATGGAAATTAAAGAAATCAAAGGGTATGAACTCGTTAAGGCACAAGCGAATACATCGGAAGATTTCTTCAATCGTTCTGAAGTAACGTATATGCATGAAGGGACAGAACGCACCTTGCATGTTTTGTATATTCGCTATTTTGAAGAGCAGCTCCAGCAATTTACACCGTTTTCAGGAAATCCTGTTTTTATAGTTGGAGAACGTGGGATAGAATTTAAAGAAATTGCGGCGCTCGCTTGCTTATTGCAAGATCCGCAGCTTATCAATCGAAAACGAATGTACATAAATACGCTGGAAGAATTTCGGACATACTTTGATGCAGCGAACATGAACCGCCTGCAGCAAATAGTAATGCAATTGTATAAAGGACTGAAGCCCGGCGTAGCGAATTAAATATACTAGAAATGAAAAGAGAGAGGAGCATTCGGAATGTCAAATTCCATTGTGGAAAATCAAACAAAGCAAGTGGAAGTCTTTTTGCAAGAGGTTGTCGCGATTATGACAGAGTATGCAAATCATCACACGATTACATCCTTGCTTACAGAAGAGCGAGAAGGGGATAAATTGTACTTCGAAGAGCTATTGGCTACTGTACGCCGCTTGCTTGTATTTTGTGAAGAAGGTCTGGACGCATGCCGCGTTCTGTTAAAAAGCAGTCCATTCCGCAAAAATGCCGCAGAGCACACGCTTTATAAGATTTATCATCAAGTGGTTGCAGAGTTTTTCTCACCGAAAAACGACTGCTGGTTTGAAAACAGCCGTTCTGCTTATACAGGAAAGAATGCAATTGCTTTTCCAGCGCTATCGCCTTCTTCTATCCAAGATTTAATGAAGATATTGGAAGGGAAGTTTCAAGCCATGCGCGAAGAGCTGGAATATTATGAAACAGACTATCAAACAAAAATAATCCAATCCAAGTAAAACAGTTGGTTCTTCCAACTGTTTTTTTTTATGATAAGGGACTATAAAATTGTGGGATCTGTCCAGACCCGCCGGCTAGGCGCTACCACCAGAGGTTCTCCGCCTGAACAAGCCGGCTCCGCTTTTAGTGGTGAAACGGTCATAGCTTTGCTTTTGGCAGAATACATATAAATAGTACAGCATAAGGAGGTGTCCATTATGAGTCAAAGGGAGTTGTTTGACCACTATTTTTACGAAGTGGAACATTGGTGCGAAAGCGTTTTGCATGTACTGGACAGCCGCGCAGCGGAAATTTATGATGTTCACATGCTTGAATATAGAATACAGGTGCTTCTGGACCGAATTAAGGCAAATGAACCGGATTATAATGTCGAGTTTGTATATCAAATAAGCGATGATGTGGAAAATATTCAAGGCCATCTCCAAGATGTGCTGACGACCGGACACTATGAAGAATATGCAATGTATGAAAGGAATCACGAAAGCCGCGCTGTTCCGATCGGGGGACATGTCCTTCCCCCGCTTCCTTATCCATACAACGCATTAGAGCCGTATATTGCCAAGGAAATTATGCGTCTGCATCATGATAAGCACCATCGCAGCTATGTGGAAGGTTTAAATAAGGCTGAAAAAATGATGCAAATGGCGCGGGATACAAACAATTACGATTTGTTGAAGCATTGGGAGAGAGAAGCCGCATTCCATGGGTCTGGTCATTATTTGCATACGATCTTTTGGAACAATATGAAACGGGGCGGCGGCGGAAAACCGAGCGGAAAGCTGCTGCGTCAAATCGAAACGGATTTTGGAAGCTTTGAGAAATTCAAAAAGCACTTCACAGAGGCGGCAAATAAAGTGGAGGGCTCAGGCTGGGCTATTCTTGTTTGGGCGCCGCGCGCAGGCAGGCTCGAAATTTTGCAAAGCACGCTGCATCAATTGTTTACACAGTGGGACACAATCCCGCTTCTTGTTCTGGATGTGTGGGAACATGCTTACTATTTGCAATATCAAAACAAAAAAGAAGAATACGTGAGCAATTGGTGGAATGTCGTGAACTGGGAAAATGTGGCGGAACGGTTCCAAAAGGCGGAAAAACTAGAATGGCAGCCGTATTAGAGAGACGCTTAGAGCGTCTCTTTAATACGGCTGCAAAAGTAGACATTTTTTGTTTTTGTCGGGACGAGCCGTCTCCGCTTTTCGATGATGTCTAGTTCCACCGGCTAGGCGCTGCCGCCTAAGAACCTCCGCCACAAAAAGGCAAAAAGCGCCTTTTAGGGCGGAGAACCTTAGGCTCTGCGCCTGAACGAGCCGGTTCCGCTTTTCTTATCATATTTCTATGGACAAAGCATACACTTGTACAAAACCTGATTGAAAAAGGACGTGAAGCCGGTGCATATTTTGTTCAAGACATCTCTCTCCGTTCTTTGCATAGCTTGCTTATGCTTTTGTCTATTCCCGCTTGATACATACGCAGGATTTCAAAATGTAAGTGCTCGTAACGCTGTGCTGATGGAACAAAAATCCGGACGGGTTCTGTATGAAAAGCTCCCGCATGAATCGGAAAAAATCGCGAGTATTACAAAGATCATGACGGCTCTTCTTGCAGTGGAGTCTGGAAAAATGCAAGAGAAGGTGACAATCAGCAACACGGCGGTAAGATCGGAAGGATCATCTATTTATTTAAAGCCTGGGGATAAAGTGAAGCTCGAGGACCTGGTGTACGGGCTCATGCTGCGTTCAGGCAATGACGCGGCGCAAGCTATTGCCGAACATGTGGGCGGCAGCATAGAAGGGTTTGTGTATTTAATGAATGAAAAGGCAGCCGCTATCGGCATGAAGGACACGCATTTTTCGAATCCGAGCGGGCTGGATGGAGACGGCAAGCATTATTCTTCTGCCTACGATATGGCCCTTCTCACTCGTTATGCGATGAATAATGAAGCATTCAGAAAGGTGTTTGGGACAAAAAAATACCAATCGGAGTCGTGGGATTACCCATGGAAAAATAAACACAAACTTCTTACATTCATGTATGAGAATACGACCGGAGGAAAAACAGGATTTACAAAAAAAGCAGGACGTACACTTGTGACGACCGCATCAAAGGACGGTCTTGATTTAATTGTGGTTACGCTTGACGCTTCAAGCGATTGGGACGATCATATGTACCTCTTTGACCAAGGATTTAAACAATATGATTTGACAAAAGTGATGGATAAGGGAGCGCTTGCCGCTGCAGAAGATAAGACATATAAAGGCCACGTTTATATAAAAAATGAATTGTCGTATCCGCTAAAGGATGAAGAAAAGAAGGATGTGAAAATAGATATAGAGCTGTTTAAGAAAAAACAGCCGCATGATGGAGAAATCGTCGGAAAAGCCACCATGAAGCTGGACGGAGAATCTGTCGGGAGCCGAAATATATTTTACAGCAAGAAAAAGCTGTTCGTAACGACAGGCATTTTATGGCACGATTTTAAAGAAGTACTTGCTTCCATGATAGGTGTGACATACAATGGTTAATCTTGTTTGGGTATTCATGACGATTATCGGTGTTGTGTTTGCGATGATGAACGGTACGATGGAAGAAGTGAATAAAGCGGTGTTTGAAGGTGCGAAGAGCGCTGTTACGATTTGTATCGGTCTTGTCAGCGTACTGATTTTTTGGCTTGGACTCATGCGCATTGCTGAAGAAGCTGGTCTTTTGAAAAAACTTGTTGCTGTTTTTATGCCTCTTGTGAAAAAGCTGTTTCCTGATGTGCCGAAAGATCACCCGGCGATGGGGTTCATTCTTTCCAACATGATGGCGAATTTATTTGGTCTTGGAAATGCGGCAACGCCGCTTGGTATTAAAGCGATGGAGCGCTTGAAAGAACTGAACGGCGGCAAAGATTCCGCCAGCCGCTCCATGGTCACCTTTTTGGCGCTGAATACGTCAGCTATCACACTCATTCCGACGACCGTTATTTCTATTAGGATGACATATAACTCGGCAAATCCGACAGAGATTGTTGGCGTCACCTTTATTGCACAGGTGCTGTCAATGATAGGCGCCATTTGGATCGATCGTTACTTTTATAAGAAACGAATGAAAAAAGGAGGAGGAAAGAAGTGAGTATTGTTAACACCATTTCTCTCTGGCTCATTCCTTGCATGATTGGTTTTATTTTGCTGTACGGAACATTTAAGAACGTACCAACCTATGAATCTTTCGTGGAAGGAGGAAAGGAAGGGATTCAAATTGCCGTCTCTATTCTTCCTTTTATGGTAGGGATGCTCGTTTCCATTGCCATTTTTCGCGCTTCAGGCGCCCTCGATGCAATGGTTGGGATGATCAAGCCGTTTTTAGATACAATCGGCGTACCGGCCGAAATTGTGCCGCTTGCCTTAATTCGCCCCATATCCGGTTCAGCGGGACTCAGTATTACAACGGACTTAATTGCGACATACGGACCAGATTCCTTTATCGGCAGATTGGCTGCTACGATGCAGGGAAGTACGGATACGACGTTTTATGTACTGACCGTATATTTCGGGGCGGTAGGGATTCGGAAAATGGGAGATGCCCTAAAGGTCGGGCTGATTGCTGACTTAATTGGAATTATTTGTTCTATTGTATTTGTATCACTCATGTTTAAATAACCATCATATATGATGGTTATTTTCTTTTTATATAAAATTTTAGTATAATGATGAAACATCCGCTATTAAGAAAATGGCTTAATAGTGGACTTTTTGTGTGATGTCTTTTTGACAAAATGTTGCGAAAATACTTAATAATGAGAAGCGGCAACTTGTATTCGCTTTCTTATGAAGGTAAGATGAACTTGAGGTGAAGAATCGGAATGGAAAGATTACAAAAGGTGATTGCCCAAGCGGGAATCGCGTCAAGACGAAAGGCTGAAGAATTGATTCAGCAAGGAAAGGTAAAAGTCAACGGTAAAGTGGTGACAGAATTAGGAACAAAGGTAAGCAGGCATGATCGGATTGAAGTAGAAGGAATTCAAATTGAGAAAGAAGAGCCGGTTTATTTTATGCTGTATAAACCAACGGGCGTAATTTCAAGCGTAAAGGATGAGAAAGGCCGCAAAGCGGTGACAGACTTCTTTGCGCAAATTAAGCAGCGTATTTTCCCGGTCGGCCGCCTCGATTATGATACGTCTGGGTTGCTGCTTATGACGAATGACGGCGAATTTGCCAATTTGCTGATGCATCCGAAAAACGAAATAGAGAAGGTATACATTGCTAAGATTAAAGGATCTTTAGACGCAGCGAAAATTCGCATGCTCGAGAGAGGCGTTATGCTTGAGGATGGGAAAACTGCTCCGGCAAAGGTTAAGCTTTTAGGCGGCGACCGCCGCAAGGAAACAGCACTTGTGGAAATTACGATTCACGAAGGGCGAAACCGCCAAGTAAGAAGAATGTTTGAAGCAGTCGGCTGCAAGGTTACAAAACTAAAACGCGAGCGCTATGCCTTTTTAGGACTCGGCTCTTTGCGCCCTGGGGACGCAAGAGCGTTATCTCCCCATGAAGTCAAGCAGCTTCGCGCGCTTGCTGCGGCACAAACGAAATAAAAAAGCTCGGTGCATGCCGAGCTCAGCTTAGAGGAGGAACAAGCTATGAAGAAAAACAGACTGCTATTTCGCTCTGCCATTCTTCTCGTTCTTGTTGGCGCTTTAGCATTCACGCTCTATCAAAATTTCTTTGCGGACAAAGAAAAGGTGAGCGTAGGAAAAGAAGCGCCGAATTTTGCTGTAACTGATATGAACGGCAAGGAGCTGACGCTTGAGAACATGCGCGGCAAGGGCGTATTTCTGAATTTCTGGGGTACATGGTGCGAGCCATGCGAAAAGGAAATGCCTTACATGAATGAGCTGTACGATACATACAAAAAGAAGGGTGTAGAAATTGTAGCGTTAAATGCAGACGAAACGGAAATCGCTGTGAAAAACTTTGCCGGGCAGTATGGGTTGAAATTTCCTATAGCGATTGACAAGGGACAGGAAATTTTAAATACTTACGGCGTCAGTCCGCTGCCGACTTCGTTTTTAATTGATAAAGATGGAAAAGTAATTAAAAAGATTACAGGTACACAAACGAAAGAACAAATAGAAGAGCACTTAAAAGAAATTACTCCTTAATGAGCAAGAGAGATCGGGGTGAGGGAATGGAACACGTAAAATGTGAATGCGGACACGTAAACCCTATCGGAACCATGTTTTGCGAAAGCTGCGGCAAACCGTTTCACAACGAAGATGGTTTGCTCGATATGCGCTATGAAGGAAGCGCAAGACGCTCGATTACGAATAGGAAAACATTTGTTGATAAAATTTGGAGCTTCTTTTCGTCCGTTAGGGTCGGTGTTTGGCTTATTTTCACTACGCTTGTCGCTTCAGCGATCGGGACAATTTTTCCCCAGCAAATGTATTTGCCGCCAAATGTAACGCCTGGGGAGTACTATGCAGATAAGTACGGAACACTCGGTTCTTTGTATTATGATCTCGGCTTTAACAATTTGTACAGCTCTTGGTGGTATATGATACTTATTGCTTCCATCGGGATTTCGCTTGTGATTGCCAGCTTAGATCGTGTTGTTCCGCTATATAAAGCTTTAAAAAAGCAAGGGGTGACTCGGCATGCCGGCTTTTTGAAGCGGCAAAGAATATTCGGATCAGCAGAAGCGGCAAATGAAGAGATTGAGATAGTGAAAGAGCAGCTGAAGAAAAAAAGATACAATGTCCGTACGGAAAACGGAAATATTTTGGCTGAAAAGGGACGATTTTCTCGCTGGGGTCCATACGTGAATCATCTCGGTCTTATCATCTTTTTATTCGGTACGATGCTTCGCTTTGTACCCGGCATGTATGTTGATGAATCCCTTTGGCTGCGCGAAGGCGAAACAAAGGAAATTCCGGGAACGGACGGAAAGTACTATATTAAGAATGAGAAGTTTATAAAAGAAGTGTATGACAAGAAAAAAGAAGATCAAGTCTATAACGAAGCTATCAGCCGTGTGGGCGATAAATTGATTCCGAAAAACTATCAGACAAACGCAGTTTTATATAAGGCAAAGGGCAAGTCTGTACCCGGCCAAAAACCAGAGCTTGAAAAGGTGGAAGATTACAAGATTCGTGTGAACGAACCGCTCAAAATCGATAACTATGCACTATACCAAGTGGATTATAAAGAGGGAGAGCTAAGCAAAATGTTTCTCCATCTCGAAAAAAAGGACAGCGGTCAAAAGTGGGGCCCTATTGATATTGATTTGGCAAACCCAAAAGAAAAATATGATTTGGGAGAAGGCAAGTCCATCGAACTATTAAGCTACTTCCCAGATTTTTATTTTGATGAAAACGGCAAACCGAATACGAAAACAAAGCTGCCGAACAACCCGGCATTCGTATTTAAAATGTATACGCCGGAAACGCCTAAAGGAGAAGTAAGCTTTGTCGCCATCCGTCAAAACATTGAACCGGAGGGCAAGAATAAGTATAAAATGACCTTTGCCGGCATTGAAACAAGAAACGCTACGGCACTGACTGTCCGGAAAGATTTAACGCTTTGGATTATCGGGCTTGGCGGCGCCATTTTCATGATCGGCGTAATGCAAGGAATGTATTGGAATCATCGACGCCTATGGATTCAGCGCGTGAACGGACAGTGGTGGATTGCCGGACATACGAATAAAAACTGGTACGGCTTCCGAAACGAAATCGGCAAAATCTTGCAGGGCACTTCCATTCCAGCGCCGCAAGATAAAGTAACGGAGAAAAAATAGGTAAGGGTGGGGGAAACATGGCGCAAATTAGCAGTAACTTTTTATTTGCTGCTTTCATTTTATACTTAATTGCAACTCTCTTTTTCGGAGGCGCAATTCGTGAAAAGGGGAAGAAGTGGGCAAATATCGGGATTGCGGTTACCGTTATCGGATTTGCTGCACAACTGGTATATTTCATCACGCGCTGGATCGCAGCTAAGCACGCACCAGTAAGCAACTTGTTTGAGTTTACGACATTTTTTGGCATGATGCTTGTATTTTCATTTATCATGATTTATTTCATCTATCGTGCAAGTGTACTCGGATTGTTTGCACTGCCGATTGCGATTCTTGTTATCGCTTATGCAAGTATGTTCCCGCGTGAAATTACGCCGCTCATTCCTTCCTTAAAAAGCTATTGGCTGTATATTCACGTTACAACGGCCGCAACAGGCGAATCTATTCTTGCCATCAGCTTCGTTGCCGGGTTGATTTACTTAATTAAAAATGTGGATCAAACCGTGAGAAGCAAGCGGACGTTTTGGCTGGAATTCATTATGTTCAGCTTGATCGTTACGCTTGGGTTTGTCGCGGCGACAACATCGTTTTCAGCAACGAAATATGAAGCGAAATTCGAGTGGGTAAACAAAGAAGGACAGAAGGCCGAAATGGTGTATAATCTGCCGGCTCTTGTCGCTCCTCACGAAGGTAAACTGCTTACCGAGGGCAAGCTGGATTCAGCACTGCAAATGCCTGCTATCATCAATGCGAAAAAGATGAATACAGTTATTTGGGCATTGCTATTTGGCACAGGTATTTATGCGGTGCTGCGCTTAGTGCTTCGTAAAAGAGTGGCAGCTTCCCTGCAGCCGCTTGTTCAAAAAGTAAACGATGACCTGCTTGATGAAGTTGGCTACCGGTCCGTTGCAATCGGCTTCCCTGTTTTCACGCTGGGGGCTTTGATTTTTGCGATGATTTGGGCGCAAGTGGCGTGGACGCGCTTCTGGGGCTGGGATCCAAAAGAAGTGTGGGCGCTTATTACATGGCTGTTTTATGCGGCATTTTTGCACCTTCGTCTCTCAAAGGGCTGGCACGGCGAAAAGTCTGCATGGCTTGCGGTAGTCGGATTTGCCATTATCATGTTTAACCTTGTAGCTGTAAACCTCGTAATTGCCGGATTACATTCATATGCGTAAGAAAATGGGGGGGCTTTGTCACCTCCCGTTTTTAAATTTGTCAACTTTTCTTCAATTTCAAGAAAATCATGACAAAGCCTCCTTTCTTTTTGTAAACTATTGTCGAGGGAATCAAAAGTATTCATGAAAAAGCCGCTTTTATATAGAAAGCTTGGCAAATATTTGAGGGGATTATGAAGCATAAAACACAAAGGAATGGTAAAATTTAGAGTAGCAGGATAAGAAAGGCAGGTGTAAACCGCTTCAGCTTTCGAAGCGGAATTGCGATGCAAAATGAGGCGAAAATTTTAATTGTAGATGATGAGGAAAGAATTCGTCGTCTGCTGAAGATGTATTTAGAACGCGAGAACTATGTCATTGACGAAGCAGACAACGGAGAAACCGCTGTATTAAAAGCGCTGCAATACGATTATGATTTAATTGTTTTAGATATTATGATGCCCGGCAAAGACGGAATTGAAGCTTGTAAAGAAATTCGCGAAAAGAAAGCGACCCCGATCATTATGCTTACGGCAAAAGGCGAAGAAGTAAACCGCGTACAAGGATTTGAAGTAGGAACAGATGATTATATAGTAAAGCCGTTCAGCCCGCGGGAAGTAGTGCTCCGCGTAAAAGCGCTGCTGCGCCGGTCTGCCCCGACAACGTTCTTTACAAAAGAGACGTCAACAAAAGATATTATCGTATTCCCGCACCTTACCATTGATAACGATGCGCATCGTGTTATGGCAGACAGCAAAGAGGTGAACTTAACACCGAAGGAATACGAATTGCTTTTATTTTTAGCAAAAGCGCCGGATAAGGTATTTGACCGAGAGCAGTTACTGAAGGAAGTATGGCAATATGAATTTTTCGGGGATTTGCGTACAGTAGATACGCATGTAAAGCGCCTCCGCGAGAAGCTGAACAAACAGTCTGTAAGCGCTGCGAAGATGATAGTAACAGTATGGGGAGTCGGATATAAATTTGAGGTTGTGAACGATTGATGCTTTGGAGAAGCGTAGTAGGGAAGCTATGGATTACCATTTTGCTGCTCGTTTCATTTGTACTCGGATTTGTTGCTATTTTGCTGCACCAGTTTTTTCAAAATTATTATGTTACATTAAGTGAAACGAGGCTTACGAACCAAGCGACCCGTATTTCGCAAATGATTGAAAACGGCGTTGATGAAAAGACGGTGGAAATGGCTGCCTATCCATTTGTCGATGCGTTATCCCGAATTGTCGTTGTAAAAAACAAGGAAGACCTTTCTTATTCACCCGGACAAGACGATTTAGTTATCTTATCGTTAGACGATTTGAAGAGGGACAAGGATTTAGAGAGAGTCTTTACAGAACAAAAATCGGTGAAAAAAAAGCTGTACGTTCCAAAAAACAGCACAACCATTAACAATGAAATTATGATTGTCGGCGTGCCGATTAAAAAGGAGAACGGGGCAGCTGTGTTTGTGTACCAGTCGCTCCAGGTTCCGAAGCAGGCTATGGAGAAAGCAACAGATTTTATTTTTCTGTCGGCCGGAATTGCTATTATTTTAACGACGTTCTTTGCATTTTTCTTGTCTACCCGCATTACAGCGCCGCTTCGGAAAATGAGAGAAGTTGCATTTGAAGTGGCACGCGGAAAATTTGATACAAAAGCTACCGCTGTGTCGCAGGATGAAATCGGTGAGCTTGCTGCAGCGCTCAACCAAATGGGAAAGCAATTGAAGTTTAACATTAATGCCTTACAACAGGAAAAAGAGCAGCTTTCCAGCATCCTCAGCAGTATGGCTGACGGTGTAATTACCTTAAATCAAGAGGGAGAGGTCGTCGTTGTGAATCCTCCCGCAGAACGGTTCTTGAAGCTCTGGCATGCAGATTATGATGTGCAGCAGGCGCTTCCTTCTGAGCTCGTCCGTTTGTTTCATAAAGTGGTAGAAACCGAGCAGCAGCAGGTAGTGGAAATCAATTTGCTGATCGGGAACTATGTTGTACTTATGACGCCGCTCTACAACCAAACCAAGATTCGCGGAGCTGTAGCCGTGCTTCGGGATATGACAGAAGAACGCCGTCTGGAAAAGATGCGAAAGGACTTCATCGCCAACGTGTCACATGAATTGCGCACGCCTATGGTAATGCTTCAAGGGTACAGCGAGGCAATACTGGACGATCTTGTAACGACAAAAGAAGAGGTTCATGAATTTGTGCGGATCATTTACGATGAATCTGTTCGTCTCGGCCGTCTCGTCAATGAGCTGCTGGATTTGGCGCGAATGGAGAGCGGGCGTGTGGAACTGCATTTGGATGAGGTTGAGATTGAGCCTTTTGTAGAGAAGATCGTTCGGAAGTTTCAAGGAATCGCCAAAGAAAAAGAGGTGCAGCTGCAGGCACAGTTTCTGTCCGATGCGGACAAGCATATATTTGATGCTGACCGGATGGAGCAGGTATTCACGAATCTCATCGATAATGCAGTTCGGCATACGAATGCCGGAGGGGATGTTTCCTTTACTATTAAACAGGAGCAGAATGGTCTTTTCTTTGAGGTAAAGGACTCAGGCATCGGAATCCCTGAGGAGGACGTTCCGTTTGTATTTGAACGTTTCTATAAGGGGGACAAAGCGCGGACACGTGGAAAAGCAGGAGGCACCGGCCTTGGCCTTGCCATTGCTAAAAATATTGTAGAAGCGCACGGCGGCAAAATCTCTGTGACGAGCATTGAAAATAAAGGAACTACTTTTTCGGTATTTTTGCCTGCGAAGCTATGATTCACTAAATGGCTCTCCTATTCTTCTTTGTATGATGCGTTTCATCATGAAAGAAGAATGGGAGAGTTTTTGTATGCTAAAAGCTTAAAACGGCTGTAAAATACATACGTAAACAAGGAATATGAAAAGTATTTGAAGAAACATACACAGTGGAAGTCTGTTTTATTAGGCTGGTGTTCTTAGGAATCCCCCACTTCAAGGAGCGTTAGCGAGTAAGTGGTGGGTAGTTCAAAAAATACATATGGGGGAATACATATGAAGCTGTATACGAAAACGGGAGACGCAGGGAAAACAAGCCTTGTCGGGGGACGCGTAGATAAAGATAACCTTCGCGTGGAAGCTTACGGTACGATTGATGAGGCGAATTCATTTTTAGGACAGGCAATGACGTTGTTAAAAGGGGAAGTGTTTCAAGATATATACCGTGAGCTTGAGAAAATTCAGCATGAGCTGTTTGACTGCGGAGGAGACCTGGCAGTTGTAAATAACAAAATTCCTTACAAGGTAACGGAAGAGATGATTACATTTTTAGAAGAGCGGATTGATGACTATATCGTGCAAGCACCACCGCTTGAGCGCTTCATTTTACCGGGGGGAACACCAGCAGCAGCGGCCATTCACGTCGTTCGCACTGTAACGAGACGGGCAGAACGATGTATCGTTGCGTTAAAGAAGCAGGAGGAAATAAACGATCATGTATTAAAGTATGTGAACCGTTTGTCCGATTACTTCTTTGCAGTTGCACGTGTAGTCAATGCAAGATTAAGTGTGAAAGACGTAGAGTATGAGCGCAGTGCGATTGTGTTCCGAAGCAAAGAGGATAAAAAAAACTAAGGAAAGGGGGATAGCCTCTTTCTTTTTTTGATAAGGAAGTATAAAAATTGGAGGGATATCTATATATAAATGATTTATAATTTCGACGTTTTCATTTGCTATTTCGAACAAAACGGCATGGGCACTTACTTCCTCTCTCTGGTTTACCTTTGCATGGGCCACTACAAGGGTTTGACCGCTTCTGCACGCCGCCGGATGCTCTCGCCCCACTATAAAAAAACGATTTTTTTATTCAGTTATATATAGAACTTGAACGAGCCGGCTGCACTTTTCTTATGCATATTTTTTAAATCTCCGTTTCACAATAACAAGGTGTTAATTTTTAAGGAGGTTTAATGAATGAAATGGTTTAAATTTGTGTTCATGCTTCTTCTGCTGATTCCTTTTGGCAAAGAGCATCTTGCGAAAGCGGAGGAGCAATGGACATGGCCTGTATCCGGTGTCATCAGCGACTATTTCGGGACGCGGGGCGGCCGGCATTACGGTATTGATATTGCAGCAGCAATCGGGACGCCTGTTGCGGCAGTAAGCGGAGGAAAGGTTACGAGATCGTATTATTCAGAGAGCTACGGAAATGTAGTGTTTATCCGGCACAATAACGGTTATGAGGCAGTATATGCGCATCTCAATAAGCGATTGGTTCGGGAAGGACAAATCGTCAAAGGCGGCCAGACGATTGGAGAAGCAGGAAATACGGGGCATTCCCGAGGTGCGCATCTTCATTTTGAAGTACATAAAGAATCTTGGAATTTCGCGAAAACAAATGCGGTCAATCCGCTTCTTGTGCTGGGAGAGCCTCCTGCACAAACAGTATCCGCTTCTTCCTATACAGTACAAAAGGGAGATACGTTATTAGGGATTGCTAGAAGATTCGGACTGACGGTATATGAGCTGAAAGAGAAAAATCATTTGAACAGCGACCGTATTTATCCGAATCAGCAGCTTGTAATTAACTAACTTTAAAAGTTGTAAGTTTGCATGGCTATACATACATCACATATGTTTTAAAAAAGCGTGCTCTTTGCACGCTTTTTTCTTACCAAAATATAAAAATAGAAATAAAACCGCAAATTGCTAAATAGCTGTAGTAATATAAAACCCTTTGACGCGTTTTTTCCTTCGCCTTCGGAAGAACAATGGAAGGTTCAATCAGCCCGATTGCAAGGCAAAGTAAACCGATAAGCATGAACAGGATAGATAAGGAAAACAGCGCAATCTCCGCTCTGTAAGGCAGGAGAAGCTTCAGCAAGAATGCAGCGAGAACCGTATAAAAAAGAGAAGCTGCGTACATGCTTAGCGGTGTGATTGAGCGATAGCCGGGAAGCTTTCGCCACAAAGGTCTCGCGGCTTCTGTTACTTCTATGGAAGTATATTCTTGTACAATGCGCTGCACTTCTTTTCCGCTTTTTAAAAAGTGAAAAATGCAATTGGGCTGCCCCTGAAACACAAACTCGGATTTTTGCAAAAAATGATCGACTTTTACATGCTGCCAGCTCTTCCAAGGGTGCCGCTCTAACAAGCGGATGCGGTTATCTGCTTGCTTATCATATTGATAGATGCTCATGCCGTCTTTATCAAGTGCTGCATAGTATGCATTCGCAGAAAATTTGCCGAAATCAACAGGACAGTACAAGAGCAGCTCTCGCTTTAAATAAAAGTATTCTTTACGGAGACTTTTCTTCATGAATTGATATACAGTTTGCTTTTGTCTTTTCTTCATAACATTTCCCCCAAGAAAGAAAATGCAGTTTCTTCACAATACATCATATTAGCACTTTCATTTCAGAAAGACTAGAGAAATATTGAAAAAGAATAAGAACAGCTCCAGCACGGACTGTTCTTATTTTGCTTATTGTCTTTGTCCCTATTATAGTCGAATTTCGAAGAGGCTTCAATCATACGGTATGTATATATCTTTCTTATTCACAGTAAATATCGCACTAAAAAACGTTATTCCCCTTGGGAATAACGTTTTTTATATACTATTCGAATTTTAATGCGTCGCCGTCGAATGCTTCGTCAGCTACTTTGATGGAATCAGTAGGGCAGCCTTCAAATGCATCCATCATATCGTCGATTAATACATCTGGAACTTCTACGATACCTTGGTTATCGTCAAGTGTTACGAATGCAATGCCTTCATCATCATAATCATAAATGTCTGGTGCAGCAGCTCCGCACGCACCGCACGCGATGCAAGTATCTTTGTCAACAATTGTGTACTTTGGCATAACTATATACCTCCCAATAAATATGTATATCCATTAGATTAAATTACCTAATGAAAGAAAATTCTAACCTTATTGTAAAACGGTTTCTCCAACTTTTCAATATAAAAGTATAATGATAATACTTATCAATTAGATATGTCAATCATTTTCGCACAATGTCCTCACGATTTTCAAAATGACCATATTCCTATTCTTTTGGTACAATAGAATAAGCTAAAAGAGAGGAGTGAGATTGGCTTTGCGTCTGCTGCATGTTATCCTGTACGGTTTAAAACAGATAAATGGTGAGCGAACATCAGCTTCTGTGTATCATTTATTAAAAGGGAAGCGTTCTTCGCAAACACTACAAGATGGAACGATTTATCATTTATCCTTTCTGTTTGGCGTTTATAAAAAACTGGATCGACAAATATATGATGAGCAAATTAACGTATTATTAACCGAAAATTGGATTAAGCAAATACAGGAAAATACATATATTCTCACAAATGCAGGAGAAGAGGAATTGAAGCATCACCAGTTTCCTAAGCATTTGCACGGTTTGCAATATGGAGAGCTGGGAGAATGGATTTGGAAGCGGCTGGCGCTTCTTGTACAAACAGTGTCACATTTGCAAGAGCGTTCTTCATTCCTCCCCGTCCAGCAAGAGCTGGAGGTTACAGCTTGGGTAAAGCGATTTCTATTAGCTTTTCCCTATTCGCGTGAGCAACTCAGGGACATGCTGTATAGAGAATCCGAAGGAATCCTGCTGCAAGTGACAGAACAGGAAGCGACTGTGTTCGTGCTTCGCCTTACCGGGGCCGAACGAATCGGCTATACAAAGATGCAGTTGGCACAGTTCTTAAGGATAGATGCCTTTCATGTTCACCTTCTTTTTTTAGGAGCTGTACATTTTATCGTAAAAGAAATTACAAAACAGCAAGGGACATACCCGCTGTTAGAGATGATTCTGCCTGCTGCCGATATAAGAAATGTACTCAGTATATCTACACAAAAAACGTATATGCATTGGAAGCAAG
Source organism: Ectobacillus panaciterrae DSM 19096 (assembly GCF_000430785.1). Lineage (GTDB taxonomy): Bacteria > Bacillota > Bacilli > Bacillales > Bacillaceae_G > Ectobacillus > Ectobacillus panaciterrae. The sequence continues at coordinate 40,801 of NZ_AUMR01000032.1, forward strand.
GGAAGAGCATGGATGAAATTGCCGCCATTCGCGGTTTAAAACGAAATACCATTGAAGACCATATTGTTGAAATCGCTATGAACGAGCCGGATTTTCCAATCGATTCCTTTTTACCTCAAGAAACAATTGAAACAGTAAAAGAAGCAATTTCGCGTATGCAAACGAGAAAGCTGCGCGTTCTCAAGCAGCATCTTGGAGAAGAAATCAATTATTTTGCGATTCGGCTTGTGCTGGCAGCGTTAGGAGGAGCGTATGAAGCTTGAGAACCTTTTGTATGAGAAGTTTGGATATGCTGCGTTTCGCGCTGGTCAAAAAGAAATTATACAAGATTTATTAAGCGGCAAAAACGTAGTAGCGATGCTGCCGACCGGCGGAGGAAAATCCGTATGCTATCAAATTCCCGGATACATAATGGACGGGTTGGTTATCGTCGTTTCTCCGCTGCTGTCTTTAATGGAAGACCAAGTGAATCAGCTGCGGTTGATCGGGGAAAAGCGCGTCGCTGCCTTCAATAGCTTCCGGACAATGGAAGAGAAGAAAGAAGTGCTGCGAAATATAGAAGCCTATAAATTTATATTTGCTTCGCCCGAAATGCTGCAATCTCCATTCTTTTTACAAGCGCTTAAGCGGGTAAAGGTATCTTTATTTGTAGTAGACGAGGCGCATTGCATTTCGCAGTGGGGATTTGATTTTCGTCCTGATTATCAAAAGCTGCAGCATGCCGTCCGGCAATTGGGCAATCCAGCTGTGCTTGCTTTAACAGCTACTGCGACGAAGAAGATTTTGCAGGATATTATTGACAGTCTAGGTCTTTCTGATACTGCGTTGCATTTTCATTCCATTGATCGTCCTAATATTGCGATACAAGTAGAGGGAATAGATACGTTAGAGGAAAAGAAAATGCGTCTTCTTTCTTACGTAAAAGAGCTGCAAGGACCCGGCATTATTTATTGTTCGAGCCGTTTTTGGTCAGAAGCGCTGGCGGAGGGTTTGCGCGCAGAAGGTGTAGAAGGCGTTTCGCATTATCACGGGGGAATGGAGCAGGAGGAACGCATGCTGATACAACAGCAATTTATTAACAATCAGCTGCGCGTTATCTCTTGTACGAGTGCATTCGGCATGGGAATTAATAAATCAAACGTCAGATATGTCATTCATTTTCACTATCCTGCTAATATAGAATCCTATTTGCAGGAAATCGGCAGGGCAGGGCGGGACGGCAAGGACAGCATTGCTGTTCTGTTGCTGAGCGGAGCGGACCATGATTTGCCTGTTTCTATTATTCAAGATGAATTGCCAGATCAAAAACGCGTTGCTTATTTTTTCTCTTTATTAAAAAAGAGCCTTCTGCAGCGTGATACAATATCGTTCGCTGATGCAGAATATATCGGTATAGCGGCAGGACTTCATGAGCAGCATTGGCGCTTTATACGATATCAATTGGAAGAGCTGGGCGCCGTGCAAGATGGCTGCATACTCGTATCTGCCTTAAGTTCCGAAATACAACAAATTATAAACGATAAAGTGCTGGATCGGCTGAACAATAAGTATGAAAAACTTCAGGCGATGCGCAATTGGCTGCAAACACTAACCTGCCGGCGCGAAGCTTTTTTACGCTTGTTTCATGACAAGAAGCAAAAGCAGCCGAAAAATTGCTGTGATATTTGCGGAATTGATGTTACTGATTATAAGCAAATACAAAAAGAGAAAAGCATGCCTGTATATGAATGGAAGACAGAGCTGCAGCTGCTGCTCGGGATGAAAAGACGGTGGGACTATGAGTAATCAGCAAGAAAAATTGAACGCTATGACAGACCGCGAGCTTCGGCTGAATTTGTATATTACACAAGGAATTATATTGTTTGTCAGCGGCGTGCTGTCCTATTGGCTGTTTGGCCGCTTTTCTGCTATGGTATCTTTATTTCAGTGGGAGCCCGCTGTCATCGTGGGACTCGGCGGAGCGGCCGCGTTCTTAATTGTATTTATAGATTATATAGCGATAAAGATGCTGCCGGAAAGCTGGTTTGATGACGGAGGGGTAAATGACCGTATCTTCAGAGGAATCAGTATTTCTCATTTGGCTGCAATTACGCTGCTCATAGGTTTTGCGGAAGAATTGTTATTTCGCGGCATTATACAAACGCATTTTGGGCTGGGATATGCAAGCATCTTATTTGCGGTCTTGCATATCCGTTATATTAAAAAACCCTTCTTATTTGTATTTGTACTCTTAATCAGTATTTCCTTCGGCTATTTATTTGCTTGGACCGGAAATTTACTGGTTACTATATTCGCGCATTTTTTAGTGGATTTCATCATGGGATTGCATTTACGGGGAGAGACGAAAGATGAAGATGTCTAGCATACAGACTGAGATTGAGGAGGAAGAGCAGCTTGAGCTGCCTCCAAGAAGCGAAACGCATAAAGAACGGGAGCGCAAAGAATCTAAAATTAAAATCAAGCATTGGTTTGTCCGTTTGCTTGTCGTTTTATTTATTTTGCTTCCTGTAGCCGTTTATTTTGTTACGGACCGTTACTTGGAAGAAAAAAAGCGAGCGGAACAGCACCGCCGATTTGAATCGAAGCAGTTTGAAGAGATTATTTTTGCGGCAAAGCGAAAGCTGGCAAAAGGACAGAAACAGCAAACGGATGCATATGTATCCCATGAGGTACAGGACGGGGAAACTCTGAGAAAGATTGCGGATATATACTCGTTGGGCAGCGGTGGTGAAGAGCTTCTTCGTAAATATAATAAAATGGGGGATAAGGATATCACCCCGGGACAAATTCTTAAAATTCCAGCGACTTCTTCCATAAAAAAGTAACAGATGAACATGCATTATGACGTATTGTAAAAGCTGATATAACAGCTTCGGGAATATGAGAGTGCCGCTCGCATGTTTTAAAGCCCTCAAACAACGGTTTGAAGGGCTTTTTGCTTATGGAAAGCTAAGAACGAGCCGCCTGCGCTTTTTGTGAATGATAATTTCGACACATGTGCAACCAAAAGGGAGCGTGGTATGCCTCTGGTTTACCCTTGCAGGAACCACTACAAAGGTTTGACCGCTTCTGTACGTCTTTTGATCTCTCCCCACTATAAACGGTTTTTTATTCACTTGTATATAGACTTCGCAGGCGCACTATGCCCGCCGAAAGCAGTACAGATTTCTCCCGTGCCCAGTTTTCCTTAACCTTTGTTTTTATCTTTTTTTCTATAATGTGTTATTATTTGTATAGGTTATGTAATAAGTAATGTATAACAATATTATAAGGGGTATAGTATGATTTGGTTATTAGCAGTATGTATAGTACTGGTATTTATCGGCTTATTTATTTTCTATATGTATACAGAAGCGACAAGAAATACGATTGTTGAGCATGAGATTGCGTTTCCGCATTTTCCGAAAGGGTTTGGAGAGGTTCGGATTTTTTTTATTTCCGATATTCATAAGAGAGCTGTTGCCGAATCATTGGTGGAACAGGCAAAGGGAAAGGCGGATATTGTAATCATCGGAGGGGACTTAGCAGAGCGTGGTGTGCCTTTAAAAAGGATCGCTCGCAATATTCAATTGCTGCGCGAAATCGGACCTCTGTATTTTGTATGGGGAAATAATGATTACGAAATAGATTATCATGAATTGGATGCGCTGCTTTTGGATCATAAAGTCATAATTTTAGATAATACAAGAGCGGTATTTGAATCGGAAGAAGGAGAAAAGCTCATTCTTCTCGGGGTGGATGATGTAGGGCTGGGGCGGGACCGGCTGGATTTAGCTCTTAGCGATTGCGAGGAGGAAGGGTTTCGAATTTTAGTAAGCCATAGTCCGAGCATTACTCGTAAATTTACAGATGAGGAGCGCATTTCTCTTGTGCTGAGCGGTCATACCCACGGCGGACAAATCCGCATGTTTCATCATACGCGGTTTTTAAAAGGCGGTGTGTACCGCCGTGAGCATACAACATTGTTTGTGAGCAACGGATATGGCACAACTGTGGTGCCGCTTCGTTTTCGTGCACCGGCACAGACTCATATCATTACTTTAAAAAATCATTTATAACGATACTCGTAAGGTGGGAAAAGGGTATGGGAACATCAAAAGGCAAGTATAACATTAAGGCAGTCTCCAACATGCTTAGCATTCAGCCGGGAACGCTGCGGGCTTGGGAGAGGCGCTATCAAATTATTGCCCCAAAAAGAAATGAAGCAGGACATCGCCTTTATACAGAAGAACATGTTAAAATATTAAGGTGGCTTCTGTCTAAAGTGAACGAGGGCTTTACAATTGGTCAAGCTGTGAGTTTGCTTGAAAGCAGTCAATTAAATACACAGCTGATAGAACGAGAAGATAATCGAACTGAAATGCTGATTGCAGCAATTTTAGATTCATTGCTGCAATTTGATGAGATAAAAGCACATGAATATTTAAACGAGGCCTTCAGCATTTTCTCTATAGACAAAGTTACAATGGACATTATGGCAAAGGTGGTCATTAAAATCGGGGATCTTTGGATGGAACATAAAATTACGAGCGCTCATGAGCGTTATGCAACATCCTTCTTGCGTTCCCGCATCGGGATGATTTATCATAATCTGCCTGTTAATACCGTTCTCCCAAAGGTAATAGCCGTTTGCGGCCCGGGAGAGTCGCATGAACTCGGCCTATTGATTTTTACTATATATTTACGGCGTAAAGGATATCAGGTTATTTATCTCGGGACCAGCATTGATGAAAAGGATCTTGATATCGTGATAGATGAGATGAGACCAAAATTTGTCTTTCTTGCCAGCACGCTCCAAAAAAATGTTGTCCCGACCATAAAACTTGCAAATCGTCTCCATGAGCAATATGATTATCTTTCAGTAGGGCTTGGAGGAACGGCATTTCAGTTTTTGCCGGAACAGGAAAAAGAGGCTCTGCAGGAGTATTTATTAGGTGATACGAAAGAACAATGGGAGCGCTGGGTTGCAAAAGGGTAACGAAGAACCTTCCATTTTATCTTTCATATAATAACCACAGATGCAACGGTTGAGGTAAGGAGGTTAAGAGATGAGGCTAGAACGTTTGAATTATAACAAAATCAAAATCTTTTTAACGTTCGACGACTTGCTGGAACGTGGGCTTACAAAAGAGGACTTGTGGCAGAATGCTCCAAAAGTGCAGCAGCTGTTTCGCGATATGATGTACGAGGCGAACAAGGAGCTTGGCTTTGAAGCAGACGGCCCGATTGCAGTGGAAGTTTTTTCGCTGCAGGCTCAAGGAATGATTGTAATCGTAACAAAAGAGCTTCATGATGCTGAAACCGATGAGGACTTCAGCGATGAGTTTATTGAGATGCAAGTAACGCTTGATGAAAGCGATGATATACTGTATGAATTTGCGTCTTTTGAAGATGTAATTTCGCTTGCAAAACGGCTGTATCCTTTAGGAGTTACCGGAGGAAAGTTATATTCGTTTGAGAACCGTTTCTATTTGCTGCTTGAAGAAGAAGCGGCCGTCTCTAACGAGCTGCTGATCGCAATGCTTGCGGAGTTTGGAAACAGCGCGACAATTACGATTTATCGTTTGATGGAATACGGAAAAGAGCTTATGAAAGAACGGGCAATCGAACAATTGTATCAATATTTTGCAGCAGGAAAAACCTCAACTGACTGAAGTTGAGGTTTTTCGCTCGATAAAAACTAAAAAGAAATCATATATTTTTCTTTTCTAAAGGGTAGAAACCTACTATAATAATCTTGCAATCGTTTTCAAAAAAGTGGAGAATAATACAACTAACTTTTGTTTTTTGTATTGCATTCCGGTTTTAAGAGTGTATACTAAGCAATGTATAAGACTTAAGAAAATTACAGGGGGTTTATCATGGTAGCCGAAAAGGGAGATCACACACAACAACGGGAAGAACACTTAGATGTACTGAAGCCCACACAGGTTGTCATCAAAGAAGCACTAGAGAAGCTAGGCTATCCTAACGAGGTATACGAACTATTAAAAGAACCGATTCGTATGATGACAGTAAAGATTCCGATTCGCATGGACGATGGAACTGTAAAAATCTTTACTGGCTACCGTGCTCAACATAATGACGCTGTTGGTCCGACAAAAGGCGGAATTCGCTTCCATCCGAATGTAACGGAAAATGAAGTGAAAGCCCTTTCTATCTGGATGAGCTTAAAGTGCGGTATTGTGGATTTGCCATACGGAGGAGGAAAAGGCGGTATCATCTGTGATCCGCGCGAAATGTCCTTCCGTGAATTAGAAAGACTGAGCCGCGGATATGTGCGGGCTATCAGTCAAATTGTAGGGCCGACAAAGGATATTCCGGCACCGGACGTATTTACAAACTCGCAGATTATGGCATGGATGATGGACGAGTACAGCCGTATCGATGAATTTAACTCTCCGGGCTTTATTACAGGAAAGCCTCTTGTGCTGGGCGGATCTCACGGTCGTGAAACTGCAACTGCAAAAGGGGTAACAATTTGTATTCGTGAAGCTGCGAAGAGAAAAGGCATTGACATCAAAGGTGCTCGCGTTGTTGTTCAAGGCTTTGGAAACGCAGGAAGCTTCTTAGCGAAGTTTATGCATGATGCAGGCGCAAAAGTAATCGCTATTTCCGATGCATACGGTGCGCTGCACGATCCGAATGGATTGGACATCGATTACTTGCTGGATCGCCGCGATAGCTTCGGAACAGTTACGAAACTGTTTGAAAATACACTCTCAAATAAAGAACTGCTTGAGCTTGAATGTGACATTCTTGTTCCGGCAGCGATTGAAAACCAAATTACCGAAAAAAATGCAGCAGATATTAAAGCGAAAATTGTTGTAGAGGCTGCGAACGGCCCGACAACATTAGAAGCAACTAAAATCCTGACAGAGCGCGGTATCCTTCTCGTTCCGGATGTTTTGGCAAGTGCTGGAGGCGTTACGGTTTCCTACTTCGAATGGGTGCAGAATAACCAAGGTTATTACTGGACAGAGGAAGAAGTGGAGCAGCGTTTAGAAAAGGTAATGGTAAAATCCTTTGACTCTATTTACGAAACAGCGCAAGTCCGCAAAGTGAATATGCGCTTAGCGGCATATATGGTTGGTGTGCGTAAAATGGCAGAAGCGAGCCGTTTCAGAGGTTGGGTATAAGAAAAATGCGATTTCCTGATTAGGAAATCGCATTTTTTTATAAAAAAAGCTGTAAAAAAATAAAAAAGAACACTTGTTCGGTTTATGTTTTCATGCTATACTTTCTATAGATGAACGATCGAAAGTAAAAGGGGGAAAATAGTATGAAAGCTGCATGGGATGAACCGTTTGCTTTACCTGCACCGCTTGCACAGGAAAATAAAAAGAAGGTTGCGGTCCGTTCGATTTGGCACCGGATAAATGAGTTTTTTGATTTGGAAACAACGGATGATAAAATTTGGTTTTTCGGTTTTTACGGCATTTCATTCAGTATTTTATTTTTTATAATGCTCATATCTAATGTTATGGACTTGCTGTACAAATAATTTATGCTTCTACAGAAGAAGGAGAACGGAATACATATATAGGGAATACGAACAGCGGAGAGGATGCAAAATGGCAAGATTCCCTATAGAGAGAAATTATATTTCGCATGGTAATTCCCGTCCCGGCATTAAGGTGCCGAAAAGAAGATTCATCGTCAGTCACGATACGGGAAATCCCGGAAGCACCGCAATCGGAAACCGTAACTTTTTTCAAACGAATCAGCCTAAATCATCAGCGCATACATTTATTGATGATAAGCGTATCATTGAAATCATTCCGCTCGATGAAGTTGCTTACCACGTTCGGTACAGCGTTCCAAAAGACAATGAAATATACGGTTACAACGCAAACAGCGCTGCGATCGGGGTAGAGCTTTGCTACGGAGGAAACATTAATTTTTGGAATGCTTATACGCGCTTTACTTGGTATCACGCCTATTTATGTCAACTTTACGGGTTAAACCCAAAGAAGGATATTACCTCTCATAAACTATTGGATCCGAAGCGAAAGATCGATCCTCTTCAAGTGTTAAAGCGTCAAGGTATTTCCTTTCAACAGTTTTTGGCCGATGTTTACCGCATGTATGTATCGCTGAGATGACATTCTTACATGAAATGAATACAATACGAATGAATGCCTACTCTAGAAGTAGGTTTTTTCTTTTTGGACAGATTATATATTTCGTGTAATAATAAAATTCGGTGTTAAAGTGTGGGGAGTGAATGAATATGCAAGAAGAACAAGTAATTATTGTAGGCGGAGGTCCATGCGGATTAGCGGCAGCAATTGCTTTGCAAAATGCAGGAATCGACGCACTCGTAATAGAAAAAGGCAATATCGTGAATGCCATTTATCATTATCCGACACATCAAACCTTTTTCTCATCAAGCGAAAAGCTGGAAATCGGCGGTGTGCCGTTCATCACGGAAAATCGCAAGCCGGTACGCAATCAGGCGTTGGCATATTATCGGGAAGTGACGAAGCGAAAGCAGCTGCGCATTCATCCGTTTGAAAAAGTAGACGAAGCAGTAAAAGATAACGGTGCTTTCTTAGTCCGCACAACGAAAAGCGATGGTGTAAAGAAAGAATATAGAGCAAAATACATCGTTTTAGCAACAGGGTATTATGACAGCCCGAACTATATGAACGTACCTGGAGAAGAGCTCTCGAAGGTATCTCACTACTTTAAAGAGGCGCATCCGTATTTTGACCGGGATGTCGCTGTTATCGGCGGCAAAAACTCCAGTGTAGATGCAGCTCTTGAGCTTGTAAAGGCAGGAGCACGCGTAACGGTATTGTATCGCGGAGCAGAGTACTCAAAGAGCGTAAAGCCGTGGATTCTGCCTGAATTTGATGTGTTGGTCCGAAACGGAACCATTGCCATGGTTTTCGAGTCGCATGTGAAGGAAATAACAGAGCATACGCTGACTTATACAGCAGGCGAAAAAGAAACGGCCATTGCAAATGATTTTGTGTTTGCCATGACAGGGTATCATCCCGATCATAGCTTTTTGAAACGCATGGGCGCGGAAATTGACCCGGAAACAGGCCGCCCGCTATACAACGAAGAAACAATGGAAACGAATGCAGAAGGGATTTTCATTGCAGGGGTCATTGCAGCTGGCAATAACGCAAATGAAATTTTTATTGAGAACGGCAGATTTCACGGTGATGCCATTGCTCAGGCTATTGCGGCGCGTGAATGCAAGTAAGGAGAGGGGATTGCCCTCTCCTTTTAATTTTGAAACATATTTTGAATGTGGTTTGTGTTTTGAGAAACCTCTAATGCGACCAGAAGTTTGATTCGTGCTTTTTGTCCGCTTAAGCCGTTTGTAAATATGGCGCCCATTTCTTTTAATTGTTTGCCGCCGCCCTCATAAGAGTATACATCCTGTACAATTCCGTTGAAGCAACGGGAAACGAGAACGACAGGAACGCCTTTGCCAATGAGCCGTTGTATAGCCGGGACCGTTTTCGGAGGCAAGTTGCCTTGACCCAATGCTTCGATTACGAGTCCGTCCACCGGCAAAGCTTCTATAGCTGTTAATAATGTCCCGTCCATACCTGCATATGCTTTTAGAAGCAGTACATTTTTCGTGACGTTTTCGACGCGATAGCTTTCCCGGTGCAGAATAGCTTGATGAAAAACGACCCCGCGTTTTGTTACGAGACCGATCGGACCATATTGAGGGCTTTGGAAGGTAGCAACGTTGCTCGTATGTGTCTTCGTCACGTTCGTAGCACAATGAATTTCATCATTTAACACGACAAGAACTCCCTTGCCCTTTGCTTCAGCGCTGCTTGCCACTTTCACGGCAGAAAGGAAATTATATAAACCGTCTGAACCGAGCTCATTGCTTGAACGCATTGCGCCTGTTACAACGACTGGAATGTTAGAGCGAACAGTTAAATCTAAAAAGTATGCCGTTTCCTCTAGCGTGTCTGTGCCATGTGTAATTACGACTCCATCAATGTTGTCCTGCTGTATTTTCGAATGAATCAACTGCTGCAGCACGAGCATTTCCTTTGGCGTCATATGCGGAGAAGGAAGATGAAATACATCTTCAACTAACAAGTCTATTTCGTTTGAAGGCGGAATGAATTTAAGAAGCGGATTATTGCCTTGCGGTTTTACAAAGCCCGTATCTTGATCTTCTTCCATAGCGATCGTTCCGCCTGTATGCAATATAAGAATTTTTTTCAATGTCTTCCCGCCTTTCCTAGCAATACAATACGACAATATCATGAGGATTAGAGATTCTACAATGAAAAACTATTGGCAGATGAATAAAATCAGCGTTTCTTTTTCAAAATGGAAGATAAAGGAGGCGGAAGCGATGAAAAGAACGGAAGAAATCCTTATTAAGCTTATCGTCATGCAATTTATTTTTCTTTTACTGGCACAGGCTTTACTGACACAAGAGCCTGTCGCGCGCTATTTGTCTAAAGTGGTGTATTATGAAGGTGTTACAAAAGGAGTTCTGACAAACATTTTAGAAACAGGGAAGTAGTTTTAGCTTGCTTCCTCAACCAGTTGTGCTACAATAGTTTCAGACTTTAAGTGAAATAGAAGGCATACAAAAGCAGGGAGCGCACCTGCTTTTCGTTATGTCTCCTTCTATTTTAAAATGAGGTGATCCGCATGAAGAAAATTTCTATCGCTATCGACGGACCGGCTGCTGCTGGAAAGAGTACGGTTGCAAAGCTTATCGCAAAAAAATTGGCATACGTATATATTGATACAGGCGCTATGTACCGCACGCTTACGTATGCGGCGCAAAACGCAGGAATTGATTTAAATAATGAGAATGAAATGGCTGCCGTTTTAAAAGATATCAAAATTGAATTTCAAAATGGAGAAGTACAGCGTGTCTTTTTGAACGGAGAAGATGTGACAGATGTAATCCGTACGCCGGAAGTGACAAACAGCGTTTCCGTTGCGGCAAAGCACCGTCTCGTCCGCGAAGAAATGGTGCGCCGTCAGCAGCTCCTTGGGGAAAGTGGAGGAGTTGTTATGGACGGACGCGACATCGGCACGCATGTTATGCCGAATGCAGAAGTGAAAATATTCCTCCTTGCATCCGTAGAAGAACGTGCGCAAAGAAGACATGCCGAGAACGTTTCAAAAGGATTTTCGTCTAATATAGAGAAGCTGCAGGAAGAAATTGCACAGCGTGACAAATTGGATTCAGAACGCGAAGTCGCTCCCCTGAAAAAAGCAGACGATGCAATTGAGCTTGATACAACATCTCTTTCTATTGAAGAAGTCGTAAAAAAGATTATGGATATTGCAGCAGAAAAATTAACACAATAAGGGAGGAGCAGCGGCTCTTTCCTTATTTTTATACAGAGACAATTTACTTGACAAATGTTGTGATTTGTTAGAAGTTAGTAAAAGAAAGATATTTTTGAAATAGTCTGCCATATTTTAGCCGTCTGTCGCACAGAAGTGAAAAAATGAAGAATAAAGGACGTCAAGAGCAGATGATCCAACATGCAAATGGGAATAAATTCCCATTTCGTATATACATAAAAGATGCTTTGCCATTTTAATAGGGAGGTATTTCCATGGTTGAAAAAATGAATGAAGAAGTTACAGCATTGCAAGTGGGCGATGTCGTAACAGGACAAGTTACAAAAGTGGAAGACAAACAAGTGCTTGTAGACGTTGGCTACAAAACTGAAGGCGTAATTCCTATCAGCGAACTTGCTAACGTTCATATTGAAAAGGCAAGCGATGCAGTACAAGAAGGTCAAACGCTTCAGTTAAAAGTAATTAAGCTTGAGGATGATGATCTTGTGCTTTCTAAACGCGCTGTAGATGCAGAAAAGGCTTGGGAAGATTTATATGCAAAATTCCAGGCTGGAGAAGCTTTCGATGTAACTGTTAAGGACATCGTAAACGGCGGTCTTGTTGTGGACCTTGGCGTGCGCGGCTTCATTCCTGCTTCTCTAGTGGAAACACATTTTGTAGAAGATTTCACTGATTATAAAGGGAAAACATTTCAAGTGAAAATTGTAGAGCTTGAGCGCGAGAAAAACCGCGTGATTCTCTCTCATAAAGCAGTGGTAGAGGAAGAAATGGAAACAAAGAAGAAGGAAGCAATTCTGTCTCTAAAAGCAGGTGACGTAGTGGAAGGCACTGTACAGCGTCTTACTGATTTTGGAGCGTTCGTAAACATTGGCGGAGTGGATGGCTTAGTGCATATCTCTCAAATTTCTCACGAACGCGTGGAAAAACCTTCTGACGTGTTGGCTGAAGGCCAATCTGTTAAAGTAAAGGTTCTTTCTGTCGATGCGGATACAGGACGCATTTCGTTATCCATTAAAGCGGCACAGCCGGGCCCTTGGGACAGTGCAGCGGAAAAGGTAAAAGTTGGAGATATATTAGAAGGAACTGTTAAGCGCCTGGTGACATTCGGTGCATTTGTAGAAATCATTCCTTCTGTGGAAGGATTGGTTCACGTATCTCAAATTGCCAATCGCCATGTGAAAAATCCAAGCGAAGTACTGGAAGTAGGTCAAACGGTTCAAGTGAAGGTGTTGGAAGTGAATGCGAAAGAAAAACGAATTTCTTTGAGCATGAAGGATGCGCTGGAAGAAGAGCCGGAAGTGAAGGAAGACTACAGCAAATATCAGCCGTCTGCTGACAATGCTACATTCCAACTCGGCGATATTATTGGAGAACAGTTGAAAAAGCTTAAAAAATAATGGGGGATAACTGTGACAAGAGCACAACGTAAGATTGATCACATACAATACGCTCTTTCCACCGGTCAGTCCCGATCACACGGATTTGATGATATTGCATTTGTTCATCAAAGTTTACCAAATATAGCGTGCGCGGATGTTTCATTACGCACGAAAATAGGCGAACTTTCCTTAAGTTCGCCTATTTTCATCAACGCGATGACCGGGGGAGGCGGAGACGCCACAGAACGAATTAACGGAGCGCTGGCAGAAGCGGCAAAGCATACTGGTATTGCTATGGCTGTAGGGTCGCAAATGGCAGCTTTAAAGGATGAAACAGAAGAACGTTCTTACCGAATTGTAAGAAAAGTAAATCCGGATGGGGCTGTATTTGCCAATCTTGGCAGCGAGGCAACTGTAGAGCAAGCAAAACGTGCAATTTCGATGCTGGAAGCAAACGCGATCCAAATTCATTTAAATGTCATTCAAGAGCTGACGATGCCGGAAGGAGACCGGGACTTTACAGACGCGCTTCGCCGTATCGAACAAATCGTAAAACAGTGCGGCGTACCTGTTATTGTCAAGGAAGTCGGCTTTGGCATGAGCAAGGAGACAGTTCAAAAACTTCGCGATATCGGAGTTTTCATCATCGATATCGGAGGGTTTGGCGGCACGAACTTCGCGGATATTGAAAATGAGCGGCGTCAGCGTATGCTGACTTATTTCAACAACTGGGGCATTCCAACTGCTGCTTCTTTGGCAGAAGGGATAAGTGCTGCACACAACGTATCCTTTATCGCTTCAGGCGGTATGCAGACTGCGTTAGAAGCTGTGAAGGCACTCGCGCTCGGTGCTTCTGCAGTTGCTTTTGCAGGGCACTTCCTGAAACTTTACATGGAGCATGGCATGGAAAAGCTGCTTCAGGAAATTGAACTGATTCATGAAGACATGCGATTTATGATGACCGCGCTCGGGGCAAAATCTATTTCAGAGCTGCAGCAAACGCCTCTCGTCATAAGCGGCTCAACCTATCATTGGTTGACGCAAAGAGGAATCGACACAACTATATTCAGCTTAAGAAAAACGACGTAACCAAACGGTTACGTCGTTTTTCGATTGAAAGTATAGATTTTTTGAATGTTTGTTTACATATTCGGCTGCGCTGTTCGTGGTGTCCAGCTCCACCGGCTAGCTCCTCCTGTCAGAGAACCTCCCCCCACAAAGGCAAAAAGCGCCTTTTTAGGTGGAGAACCTCTGCCTTCCGGAGCTGAACGAGCCGGTTCCGCTTTTCGTTCTTAATGACGATTTTGTTTGCGCGCCAGCTCTGGCGTATCTAGACCCGTTGCTCCTGGATATTGCAATGATTGGTCACGATTGGACTCTGTGCGGCGAGATTGTTTCATTTTTCGTTCTTGGCGGTCTTTACCCATAGTTCCCACCTCCTTATTACAAGTGTTTCTGTTCCGGGTAAAACTATTCGAATCTCCGGGAAAGATTATTTCTCATAAAATGTACCCATAATGGTAAAGATAGGAGGTAGAAACGTGGAAGGAAGCTATTTTTATTTCTTTTCTTGGTGCGGTTGGATTATTGCGACATTCTGGATGAAAAAAGATCGTATGCGCTTGTTTGCTGCTATGAGCATTTTGCTTATCATCATTGGCTCGCATACATATGTATTCATTGGTATGTTTCAGATTTCTGTAAGCTACTTAACCATTATGGGAGTATGTTTTTTAGGGTTATCGCGAAGCGGTTGGTGGCAAATCGTGTATGGAATTATGAGTGCGGCAATCATTGCTATGCTGTATGCCGTATTTCATATGATAGAGCTGTACGATCCTGTCTGGATTATGATGGACCGTACGTGGCTGTTAAGCGCTGTTTTAGTATATGCTGTGCTCCTTTTAATCAGAAAGCCTGTTAACCGTATTTTTGTCATTTGTATAGGAGCTGTGCAAGGAGAAGCGATGCTGGCCATTGTACTGCAAACTTTCGGATTTCATAACGAGATTGGGGCGCCCGCTTTTTTGGATGTTATAGCTTGTTCCGTTGCAGCGCTTTGCGTACTTCATATTGTCGTAAAAAGACTTTCATATGCCCAGCCGTTTAAACAAAAGCATGTAAGGGAGGGGTGATTACTTATGAATCATTATACATATCCCATTTTGCTCGGCGTAGGGGCTGGGGTGCTGACGCGGCTTATTATGCTGCGCACAGACTCGCGGCAATATCCGACGCGTTTGCACGGAAAAATCGTTCATATCGCCATGGGATTCATTGCAGCCGTTTTAGGGGCCGTTGCCATTCCGTCTATTATGAAAAAGGATTTTTCGGCTATCACCTTCTTAACGCTGGCTGCATCGCAATTTCGCGACGTGCGCAATATGGAGCGAAACACGCTGCAGCAGTTGGACGGCTATGAGCTTGTGCCAAGGGGAAGTACGTATATCGAAGGGATTGCGCTTGTATTTGAAAGCCGCAATTATCTGGTCATTTTTACGTCCTTTGTTACGACCTTCGCGTATTTGGGATTCAATTCCATATATGCCGGTTTGACAGCGGCTTTCGTAAGCTTTCTTATTTCCAAAAAGCTTATGTCAGGGAGCCACTTAAAAGATTTGGTGAATATTGAAAATGTACCGCTTCGCTTTGAAGGAGCCGGCCTCTATATTGATAATATCTATATTATGAACATTGGATTACCTGCACGGCAGAAAGAGATATTAAAGTACGGAATGGGATTTTTGTTAACGCCAAAATCAGCTGATGCCAGAATTACGCTGGCAAATTTGGGGCAGCGGCAAGCTATTTTACATGACGTTTCGGTTGGGCTAGGCGTATTCCGTGACTCAGGAACGCCTGCGCTTGTTCCTCTTGCAAAGCTGGATATAAGCGACGGCAGAGTTGGCGTGTTTGTGCTCCCGCAAGAACAGGACGTACAAAAAGCAATTCAAGTAATTGGTAACGCGCCGACGCTCGAAAATGCCATTCGTATGTCATCAGAAGCCGGCAAAGGGGGCAAAGGCAAATGATACTTGAAAAAGTTATACTTGCTGTGATTACGACAGAAGCTGGCAAGTTTGCCGGAGGCGCCCCGTTATTTACATGTTCATCTGTTGAGGAAATGGAATTTGTCGCAAGCAATTTAGAAGCGATTTTAGATGGAATTGCTCATCGCTTGCAAGACAACGTATATATTATTGTGAAACACTCCTAGAGTATGATATAATGGGAAATGTTTTGAAGCTGGCATACTTTTTCACAATCGCTAATCCCTTCTGAATGAAAGAAGGGTTTTTTTACATACCATGGATGAATAGGAAGGATGAAATAAATGAAACCTGTAGTAGCCATAGTAGGACGTCCGAACGTGGGCAAGTCCACTATTTTTAACCGCATTGTCGGAGAACGCATTTCCATCGTAGAGGATATTCCCGGAGTTACGCGCGATCGGATTTACAGTTCCGGTGAATGGCTGAATCGTGAATTTAACCTTATTGATACGGGCGGAATTGATATTGGCGATGAGCCGTTTTTAACGCAAATCCGCCAACAGGCAGAAGTTGCAATTGATGAAGCTGATGTAATTATTTTCTTAACGAACGGCCGCGACGGCGTAACTGCTGCGGATGAGGAAGTAGCGAAAATTTTATACAAATCAAAAAAGTCGGTTGTCTTGGCAGTCAATAAAATAGATAACCCGGAAATGCGAGAGCAAATTTATGATTTTTATGCACTCGGCTTTGGTGAACCGTTCCCGATTTCCGGCTCGCACGGCTTGGGTCTAGGCGATTTGCTTGATGAAGTGGCAAAGCATTTTCCGAGCGATGCCGAAGAAGATTATGATGAAGAAACGATTAAGTTTTGCCTGATCGGACGTCCGAATGTCGGAAAATCTTCTCTCGTGAACGCCTTGCTTGGCCAGGAACGCGTAATCGTGAGCGATGTTGCCGGTACAACTCGTGACGCAGTTGATACGCCGTATTCAAAAGACGGTCAAGATTATGTCATTATTGATACGGCCGGTATGCGCAAAAGAGGGAAGGTGTACGAGAGCACCGAAAAATATAGTGTACTTCGTGCATTGCGTGCGATTGAACGATCCGATGTCGTCCTCGTTGTTTTAGACGGTGAAGAAGGAATCATTGAACAAGATAAAAAAATTGCCGGCTATGCACACGATTCAGGAAGAGCCGTTATCATCGTAGTAAACAAATGGGATGCAGTAGAAAAGGATGAGAAGACAATGAAGGAGTTCGAAGAAAAAATTCGTGCTCACTTCCAATTTTTAGACTATGCACCTATTGTATTCTTATCTGCAAAAACAAAAAAACGGACGCACACACTTGCTCCAATGATTAATACTGTAAGTGAAAATCAAACGCTTCGTGTACAAACAAATGTTCTCAACGATATCATTATGGATGCGGTTGCGATGAATCCGACGCCGACGCACAACGGCAAGCGCTTGAAGATTTATTATACGACACAAGTGGCTATTAAGCCGCCTACGTTTGTTGTGTTTGTAAACGATCCGGAGCTTATGCACTTTTCATACGAGCGTTTCCTTGAAAACCGCATTCGCGATTCATTCAACTTTGTAGGAACTCCTATTAAAATTATCGCAAGAGCGAGAGACTGACGGGAGAAGGTGTAACTTGATGGAGAAAATTACAGTCGTGGGAGCCGGAAGCTGGGGAACGGCTCTGGCAATGGTTTTGGCTGATAACGGTCATGAAGTTCGCATTTGGGGAAATCGACAAGAACAGATGGATGAAATAAATGAACACCATACGAACAAACGCTATCTTCCAGATATTGATTTGCCAGAAAACATTGTCGCTTATGTATCGCTTGAGGAAGCGCTGAGAGATACGGAAAACATTTTGCTTGTTGTGCCTACAAAAGCGATTCGCGAAGTACTCGGCAGCATGAAAAGCCTGCTGACAAAACCTGTTACGATCATTCATGCAAGCAAGGGGATTGAGCCGGATACATCTAAGCGTATTTCAGAAATGATCGAAGAGGAAGTGCCTGCTCATTTGCTTCGCGATGTGGTAGTGCTTTCCGGTCCGAGTCATGCCGAAGAAGTGGCGCTTCGCTATCCGACGACGATTACTTCCGCCTCTAAAAATATGCAGGCGGCTGAAGCGGTACAAGACTTGTTTATCAATCAATATTTTCGCGTGTACACAAATCCTGATATCATCGGGGTAGAGCTGGGCGGAGCGCTGAAGAATATTATCGCGCTGGCAGCCGGCATGACGGATGGATTAGGATTTGGTGATAATGCGAAGGCTGCTCTTATGACACGGGGGTTAGCTGAAATTGCGCGGCTCGGCAGAAAAATGGGTGCCAATCCGCTGACATTTGCCGGTTTAACAGGCATGGGCGATTTAATTGTTACGTGTACGAGCGTTCACAGCCGAAACTGGCGGGCAGGAAATCTGCTCGGCAGAGGCCATTCGCTTGAAGAAGTGTTAGAAAGCATGGGAATGGTAGTAGAAGGCGTTCGCACTACGAAAGCAGCTTATCAGTTAGCACAAAAAATCAATGTAGATATGCCAATTACGACAGCTTTGCATGAAGTGCTGTTTGACGGAAAAGACGTGAAGAATGCGGTTGATTTTCTCATGGGACGTGTCCGCAAGCATGAAGTGGAAACTGTACCTAATTTAGCCGGTGAATAAGAGAGGAGCTTCCTCTCTTTTTTTTGTGCGCCGATGGTGGTGTCTAGCTCCATCGGCCAGCTCCCAACGCCAAAATAACCTTCCCCATTGTATTGCCAAAAAGCGGCTTTAATGGTGAAGAACATTTTGACGAGGGAGCTAAGCGGGCCGATTCCGCTTTTCTTTTCTTTTTAGGTGGTTTCACCAAATCTGCCCAGCTGCATAGGATGGAGTGTAGATTACAGGAGAGGGTGGAAACAATGGCTTCAAATAATTTCTTTGATAATGTGGAGAAACAAACGAAAGTGAATAAAGACGATATCTTTAAGCTTGCGGCTTCTGTACAAAATGCGAATTTAAAGGACGAAAAAGTATTGCGCCAGCTGATTCATCAAGTAGCTGCAATGGCAGGACGGCAAGTGCCGAAAGAGAAGGAAGATCAAATCGTAAAAGCAATCATTAACAATAACCTTCCGGCTGACTTGAACACTTTAGGAAATATGTTCAAAAAGTAAACAATACGCATAGCAATAGCATATGATACAGTGTATGAAACATACATGAGCTGAATACGGGATATTTGGTCGACCGAAGCGAAGGGGCCTCTGTTCGCTTCGGTTTTTAATTGTAAGAATTATTTTTATTCTTTTCGAATTAATAATTTGCTAAAATAATATGTAGATAGATTGTCATAGTTGACGTACATAAAAGGGGTGTAAAAATGGCTTTAATGAAAATGTGGTTCTCTTTAGGATCCATGGCACTTATGTTTATTTCGGTTATGTTTATTTTGCTGAGCCGTCATAAAATTCAAAACAAATTTTTGAAAGGGGTTACAGCGTTTGTTGCATACTCCTTCATGATTGTGTCGGGAATTATTATTTTTGTTGTCGTATTTAGCGGACCGGTGAGCAAATAAGGGAAAAGGTTGTGACGGAGAGAAATGAGAAAGTTTTCAGCAATCATGCTGTTTTTGGTGATGACTTGCGTTCTGTCGGGCTGCTTATACCCGCAGGATAAAATACAGCAAGCCCAAGTTCCGTATCAAGACCAGTTGAATGCGGTACAGAACGCAGTAAATCAATTTAAGGATGCAAACGGCGGTCTGCTTCCTATTAAAACTCGGGATATGAGTACGCCGATTTATCAAAAATACCCAATCGAGTTTACAAAGCTAGCTCCGCAATTCATGCAAGAGCCGCCCGGTAACGCGTTTGAAAGCGGAGGGGTGTATCAGTACGTTTTAGTAGACGTCGAGACGAACCCGACTGTGAAGCTCATTGACCTGCGAGTGACTGAAAAAATAAGGGATTTAAAGCTGAAAATTCAGATGTATCGTGACGAGCACCAATATCCCCCGTTCAAAAAAGTGCTTGCAGCCGGTGTGTATACGCTCGATTACAAGAAGCTTGGCTACAAGGAAGAGCCGTATGCGGAAAGTCCGTATTCCGGCAAGGCCTTGCCGTTTGTGATTGACGGTCAAGGAGAGATTTACGTAGATTATAGCGCAGACTTGTATGAGATGCTGCAAAAGCACAAAGATGAGGCGAGAGAGGGCGAGGACATCCGCCCGATTCTGATGAAACATTCTCCTTTTGCGCCAGCGTATTCCCTTCCCTACACAGTAAAGGACAAAGAGCCGGTTTTTTTCGTTCGATAAGTCATGAACCCCTCTCTTTAGGAATAAGTTTCTAAAAGAAGGGTTTTTTACTTCGTCCAAAAAAGAAGGAAAAACTTTTTCTTTTAAATAGTCATAATAAATTAGGACAAAGTCATATTTATGTAATGTCCTGACTACTAGAATGAACGAATATATTCCCAACAACTCTTAGGGAGGGGATCTCACTTGGAAAAGATTGATATTTTTAAAGATATTGCCGAGCGTACGGGCGGTGATATCTATTTCGGAGTCGTCGGTGCAGTCCGCACCGGAAAGTCCACTTTTATTAAAAAATTTATGGAACTTGTCGTTATTCCGAACATCAAGAACGAAGCGGATCGTCAAAGAGCGCAGGATGAGCTGCCGCAAAGCGCAGCAGGCAGAACGATCATGACAACAGAGCCGAAGTTCGTTCCGAACCAAGCGGTCTCCATTCATGTGGAGGAAGGGCTTGCTGTTAACATTCGTCTTGTCGATTGTGTCGGCTATACAGTTCCTGGCGCCAAAGGATATGAAGATGAGAATGGACCGCGCATGATTAATACACCTTGGTATGAAGAGCCGATTCCCTTCCATGAAGCCGCTGAAATCGGAACGCGCAAGGTCATTCAAGAGCACTCTACAATCGGCGTTGTGATTACGACAGACGGGACCATTGGTGAAATTCCGCGGCGCGACTATATTGATGCGGAAGAAAGAGTTGTCAATGAGCTGAAGGAAGTAGGAAAACCTTTCATTATGATTATTAATACGGTGCAGCCGTATCATCCTGATACAGAGCAGCTTCGACAAAATTTAATCGAGCAATATGACATTCCAGTATTAGCAATGAGCGTGGAGGGCATGAGAGAGGGAGACGTTTTAAACGTCTTGCGCGAAGCTTTATACGAGTTCCCTGTACTCGAAGTGAATGTAAATCTTCCAAGCTGGGTTATGGTATTAACTGAAAACCACTGGCTGCGTCAAAGTTATCAGGAAGCTGTGCAGGAGACGGTGAAAGATATTAAGCGTTTGCGCGATGTAGATCGCGTTGTATGGCAATTCAGCCAATATGAATTTATTGACCGCGCTAGTCTCGCAGGCATTGATATGGGGCAAGGCGTGGCTGAAATTGACCTATATGCGCCTGATGAGTTATACGATCAAATCTTGAAAGAGGTAGTCGGTGTAGAGATCCGTGGAAAAGATCATCTATTAAAGCTTATGCTTGATTTCGCTCATGCGAAAACGGAGTACGATCAAGTTGCAGACGCTTTAAAAATGGTTAAACAAACAGGATACGGCATCGCAGCGCCTGCATTGGCTGATATGAGCTTGGATGAGCCGGAAATCATCCGCCACGGTTCGCGATTCGGTGTGAAGCTCAAGGCTGTTGCTCCTTCTATTCATATGATTAAAGTGGATGTCGAATCCACATTTGAGCCGATTATCGGAACAGAGAAGCAAAGCGAGGAACTCGTTCGCTATCTCATGCAGGATTTTGAAGATAATCCGCTTTCCATTTGGAATTCTGACATATTCGGCCGTTCGCTCAGCTCCATTGTGCGCGAAGGAATTCAAGCGAAGCTGTCGCTTATGCCGGAAAATGCCCGCTATAAGCTGAAAGAAACGCTAGAGCGTATCATTAACGAAGGCTCCGGTGGCCTAATTGCCATTATCTTATAACAAACGAAGGCCCCCCTTAAAGGGGGTTTTTGCTGTTGATAGGGTAATAGAGCTTGAGAAGCTGAACGGGCCGATTTCGCATTTTTAGCGTGTTTTTCATGTATTCTTGGTAACATTTTCTTTAAAAATATTGAATTATAGAGAAGAATCGTATAATATAGGGCTTGATAATGAATTATCTACATCTTTGTAGTATAGAATTTGTGAAAATTGCCTACAAATGAAGATAAGACTCACTTTATCATTCATATAGTGGTCCCTTTGGGAGGAGGTGAATGGCATGAATAAGACTGATTTAATCAATGCAGTTGCAGAAGCAAGTGATCTTTCTAAAAAAGATGCAACGAAAGCTGTTGACGCTGTTTTCGATGCGATCTTAGAAGCATTAAAGAACGGTGACAAGGTACAACTAATCGGATTTGGAAACTTTGAAGTTCGTGAACGTGCTGCTCGCAAAGGACGCAATCCTCAAACTGGTGAGGAAATCGAAATCGCGGCAAGCAAAGTACCTGCTTTCAAACCTGGCAAAGCACTTAAAGACGCAGTTCAACAGTAAGGTGTGGTAAAAGGGATGAACGGAGCACCCATTACATATAGTCTTTCTTAGGAAAGATCCCTTTAAACACCAAGATACTTAGCGAAGTCCCTCTATGGAAATAGAGGGGCTTTTTGCTTGGAAATAAAAAAGCAGGATTCCTGAGTGAGCCGGCTGCGCTTTTCTATGTCTAGCTCCACCGGCTAGGCGCTGCCACCTAAGAACCTCCGCCACAAAAAAGCAGAAAGCGCTTTTTAGGGCGGAGAACCTTAGGCTCTGCGCCTGAACGAGCCGGCTGCGCTTTTCTTAATTTTTTGCTTTTAAAAACATACATATGCTAGAATGTTTTCATACAACTTTAGGACTGATTTTTGGGAGGATTTTGGCGGATGGCAAAAGTAAACTTAGCACAAATTGAAGAAGCAGTGCGTCTTATTTTAGAAGCGATTGGAGATGACCCGAATCGCGAGGGTGTGCTTGAGACACCGAAACGTGTAGCGAAAATGTATGCGGAAGTGTTCGCAGGTATGCATGAAGACCCGAAAGAGCATCTGCATAAAGTATTCGGCGAAGACCATGAAGAGCTTGTTTTAGTAAAGGATATCCCGTTTTTCTCTATGTGTGAACATCACCTTGTTCCTTTCTACGGTGTAGCGCATGTTGCATATATTCCAAAGGGCGGCAGAGTAACCGGCTTAAGCAAGCTGGCACGCACTGTTGATACGGTAGCGCGCAAACCGCAGCTGCAAGAACGCATTACTTCTACTGTAGCAGATTCTATTATGGAGGTGCTCGAACCGCATGGCGCTATGGTCGTAGTAGAAGCGGAGCATATGTGCATGACGATGAGAGGCGTGAAGAAGCCGGGCGCTAAAACAGTCACTTCTGCAGTTCGAGGAGTTCTTGCGAAGGATTCTGCTGCAAGAGCAGAAGTACTGTCTTTAATCAAGTCTAACTAAAGAAAAGCAGGTCTCTGCTTTTCTTTTTTTATAGGAACATTCCATAGGCTATGTGTTATAATAGATTTTATGGATTATGCTAGGATTTTTGGAAGACAAGGGTGATTAGTGTGTATAACAGCTTGGAAGACTTCAATGCAGTGAGAAATCAACTGCATGCAAGGTTGCAGCATCCCTTTTTAATGCGTTATATCGACACGCCGGTAGTGGATGAAGAAAAGCTGCTCCTATTATATTCTATCTTAAAAAGTGCAAACTTACATATAGAGCATATTCAGCATTACGCTCTCACCATTATGCTTGTGCAAATCGCTCTTGATACGCATGAAAAGGTTTCGGATAAACTAGATGCAGAAGCAGGCGAGTCACACAAGCGCCGTCAGCTGACAGTGCTCGCAGGAGATTACTACAGCGGCCTGTATTATTATTTACTGGCGGAAAATCATGATATTTCCTTAATTCGGGCATTAGCGCAAGGGATTAAGGAAATTAATGAGCAGAAGATACGTCTTTATCAGCAAAGCGATCGTTCTGTTGCAGCAGTCGTTCGCAGTGTGGAAATCATCGAGTCTTCTCTTTTACAGAAAACATGCGAATTTTTTAATGTCCCGGATTGGAATGCATTCTCTTCCGTTGTGCTTGCACGAAAGCGTATCGCAGGTGAATATAAGCAATACGAACAGCACGGACATGCACCGATCTTTGCAGCGTGGAAGCGAATTCTGGCATCAGCGACTGAGGAGAACGTTCATCTTCTGTACAAAACATATATGCAGGAAACGATGCAACAGCTTCAAAACTGGACTGTTCAGTATGCACAGTGGACGCAAGCATTAAAGCTGCTGGAAAAGTAAAGGATTCACTTAAACTGGATTGGAAGAAGGGTAGTTGCATGCAACAATCAAAAGAAGAAAGAGTACATGATGTATTTGAGAAAATCTATAAAAGATACGATGTAATGAACTCTGTCATCAGCTTTCAGCGTCATAAGGCATGGCGCAAGTATACGATGAAGATTATGGATGTGAAAAAAGGAGACAAAGCGCTTGATGTTTGCTGTGGCACGTGCGATTGGACAATTGCGCTTGCGGATGCCGTGGGCCCGAATGGACAAGTGTGCGGTGTAGATTTCAGCAAAAATATGCTTTCTGTCGGAGAACATAAAGTGAAAGCTCTTCATTTGGATCAAGTGGAGCTTATTCACGGCAATGCAATGGCTCTGCCGTTTGAAGACAATACTTTTGACCATGTAACGATCGGATTTGGATTGCGGAATGTCCCTGATTACATGCATGTTTTAAAAGAAATGACGCGTGTTGTGAAACCTGGGGGCAAGGTTGTGTGTCTGGAAACATCGCAGCCAACAGCAATAGGCATCCGACAGCTGTATATTCTGTATTTCCGTTATATCATGCCAGTATTTGGCAAGCTCTTTGCGAAAAGCTATAATGAATATTCATGGCTTCAAGAGTCGGCCAGCACATTCCCGGGAATGAAGGAACTGGCGTATATGTTTGAAGAAGCAGGGCTTGCGCGCGTTCAAGTAAAGGCGTTTACTTTTGGCGTTGCTGCGATGCATGTAGGGTATAAGCCAGAACGATGAACATAATGTAGGTTAAGGTGAACGATATGAAGTTACAAGTAATGTATTCTTTTTTAAGGTCGGATATTGATAAAATTGAACAAGAATTAAAAGCGGTTGTAACTTCCGACCAGCAAATGCTGCAAGAAGCTTCTCTACAGCTCATTCAAGCAGGCGGCAAACGCATTCGGCCTGTTTTTGTCTTGCTTGCCGGAAAGTTCGGAACGTATAAGCTCGATACCATTAAGAATGTCGCCGTTGCACTGGAGCTCATTCATATGGCTTCTCTTGTTCACGATGATGTGATTGATGCTGCTTTGCTGCGAAGGGGAAGTGCTACGGTCAATGCAAACTGGGGGGATCGGGTTGCCATGTATATGGGGGATTATTTGTTTGCAAAGTCGCTTGAGTGCATTACTAATTTGGAAATCCCTGAGGTGCATAAAGCTCTTTCTAAAACGATTGTGGAAGTTTGCAAGGGCGAAATTGAGCAAATCCGTGATAAATACAATTTCGATCAAAACTTGCGTGTGTATTTGCGGCGCATTAAACGAAAAACGGCGCTGCTTATCGCCTCGAGCTGCCAGCTAGGCGCCATGGCTTCCGGAGCCTGCCGTGAAACATCGAACCGCCTTTTTTGGTTTGGTTACTTTGTTGGGATGTCATATCAAATCATTGACGACATATTAGACTTTGTTTCTACGGAAGAAGCGC
Source organism: Ectobacillus panaciterrae DSM 19096 (assembly GCF_000430785.1). GTDB lineage: Bacteria > Bacillota > Bacilli > Bacillales > Bacillaceae_G > Ectobacillus > Ectobacillus panaciterrae. The sequence continues at coordinate 66,283 of NZ_AUMR01000032.1, forward strand.
TTGGAAAGCCGGCTGGAGGGGATTTACTCCAGGGAAACATCACATTGCCTGTTTTATACGCCATGCAGGCGCCGAAGCTTCGCGAGCAGATCGTAAAGGTGCACGAGGGATTAAGCGCAGAGGAAATACAAAATATCATTCATCTCATTAAAAACAGCGATGCCATTGAAAAGTCTTTCGCATTGAGTGAACGCTACTTGCAAAAAGCGCTGCAAGTCATTCAGCCGCTCCCGAGAGGTCAGGCAAAGTCCGCGCTGCAAAATGTTGCGAAGTATATCGGGAAACGAAAATTTTAACTTTTATAAAAACATTAAAAATTCCTCCATTTCCAAACTATTGCTAAATTAAGAAAGTAGTGATACTATTTTGTTGGGATAACCCTATACATAATCGAGGAAGTGGAGAGATTTTCATGGAAAAAACATACCTAATGGTAAAACCAGACGGCGTACAACGAAATCTAATTGGAGAAATCGTGTCTCGCTTTGAAAAAAAAGGGTTTCAATTAGTCGGAGCAAAATTAATGCTTGTATCAAAAGAAACGGCTGAAAAGCATTATGCTGAGCATAAAGAGCGTCCGTTCTTCGGTGAATTGGTAGACTTTATCACATCAAGTCCTGTATTCGCAATGGTATGGCAAGGGGAAGATGTGATTGCGACTGCTCGTCAAATGATGGGCAAAACAAATCCGAAAGAAGCTGCTCCCGGCACAATCCGCGGCGACTTCGGCGTTACAGTAGGCAAAAACATCATTCACGGCTCCGATTCTCCTGAAAGCGCAGAGCGTGAAATCGCAATCTTCTTTAAAGAAGAAGAGCTTGCAGAATATACAAAGATTGCGAATGAGTGGGTATATTAATCTCTCCTTGAAGCATTTGTAAACGCTTCATAGAAGAGTGCCAAAAAAGACATGAGAACGGTTTATCCGCTCCCATGTCTTTTTTGCTTCAACTCCTTACCAAAGATAACGCGATGTGTTATATTGGTACATAAATAATCTAAGAATAGGAGGAAACAGCATGAGATACATAACAGCAGGTGAGTCGCACGGCCCGCAGCTGACAACGATACTTGAAGGCGTTCCGGCTGGTCTGCCTTTAACAGCCGAAGATATTAACAAAGATTTAGCGCGGAGACAAAAAGGCCATGGACGCGGCAGACGAATGCAAATTGAAAAAGATGAGGCGCAAATTTTGAGCGGCGTGCGTCACGGTTATACATTGGGTGGCCCTATCGCTCTTGCAGTAGAAAACAGAGATTTTAAGCATTGGACAAAAATCATGGGAGCCGCTCCTCTACCTGAAGAAGAAGCGAAGGAAGTAAAGCGGCAAATTACGCGTCCTCGCCCGGGGCATGCAGATTTAAACGGTGCTATTAAATACGGTCATCGCGATATGCGTAATGTATTAGAGCGCTCTTCTGCCCGCGAAACGACAGTGCGGGTAGCGGCAGGTGCGGTCGCAAAGCGCATATTAGAAGAGGCCGGTGTGAAAGTGGCAGGGCACGTTATAGAAATTGGCGGAGTGCAGGCTGAAAAGTTCACATATGATTCCATAGAAGAGCTTCAGCAAATTACAGAGGCGTCTCCTGTGCGCTGTTTAGATGAGAAAGCGGCAGAAAAAATGATGGCAGCGATTGATGATGCCAAAACGAGCGGAGATTCCATCGGCGGCATAGTAGAAGTCGTGGTGGAAGGAATGCCGGTCGGCGTCGGCAGTTATACGCATTATGACCATAAGCTCGATGCGAAGCTGGCTGCAGCTGTGATGAGCATCAACGCATTTAAAGGTGTTGAAATCGGCATCGGATTTGAAGCAGCACATAAGCCTGGAAGTCAAGTCCATGATGAAATTCTGTGGGACGAAGCACATGGCTATACGAGACGGACAAACAACGCAGGCGGTTTTGAAGGAGGCATGACAACAGGCATGCCAATCATCATCCGCGGTGTAATGAAGCCGATTCCGACATTGTACAAGCCGCTGCAAAGCGTCGATATTGAGACGAAGGAATCATTCCAAGCAAGCATTGAGCGATCTGACAGCTGTGCGGTGCCTGCCGCAAGCGTAGTGGCTGAAGCCGTCGTAGCGTGGGAACTCGCAGCAGCACTTCTTGAGCAGTTTGGCAAAGATCGAATGGATGCAATTAAGGAGAATATAGAAAAACATCGAGAATATGCGAGGAAGTTTTAATGGAACGAGTACATATTACAACAAAATCGAAACGATACCCGCTATATTTAGGAATGAATTGTATCGAACAGTTAGATGATATTTTGCGAGAAATGCAGCCTGCTCCTTCAAGCATTTTGATTATTTCAGATGAGGCGGTTGCAGCATTTCACCTTCAACATGTGCTGCAAATTATTTCTAATGAACGTTTGGTGCACTCATATGTAGTTCCGAGCGGCGAGAAGGAAAAATCATTTGAAAACTATTATGCGATTCAAACGTATGCCCTTGAAATAGGATTAGATAGGAATTCTGTCATTCTCGCTCTTGGCGGCGGGATGGTGGGCGATTTGTCTGGTTTTGTTGCAGCGACATTCATGCGGGGCATCCGTTTTATTCAAATTCCGACTACACTGCTTGCGCACGACAGCGCGGTAGGCGGAAAGGTAGCGGTCAACCATCCACTCGGAAAAAATATGATCGGCGCTTTTCATCAGCCTGAAGCGGTTATTTATAACACAGCGTTTTTGGACACTCTTCCGGAAGCAGAGTGGCGCTCCGGCTTTGCTGAAGTGATGAAGCATGCTCTTATCCGAGATGAAGCGTTTTACACGTGGCTTCGTAAAGAAATTCCGACTTTGTCAGAGCTGAGAGGCGATAAACTTCTGTATGCTCTGAAAGTTGCCATTGGCGTAAAAGCTGCCATCGTAGCTGAAGATGAAACAGAAACAGGTGTTCGTGCTTATTTGAATTTCGGTCATACGCTCGGACACGCTGTAGAATCGACTATGGGGTATGGCGTCATTACGCATGGGGACGCTGTTGCAATCGGAATGAGGTTTGCGATCCTGATCAGTGAATATATTTACAAGAAAGAGCTGCATGCTGCAGAGCTTTCACAATGGTTCTTCCAATACGGTTACCCGAGGCTTCCTGCAGAGCTTGATACAGAACGTTTAATCAAAAAAATGAAACAAGACAAGAAGGCGTATTCAGGGTCTATCCGCATGGTGCTGCTGAAGGACATCGGCGAGGTAGAAATGGTGACAGTGCCGGACGAAACCGTTCGTCTCGTATTGGAAGAATTTCGAAAAAGGGAGGGGTTGTCTTGATCCGTGGAATTCGCGGTGCGATTACAGTCGAGGGAATGGAAAAGGAAGAGGTATTGAGTGCGACTGAACGTTTACTTCGAGAAATGGCTGCGAAAAATGCGATCCAGCCAACTCAAATTGTATCGGTACTTATTTCCGCTACAGCAGATTTAAACTCTTGTTTTCCTGCGGCCGCTCTTCGTAAAATAGAAGGGTGGGCGTACGTTCCTGTTATGTGCATGAGAGAAATCGAGGTGCCGGGAGCAATTGAGAAATGTATTCGAATCATGCTGACTGCAGAGACTGAGCTTGGGCAGCATGAAGTAGTTCACGTATATTTAGAAAAAGCCGTTTCGCTGCGGCCGGACTTACAAAATAAATAAGGTGAGGGAAATGAAATGAACGTAAAACCGCAATTGCTATCATTGAAAGCTTATTCACCAGGAAAACCAATTGATGAAGTGAAAAGACAATACGGCCTAACTAAAATCGTAAAGCTTGCATCCAATGAAAATCCGTTTGGATGCTCCGAAAAGGTAGGAGAAGCGCTTACGTCTTTAGCGGACCAGTTTGCATTGTATCCGGACGGAGCTGCATACGCGCTGCGTCAAAAAGTTGCGCAGCACGTCGGCGTACAGCCGGAGCAGCTGTTGTTTGGCAGCGGTCTTGATGAAGTCATTCAAATAATCAGCCGCGCGCTTCTGGCAGAAGGAACGAATACAGTAATGGCAAAGCCGACATTCTCTCAATATCGTCACCATGCCATTATTGAGAACGCAGAACTGCGCGAGATTCCTTTAAAAGACGGTACACATGATCTTGAAGCGATGCTTGGACAAGTGGATGAAAACACGAAAATCGTTTGGATTTGCAACCCGAACAATCCTACAGGAACATATGTAAATGAAGCGGATTTAATTTCGTTTTTAAACCGAGTACCTAAAACGGCTTTAGTCATTATGGATGAAGCGTACTATGAATATGCAACTGCAGACGATTACCCGAATACGATTTCATTATTGGATCAATATGAAAATCTTATCGTATTGCGAACATTCTCTAAAGCATATGGATTGGCGGCATTCCGTATCGGATATGCGGTTGGGAGAGCGGATTTCATTGAGAAGCTTGACGTGACGCGTCTGCCGTTCAATACATCTTCTATAGCGCAGGTAGCGGCGCTGGCGGCGCTTGAGGATAAGGAATTTTTGGAAAATTGTATTAATGAGAATACAAAAGGCTTGCAGCAGTACTACGAATTCTGTGAAAAACACAATATTAAGTACTATCCGTCGCAAGCAAACTTTGTATTTATGGAAGTAGGAGACGGCAACGAAGTGTTTCAGCGCTTGCTGCAAAAAGGTTATATTGTCCGTTCTGGAGCAGGTTTGGGATTGCCAAATGGCATTCGCGTAACAGTGGGCAATCAGGAGGATAACGAACAAATTTTAGCGTTGTTAGAAGAAATCGTAACCGGTTCGCCAAAAGAGGAAAAGTGTTTGTAATAAAGAGAGCTGTCAAATTTAGTCGCTCTTGTAATCAAAAGTGTGCATGAAGATGAAGCATTGAAACGCAATTACGATGTAGGAGTGACAGATAATGATTTTAACAAAGGCAAGAGAACTGAACGGCGTCATTCGAGTTCCCGGCGATAAATCCATCTCTCATCGCGCTGTAATGTTCGGTGCAATTGCAGAAGGAATCACGACCATTTCGGGCTTTTTGCCGGGAGAGGATTGCTTAAGCACCATTTCCTGTTTTCAAAAGCTTGGCGTTGCAATCGAGCGGGACGGGGAGCATGTAAAGGTACATGGAAAAGGTCTTTCCGGACTGCAGGAGCCTAAGGAAGTATTGGATGTCGGCAACTCAGGAACAACGATACGTCTTATGCTGGGGATACTTGCAAATACATCATTTCATTGTACCGTAATCGGAGATGATTCCATCGGCAAGCGTCCGATGAAGCGGGTGACAGAGCCCCTTCGTTCTATGGGTGCCCGCATTGACGGAAGAGCGAACGGGCAATATACGCCTCTTAGCATTCGCGGAGGCGGCATACAAGGTGTGGCATATACTTCTCCTGTTGCAAGCGCACAGGTAAAGTCTGCGGTTCTATTGGCGGGTCTTCAGGCTGGCGGAGCAACCTCTGTGACAGAACCTGAAAAATCGAGAGATCACACAGAGCGCATGCTTCGTGCGTTTGGATGTGACGTGAAAACGGACGGATTAACGGTGACGATAGAGGGCGGTCAAGAACTGCAAGCTGCACATGTAGAAGTGCCGGGCGATATTTCATCTGCAGCCTTTTTCTTAGTAGCAGGCGCTATTATGCCGAACAGTAAAATTACGCTGCGAAAAGTAGGATTAAATCCGACGAGAACAGGCATTTTGGATGTTCTCAAGCAGATGGGTGCATCTATTGCAATAGAGAATGTGCAAAACGAAGCGTTTGAGCCATACGGTGATATTACCGTAGAAACATCCAGCTTAAAGGGCGTAGAAATCGGAGGAGCGCTTATCCCGCGTCTCATCGATGAAATCCCGATTCTTGCATTGGCAGCAACGCAGGCTGAGGGCGTCACGGTTATTAAAGATGCAGCGGAATTAAAGGTAAAAGAAACAAACCGGATTGATACAGTTGTGCATGAGCTTCAAAAGCTCGGAGCCAGAGCAGAAGCTACGGATGACGGTATGATCATCTACGGCAAAGCCCGGCTGCAAGGCGTGCAAGTAAGCAGTCATGGAGACCATAGAATCGGCATGATGCTCGCCGTCGCTTCGTGCATAGCGGAAGGAGAAACGAATCTCCAGCAAGCAGAAGCGGTAGCTGTATCATATCCAAACTTCTTTGAGCAGTTAAAAGAGCTTCAGCAAGAATCTCCTCGTTAAGAGGGGATTCTTTTTTTACAAACGGATGGACCATTTGCACTTCGCCGGCTATCCCTAGTACAATGGAAATATACAAAGAAGGAGAAAAGATATGAATACATTAGAACAAGCGATTCAATATATTGATGAAGGAAGAGCAGAAGAAGGATTGAAGATATTAGAAACCATTGTGCAAAAGGGCACTGATGAAGAAAAATACTATATTGCACGTTATTATCATACACTTGGATTTTTAGAGCAGTCACTCGTTATTATGGAAGATCTTTGTTTACTGTACCCGGAAGAGAGCGAGCTTACACTGTTTTTAGCAGAGCTTTACATAGATTTTGACCGTGAAGACGAAGCGATTGAGGCGCTAAACCATGTAAACGAGGGGGATGATTTATATGTTCAGGCGCTCCTTCTCTTAGCGGATTTGTATCAAATGCAAGGGTTTGACGAGGTGGCAGAACAAAAGCTTCTAAAAGCGAAAGAGAAGCTGCCTGAGGAGCCGGTTATTACATTTGGGCTTGGCGAATTTTACAGCAGCCGTGGAGATTTCGTGAAGGCTGTTCCATACTATATGACGCTGCTCCCCGAGCATACAGAAATGGGAGACGTGAACATTCCGCTTCGTCTTGCGGAAGCTTTAAGCGCTCTTGGAAAGTGGGAAGAGGCAATTTCTTATTATGAAATGGGCTTGAAGGAGCATAAAGATATTCATACACTGTTCGGCTATGCATTTACATTGTACCAAGCTCAGCTATATCAGCGCGCGCTTCCTGTATTCTTAGAGCTGAAAGAGCTTGATCCGCAATATAGTGCGCTGTACGTTTATGCGGCTCATTGCTATGAAGAAGAAGGTATGCTGCAAGAAAGCTATGAAACGCTTCGTGAGGGATTAAAAACAGACGAGTTTTCTGTCGAGTTTCATGTGAGGCTGGCAGATGCGGCCGCGAAGCTTGGTAAAACAGAAGAAACAGAAGCTGCGCTTTTAGAAGCGTTAGCACTGGATCCAGGGCATCTTGAAGCGGTTTTAAAGTATATCTATGTGCTGAAGCAGCAAGGAAAATATGAGGAGATTAAAGAAGCTGTACAAATCGCAGGAGAAAACGGTGAGGATGATCCACAGTTAACTTGGGATTTGGCAAATGCCGAAAAAGAACTGGAACAGTATTCTGATGCATTAAATCATTATCGAGATGCATATACTTCTTTTAAGGATAATCTTTCCTTCTTAGAAGAGTATGGTTATTTCTTGCTTGAAGAAGGAATGAGACAAGAAGCGAGGGAAGTTTTTGGACGTTTGCTACAGCTGGATCCGGCACAAGCACATATTGAGGAGTTATTATATAATTTGGAGGATTTGCAGAATTGAGAAGGAAACACGGCATTGTTTCTTGAATGTAAATGGTAAAAAAAGAAGGACAGAGGAGGGACTGAGCGATATGAATACCCCTGTTTCTGTGAACGAGAAAAAGGATTTCGTTAAATGGTTTTTAAGCAATTATCAGCTTAAGCAGCGGGAATGTGTGTGGATTTTGAATTATTTGATGAGCCATGATCAATTGATGAGAAAGGTGCACTTTGTGGAGCACGCCAAATATTGTCCGCGCGGTCTCGTAATGTCCACAAGCTGCGTGAAGGAGGCACCGTTTCATTTTTATAAGCAAAACGTCATGACAACGGATGCAGAAAAATCGTTTCATGATATTCGCTTGAATCGGGACGAAGACATCTATATTCAACTAAACTTTAAAGCCTCTTTTCAAAATGCAAACTATGTCGCAGTTCTTGAAGAAAATCCGTATTTGCCAAAGAATATGGAGACCAATGAAAAGGACCGGCTGCTGGCAGAGCGTTTTCTTGAGGAGAGCATTTATTCGTTTCACCGCAATCGGCTTATGAAGCTTATTGACGAGGCACTTGATCAACAAGATGAAACAGCGTTTACAGAGTTAACCGCGCAGTTGAAAAGACTGTAAACGGGGCCTGATTTTTACAAATTTATGTCAATATATTGAAAGAAAAACCCTTGAAGACAAGGGTTTTTCTTTTTATTTCCTATCCCTATATGGTTTAATAGAAGAGAGAAGAACCAAAAGGGGGATTACTATGGATTGGAACGTCAAAGACATCCAGCTTTATGAACAGTCAAAGGAGTATATCGACACCGCTGTGATCCCGCTTATTCCTCTTTCGCTTGGCAAAGATATTGAAAGCTTCGTGCAAAAAGGGGAGTTTGTTTCTCAGTTAAGTTATGAGATGGAGCGGGAGTATCGAGGCCGTCTTTTGCTTTTACCGCCGTTTACCTACATAGCGGGAGAAAAGAGCAAGGAAGAAAAGCGCTTACAAGAATGGGAAGCGATGATACAAGCAAACGGACTTCGTCATATTGTGTACGTAACGAGTGATTACGATTGGAAGGACAGCGAACTTGCAGGAATGATGTTTTGGATGCCGGCTCTGCCGCTGCATCAGCTTGACGAAAAAGCAAGACGGGATGTTCTTCACTCAAATATTCGTGAAATCCTCTCTGTTTTAACAGAAAAGTGGGAAAAAACAGAATAATTTAATAGTTTGGATGATTATGAGTAGTATGATATTGACCAATAGGACTGGCTATTATATCATGATAGTGTCCTAGTTTTTCAAGTTTTTTGATTTGTTATCCTAAAGGGGTTATAGAGGGGGGGAATTTTCATGAGCGAGAAAGAACATAGGGTATCGCGTCGCCAATTTCTGAACTACACGCTTACGGGGGTCGGCGGGTTCATGGCAGCGGGCATGCTGATGCCGATGGCACGTTTTGCACTGGATCCTGTTTTAGAAAAAGAAGCAGGAGCAGGTATGGTAGCTGTTGGTCAAGTGAAAGATATTACGACAGAGCCGAAGCGCGTTGACTTTAAAGTGAAGCAGGTAGACGGCTGGTACAAATCTGATGAGCCAAAATCGGCTTGGGTGTACAAAAATGAAAGCGGCGACATCATAGCACTGTCTCCGGTTTGCAAACACTTAGGGTGTACAGTGAACTGGAACGGGGACAAGGCGCACCACAACCAGTACTATTGTCCGTGCCATGGCGGACGCTACGAAAAGAACGGAAAAAACATTCCGGGAACGCCGCCGCTTGCACCGCTTGACATCTATGAGTCACAGGTGAAGGATGGTACGCTGTATTTAGGTAAAACGAAGCCGAATGGAGGTGCGAAATAGATGTTGAATAAAATCTATGATTGGGTAGACGAGCGTCTCGATATTACGCCGCTATGGCGCGACATCGCTGACCACGAAGTGCCTGAGCACGTAAACCCTGCGCATCACTTTTCTGCATTCGTTTACTGCTTCGGGGGACTCACATTCTTTATAACTGTTATTCAAATTCTTTCAGGCATGTTCCTAACGATGTATTATGTACCTGATATCAAGAACGCTTGGGAGTCTGTATATTATCTTCAAAATGAAGTGGCATACGGACAAATCGTTCGCGGCATGCATCACTGGGGAGCAAGTCTTGTAATCGTTATGATGTTTTTGCATACCTTGCGCGTATTTTTCCAAGGTGCATACAAAAAGCCTCGTGAATTAAACTGGATTATCGGGGTTCTTATATTCGGTGTTATGATGGGACTAGGCTTCACGGGCTATCTTCTTCCTTGGGACATGAAAGCGCTGTTTGCAACAAAAGTAGGTTTGCAGATTGCAGAGCAAACGCCTCTTATCGGACCTTATGTCAAGACGCTGTTGGCAGGGCATTCTACAATTGTTGGAGCTCAAACGCTGACTCGCTTCTTCGCGATTCATGTGTTCTTCTTGCCGGGGGCATTGCTTGGCTTGATGGCGGCACACTTTTTAATTATTCGTAAGCAAGGTATTTCAGGCCCGCTATAAGAGATTGTAAGATTACAAGCTGTAACATGAAGGAGGGAGACTATGCATCGCGGCAAAGGGATGAAGTTTGTCGGAGATTCGCGCGTACCAGCAGTCCGTAAGCCGAATATTCCGAAGGACTATTCGGAATATCCAGGTAAAACGGAAGCATTTTGGCCTAACTTTCTATTGAAAGAATGGATGGTGGGCTCTGTATTTTTAATCGGATACTTATGTTTAACGGTCGCTCATCCATCACCACTTGAGCGTATCGCAGATCCAACAGATACAGGTTACATACCTCTACCAGACTGGTATTTCTTATTCTTGTATCAGTTATTAAAATATTCATATGCTTCAGGACCATATACAGTAATCGGTGCATTTATCATGCCAGGTATTGCTGGCGGGGCGCTGTTGCTGGCGCCGTTCATTGACCGCGGACCAGAGCGCCGTCCGTTCAAACGCCCGGCGGCAACAGGCTTTATGCTGCTTGCTCTGGCGAGTATGGTATTCCTGACATGGGAATCCGTTGCTCATCATGACTGGGCAGCGGCTAAAAGGCAAGGGGCAATCGTGAAGACAGTTCAAGTAGACAAGAATGCTGACGGTTATAAAACGATGCAAAAAAATACTTGTTTAACTTGCCACGGTGAAAACCTGCAAGGCGGAGCAGCTGCGCCTTCACTGCAAAACCTTACATTAAAGCCTGAAGAAGTTGCGAAAATCGCAAGAGAGGGTAAAGGAGCTATGCCTAAGGGAGTCTTCAAAGGTACGGATGAAGAGCTTAAGAAGGTTACAGAGTTCATTACCCAATACAATAAGAAATAGCAAAAAGCTGACTGTGGAGACAGTCAGCTTTTTTTATCAAAAATTAGGCGAGAATACCCCCACTTCAAGCGTATAAATGGTGTAGTGTAACGGTAAGTGGGGGATGAATCGCCTTCGCACAAGAGATAGGCACGTTCCATCTCTATTGTCCAACATGTAAAAATTTTGCAAATGTATAGAACGTA
>NZ_AUMR01000033.1 GCF_000430785.1 Ectobacillus panaciterrae DSM 19096
AAAAGAAAGCGCAGACGTTTCATCTCCTTCATTGTATGACTAGAAAAGTGGTTGACTTGGCACTCCAACAAGGCGTCGAAACGATTGTGATTGGAGACATCACCGGGATTCGTGAAAAAGCAAATTTGGGAAAAGTAAACAATCAAACATTTCATGCCCTGCCGTTTCGCAAAATCATAGAGATGATTACTTATAAAGCAGAAGAAGTCGGAATATCGGTCAACTCAACTATTACAGAAGAGTATACATCGCAAACCTGTGCCTTTTGTAAACCCATACCGTCAAAAGAATACGCGAAAAAGAAGAATCGCAAACATAGAGGCCTCTATCACTGTGAGGATTGTAATGTCGTTGTGAACGCTGATGTAAATGGTGCGATAAACATAAGTAAAAAGTATCTGAACGTGCTTAGAGCACAATCAGTAGTGGTGTTGGGCACGCCAAAAGTGTATACGTTCAATGGACAACAGTTCATAGCGTAGAACCTGAAGCTCGCCATTTCAATGGCGATGTAGTTCACATCAATTGAATAATAAAAAAACCGTCATGTAGACATGACGGTTTTTAAATGGATTGGCTCTGAGCCATTTTTACGAACATCTCCATATTTTCAACTAAACCGCAAGCTGCGCATTGCACTCGATAATCAGGACCTTGGTACGGCATATGAAACGGTCCTGCGTTATCACTTGTATATTCTTCCTCAATGCTTCCTGATTGAGGATCTATTTTAACAGGACGTACATTTTGTTCAATTAAATTAAACCGCGTGCGATTTGTTTTGCAAGCCGGACAAAGCATAGGCTCCATGATACTCACCTCCATTTTTTAGGATGGCGATAATAGGGAGATTTATGCAAATATACCGCTGTTCTTCAAACGAACTACTGCTTCTTTTATTATTTTTTCATCTTGTACAAGTGCAATGCGCACAAAACCTTCTCCTGAAGGCCCGAAAGCCTGACCGGGCGTGACTACTACACTTGCTTTATCCATTAAAGCATATGCGAATTGAGTGGAAGTCCAGCCTGCCGGTATCTCTGCCCAAATAAACATGCCGCCTTCTGATTTTTGAACTTGCCAGCCGATGGAACATAATCCCTCTGCAAGCACATTTCTGCGGTGCTCATACATCATTCGGTTTTGTTCACAAAACGCTGCGCCATTACGTAAAGCAGCAATGGCTGCTTTTTGAATCGGAAGAAATACCCCGTAGTCGATGTTTGACTTAAAATGTTTTATGGTTTCAATAATGGATTCATTACCCGCTAAATAACCGATGCGGCAGCCAGCCAAATTAAAACTTTTGGAAAGCGAGTTAATTTCAACACCGATTTCCTTTGCGCCAGGAACAGACAGGAAGCTGATAGGCTTGTTATTATCAAAATATAGCTCTCCATATGCAAAGTCGTGAATTACGATGATATCATATCGTTTTGCGAATGCAATAACTTCATGGAAAAATGCTTCATCAGCCATAACAGGTACTGGATTGCCTGGAAAATTTAAAATCATAAGCTTCGTTTGCCGCGCTACGTGTTCCGGAATTTGGCTTAAATCAGGCAGGAATCCATTTTCTTTTGTTAAAGGCATAAAATAGGGTGTTGCGCCAGCCATAGCAATGCCGGTTGCATATGCCGTATATCCTGGGTCGGGAACAAGAATATAGTCACCTGGATCAGCAAATACCATAGGGAGATGGACAAGCCCATCCTGTGACCCCATTAACATAACAATTTCATGTAATGAATTTAAAGAAATTTTATAATTATTTTCATAATAAGAAGCAACAGCTTCATGAAACTCCTGCGTGCCGGTCAGTGTGTAGCCGTAGCACTCTTTTTGTACAGCTGCCTCGGTTAAACAGTCTACAACAAAATCGGGAGGAGGCATGTCAGGACTTCCAATGCTTAAATCAATCATGTCACAGCCGTGTTCTATTTTTCTCTTTTTGTAGGCGGCAAGCTCGCTGAAAATGGAAGGCTGAAACGCCTGCATCCGCTTGGATAATAGTTTGTTCAAGATGAATACTCCTCCATTCCTAAAAATATAACAGTTACATTTTTGTTACAATGACAGAGAAACCGTTGGTTACATAGATTGAGAATTATTTACTTCCGTAGTGTTTGCAGCACTTTTTTGTCTGAGAAGCGAAAATAGAAGGATGCATAATGAAACGACGCCAAAGATTAGAACCATATATTGCAATCCGATCGTATCCAGGAATAAGCCCGTTGTAAGGAGTACGATTTGGAACATGACACGTTCGAACATGTTGCGGAATGAGAATAATCGTCCGTGATAGCTTTTGGCAATTTTCGTTTGAAAAATCGTAGAAGCGACCGGGAAGAAACCGCCGACACTAAAACCGAATAAAGCAAACGAGAAGAGAGACATCCATTTCAAATCGCTGAAGAAAAGTGACAGATGCGCCCCGGCAATGAGAAAACCATAGAAATACATGAGCCTGTGCGGAGAAGCCGTTTTTGATACATACTTAATAATAAACGCACCTATCATAAAGGATACTCCTTCAACCGTATACAACAAACCTTTAATTGAAGGGTCATGCTGCAGTTCGCTGATATCAATTACCATAAGGTTAAAGCCGCCGATAAAGAGTAAGGGAATGATATAAAGCACTAATGCATTTGAAGCAATCGGCACTTCTTTTAAAATTTGAAACACTTCTGCGAAGCCGGCTCCCTTTGTTTGTTTTTTTGTATTTGTTTCTTTTGCTGTATCTTGGAAGTCTAATAGATAAGTAGACACGAGTAAAAGCGCATAGGCTATCATTGAAAAGGCATACAAGTATTCCAGACTCATGATGACGAGCAGCGCTCCACCGACGGACGTCCCTGCAATACGGCCAATCGTCGCAACGTTCATATGAATGCCGTTCATTTGCAGCAGCTCTTGATCTCTGACGATGAGCGGAATAACGGCCTGCAGAGCAGGGAAGTAAAATGCTGCAGAGATTTGGATGGAAATCATAAATAAAACCATGAACCAAATATTTTCAAAGTGTAAAGCTAAAAACATAAACACAACGCTTATAAGACGTCCAAAGCCAGAGTAAAGCAACACTTTCTTTTTCGAAGATTGGTCAATTATTCTTCCTGCAATCGGTCCAACCATTACACCGGCCAATAGCCCGACGAACATAATGAGTGACTTCATGAAATCAGAAGGAATGTGCTTCTGCATGAATTCCAGGTTTCCGATAATGCCAAGCCATAATCCAAGACCTGCGATGAGTTCTCCGGTTAGTACCGTCCAAACATTTTTGTTTTTCCACATGCAGCAAGCCCTCTTTATTTTAAGTATTTTATAATGTGTATTATTGGGTTTGTGACAAGTTGTGCCCTGGGTTGTGTCTTACCTGCATTGCTGCCAGCGCAATTTGATTTAAAATGTCCTGTTTCAGCTGCACGTTTGTATAGGAAGCCATAATCATCATTGCACCGCGGCGGGTCGATGAATACTTTGGAGGAATTCGATTTAAAGTTAATGCTAAGATATCGTTTATACATTCGTCACAGTCGCATTTTAACTTTTCATAGCCTCTGAATTCCTTAAATAATTCCATTACAATCGGTTCCATAATATTGGTTACCTTCATTATATATACCTCCAAACATCGGAATTGACCGTTGTAATATCGTTTTATTTTTTCATAAATTTACATTCCAATAATTTCAATTTAAAGGTTTTCTTTATACTATTGTCAAGGAATTTATGAAAATAGAAGATAAAAGGCTTTTTGACTGTTTGTCAATGAGCACGTTTATACTGTAATATAGGTTCATGAGTTTATTTTTGGGAAGGATTGAGATGCTTGAAAAGAATCACTAGAGATTCAATTGAACTGCTGGCGCCAGCAGGAAACTGGGAGTGCTTGCGGGCTGCAGTAGCAAACGGGGCAGACGCGGTGTTTTTTGGCGTGGAAAAATTCAACGCGCGCGTTCGGGCCAAAAACTTTCAAATGGAAGAACTGCCGCAAATTATGGCGTATTTGCATACATACAATGTAAGAGGCTATGTAACACTTAATATTTTAGTATTTGAAAACGAATTAGAAGATGCGCGCACTCTTGTGGAGGCATGCATCAGCGCTGGAGTAGATGCCTTAATCGTACAGGATGTGGGGCTCGTGCAGCTGATTCGCGACATTTCTCCTGATTTTCCGATTCATGGATCTACGCAAATGACGATTACATCGCCTGAAGCAGTTGAATTTTTCGACCCATATGACCTTGAAGTGGTTGTACTTGGGCGTGAAAATAATATAAAGCAAATTAAAACCATTGCAGGAAAAACAGATATGCCGCTTGAAGTGTTCGTTCACGGTGCGTTATGTGTATCGTATTCCGGACAATGCTTAACATCCGAAATGTGGGGCGGGCGTTCCGCAAACCGCGGTGAATGTGCGCAAGCATGCCGTTTGCCGTATGATTTAATGGTTGACGGCGAACGAAAAGAAATGGGGAATATCGCTTATTTACTGTCACCGAAAGATTTGGCGGCAATTGATCTCGTACCGGAGCTTATTGAGGCGGGTGTTTCTTCCTTTAAAATTGAAGGCCGCCTGAAATCGCCTGAGTATGTGGCAAACGTAGTAAGCAAGTATCGGAATGCAATTGATGAATATTTGGCTGGCAGGGATTATACACCTTCTAAAGAGGAGGTTCGCGAGCTTGAGCAAAGCTTTAGCCGCGGTCTTACACACGGCTTTTTAAAAGGAACGAACAATAAGCAGCTACTGGACGGAACGTACCCGAAAAGCCGGGGCGTGTTTGTAGGTACAGTAAAAAAAGTATTAAAAGATGCAGTGCTTTGCGAGTTGGAAGCGCCGCTGAAGCGCGGTGACGGTATTGTATTTGATGCGGGCCGGCCGGAAGAGAAAGAAGAGGGCGGACGCATCTATGATTTACGCCGAAAAGGCGCAAAAGTAGATGGCGAAGTCGTGAACGGACTGATTGAAATTGTACCGGGACGCTCCGATGTTAACCTAACGAAGGTGCATGTCGGAGATCGCATTTGGAAAACGAGCGATCAAGAGCTGTCCAGACGACTGCAAAAAACATTCGAAACAGAGCAAGCTCATCGTCTATTCCCGCTAACTGTACAAGCATACGGAAAAGCAGGAAAGCCGCTTGTTTCTGTATGGCAAGATGCTATAAACGGCAATACTGTAACGATTGAATCGCAAGAGATGCTTCAAGAAGCCATGAAACGCCCGCTTACGGATGTATATTTGCTGGAGCAATGGGGCCGTCTTGGCGGCACGATTTTTGAATTGACGAATCTTCACGCTAGTTTTAGCGGAGATGTGATTGTTCCTGTAAAAGAATTGAATCGGATGCGCCGGGAGGCAATTGAGCAGCTGCTCCAGCTCCGTCAAACGCCTTACCCATATGAAAAACGCGAAGTACAAGTGAAAGCGCCTCTTAAAGAGCAATCTGCAGAAGATACTGTACCTCAATTAATTGCACTGTGCCGTACGATGGAGCAAATAGAAGCAGCATGCAAAACGGATGCAGACTATATCTATGCAGATTTTGAATTTACAACAGATTATCCAAAAGCGGTACAAGCTGCCCGAGAAGGCGGCAAACCGATTGCGCTCGCAACGCCGCGTATTCATATGCCGGGTGAAAACGGCATTTTAAACAGCATCGTAAGAGCGAATCCGGATGCTATTCTAGTCAGAAGTCTTGGAGCAGTCCAATACTATACGAAGCAGCAGCAAAATATACCGCTAATCGGTGATTTTTCATTGAATATTGCAAACCATAAAGCGGTGGAATTATTTTTAAATCGTGGTTTAAGCCGCGTAACGCCTTCTTATGATTTAAATATTCAGCAAGTGATGGATATGCTCGAAGTATCCCAAACGGATAAGATGGAAATGGTTATTCACCAGCACTTGCCGATGTTCCACACAGAGCATTGTGTATACTGCACATTCTTAAGTGAAGGAACAGATTTTACAAACTGCGGCCGTCCATGTGAGGAACATCGCGTATCGCTTCAAGACCGAATCGGCATGCAGCATCCTGTTCGTGTTGACATTGGCTGCCGCAATACGGTATACAATGCAATTGAACAGTCCGGTGCGGAATATGTAACCCATTTCATGGATCATGGCATTCGTCATTATCGCGTCGAATTCTTAGAAGAAAGCGGCAAAAAAGTGCAGGAAGTGATGAAGCTGTACCGTGAAGCACTGGAAGGAAAGCGCAGCGGAACGAGCGTATGGCGCGCGCTGAAAGCGACAAATCAGCTTGGCGTAACGCGCGGGCAACTGGTTAAAAAAGAAAATGTGAGCCGGACAAACGCTCGCTAAACCATACGCTAAAAATTGGAACAAAGAACATGAAAACGTACGGGTATGGCTCATTCCGCTACGCAACATTCCGTAAGTGTACCAACAATTCTTGTGTGATTACAAAATCACGCAGGGAGGCAATAGCATGCCGAAGATTTCAACGAAGCTAACGCAAGACAAAATTCTGTTGCTGGAGTATTTTCAAGATTTTTTACATCATAAGAAGATGCAAAATTGCAAGGAGTCAACGCTGAATACTTACATTTCTCATTTCAATTATTTTCTGGAGTTCTTTGAAGAAGAATACAAGCGGGAAATGTATTTGGCTGATTTCAATGAAAAAGTATTAACTGAGCATATTGATTATTTACAAACTCGTCACGTTAAATTTGGCACACATCTCCATGTTCCAGACTGGAAAAAGCAAATTGGCGCACTATCTCCGAGAACAATCAATGACAGGATGGGGAGGTTGCAGACGTTTGCTCAATACTTGTTGCAACGAGGAATCATGAAGGATAATCCATTCCTAAACGTGCCGAAAATCTTGCAGGATAATCAGCAATCCGATGTTTTAACAAAACAGGAATTGGAACGGCTCTCTAAGCATATCGAAGAGAAAGCCAAAACAACCAAAGAATTTCACCATTTTAGAAGCTTGGTGTTGTTTCATGTCCTCGTAGACACAATGGGACGTATCAACATGGTATTAAATCTTAGAGAATCCGATTTCAGTTATGACGATAGAACGTTAGTATTTCGTGCAGAGTCATCGAAAAATCGTAGAACACATGTTATACCAATCACTTTGAAAACTGCACGTTTAGTACGAAAGCTGATTGATTACAACCAAGGTTTTTATGACAGGAAAGTGGATGAAAATATCTTTCTAGCTTTAACAGGGAGACGGTTGACACCTGATGTTTGGTTGAAACAGCTCAAGAAGTATGCGAAAGAAGTTGGTATCGGCAAGCGAGTATATTCTCATTTAATACGGAAATCTTCAGCCACTATTGCCTTACAGAACGGAATAGGAATAGAAGAATTGAGACGGATGCTTACACACTCGGATTTTTCTACAATTATGCGGTATGTGGAACTTAATTCCGATAATCTAAAGCAGGCTCAGGCGGAATACAGTGTATTTGCTGAAGTAGAACGAACAAACCGTTTGTTCAAAAGACCGAATCGTATTGATAAGTTTTAAATAAAATGACCACGCTCGTAACTGGGCGTGGTTTTGTTGTACCTGTAAGAAATATATCAAATGATGGTTAATTCGTGAAGCTGATCCGCGAGTAATAAGGAACACAACGATTAATCGATGCAGCTGAAGACTAGAACCGTGGTGGCAGCGGTTGTTCAGCCGTTCATAAGCGAAAGGAGCGCCAAAGACGGACGCTCTTTCTACTTTACATAATTAGTGTTATCGGAAGTTAGGTTTTGTAATATGAATATATAATATTGATTTGGCACGGTTTTTGAGGACTAAAATGGAGAAGGAAAGTAGAAAAAAAGAAGGGTGAGAAGTGATGGTAAATTCGGGGCAAAAACAGGCGGAAAACGTTCTGTTTACGTTTGGGGACTGCATGGTGATGGTGCACAGTCTGTGCAATGACCATCACTAGCTATTTGGCGACCTGGAAGACCTGGTACCCACTGACCATTTTGATTCCGACCAACGGTAGTGTTAGATACCATGTTGCCATTGTTATCAAAAAACCACCACTGATCTAAGGAGCATACCCAATCACCTCTAACCACTGTATTAACATTAGGATCTGAGGCAGGCAAATTTCGAAACTGTCGAGGTCGGTATTGGATGTTTCCTGAAGGGGTCCTTATAAACCCTGCCCAGACTCCATTACTATCGGTGAAGAACGAGTTGCCGCCGGCTCCTGGGAACCATCCTCGCTGTGGCACACCATTTTGGCAAAACATCCACTCGCCATTATTATTTAAGCTCCAGCCATTTGAACATGTTGGTGGAGATGGTGTAGTATCATTGACACCTTTCATCGTCCAGTCACAAGTCCCATTCTGATTAAGATCTGATCCCCGATAACCAGCATCAACACCAGGAACAGGGTTGGCTCTAGTAGGGTCAGGGATGTAGCTAGGGTTAGGTTTCCAGCGGGCAAAATGAACGTGAGGTCCGCTTGTAGGTCCTGAATTGTCCACATTGCCAATCTGATCGTTCATTTTTACTTTGGTGCCCACATTTATTGCGGGGAGAGGCATAACGTGTGCATACTCAGTGAAGTACCCCTCATCACTGTCACTTTTAACTACTATCATATGAGCCCAACAATTTGGATCTGGATTTATTGTTGATGAATTGGGAGTATTTATTTGACTAAAACAGTTGAAATTTCGGTTCACGGATACTACTGTGCCATCCTCTACAGCATAAACGGGTTCTCCCCATTCGATACCATCAGGTGCTAGATCTCTGGCACCCCAGTTATGACAGTCTTGTTTTATTCTAACTTGTCCTCTTTGAGGATTAAAGGGAGTACGTTGATATACATGAGGCATTATTATTCACTTCCTTTTTAGAGTAGAAAATCATTACAATTTATGAAAAAAAATTACGTATGCTTGTATGTTTGTCCATACTTGTCCAATATAAAAGAATGATGTATATCATATACATGTGAGGTTTACATAACATCTCATTATCGGAAGTCGCTATTTCACAGATTCATTGACGTATCAACCTTTCGTACAGAACGTAAGGCTACCGAATATTCATGTTTTCATACATCCGCATCATATCAATGATTTCACGTACCATATTTCTTATAGATTCAACATCAACGTGTATAAAATCCTGTATACACCCTGCGACATTGGGAGTCACATTACGTGGCTCTCTTTTTTTTTGTATTTTTTTTATTTTAACCCGTCCCCTAGAGCGTCCTAAGCACGGCTTTATTATATGAGAGCCATAGTAATCGAAAATTCTTTTGCTTTGTCTCGATACACTGACCGCTCAAGGGTCGGACTATCTAGATAGGGGAGAGGTTGATGGTAAGGCAATGGACGAAACTTTTTTCTAAAAAAGCGTCCCTTAGAGCGCTATCAGCACGGACTTATTAATTAGAGGGGGCAGAAAGGGGGGGCGGACATTTAGGAGGTGTGTCGACATGGTCGAGTTGGAACGAATTTCCTATATAGAAATTTCATTTTACCTATGACGCTGATCGTTTTGGGACGGATAACTCTGTATAGGATTTTATTTTCTCCGTTACTCTTGCCGGTTTGGGTCGGATTTATAAACGAGAGAGGATGATGATTGAAAAAAATTTAAAAGTTTTTTTGCGTTTAGCCGATACATTGACCGCTCAAGGGTCGGATTTATTCTGTGAGAAGGAATTTTTATTTTTACCTATGACGTTAGATGTTTTCTGTCGGATAACAAACTGAGGAGGTGAGAAAGCATGGTCACAGCAACAACAGTAAAAATCGTCAGGGCGTTTCTAAATGTTAGCCAAGGCGAAATGGCACAGCGAATGGGCGTAAGTGCCAGTCTGGTATCAGCAGTTGAAAATGGAACAAAACGGATCTCGCCAGAGTTCGCGAAACGCTTCAAACGGGCTGCAGGAATCACGGATGCCGTGTTAACGGATATCGCATATTTACAACACAAATTAGCGGAATGAGGTACGCTATACGCCTCTTTTTTTTAGACATCAAGTGCTAAAACTATACGAAATTATTGGAGGAAAATTAATATGGAAAATCAATTTCGCCATAACGAAGATGGCACAACATCAATTTTTTTAACTTATTTGGACGAGGAGTTTGAGACCACGATTAGCACTGAGAAATTTGAGGAAGTTTGTTCAATCGATAGGGACTTAGAAATGTGGTGGGAGTTTGACAGCCGGACTTATTACGTTGCTTATAAGAAAAAAGGGAAAGAGAAACGTATATATCTGCATCGTACTGTAACGCATTGCCCAGAAGATAAGCAAGTACATCATATAGACAGTGATGGCTTAAATAATACGGATGGAAATTTGCAGAACGTGACGCGGAAGGAGCATGATCAGGAGACTAAGAAGAAACCGAAAGAGCCGTTTATTGGTGATCCGAGTCTGGGCGTTGAGATGCATATGCTTAGTAATATAAAGAATAGCAAGCGTCCTTTTCGCCTAAAGGTTAATGGCATTCCGTTTAAATCAATTGGCATAAATGAGGAAGATTTTCTTCGAAAATGGATTGCTGAACAGATTATGAACGAGAATGCCTCGGATGAGCAAATCCATGCCTATTTGGTCAGGGCAGGTTATCGTGATTCAGACTTAATAGATGACATCATTACTTGGGTGCGTAAATATACGAGGGTTTATCATCCATCCAAGCTGAAACATCTGTATCGAAAAAAGAAAGCTGAGAAGAATGAAACGGATGAGAAGCAGCCACGGCAGAAAAAGGAAGTTGAGCTGTTTGAGCCGATACAGCTTGTAATCGATAGAGTGATTGAATGATTGATATTGATGGTGTCTCTGTTTCCTCGTGCCAGCGGTGAAGCGGAGAGCCGTCTATTGTCTTTATTCAGCAGTCCATGCGCTTACATTACGTTCTTATATCTCGTTATATATACCTTTAGTTACGTTATTTACTACGTCTATTCATCGTTGGCTCGGGTTGCTAAGTCTTAAAAGAGTGTTATCCCCGACCTTTACATATATTTATTCGTAATTTCAGAGACGATTGGCACACTTTTTTGAGAAAAATTTAAAAATATTTTTATGGGGGGAAATTCAACATGGTATTAACACTGGAGCAGTTAACTATAGAACAGGAGCAGATGTCTTTTACGGAGCGTAAACGGCAGGGATTATTGGAACGGAATCCGGAGAAAGCGGAATACATCTTGAAGGTTGAGAAAATGTGGGAGACGTTCGCCCTGGCATTTGATCGAGAAGACCGAGAGCAACGATTAGAAAAGCTGCTAATAGAATTTGGCTTTACGATTCAAACGAAAGCAGAGGCATTGGCGAACCGATGGAACAATAAGAAGATTCCCGTAGCCGATTTCGAACATGAATTTTGGATTACGGCATGGCTGCTTTGCGAGGAAAATTACAATCACTATACGGAGTTTTATTTGTATGAGACGCTGTTGTTAGCATTAGAGCGCAAGAGCGTTGATGTTGTACGAAAATATACCAATGTGAAAAGGCAAGCGGTAAATACGGATTCTCTTCCGTTATTAACCGAAGCTGATAATCTGTATCCGAGCGATGAAGACATCGAGAAGCAAGCTACCGATAGAATACTAGTTCAACAGCTTCTTAGCGATGAAACGTTGACCGCACAGGAACGAGGCATACTGGAAACGATGTATGAGCATTCGGACTCCAGTTATCGGAAAATCGGTGAGGAACTTGGTCTGCATCATGAACAGGTCAAACGTAATTTGGAACGGATCAGACGGAAACTGCGACACTATGAATATATTTTCGATTAATTGACGGGTGGGCGATTTACCCAGTCGTTCTATAACTGCTGATTAGCGTACTGTGTCGCAAAATACTATAGACGGGTGCTGTTTCGTAGCATGCATTAAACTATTATGCCAAATCGGCAGGTTGGTTAGCTGACGATGAAAACGCTTGGTGTCGCCTGTCTGGAAACGGCAGTCTCGAAAACCCTGAGGGGCATACTGTTTCGGTCATTGTATATTCAAAATGCTAGATGTATCAAGTGTTCTGACGATGTTGTTAGATGAATAGTCATGTAAATCACTTGACGTTATGACATTTGTCTTCGGTAGTTCGTGCTGTTCATATTAGATACCTGTCTGTAACAGTACAAGTATGCAGTAGATACAGAGTGATTGAATGAGGGGCAGGTGAGGTGCAAGTGTATCTGTCCTTTTATTTTGAAATGGATATGTATGCATATCTTGGTATTTGTAATAAAGAAAAGGTGATATGATATATTTGGTTAACTAAATGTGTATGTCATAATAAATTAGGAGGAAAAAATGAAACTTACTAGAAAAATCATTGGCTTTCGGTCTGGGAATCGTAAGAACAAAGTAATCGCTTTAATCGGCTACATTCTGTTTGTTTTTGGTCTTATTCCGCAAATATTGACTGCTCCAACAGCATGGGATTCATTCGTACATACGTTAGCGTGGATTTTACTTTTCTTATTTGTATTAATACCTATCGCAGATATCTTCTTGGTAAGACGCAAATTTTTCTTTTTTAACAGAAAATCATTCATTGGTAAGGTTATGGGTATCTTCGGTTATGTAGTGCTCGCTTTAATCGTTTGCTCGGTAGTTGGAGTTGGTATGGAATCTGCGACCGCAAAGCAGTTGGAAGCGAAGCAACAAGCAGAACAAGCAGCAAAGAACAAAGCGGAAGCGGATGCTAAGGTAAAAGCAGAAGCACAAGCTAAGGTAAAAGCAGAAGCACAAGCTAAGGCGAAAGCAGAAGCACGAGCTAAGGCGAAAGCAGAGGCAGATGCGAAAGCAAAAGCAGAGGCAGATGCGAAAGCAAAAGCAGAGGCAGATGCGAAAGCAAAAGCAGAGGCAGATGCGAAAGCAAAAGCAGAGGCAGATGCAAAAGCAAAAGCAGAGGCAGATGCAAAAGCAGAAGCAGCTACTCAAACACCGCCAGCGCAATCTACAACAGAATCTGCTACCGCACCGCAGCCATCTCAGCCTAAACAGGAGGAGCCTAAAGCGCAAGTAGCGGCTGTTCAACAACAACCTGCACCTGCTCCACCGAAGCAAGAAGAGCCAAAGCAGCAAGCAACAGTACAGATTTTAAGCGTATCAGATCCTGCACCACGAAACAGTACTGCAACTTTAAGAGCAAAAGTAAAACCAGGTGCTACAGCGTCTATTGCGGTTCATTACGAAAGCGGTGATAGTCATGCACAGGGACTTGAATCAAAGCAAGCTGATGCGAACGGTAACGTTTCGTGGTCATGGCATGTTGGAGGACGTACGACATTAGGATCAGTTCCGATTACAGTAACGTGTAATGGAGCAAGTGCCGAAACGCAATTTACAGTTGTTCACTAAAATAACCAGGTGAATAAGAAGGGTAGGAGCTTTGTAATATCTCCTACCTTTTTTCTTTTTAAACAAGCTATAAGACAAAACTGGGCAGACTGTCTTCGACTTGTTCCTCAGTAATACCGATGTATCTCAGCGTAATTTCAGGATGAGCATGATTCAGTATCTTCTGTAGTGTCGCAATATCCTTCGTTTGCTTGTAGTACTAGTAACCAAACGTTTTCCGCATCGTATGTGTGCCGATGCCATCGGGCGTATCGACCATTTCAGTTGCTAGCTGCTTAAAATAGGCGCTTTTCTTGCCTATTGTTGCTTTTAAATAAGCCTATCACCTAGAACGTATCTCCCTCTATTTACGTATTTTATAAAATCAAGACGAGAATAAAGGGGTAGTATATATTGGGTGATTTATATCTTCAACCAGGAGATATTGTTCTTAGAAAAGGGACAGGTTGGATAAGCCAAGGAATCGAACTTATTACACATTCTCAATTTAGTCACGCTGCATTAGTTTCCAATCCAGAGACGAAGCAGATTATTGAAGCGACGTTTGATGGTGTAATTAAAAGTAATATAGATGATTATACGGGCTATGCGTCTGTTTTTCGTTTGAAAACTATCACTAATGAACAAGCTGCAAACATTGTAAAGTACGCAGAACAGCAACTCGGTAAACCCTATGACTTTGAGGAACTTATAGATCAGTTTCTTAGATATGTATTCTATATTCCTAATAATGAGATAGAGAAAGGGAGGTTCATCTGCTCCACATTCGTAAATGCTGCATATGCAAGTCAGGGAATAAAATTGACTAACCAAAACCTGCCATCTCCTGAAGACATATACGAGTCTCCTCTGTTAACTAAAGTAGCTGAGATATATAAATAGGTTTTCCACTTAGTATGAAGCTAAGTGGTTTTTTATAGGAAATTCGTAAAGGTATTTCATAAATCTCTTATCGACACTGGTTAAATCTGCATTATACCGAACGGGATGTTTGCAAATGTATAAATTAGACTTTGTGGATGTTTGCTTATTCGGAGTACATTTATGTATGAGTAGTACACAAAATGCTCGTTTAATGTACTGTCCGACAGTTTGATAGATTGCCTGTGTTTTAACGATTAAAACGGTACATAAACACGTTCGTAAATCAAAGTACATAAATTAAGTTTATTTACCGTTTTATATACTTTATGATGAGTTCAAACGAACTTTCGAAGGAGGCAGTACATGATGTTATTAGGTTATGCTCGTGTTAGTACGGAGGAACAAAGTTTGAACCGCCAAGTCGACCAGTTACTAGAATGCGGAGTCGATAAGAAATATATCTTCTCGGATATGATGACAGGAACGAAAATGAAGGAACGAAAAGGACTACAGGATTTATTGGAGTACGCTCGGACAGGAGATACCATTGTCATTACGGAGTTAACACGTTTGGGACGCAGTATGAAGGATTTACTAAGCATTGTCGATGAGCTTCAGGAACGGGGAATCGAATTGAAAAGCTTGAAAGAGAACATTGATATGTCCACGGCTACTGGTAAAGCGATGTTTGGAATGTTAGCCGTAATGTCACAGTTAGAACGTGATTGGATCAGCGAGAGAACAAAGCAAGGATTAGCTTCTGCACGTTCCAGAGGACATAACGGAGGACGACCAAGAGCAGATGAACAAAAGATAAAGACCGCTTTGGCGATGTATGAGTCCAAACAGTTTTCATTTGTGGAGATAAGAGAGCAGACAGGTGTTGCGAAAACTACGATTTACAAGTACTTGAAAGAGCTGGAACAAAAAGGCTAATCGATTGCGGTTAGCTTTTTCTTTTATCGTTAGCTGTCATTATTTCGCTGATTCGTGTAACGAAAGGGGACGGGGGATGCCACCCTAGCACAAGATCGAGGGTACATTGTGAGCGCACTACGCCTGGTGATAGATGAACATGAACGTCAAATCTCGGAATCTTGATCCCAAACGAATCGTTCATCCGTGTACGAAAAGGCCGTCGCTTCAAACGACACCCTTGTCACGGTATCACGAGAGAAGGAGTACATCGATATCCGCCTATCGCCTGATGATGGACGAACGTGAACGCCAAATCTTGAAGTCCCGATGACTTCCCAAGTTAGGAACCCAGCCACCCCTGTTTCGTAATAGCGACCGGCCCGAAAAGCCAATTCCGTTTTTAAAATTTTTTTCGGATTCGGAAAACTTCGGGGACTGTTCAGTGATTAAGCGCCATCGGGATATTAAGATATGAATGGCGTTCAGACGAGGGGCGTATCTGCCGTCCTTGTCAGCCGTCTATATTGTATGACATGTATACAAATAGAATGCCCACGTCCATTAAAGACGTAGGCACGTATGTGATGTTAGTTAACGCTATTGGTTTCAGTCATAATATTCTCACGTAACCATTTTTTTTCCCTATTAAACAAGTAATCCTGTCTCTTGTCTATGATCCATCTAAATAACTTTTGAATGTGAGCATTTCCAGCTTTGTATCGGTTTAATATTTCGAGCGCATATATAAGTTCCGATTTAGGTAGCCATTCCGTCTTCCTCTTTCTTTTCAAGATTACTTTTACACGCTCGTACACTATGTCAATTACGCTCTCATCTCCATGCTTGTGAAGTGCTGACATAGCACAAAATTTTGCAGCAGCTGATTTATCCTGTAATGCCTCTAAGAAAACAGGGGTGAGGGTTGCGTCTCCGAGTTTTTCTAAGGCATATATAGAAGAACACTTCACGTCTCCTTTCGCATATTTAACTTGTTCGATAAGAGACGGAATCGCCTTATTCGAACCGACTTTAGATAGTGCTGCAGCGGCATACTCGAGATCGTAATGATCCTGAGAATGTTGTAGAACGCTAATCAATGCTTCTTCCGCAGCTGAAGTTTTACAACTTTCTAGTGCTTGAATTGCCGAGTGTCGTACTTGCCAGCGTTTATCATTTATGTACCTTAAAATGTGTGAACATTCTAGTACGTTTAAATCCTTAATCATATCTAGCATAAAAGACAGAACATATTTATCCGTCTCTTTCTCTAGTCGCTTTAGAAGGATATCAACGGCACGAGGATCATCTGTATTTTTTCCAATCTTACCTATTACAAAGTAAATGTTATTACGTACTTCCTTGTCTTTCGTTTTCATTAGTTCATCGTAAAGAAACGGAAGCAATTCACTACAGGTAAGTTCTTCGGCCTTTCGATGGGCAAGCCAGGAAGGATCATTGTCGCTGCTAGTATACTCACCCTTGTGTCCCATCTCTTGTATAATCTTGAGCAGATCGTCTTTAGTCATTTAACGTAAATTCCTTTCTTTTCATCATCTCATTATATGATAATCTATACTTTTATAGATTCAGCAATTTCTTATACAAAGTCCTGCATGTTCAAGGAAATTTCTCATAGTTCCTATAGTTATATTCGCAAAAGTATACTTAAACGAACACTTTGCGGATAGCGGTTAAATACGCATTCTATCGTTTTATTATTTGTTCGTAAAAGTCAGCAAAAGATTTTGCGAATGT
The DNA here is from genome assembly GCF_000430785.1 of Ectobacillus panaciterrae DSM 19096. Classification (GTDB taxonomy): domain Bacteria; phylum Bacillota; class Bacilli; order Bacillales; family Bacillaceae_G; genus Ectobacillus; species Ectobacillus panaciterrae. The sequence goes on from NZ_AUMR01000033.1 coordinate 16,923, forward strand.
TCGTTTATTTAATATACATTTACGGATGCTTTCGGTATACTGAAAACATGCTAAACAGATACATACCAGTAATCGAGAGGAGAACGGAAAGATGGAAAATCGTAAGTTCGGATACATCCGTGTAAGCGCAAAGGATCAGAACGAGGCACGTCAACTGCAAGCAATGAAAGAAGTCGGCATCAGCGACAGAGACATTTACATCGACAAACAAAGCGGAAGGGACTTCAATCGTGAACAATATCAACTGATGAAACATCATTTACGAGCAGGAGACGTTCTGTACATCCATTCCTTAGACCGATTCGGTAGAAACAAAGAGGAAATCTTGAACGAATGGACGGACATCACGAAGAATATTAAAGCAGACATTATTGTTTTGGACATGCCATTACTGGATACTACAAAATACCAAGACAGCTTAGGGACGTTCATTTCTGACTTGGTACTACAGATATTATCATGGTTAGCGGAAGAGGAACGCGAACGTATTAAGAAGCGTCAGAGAGAAGGTATTGACGTTGCGCTACGAAATGGTACGAGATTCGGCAGACCAAAGGTGGAGATAACAGACGCATTCATTGCGGTATATACAGAGTGGAAGGTAGAGCGGATCACGGCAACAGAGGCGATGAGAAGGGCGGACATGAAGCGCACAACGTTCTATAAGCTTGTAAAAGAATACGAGTCACAACATGCGAACCAATAACGGTTCGCTTTTCGTTTGTGGTTAGTACGTAGTAGCTGTCATTATTTCGCTGATCTCTGTAACGAAGGGGTGCCACCCTATCACGAGAGAAGGCCCATATGTTATATCGTCATACGCCTAATGATAAGAGAACATGGATGTCAAAGTTCGGAAACTCGATGAGCTGCCTCGATAAGTTAAGGACTTATCTTTCCTATTTAATAGACTTACAAATTATGGATTTAAACTATGGTGTTTTGTATCTTACGCTTACTTGAATGTATAGAGTCATTCTTCCTGTACGGCTCATTACGATTCTTCTCCGCTTTCTTTGTTACTGGTATCGAACTTTATATTTATTGATAATAGTTAAACGGTAACATAAAGAGATGGTGCAAATTCTTGTCGTTACTAGATATTCAATAAATGAAATGTTGTTATCATATAACCTTACTCTAACGGTAACAAACCTATTTTGAACATAGGGTTATTCATTGCCAATAACGTAGATTGAATCTACCTTTTTCAACATCTAGCAAGCAGAGGTACATTTTGTAACGCTGTTCGCCAGTAACCGATTGTTACGGATCATCCCCCCTCCCCACCGCCACCCTATCACAAGAAAGAGGGGGCATCGTCGCGGCGCCTTGCCTGATTGTAGACAAATATGAAAGCCAAACCCTGAACCTTCGGGGAGAGGATCCCCCAAATTAGAAACCTAATTTACAGTTTTTCACTATCAGTATCCGAGTTATAAACATATTTAACAAAGTCACAAAAAATCGATTTTCAAGCTGGAACTAACTTTAAAAAATCTCATTTAACTATTGTTTTTATGTGAATTTTGTCCACATATAAATTTGCTACAGTAGCGAATTTAAAAAAATAAGCAATAAAAATAAGCTCACCACCGGTTTAAGTGATGAACTCCACTTTTTTCCTCTAATGCCCACATGTAATTTTACTTATGCCTCACTGAGGATACCTCAATATATCTTTACTTTTTTAAGCATAAAAGTTATCAATAATTCTAAACGCTTTTTTCTTATGTAGGTATATTTGATTAACTGGTATTACCTCATCTTCAATTTCAGTGGCGAATTTTTGAAAGTCCATCTGCCAAGGATTATCTAAGAAGTTTAGCAATTTATTTGAGGTGAGTTTCCCTTGAAAAACCCCCTTCATTTTTGGTGGCATAAACTGTGTTGTCCTTCCATTTTGAAAAATAGTAGGCAATCTTTTATACAGTAAAGTGGTGAAAATTGTATAGTCAGTTATGATTACTCCATCTATATCTAACTTACTAGCTAACTTACACGAATAGATAACCATTCTATATATTTGTCTCGGCCTCCAATCGGATGTATAAGTACTCCCATGCTTATTGTTAAACTCATCAATTATGTAGTTTAGATTTGAACTGTAAAAATCACAGATTCTGTTAGTTTGTTCTATATCTCCAGGGATCTTCTGATTATAAAAATCGTATCTCTTTCTTTGTGTAAGGGGCTGAACCGTATGTTTACATTCACACAGAAATAAATCTTTTCCCAAAATAAAAGCAACATCACACTGGTATTCTTTACCTTTGATCTTTCTTTTAATACTTACTGCTGGAATTTTATTCGTATTCAAATCGTTAAGAATTCTATCTTCAAAGCAATAACCTTTAAAATCAAGATTCATATCTTCCTTAGCTGCCATCGAGATAAGTGCTAAAACGTCTTGAATCCTACTAGCTACTGATGGAATCGTTATTATTTTTTCACCAATTTCAATAAATGGGGAATCAAACCAATCTACAGAGTTCTTTTTAAACCTAAATTTATCGCAGATTATCTTTGCACTTTCTTCATCTATTCCATGCATAGTAAACAATTGAACCCACTTATCAACGGTTGATACATAAAGCCAATTATCGGGAATACTATGTTCAGGGAAAAGGTTAGTATTTAAAAATTTTCTATTATAATGTCTAACTACAGCGTATGCCCTTAGCCATTTTACAATTTCAATACCTTCAACTTTGTAATCCAGTTTTTCACTTGAAAAATATTCTAAATACTCGTTATATGAGGCCTCTTCTGATTTATCCAAAAAAGATTCTGGCGCTAATACCTTAGTTAGGGATAGCTCTTTTACGTCTCTATTTCTAGCATCATAGCTCCATATATTATGTTGTCTAAATGATTCAAACCTTTGAGCTTCGATAGTCTCATCTAAAAAGCTTTTTAGGCTTTTAGGCATTATTTCCACATTTTTCTCATCTCGTTCTAGAACTTCATAATTTCCAAATTTCCAGTCTTCAAATAAATCAAATAGAACAGTTCTTAGATCAATTAATTGAAAGTAATTAAATGATTTCTTGATATCGGATAAATCAATATCTCTATCATGTTCGCAATATTTAAATTCATTGTTATTGTAAAGATAACCATAAAAAATAAAAGCTTGGACGACTTTACTTGCTTGTTGAAAAAGGAGATCAATAACATCCGTAAATTGGTTAGCTGATAACTCCTTAATTCCAATTGTTTGACCGTTAATATTTCTTTGTATATCCATATTTCCGTAAAAATTTTTATTTTTTCCACCATTAAATTTAAGATCATTTAGTGCCCGTACATAGAACTCGAATGCTATAAGAAATGCAAAAAATTTGTTTTCGTCAGCAACCTGTGTCACTTCTTCAAACTGATCATTTGAATAAAAATCACGGAATAATTTATTCCACGTTTTTAACTCCTGATTATACTTATCAACAATGTGTCTCTTGTTTTCTGTTGATGCTTTTGAAGAGATTTTAGGAAGAATATCCAAATACTTGTTGTATGATTTTGAATTCGGATAAGCATTTACCCCAAAACCGTTACCTTTAAGAGCAATTAATATATCTTCTAGCATATATTTTTCAATAACAGAGTCAAACTTATAATTGTTTTTTCTATCATTTAAAACACTCATTAATTCATAAAAAACCCCACTTTTCAACGTTTCACCAGCTTTCATACAATTTTATTTAAGCGCCAGCATTAACCACAGAATATTAAACAAAATCGGACATGTTAGCTAATTAAACTAACATTAGTAGCCTTGACTTGTTTACCGAAAAAAGTAAGCAACACCCGTTGAAATCCAGTGAGTGATAATACCGGCATAGAAATGTAAGCTTCCACCTAATTATACTACCATTTAATCAGTATATAGGCGTTTATAATGGAAAAATCTTAAAGAAACATTAAAGTTGTTTAATTAAAAAATATGCTTTATTTTCTATAGAAACAGTCAATTGAACGTTGCTATTCACCAGTAAACGTCTGAAGGAGTTGAAACATTACAATGAGGTGACGGATCAGCACGGAGGGGGCTACCCTATCACAAGAAAGAGAGGTCATTGTCACAGCAGCTATGCCAAGCAGTTGGTGAACGTGGACACGAAACCCTAAACTTTGGAGAGCTATCCAACAATCATAAGAGGAAGTGGCTACGTTAATACATACGAATCTAGGTTATGACACCGATTGATACCTTGACATTACTGTACCGATAAAACATTATCAATACTATTAAGTTATGACACTATGGAGTGGTATCGATTAGCACATAGTCCGTTATTGTTTCACTGATCCGATGTTAATGCATGGACGAAGGGGGTTACCCTATCACGAGAGAGAGGGGTGCAGTGTCACAGCGATATGCCTGATTGTAGACGAACATGGATGTGAAACTCGAAACCTTTATACGTGAAGTACGGAATAAGGTAAATGATAGTTATAAACGAAAAAGACCCTTCGTAATGGAAGGGTGTGGTGTCACTCATACAGTTTGTCGAGAGTGGTGTATATGCTATTTAATTTGGGCTTTACATATTTTTGCGTTGTGTTCACAGAAGAATGACCCGCTAAATGTGCAGCGGTTACAAGGTCGATACCTTGATCCGTTACAAGGGCGGTTAAATAAGTGCGTCGTGCCATGGTTGGGTGAATGCCGTACTCTTTTAATGTGTACTGAATGTAACGGGTAGAAATTCTCCTATTAAGACGTGTAATAAAGAGGGCTTCATTTTCGTCATCACGGGATTTAAGATACTGTTCAATATACTGGGTAAACTTCTTCGCAATAGGGACTTCACGAGCCTTATTGCCTTTACCCTTATGAACTATAACAATACCACCATCGCCATGGTAACGTAAGTCAACGTCTTTAATATTAAGTGCTGCAACCTCAGCGACACGAAGTCCTGCACCAAACATTATTGCTAAGAGTGCCAATTTGCGTAAGTCTTCGTCCTTCTTAATCTGTGCTGTTGATTTGCAGCTCATTTCATGTTCAATTCTGCTAAACAACTTCTTTACTTCATCGTTAGATAAACACCTAGGCGAGGTAGCTGATTCCTGTTTCTTTGGATAGCGGATATTATTGACAATAGATAGGTCGTCTTTCATGTACTTTGCTAATGTTTTAATTTCGTAGTAAATTCTTTCTATTGTCGTAGCGGCATGGTCAAGACTTTCTAAGTATAAGATGTATTGTTGTACCTGTTTGCGGTTCACAATCCTGATATTGGAATCGCGTTTCTGTAGCCATTCGTCAAATCTACGTAGATCATTAATATACATTGTAACGGTGTTTTCGCTCTTGCCGCTTTCTGATAGACTAGCGGTTAACATATTGAAAAAGTCCTCATTGCTTTCCATATCTTAGACCTCTTTTCCGTAAATTTAGTTGTTTCAAAATTATGAAATGTTAATATTTTGTAATGCTAGTATACTGCACGAAAGAGAAGAAAAGAAATGTTTTGCGCAATTAATTATCTGATAAATTTTCGACATTGAAAGTAATTGCGGTGGAAGTATTGGAGTGTGCTTTATATACGAATGTCGATTAGAGTAGACGAAGGGAAACGAAAAATAAAGCGTATGGCTCAAAATTGTGTTCTGTTTGGAATTTCATTTCCTCAGAAAACTGACGGTACTCTCCGCTAGTTTATGAATGGCTGTAGGTTAACGAAAGGGAAGAGATCGAACGTAGAGCATATAACTTTCTATAAGTTAATAAAAGAATATGAGAAATAACGAAGCTAATCGAGTACGATTGGCTTTTTCTTTTGTCTACGACTGTCTCAAATACGTAACTTTCGTTGTTTCGTTGATCCGATGGCAACTAAGAGGTACGGGGGTTACCCTATCACAAGAGAAGGATCGACGTTAATATCGCATATTGCCTGATAATGGACGAACATGGACGCCAAATCTTGAAACTTTGGAAGGCATCAAACGAGTAGTCGTCATTGACTCATGGGAGTGTCCCTATATTGGGGAAAGCAACCAGTCGGGAAATAACAATCAACATCCAGGTTAATTACAAGACAGTTGACTTTTTTATTGTGCTACCAAATACTGTTTCAAACCCATAATTGTAGTGGGGTGTGCAGGTTTCGAATTAATTAAAGCGAAAAATAATATCTAAAGGTGTTTATAATCTAGGTATAAACTATTTTGATGAGCATTCTACTTATTATACTTCCATGTTAGTGTTTCTAAATATATTGGAGAGTGATGTTAGGGTGCAAAAATTGGCATTGCGAGAACGATTACCGAAAGAATTAGCATATGAAATGTACATAGAAAGGAATATGACTAAAAAGGAAATTGCTGAAATTTTTGGGGTTTCTTCTGCAACCGTTGAAAAGTTGTTGAGGGAATATGGATTTAGAAAAAAACAGCTTAAGGATAGAATTACTAAGGAAGAATTATTTGAACTGTATGTTGTAAAACATTTATCCACTTATGATATTGCAAAGATGTTTAATGTAACAAAAGGCACTGTTTTAAATCTTATGGACGAGTACAATATACCGAGAAGGAATGAAAAAGAGTCTCACTATAAATATTCTATTGAACATATTCATGGTGTGACAAAGGAATTACTTGAATATTTATATATTAAGCAGGAGTGGTCTATTCAAATGATTGCTGATGCATTGAGGCTAAGCTATTCATCTATATATAGATGCCTTAATGAATTTGGTATTCCTACTAGAGATTTATCTGCTGCTAATAAACTAAGATATAAACATGATCCTAACGTAAATATTGCCTTTTTTAAAAAGATGACGCCGGAACTTGCATATATACTAGGATTGTTGGCTACTGATGGAAGTGTCGGGGACAATGGAGAGATAGGAATTGGTTTAATAGATGAAGATGTAATTAATTGGGTAGCGAAGACAATTGGATATAATCGAAAAATATACATATTTCATGACGGCGATGAAAATCATAATGTACGCTACTGGATAAGATTTACAAGTAAAGAGGTAGCGGATTTACTAAGAAAATATGAGATTGTCCCAAGAAAAACTGACAAATTAAAGTTTCCTTCACTACCAAATAATATGCTCTGTCATTATATAAGAGGGGTTTTTGAAGGGGATGGGATGATAGTGCTAGGAGAAAGAAAAAGAAAAAGAGGGGAAGGTGTTACGTATAATCCTGAAGCAAATATTGTATCTGCGTCTATTGAGTTTATTGAAGGGGTAAAAAAGGTCATAGATGCTGTATTAAATATTGACTATAAAATAACGTGTAATAGTCGGGAGGGTCGTAAGGGTATTCTTTACGCTTATAGAATTTACAGTAATGATAATGTTCGCAAATTTGGAGAGTGGTTATACAGAGACGGAGTATTTGGTATGGAGCGTAAATATATGATATTTCGTACTCTTGGTTCTAATATTTGAATATATTTAACAAAAACGTCATCCGAAGATGACGCCTAACGTAGTATTTTTCGTTCCTTATTCAGCTTTCTAATAACGGTATTTAGCGGCGAAAACTTATCATGCTGATTAATCAGCGCCTGCTTCGATAAATGCGTATATCGCATCACCATACGTAAATCAGCGTGACCAAGCAGCATCTGCAAATGACGTATATCTTCTCCACCTACGTCTAAAAATTACTTGTCCAACGACATGGACATGTAGCGTTGCCATAATGCACATCAACAGGTGATCGTGTGAAGAGAATTTGTGAATTTCGGCGGCAGAACGTAAGAAAACGCTGAATTGACGCCATATCTCGTGAATCAGTTCGTAAATAAAACAAAAAGCACGACTCAAAGTCGTGTTCCTCTGGAGTGCCGGTTCGACCCCGGCCACCGGTATCATTTATTTACGAAAGAAAAACGAGAATGCTCGTCATATCAACGTTTTCGGCGTTCCTGCTTAGGTAGGGACGCTTTTTTTGGTTGCCCTGAAAACAGTCTACGAATAAGTTCAAATCTGACGCACCTGTTAATACGCAGTGGAGGTCGAACAAGTCGATGAGCAGGAGAAAAAACGTGTTGGATCAACGGGAAATACGGATTATGGAGGCAAAAGTTCAGATATACGTAGAGTCGTTTGCATCTGCGTTGGATTTATTTCTAAAGGACTGTGAGATACGAAATTTACGTCCCCACACTATTCGTTACTATCAGAATGAAATACATGCGTGTTTGAACCAACTATATATAACTGACTAGTTTCTTCATCTTCTGTGCTTTAAGTTATACTCGTCCGACCTACACGCTCAAGAAGGCAGATCCCAAGAAACAGCGTACGTTCCGACATCAAATTACCTTGATAAAAAAACTGCTGACCAACGACATGGTTCTTCTCTATCAAGATGAGACACATGTGCGAGCGTATTAGTATACCTTCCGCCGTACTCGCCGAATCTGAATCCAATTGAGAGACTGTGGAAATGGTTGAAACAACAGGTCATTGCCAACCGGTTTCATCCCACACAAGCATCCATTAAAGAAGCGGTACAAGGATTTTTATCAGACATCGCTGCCATTCCCCAAGCCGTGCTTCGCCGGCTTGGGCTGCATTAAGCCACATGTCGAAAAGACAAGTCAGTTATATATAGATCAGATAAGACGGGAATTCGTAGAGAAGACTAGGGAACGTTATGAAGACGAATAAAAGGGAGCCACCCCATCACAAGAGTGACCCAAAATGACATATAGCACTTGCCTAGTGATTTACGAATATTGACGTGAATCTTGAAATTTCGACGAGTTGACCTCACGAATCGTTAGCGTGTATCCCTGCATTTCAAATTAGAACTTTAGGCACTTCCTTCTTTACACGAACTAATTAGTGGAATTGGTTTTAAAAAATTTTTGGAATCTGAAATTTCGAAGGGTGTTTTAAGAGGGTTCAGGTTATATTTTAATTGATTAATTCTAAACGAGTAAAATACTTCCTGAAAGCAAACGTGGCCAAATCTGCATTATGAGCTGGAGACACTGTAAGGTAAAGCAATGGGTTGTCCTGCTGTTAGATACATCCATCATTAGATATTTGCAACGAAAATGACTATATCTCAATGCTTTCTCTTACGTTTATGGCTACGTTTCTGACTACGTTTCTGACTACGTTTAGAAGAGCGGTTGGAAGTTCGGCCGGTAGTCAGTCCAGTTAGTTCGAAGAAGACATCAGGGTTAATCTGTCCACGTAGAACATTTCGATTATCACCCCAAGAATGGAGCAGTGTATCGTCAGGACCTGTAACAATTTGATTATAATCACCCATATAGCAGATATTAACCCCAGGATCCTGAGGTGGTCTAGTAATGGCCACTGGAGAAGACGGATTACTGATCACTGATTCTAGACTTAAACCTTTAGTAACAGAGAATGTTTTCCTAAATATCCCGAATGTTCCATTGCCGACTCCACCAACTCCTGCTGGATCATTAAAGCGGTTATACTGAATATGCGCTCCTTTAGCGTTAGCAGCTACTGAAGGGAAAAATGCAAATGATGAATGGTCCTGTGTGACATTCAATGGTGGTGACCAAGTTGCACCTTGATTCTTGCTGAATGCCAGAAAGACATTAATGAAAGTCTGCCCATTGATAACTGTACCAGCATTCCATACAACATAAATCGTGCCATCAGGACCAATGGAAGCTTGAGGAAATTCAAGATTCCTGATATCCCTTTGTTGATCTACAAAAATTACTGCACGCTGAACGTCACATTGTACAACATTGTTTGCTGCTGCAGCGAAAGGCAGGGAAACTGCTACGTCCGTATTCAGTGGAAAAGTATTTCCTCCGTCTGTTGATTTGATCATTCGAATAGTCCTATTTGGCTGCCCCAATAGATTAAAGTCGTTTAATACTTGTTCATAAAACACATAAATAATCCCATGCTTGTCTACTACCACGTTAGCCCCTCGAACAAATGTATTGGCATTTGGAGGAGAAATGATATCCTTATCAGTAATCAAACCATTTAACGTAACACCGGTTGTATATTTTGAGAAACGAATTTTAGCATTACCACCTGTACTCGTAAAATCAGTCCACACAACATACAGTGCCTCGTTTCCTGGTCTATTTACATCAGGTCCTACTGTAATCCACTCTTTATCTTGAGTGAAGGTACCATCAACAGGGTTTTGTCCTCTTCCAACCACTTGGGGCGGATTCATCGTGATCTTTTTTGCGTTAACAACCCCAGTCGATACACTAATAACATCTTGCCTGTTGCCGTTGACAACTTCTTTCCCAATTTGACCATAATAGAATACACCATTTTTATCTACTGCGATAACAGGGTCACCGCTATTGACGCCACCTGGATTTAATGGTAGAGAACCGCCATCTGTCCAGTGTTCACCTAAATCAGCTGAAAAAGCAAATCCTGAAAAGCTGTTTGGGTTATTTGAATCATTAAACCCATAGAGAATGAAATCTTTAAAATGGGCTAGGCTTGTTTCACTTTGAGTTATGCGTGGAAAATTAGCGTCATCTAGAGCCTTGCTGTTAACTTGTTTTACCATATTTTAATATTTTTACCACCTTCCTTAGTATTTATTGACTTAGAAAATAGACGATAGTTTGGTAATAGAATTATCTTTCTCTAAAATCAATCTACTATATTGTATGAAGATGGCGAGAAATGGAAGAGACGCTTGTCCACGGTTATTAGCACATTTTTATTGTAGAATACATTCATATTGGTAATTTTGTATGGTTCTAACTTAATAGAAAGTAAGTAGTTCCGTAGTTTTAGAGTAGAAAGCAGGAGAGATTACCTCAACTGAGGAGATGAGTAGGACTGATTACGATGAGGACAGCGTTCAATAAGCTAGTAATAGAATATGAGATGAAACAGGCGAGCTGGTAACGGTTCGATTTTCGTTAATCCGTTTTCAGGAGTTAGCGCATACAGATCAGCGGATGGGAGCCACTCTATCACAAACAAAGGGGTGCCCGTTATATCGCATTATGCCTAATGATGGACGAACATGGACAAGGAATCTCGAACCCTTGACGGTCGAGCAAAGGAACGCCACCCCCGTCTTAACGAAATCTGTCCGTTTACATAGTCGAATTCGTTTTAAAAATTTTGCGGTAAATCGTAAACCTCGGGGGATGTACATCACTTTTCATAGTTGATATAATGTATGCCAACAGGTAATCGTGCGAATGAACTTTTTCGATATTAGCAGTCGAACGTAAGAAAACGTTGAATGGACGGCATATCTCGTAATTATTTCGTAAACTCATAGACGCGCACGACTCAAAATTGTGTTCTATTAGGAGTTTCATCTTTTCGGAAAACTGACGGCATTCTCCGCTAGTTTATGAATGGCTGTAGATTAACGAAAGGGAAGAGATTGAACGTAGAGCATATAACTTTCTATAAGTTAATAAAAGAATATGAGAAATAACGAAGCTAATCGAGTAAGATTGGCTTTTTCTTTTGTCGCAGCAAGCTGTAGTTTCACTGATTCGACGACAATGAGGGTGCTACCGTTCATAATTAGACAATGCATCTCTATTCCATTAGGTAAATTCTTACATTAAATATACAGAATCTTATAATCTGATAAATCTTTTTGTTTTAATATTTACATGTAAAACGAAAGGGGTGTTAGGTATGACTGTAAACGTAAGGTGAAAAGGAGAACGACTCTTTGTGGCTGGATGTGTAAGAGCGATATTACGTAGGGATACTTCTCGGAAACATATGTTAGTTCTAGATAATAATAATAAGTTGTACGTTACTGTTATGGAGCAACCGATTCAAAATGTTAAAGTGTGGGGGCAAGATGGTACCGAAGTGATGTATTTATGTATCATAGGGGAGGAACTAATTGAGGATTTTTACCGCAAAGCGATGGAAGACACAAACCCAAGAGAATGGGCGAGAGATGCTGTTGAATACGTGTTAGAACAAGGAAAGAGAACAGCTTCGTGGTTATACAAAATCCACGTTTAAATCGTAAGAAATATGTTAGAGATAACGGTGGAGGTTACTAAACTTTATAGAAATGTAAAAGAATACGAGGAGAAGTGAGGAGAAGTATCGAGCGAACTAATAGGTGGTTCGCTTTTTCTTTTATCTATGAACAACTGTATAACAGAGACGACATATAAGCAGCCCCTGCCACCCATAGACAAACAAAGCCCCCATGTGATGCCGACCTACGCCGAGCGATACATACAGATGGAAACGAAATCCCGAAACTTTAGCGAGTTGTCTGTAGTTTAAATGTTTATACCTGCCAATTTGCCAGCCATGACTTCACCAGCATTGAGGTACGAATAGGTACGGCAGGGGCTACCCTATCACAAGAGGAGACGTACATGTTATATCACAATACGCCTGATGATGGACTAACGTGTACGCCAAATTTCGAAATCACGATGACTTCCCAAGTTAGGAACCCAGCCACCCCTGTTTCGTAATAGATTTCCCTTTGAAAAGGGCTTCTCATTTGATAGCAATATGAGAAGATACAATAGTCTATAGTATATGCTTATCAGGTAACTTTGCTTTTACGAAAATATTCCGCTCCACCTTTGCCTTTAATTTTTGAGCTTTCGTTACTTCTACTTATTTTTAAGTTGATAATCGTTACTAGTGCAATTAGCCTGTGGATAACAAAAGATTTATCATTGTACTAAATATCACGCAGTGAATATCGCAAAAGCTACCGTAACCACTGATATAATAACGATTACTTTCGAAGGAGTCAGCCGATGGTGGAACGGATAGCACGTAAGATTCCGGTTCTTAAGATGTGGGTGCCAATTCCTAACAGGGGTGCTAGAACCGTCATTTTTAAGATTTTTTACGGTAAATTTCAGAACTTCAGTTACAGAAAAAAACGCCATCCGAAGATGACGTCTAACGTAATACCTTACGTTCCTTATTCAGCTTTCCTATTACAGCATTCAACGGTGAAAACTTATTATGCTGATTGATTAACGCTTGTTTAGATAGATGAGTATACCGTATTACCATACGCAGATCAGCGTGACCCAGCAACATCTGTAAGTGACGTGTATCCCCGCCTGCTTCTAGAAACATCGTAGCGCTCGTATGCTGAAACAGGTGGGGATGTACATTCTTCGTAATTCTTGCTCGCCTTGTATGTACCTTTATTCGTTTATGGAAATGGTTATGATTCATTAGCTTGCCGTAGTTGGTGACAAAGATGTCCTCCGTTTTAAACTCTTCAATTAGTTTCTTTTTTATATATTGAAACTATCCAACAAAATGTTGATTGCGTACAGGTACACCTGATATAATTTAAAACAATCACACAAGAAAACGTTGATACCATTGAATTTTTAGGAACGTTTAATACGCAATTACAGGAAAGCGCAGCGGAACGAGCGTATGGCGCGCGCTGAAAGCGACAAATCAGCTTGGCGTAACGCGCGGACAACTCGTTAAAAAAGAAAATGTGAGCCGGACAAACGCTCGCTAAACCATACGCTAAAAATTGGAACAAAGAACATGAAAACGTACGGGTATGGCTCATTCCGCGCTATTCGTATGATTGCTGAAATGAATAAGGAATCAATAACAATGACAGGAGGGTCTCTTAATTGAGGCTCTCCCTTTTTCGTATATTGGAGCGGATGATTGAACATGGGGTCAGCAAGGGATTTGAGTTAGAATTTTATATAGTTGCTCAAAAGATACTAAGGGAAATGTATCTAGCAAGGGTGCTGTAGTCATTGGGTATGGTCCTCTATATAAGACGGTTATGGAATTTAATTCTAAAAGAGAAAGAATCAAGGGAGGTACATACATAAGGATGAGAGAGGTGGTTACAGTAGGCTTGTTCGCTGTACAAAACATGCATCTAATTTAAGGCTCTGTTTAAAGAGTATTGTTGTTTTTCTTCTTAAAACAATTGACCTTAATTAAACATAAAAACACCACATTTAGTGTGGTGTTTAACCAAAAGTGAAGAAATACTTGACAAATTAATGTTCCATTAAGCTGGATACAGAAACACTTTGTTTATTATTTGGTTCATCAAGGGGATGGATTGTAGCTGTTCCTTTTTGTGCATCCACATGCTCAATGTAGATGGGTTTCCCATTACAGGTTACATTAGCCATAATTGGTGAAGAAGAAATTTCTTGTGCTCGTTGTGCATTCATTATAGCCACCTCCTTTTGATTTGCAACAGTTATAATATTTACTCTAAATTACTTAGATATACTTATCTTCTTTTTTATATATTGAAACCATCCAACAGCGAGCCGTATTGTGTTTATATTCCAAAGACGAATAAGAAAAAGAAAATCATATCCTAAGATCAAAACCCTTCTTTGATAAAAGAAGGGTTTTGACGTGATATATGTAATTATGAATAGGGGGAGGGAGAAGGATGAAGAAGAATCAATTTCATTGCTGTGCGACCTGTAAGCATTTCCGTGCGGTTAAAGAGGATTCGAAAATAAGCTATTTTTGTTCTCGATTGGGGTATGAAACAAAACCGGATTATGTATTCAATTGCTGGGATCCGAAAGAGCGTGTTAAGAGTTTGATGAAGAAAAGGGAGAGGGACAAGCAGTAAAAAACGCACAATTCTATAATTTCATGTAATGTATTTAAAATACTAAGAAAAAACTAACCATATAACTAATTTAATGAACATTATGTTACGTAAGGGAGATGCGAAATGAAGGAGTCTTTTGAAGAAAAATGGCTGCCTACTTATATTAAAAACGATTTAACAGTTTTGTTTTGCGGTATTAACCCAGGGCGTATATCCGCAACAAAAGGATATCATTATGCAAATCCAGCGAATTTATTTTGGCGCGGACTTTATGAAGGCGGGTTGACTCCCTATCAATTAAAACCAGAAGAAACGAAGAAGCTTTTAGAATGGGATTACGGTATTACCGATTTAGTTGCACGCCCTACTAGATCCTCTGCGGATTTAAATAAAACCGATTTTGCCAGCGGGACTGAGGATTTTCAAATTTTAGTCAGAACGTATAAGCCGAGAGTCATATGTTTTAATGGGGTAACGGCATTTCGGCATGCCGCAAAACAGCCGAAAGGGAAGGTAACTCTCGGTCTGCAGGCTGAGTGGTTTTTTGGAGACGATTCGTGGGAAGGCTGTTATGTATTTGTCATTCCCTCTACAAGCGGGGCTAACGCAAGCTTCACAAGAGAAGACCGTCTTGACATGTTTGGCCGACTTGGGGCATTTTTAAGAGAAAAAGGGTGGCTTGTATAAGCCGCCCCCGTACGATTATTCAGAAATGATTTCGTATTCTTCATCTGCCAATAACAAAATTTTTATTCTCTTTTCCTTTGTAATTACATCAATCACATCATAAGCGCCTAAGTCTTTTATTTTGCTGTTGGAAGCATTCAGCATGCCTTCTACAGAATCAATTAAGATATCTTCTTCCATGTAGGCAGACGGAATGGCCATTTCATCTGTCTGCAGTACACAAGTGTACATGCTATGTAACATTTCCTCAGTCGGATTTTCCTCTTTTACATCAATAACTTCTTTGACATCGTTCAAATGCTCTGCTTTTGGTTGATATACGCGGATTTTCACCATACTATATTCTCCTTTATAAATGATATACGCTTCATTATAACGCGATTATTTCCAAAAGTTCAAATGAACAGGGAAATAGAAGCAGGTTTGGAAAGAAAAATATATTGGAAGCATGAAATATTTACGTTACAATAAGTACAGTTCGCTGACAAATGTGCTCAGGAAATGAGTCAGGTCTGGAAGGAAGCAGCTCGCCAGCAGTACATTGTGCAGAGACAATCATATGATTTCTCAATCTTGTCCTAATCAGGACAAGATTTTATACACAAAATAATATAATTTCACGTACCATATTTATTTTAAATAAAAATTTTGTAGATAAATTCAATAAAACTTGTCGGTATTTATCATACTTTGCGCTTGCCGGGGAAATAAAGAACCGGGAAATGTATTGTATCCTGAAAATAATTTCTCTATTATTTTAATTGCTTCTGCACTAATCGTTCCCATAGTTGCCATGGTAAAAAATGCTTCATGAATATGGCGAACTTTACGCCTTTTCCTAATGAATAACGCAAAGAAGGACGGTCGTGTTCTGCAATCCACGCGATTTTTTGAGCGATTTCGCTTGGATTGCCAAGTATATGGCTGCCAGAAGCAAGATGGTCCTCTAATCTTTCCATATATTCATAATAGGGAGAATGGGGATGCAGTGATGCTTCTGAGACATGCTTACCTGTCGACCAAATATTTGTCTCATATGAGCCAGGTTCCACAAGCACAACATGAATTCCGAACGGCTGCACTTCCAGCCGCAAGCTTTCACTCCAGCCCTCTAAAGCATGTTTGGATGCAACATAAGGAGATAACCCAGGAAACGCAATTAATCCGCTAATGCTGCTTATATTAATAATATGACCGCTCCGCTGTTTTCTCATAATAGGAAGAACGATCTGTGCCACGGAAATGGCTCCAAATACATTCGTTTCAAATTGCTTTCGATAATCATCTATAGGAATTTCCTCCGTGAATCCCCCGACAGCAAATCCAGCATTATTTACAAGAACATCAACACGTCCTATTTTATTTATATGTGCTTTAAATTGTGCAAGAGATGCCTCGCACGCAACATCCAACTGATAAATTGTTATCTGCTTTGATAATCCGCATGTTTCTGCCTCGTTTAAAAGATGATGCCGTTTTTCTAAATTTCTCATCGTCGCAATAACATGAAAGCCTCGCCTTGCTAACTCCAAAGCGGTAAGAAACCCAAATCCGCTTGATGCACCAGTAATAACTGCGATTTTTTCGCGCATTTCTTTCCTCTCTTTCTATATGATCCGTTTATTTCATCATAATGCTTTTTTACTAGAAGTTCCTGCCCAATGCAGGTAAAATTATTATTACATGCAGCTGATTTTTTTGGTATTTCTGCATCGTTCGTAATGGAAGAAAAAAATTATTTATTCCGCACGAAAGTGTTAGTGGAAGAGCAAGAACAATTGGATATGGTCTGTATTGAAAATGCAGGTCATGTTTGTAATATAGATTGGCTTTATCCGGCAGTCGCATAGGCTGAAAACAGCATTGTATAGAAGAAAGGTGTTTTAAATTTGAGACGAATAATCAAATGGGCAGTATTAATCCCTGTATGTATAGGCTTATTCGCATGTACTGCAAACAAGAATACAGAAAATATTCATTATGCAAAAGCCGAAAAGCAAACACTAGATATATATACACCGAAGACAACCAAGAAAGAAAAACATCCCGTTCTCATTTACATTCATGGAGGAGGATGGACAAGCGGAGACAAGAGCAAGGTTGGTTCCAAGTCAGTGTTTTTTACAGAAAATGGATATATCTTCGTGTCTGTAAACTATCGGCTTCATCCTGATGTTCATTATGATGATATGGTTTACGATGTTGCCAAGGCAATTAAATGGGTTATGAATCATGCAAATGAGTATCAAATTGATAAATCGAAAATTAATGTAATGGGACATTCTGCAGGGGGACACTTGACGGGTTTAATTGCCACAGATGCAAGATATTTAAATAGTGTTGGTCTTGCACCGGCATCACTCAATTCTATTGTTATATTAGATGGACCTACGAATGTAAAGCAATTCGTCGAAGCGATACCGTCCTACAAAAAGGTATTTGGCACTGATGAAAAGGTGTGGACAGAAGCATCAGCGCTCACCTACATGAACAATCAAAATTTGCCGTCTGCTTATATGGTCACGCGCTGGGAAAATCCTTCTGTTTATAAATTTGCAGAAACCTTAAATAAAGCGAAAGGATCTGATTTTGTTTACCAAGTCAAGACCTTATCTCATAGTGATTTAAATAAGATGTTCGGTTCTCCGGACGCACCAAAAGAAGCGCAGGATATGACAAAAGCTGTTATGGCGTTTTTAAAAGAGAAAAACAAATAATCATGAAAGAGAGCTGGTTTGGCTCTCTTTCATTTCGTTAACAGCAGGAAATAAAGCACCGTTATGTGTTATTTCACACAGTCTGGGCTCTGTAATCGCAAGCAACTATTTTTACGATTTGCAATATTACTTTAAGAGTTTTATTTTACATAACACAGGTTGTCAACATTAATCATAAAACAGTTGATAAAATTCTTATTAGAAGTTACAATTTACGAGTTGAACACAGTAAGCATTTTGATTTTATTAGTATGTGTGTAGCGGTTTCCTTATTTTTTTATTAATTTACTGGATGCTTCATACAGGATTAGAAAGCGATGAAAAATTTGGAACTTATATCTGTGCAGGTCTTATGGGGTTGTTACATTCCAGTTGTCTAAAAACATTGCATTTAAGGATGTTCATGAGAATAAACCTTAGAACTTAAGGAGGTTTAATATAATTGAGTACAGAAATGCTTCAAGTAGTAGTAGTAATTGTAGTATATACAATAGTTGCTTTATTTCTACGTTTAAAATTTAAAATAAAATGGATATGGTCATTTCTACTTGCTGGGTGTGCTACCTTATTAATTCCATCAAGTATATTTGGATCGATGCCTTCAGGAGATACAGCGAGTACACAAAGTACACAAAGTACACAAGTAGTTTCGCAAGATCAAGCCCATATAACTGCCTCAAATGATCACAATAATAAAGAAGAGGTGACGCAACAACCCTCTTCAGGTATTAAAACGACGTTTCAATACGGAGCTTCCCTAGAAGAGGTAGAACAAAAGTTAGGAACTCCTGTTAAACAAGAAAAAAATTTTTGGCGGTATCATCTTGTAAAATTCAAAACAGAATCCTATTTGTTTGATACAAAAAACAAGGTTGCTGGAATGCTTATCACGTCTCCTTCTATTCCTATTTACGATGTCAATCTTGGAATGAACGAAGCTGAAATAAGCGCCCATTTAGGAAAGCCGATTGAGTCTCGTTTTGATACTACAGAGTCAAACGTACATTCAAAAATATATATTACAACATATAAACATGACGGAAATATTATTAATTTTGTTTCCCAAACAAAAAATAGTAAAAATCTATATGCTGTAATTCTTCAAGAATAAAAATCTAACTAAATAAGAAAAGAAAGACAGTATTTTTGTTCGCTTTTTATCAGACCGTGCATATGTATAGTGCCTAAGAAAGATCAGAGCTCTCATTACACAGCTTTATAGTAACAAAAAGGGGCCTGTGCGAAAATTGAAGTATCGCCACATGTCCATCAAGTTAAAGTTTTATAGCACCCCCAGAACGAAAATTTTGAGTACTCTGACACAAAGATGCTCATTTTATCGCTTTGGGGTTTCTTTATTTTCTTAGTTGATGGTTATGGGACAACATTCCAAATACAAAAAGAGCCATTAGTTGGAAATCGGTTAGTCACATTGAGATAAAAATCCGTCCAACACCCATTGATGCGCATCCGGATGATAAAGCAGTTCCAAATGATTAAGAGGCAAGACATCTTTTCGCTTGACTTGATTGGGGGAAGTAGCAATTCCATCGGTAAAAAGGACACTATCTACAAAGACAAGCCCATCGCTTTGGGCATCTCGCTCCCCACGTACGCCATTAAAATAAGGTTTATTACCCGCCAGTATATGGACTTCGATCTCGCTGTCAATCGGTGAAGACAGTAGTTTCTCCATCAAATGATCTCCTTCCCGAATCGCAGCATCGATGCCCCTTGAATGAAAAAACATATTTTGTCCGCCATCGTATAAGGTTTTCGACTGCATCTCAATGGGGTACTTATCGTCCCAGCGATACAGGAGCTGACAGGAACCTGGAAACCCGCCACCATCACGATAAATACTTTGCTTCGTCGTATCAATGTAAGAACCATAATACATGATGGAATCACACGCAATCGGCGCACTAATCCCCAACTTAATAACAGACAAATTAGGGAAGAGATGGCGGAAGGGAAAATCCAATCCTCGGTTAGGTGTCCCCAGCATCACATACCGTTCCACTTCCCCTTGATATTGCGCATCCCAGGAACTACAGAGTCCTGCCAAATAGATCCATACAGGCACTCCTCCTTTACTATGAGCTATCAAATCGATTTTATCCGTCTTTACTACTTCCTTAATTCGTCGAATGATGTTCGACAATTGAATCGCTTGCTGCCAGTTATCCCCATGAGGATGAGCAAAGCTAACCGCAAATACATCTCTTCCTGAAGAGGATAACGAATAGAGTAGCCCTTTTTCCATAGACGATTCACACCAGGACAGGTTTGCATGATGTCCGGCACCATGGACAAGTAAAACTGGATTTTGAAGTGTTTTCCTTGATGCAGGCAAATAATGAAGAAGTACATAATAGGAAGCCGGTTGCGAGGATCCAAAATGCCGAACGATCTCTTCATCCTTACATTCAATTTCGGGAATGAAATTCTCTTGTGCTAACCGGTCTTGATACCCTCTAATTCGTTCCGTCCAACCCCAGTATCTACTGTCATGATATCTTTCCATCACCTGATAAGGAAGATTAGTTCGGGTTGAAGTCATTGGAGGTAAGTGTAGTATAGATTCATTTTTGGTCATATCTGGAGCAGGGATATCAGAATTAAGCGGTTCAAATTCCATATCCGTCTTTTCCTCCTGTCCTACGGGCAGCCATTTTTTTATTTTTTCTTTTATCTTTTGCCAAAAGGACACTCATTCCACCCCTTGTTTGAAGTTGCAAATACTACTCTAAGGAGTGTCTACATATCAAGCAGTATTAACAGACTCCATGAATTTTTAAACTACTTTCAAGTGAAAAAAATGGTAAATCCATATTTCAGATATCAAATTCCGATTATTCCACAATCTGGCCCTTTAATGGAATAATGGATTATCCTCTGATAAATCAAGCCAAGTATCCTTGAGTGTTTTCAAATTTGTTTTTTTACTTCGTATGTAATCGATTAGTTCAAATAAATCTTGTGTACTACGAGTGATACGAGTTAAATTTGTAACATAAATGATGGCACCTTCCTGTAATTCCCCTAACGAATTATGTCCTCCCAGTTGACATAATTCGTGTTATTGGTAGTTAATTTGTAGAAAAACACGCTAATGTAACATGTTAGAGATGATGGCGTTCTTTCCACCTGACCCTCTATTCCCACATCCAAGTTATGAAGTTCGGGTTACTGCTCCACCTACTCCTATTGTTCCACCTGACCCTGTATTGGTCAATAGTTTTGGTTAGGGTTGACGAACTTAATATTTTATAATAATATACCCATATAGGTATACGGAAAGAGTGGGAGGACAATGCGATGAAAATTGATAAAGTGGTAAACGCAAAAGGATTAGCATGCCCGATGCCAATTGTAAAAACGAAAAAAGCAATGGATGAATTAACATCTGGTCAGATTTTAGAAGTACAAACAACAGATAAAGGTGCAAAAAGTGATTTAACAGCTTGGGCAAAATCAACGGGGCACGTACTAGTGGATTTTAAAGAAGATAATGATGTATTCGTGTTCTGGATTCAAAAAGGTTAAATTTTTTTACCACCTCATATACCCATATGGGTATATGAGAGTAAGGAGGATGCAGCATGTCTGAACAAAAGAAAAAAACAACAATTGTATTATTTAGTGGAGATTACGATAAGGCAATGGCAGCTTACATTATTGCAAATGGAGCGGCAGCTTATGATCATGAGGTTACAATTTTTCATACCTTTTGGGGATTAAATGCTTTACGCAAAGATGAATTGGTACATGTGAAAAAGGGATTCCTTGAAAATCTGTTCGGTAAAATGATGCCTCAAGGTGCAGATAAAATGGGCTTATCGAAAATGAATTTTGCTGGAATGGGACCAAAAATGATTAAACATGTCATAAAAAAGCATAATGCTATGACGCTTCCTCAGCTAATTGAGATGGCACAGGAACAGGGAGTAAAGCTAGTTGCGTGTACCATGACGATGGATTTACTTGGGCTACAAAAGGAAGAATTATTACACGACATTGAATATGCCGGTGTAGCAGCTTACCTAGGGGATGCAGAAAACGGAAATGTAAACTTGTTTATCTAGGTAGAACAGAGGAACAATTATATAAATAAAATTGAAAATTGTATTAATAATTTTAAAAATATTCCCCTGCATGAACTCAAACAACGGGCAAATGAACTTTCAAAAGAAAAGGAAGTCATGTTAATTTGTCAAAGTGGAATGAGAAGCAGTAAAGCAAGCAAATTGTTAAAAAAACTTGGTT
This sequence comes from Ectobacillus panaciterrae DSM 19096, assembly GCF_000430785.1. Taxonomy (GTDB): domain Bacteria; phylum Bacillota; class Bacilli; order Bacillales; family Bacillaceae_G; genus Ectobacillus; species Ectobacillus panaciterrae. The sequence goes on from NZ_AUMR01000033.1 coordinate 39,152, forward strand.
TTAAACATATTACGAATGTCAAAGGCGGCATGATGGATTGGAATGGTCCAGTAGAATAATTTTTTGATTTTTTATACCCATATAGGTATTTAAAGGACTAGAGGAGGAAGAAAAAATATGATTCAAACAAATGTTGTAGTAGATGCGAAAGGATCGGCATGCCCGATGCCAATCATAAAAACAAAAAAGGCAATGAATGATTTAGAACCGGGACAAGTATTAGAAGTGCAAGCAACTGATAAAGGTTCAACAGCAGATATTCAAGCTTGGGCCCAAAGTACAGGTAATCAATATGTGGGAACAGTAGAAGAAGGAGATGTTTTAAAGCATTATCTTCGTAAGGCAAGCGGAGAAGACAAAGAGGTAAAGAAACATCCAAACGTTATTACAAATGAAGAATTACAAAAGAAGATGGAAGAAAATAAAAACATCCTTGTACTGGATGTTCGCGAATCGGCAGAATTCGCCTTCAGCCATATTCCAAACGCTACATCTATTCCATTAGGAGAATTAGAAAAACATATAGAGGAATTGAACAAAGAGGATGAAATTTATGTGGTTTGCCGTACAGGAAATCGGAGTGATTTAGCAGCACAAAAGTTAACAAAAGCGGGTTTCAAACATGTCGTGAATGTTGTGCCAGGTATGAGCGAGTGGAATGACTCGACAGAAAAATCAGTCAACTAATAGATTGGAGGAGTAAAAAGATGACTGTACATGTAATGACAGCTAAAGAGGTAACAAAAAGAGTAGTAAATAAAGAAGAATTATTTGTTTTAGATGTTCGTAATGAAAGTGATTTTAATGATTGGAAAATTGAAGGGGAAAATTTCGAATACTTAAATGTACCCTATTTTGAATTGCTTGATGGAGTCGAAGGAATCATGGCTCAAATCCCAACAGATAAAGACATTCTGGTAGTGTGTGCAAAAGAAGGCTCATCGATTATGGTGGCTGATATGTTATCAGGAGAAGGACTTACTGTTTCCTACCTAAAAGGTGGAATGAAAACATGGAGTGAATATCTAGAGCCAGTTAAGATTGGGGATTTAAGAGATGGTGGTGAAATTTACCAATTCATTCGAATTGGTAAAGGATGTTTATCTTACATGGTTATGTCTGATGGAGAAGCTGCAATTATAGATGCAACACGTATGACGGATGTATATATTGATTTTGCCAAAAACATGGGAGTAACGATAAAACACGTATTTGATACACATCTTCATGCTGATCACATTTCAGGTGGAAGAAAAATTGCTGAAATGACGAACGCGACGTATTGGTTACCACCAAAGGATGCAACAGAAGTTACATTTAACTATCAACCGTTAGAGGAAGGCAATGACGTAACGATTGGTAGTACAACCATTACGATTCATCCAGTATATTCACCTGGTCATACCATTGGTTCAACTTCATTTGTAGTTGATGAAACATTTTTACTTTCAGGTGACATCTTATTCATTGATTCCATTGGAAGACCGGACTTGGCAGGTATGGCAGAAGATTGGGTCGGTGATTTACGAGAAACGCTGTATAACCGATACAGAGCATTATCCGACGAGTTAATTGTGTTGCCAGCTCACTTTATGATTATTGAGGAATTGAATGATGACGGTAGTGTATCAGAAAAATTAGGTACGCTATTTTCAAACAATCATGGTTTGAACATTGAGAATGAAACGGAATTTAGAAAATTAGTAACAGAAAACTTACCACCACAACCAAACTCATACCAAGAAATTCGTGAAACAAATATGGGGAAAATCAATCCGGATGAAGAAAAACAACGCGAAATGGAAATTGGTCCAAATCGTTGTGCGGTTCGATAAATGTTTATCAAGAGTATAGTTTATTCTTTACAACTTAGGAGAGATGGATTATGAAAGCAGATATGTTATTAGATGCAAAAGGATTAGCATGTCCAATGCCAATTGTCAAAACAAAAAAGGCGATGAATGAGTTAATGTCTGGCCAAGTGCTGGAAATTCATGCGACTGATAAAGGTACCAAGAATGATTTAAGTGCTTGGGTAAAATCAACTGGTCATGAATTATTAACCCATAGCGAAGAAAATGAAGTACTTAAGTTTTGGGTGAAAAAGAGATAAGAAAAGAAGGGGACAGATCTTAGTACCCTTCCTTCTTTTAAGGGGGAGTACCGGAGATGGATTTTGGATTTATAATTACGATTTTCTCGCTTGGATTTTTAGGTTCTTTTATTTCTGGTATGGTCGGTATTGGAGGCGCAATTATTAACTATCCGATGTTGCTTTTTGTCCCTCCTTTATTAGGGTATGCTGCCTTTACATCTCATGAGGTTTCTGGTATTGGTGCGGTTCAAGTATTATTTGCTGCCATGAGTGGAATATTGGTGTACCGTAAAGGGAAATACTTAAACAAAATACTTACGTTATACATGGGGATCAGTGTCTTACTTGGCAGTTTTATCGGTGCATATGGTTCAAGAGGAATTCCGGAAACAGGAATCAATATCGTATATGGGATACTTGCTCTAGCAGCTGTTATTCTAATGTTTGTTCCGAAGAAGGGATTAGACGATATTCCGTTAGATCAAGTAAAGTTTAATAAATGGCTGGCTGCGGCTCTTGCTCTGATTGTAGGAATTGGGGCAGGGATTGTTGGGGCTGCAGGAGGATTTCTTTTAGTGCCAATTATGATGGTCATATTAAAAATTCCAACAAGAATGACGATTGCTACTTCTTTAGCAATTACATTTATTTCATCAATTGGTGTCACAATTGGTAAGGTTACAACGGAACAAATTGTATTTTTGCCAGCTGTAATCGTGGTAGTATCGAGTCTAATCGCGTCTCCTTTAGGAGCGAAGGCTGGTCAACGGATAAATACAAAAATATTACAATGGATTTTGGCAACATTAATTGTAGCAACATCTATTAAGATCTGGTCGAACATTTTTTGATTATGCATCTTATTATTAATTATCTTTTGAAAAGGAATCGATTTAGATTCCTTTTTAATTATGTAAGGGTTACATAACATTATCGGAAATATTACCTTGATGGCGATGGGGCGCTATCCCTTATTATGCTAAAGGGCGGGGTAAATCAATAAGAAGAATTAAAAAAGTCGATTTTTATACAGGAAACTGGCTTTTTTAGACTGAAATCTGTTTAGGGGTCCAAGTTCTTTCGAGACTAAAAAGGAAAAAACTTACAAATAATAAGGCCATTACTATGAAAAATGGAGATGGATTATATGGCAAATACAAATCAGATGCCTCGGGAAGAAGGAAAAGATCCTAGCTTGTGTTTTATGAAAGAAGGATATATGTACATTTTGAACAGACGTCACAGTTTTAATTCTGATATTTTCGAGACCAGTTTGTTTGGAAAGAAAGCGATCTGTATGGGAGGAAAGGAAGCTGCGGAAGTTTTTTATGACACTGAGAAATTCAAAAGGAAAGATGCAGCACCAAACCGGGTTGTGCAAACATTGTTTGGCAAGAATGGTGTTCAGGCGTTAGATGGACAGACCCATAAACATCGCAAGGAAATGTTTATGTCGATTATGTCTCCTGGCGAACTTGAAAAACTAACCGACATTACAAAAAAACAGTGGGAGATAGCAGTGGATAAATGGGAACAGATGGATAAGGTTATTCTTTATGAAGAAGCGAAGGAAATTATGTGCAGGACAGCCTGCCAGTGGGCAGGTGTACCGGTACAAGAAAACGAAGTTAAGAGGCTGACAAAAAATTTGGGAGCGATGTTCGAGTCGGCAACTGCAGCTGGCCTAAATCATTGGCTCGGGAGACATGCACGGAATTACGAAGAAATATGGATCGAAGAACTCATTGATAAGGTTCGTGATGGGAAAGTGAATCCCCCTGAACATACCGCATTACACAGATTTGCCTGGTATCGCGATCTGGAAGGGAATCTTCTGGATGCCGAGACCGCTGCTGTAGAAGTGCTCAATATTTTGAGACCGATTGTGGCGATTGCTGTATTCATCAATTTCATTGCGCTGGCAGTGCACCATTATCCGGAAGAAAGGGAGAAACTTAAAGCCGGCGATGAAAAGTATGCTCAGATGTTTGTCCAGGAAGTTCGCCGTTTTTATCCATTTTTCCCGTTTGTCGTAGCGCTGGTAAAAAAAGATTTCACCTGGAAAGGCTATGAATTTGAAGAAGGCACGTTAACCTTGCTGGATCTTTATGGCACAAATCATGACCCTGAAATTTGGAAAAATCCTGATGTGTTCAGTCCTGATCGGTTTGCCAAATGGGAAGGAAGCCCTTTTAGCTTCATTCCGCAGGGTGGTGGTGATTACTTTATGGGACATCGCTGTGCTGGGGAGTGGGTCACTATTGAAGTTATGAAAGTGAGTCTTGATTATCTAGCGAATCGAATGGATTATGAAGTTCCCGACCAGGATTTAAGTTTCAGCATGGCTAGCATGCCAAGTATTCCCCATAGTAAAGTAGTGATCAAAAATGTTAAACAGAGGATATAATTTATTTCTACTCTACTCAATTATTGTGAGTAATTAGCTTATTGGTGCTAAAGTTCAATAAGTGCGAGACGGCTTCAACACAGCCTTTGATCTTCCACAATCGGGGGCTTTAGTTTAAGAACGGACAATAAAAATAAGCAAACTTTTTTATAAAAGTTGCATACATATACAAAAAAGGAGCAGCGAATGCTCCTTTTCATATTTCAGAGGGAATCGTTAAGTTCTGCAAAAATAAAGTAGCGGATAAATAGCGCTTTGCCATCATTTGAAAATAAGCAGTATGGACGGATAATGCAGCAATTACAATTATGTTGCGTATCGCTTCCTGCTGATTTTGTTTGATATTCGGAAAGGCTGCGGCAAGTTTGGCAGCTTTTTGTTCAATCGTTTTTTCAATCAGTTCAATTGTGTCAGCTGCTCTTGTATCAGTGCAGCACTGTGCACCTTGTTTGTTGAGCTCTTCAAATAAAGACGAGTAGGCTGCATATAGACGAACAGGATTGATCAGATCATCATCGAGGTTTGCAGGGTCGTTGACGATCAGCTGTAACAGCTTGCGAATGGATTCAAAATCAAGCGCTGTTTTTAAATCCTCTACTATAAATAACAATGCGGTTTGTTCGATAGAATATTTCTTTCCTTTTTGCGGAGAACCGATCATTTCCTTAATATCTCGCTTTACCCAATTCTGAAGAGCGGTGATAGAGAAATTCGTGTTTTCGATTTGACTGCCAAGGGAGGAGATTTCATTCAAGGAGAAACCCATATCGAGCTCGTTTGTTTTCATCAATTTTTCCAAAATAGGAGAAAGTGAGGTTGTAACAAAAGCATGGACTGTTTTCCCGTTTTCAATATCCTCTTTATGCACCTTCACCCAAGCTTCTTGCATAATAGTAAGAGGTTGTTTTGTATTCCAGCCTTTTAATGAAAGGAGGAGATCAGCCATTTCTTTTCGGGTAAGCTGAAAAGTTATCATTGTAATTATCCTCCAACGGATGAGATAAGTTCTTATGAACTTATCTTAGTAGTTGTGTATTTAAAAGTCAATTGAGCCTTTTTGAACCACTCCTACTTAGCATAGCTTGAAGTGGGGTGGTTCATAGCGGCACACGGAGCATAATTGACTAGAAGCAAATATAGGAACCTATTATTATAATAATACTTGATTTTTAAACAATAAGTTCATATAATAGGTTCATAAGAACTTGAAATTAATTTCTTTTTACGACTCTAAAGTAGAGGTGGACAAGCTTAAGGATGTAAAAACCACATGAATTGTATCAGCAAATAAACTAACTTTATAGAAGGAGACTTTCAGACATGCGTAAAAAAATAATGACCATTATTACTGCTTTTACATTAACATTTGCAGCATTAAGTTTCATTTCAGTAGAGCACGCTGCAGCGAAAGGATATAAATCAGGCAAGCGATCTTATACGCCTAGCCAAAATCAAACGGTTACACCAAATAAGAGCGAAAACTCTAATATCAAGCAAACTACCCCTGACACAAAGCCGTCTGTTTCAGCGAAACCCGCTTCCAAAAGTAAAGTAGGAAGCTTCGCAAAAGGATTATTGCTTGGCGGTCTTGGCGGCTTATTAATGGGAAGCTTGTTCGCAAGCCTTGGTCCAATTGGATCTGTGTTAGCGTTTATGGTTAACATGTTATTATTTGTCGGAATCATCATGATGATTCGTAAGATATTTAAATCCTACAAAAAACAACGTCAGCGTGAGGCGCATGAAGCATGGAGACGATAAAAATTCCAGAGCAAGAAATCATAAATGCCCTATGTGTATACGCTGCCGATAAAAAACAAGTATCACCAGCGGACGTACTTGTGGAATTGATGTATGACGATGATTACGGATATTCCGCAGAGGTAGAAGTGAACGGCTGCACGCAGATTCTCATTCAAGCCAACCTGATTGAAGCGCTTCGTCTATGGCTTGACGAACGGGGCGTCGATCCATTTTCCGCTCGTTTGCAGCTTGAGCTGAGTGACAAGGAAGGGATTATTGCATTTGCTAGTGTAGGTTCGACCTATTAAACGAAAAAGAAGAGCTGATTAACAGCTCTTCTTTTTTTATTTAATATTCGTAAAAATACTGATCCTGGTAACAGGAATTGCACATGCTGTGAGGGTAGTCCCATGATAATTTTTTGTTGCAATATTTACATTTTTTAATATGAAGAGCAAGATTGCTTTGTAAATAATCTTGAATGTGCCCAGAAGCAATTTGACGTTCTTTTTCCCATATAAATGTTTCTTTTCGAAGGTGCAAGGAATACAGAAATAACAAGTGCAGCCCAATCTTTTTGTAATTGAGCTCTAATTGATGAAGCTCATTGCCCGAAAGGACAGGCTCCGGAAGTGCTTTATGATTGGCTATAGCACGAAGAGTTTCCCTCCATTGCTGCTGCAGTTCTGTTTCTTGGTAGGAAAAGGGCATGGAGATATATCGGTAGAGATCAGGAAGGCTGAATTTTTCCGCAACAGGAGTTCCTTTAATTAATCCATATAAAGCTCTTTCTTGTGTTAATTTTGCTTTAAACATACCTTTGGGGGGCGTATAGTTTTTCCAAATTTGAAAGAAGCCTGCTAAATCTTTCGAAAAGCGGGCATACTCCGCTAAAATTTGCACGGTAGGTTTAATGGTTAGATGATGAATGGGCGGGTCTTCTGCAGATAATGCTTGTTCAAGCTGTTTAGGGCTCTGAACTGTCGAGGAAACTAGACCAATGTTATATAAACCTTTACGGCCGGCACGTCCGCCGATTTGCTTTATTTCTTGATTGGTTAGGAATCTTCTTCTTGTGCCGTCAAACTTCGTCATTTCAAGAAATACAACGCGCTTAATCGGTAAATTTAATCCCATTCCAATCGCATCAGTGCTGACGATTACTTGCGTTCGGCCTTCTAAAAAATTATTGATTTGCAATTACCTCGTTTCAGGCGGCATACTGCCATATACCACACTGGCTTTATGTCCTTGCTGCTCCAAAAATGCAGCGGTTTGGAGTACGCGATTGCGCGAAAAAACGATAAGTGCATCGCCAGTCTGCGTATCTTTAAGTCTAAAACGTTTTTTCTCTACGCAAAGAGGTACTGATCTTTCATATTCTTTCACTTGCACATGTTTTCCTTTAAGCAAATGTAACAGCAGATTTACTGCAGACGATGCTGAAATAATATGAACCTCTCGAGCTTTAATTTTAGTAATAGCCTGGTACCATGAAAATCCTCTGTCACGGTCTGCAATGAGCTGCGCTTCGTCAATGACAGCAATTTCATAAGCTCGTTCTAAGTTTGCAACTTCTATTGTGCAAGATGTAATGCGGGCACCGTTCACAAAGCGTTCTTCTTCACCCGTTTTTAGGTGACAGGCAGCCCTTTCTTCGTTTAGTGTGTGAAAAATTTCCAAAGCAAGAAGACGGAGAGGTGCCATGTAAAGACCGTTATCTGTTTCTTTCAATCTCTGCAAGGCTTGATACGTTTTTCCTGAGTTTGTCGGTCCTGTATGCAGGATATACAGGGTATTTTCTGATGAGGGAGTGAAGGAGAAGGTTGTTTGGAATAAAGATTCCATCAGTTGCTGTTCTTGGTTTTCACGATGTATATCTAGTTCTGAATCAGGGGAAAACATTCGTGCTTTTCTCATATAAGCTCCTTTCTGCTGTTTATGGCATTTACATTTTAAAGGGAGAGGCGGTAAATACATCTATCATATTAACAGATGTTTGCTGAGTCATTGTAAAACATCTGTTAATATTAGATTTCATATACGGTGCAGCTCTTATGAGAATCTTACAGGAACTCTCTTCACAATGATGTTATAATAAGTGTTGTATGAAAGGAGGAGGACAACTTGTTCACACAAGCCAAAAACTATCTGCAGCAATACTTCGGTTACGAATCGTTTCGCACCGGCCAAGAAGAAATTATTAAACGTGTATTATCAGGCCAAAACACTGCAGGCATTATGCCGACTGGAGGCGGTAAATCAATTTGTTACCAAATCCCCGCGCTTATACTTCCCGGGATAACCCTCGTGATTTCTCCCCTTATATCTCTTATGAAAGATCAGGTGGATGCGCTGTGGCAGGTGGGGATTCCTGCCACATTTTTAAACAGCACTTTATCAGCACAAGAAGTAAGGCAGCGTTTATCCGATCTACAGTACGGTGAGTACAAAATTCTGTATATAGCGCCAGAGCGCATGGACTCTCCGCAATTTATGGAACAGCTGCAAAGCTTGCCTGTTTCCTTAGTAGCTGTAGACGAGGCGCATTGTATCTCGCAATGGGGGCATGATTTTCGTCCAAGCTATTTAAGAATTCATAGTCTATTAGAGCAGTTTCCCAAGAAACCGGCTGTGATAGCGTTGACAGCTACAGCAACTCCCCAAGTAAGAGAAGATATTTGTTTTTTGCTGGATATTCCAGCAGAAAGCGCTATTGTGACAGGGTTTGAGAGAACGAATTTGTCATTTAAAATGGTAAAGGGACAAAATCGTCTGGAATATCTAAAGCAGTATGTTATGAGAAACAAAAACGAGGCGGGCATTATTTATGCTGCGACACGAAAAGAAGTGGACCATTTATATGAATACTTACAAAAGCAAGGCATACAAACAGGACGATATCACGCAGGAATGAGCGATCATGAACGTTCTGCGCAGCAGGACTTGTTCTTGCAGGATGATATAACTGTAATGGTCGCAACAAACGCCTTTGGTATGGGAATTGACAAATCCAACGTTCGGTATGTTATTCATTATCAGCTCCCGAAAAATATGGAGAGCTATTATCAAGAAGCGGGCAGAGCCGGGCGTGACGGTTTAGATAGCGAATGTATTCTGCTCTTTACAGCGCAGGACATTCAAGTTCAAAGATATTTAATCGAGCAATCCCATCATGAAGCTCGAAAGAACCAAGAATTGCAAAAGCTTAATCAAATGAAAGACTACTGCTATACGGAAGGCTGCCTGCAGGCTTTCATTCTGCAATATTTCGGAGAAGAGCATCCAACTCCATGCGGCCGCTGCAGCAATTGTGCAGATGATCGTGTTTCGGTTGACGTTACAAGAGAAGCGCAAATGGTATTATCTTGTATGATTCGCATGGGAGAAAGATTCGGAAAGACAATTATTAGCCAAGTACTTACAGGTTCTTCAAACAAAAAAGTGCTGGATATGAGGTTTCATGAACTTTCCACATACGGTATTTTAAAGCAGAAATCTGCAAAAGACGTGATGGATTTTATTGATTTTCTGACATCGGAACAGTATATCGGTATTACAGGCGGGCAATATCCAGTTCTGTACGTGGCGAATAAAGGGAAAGAAGTGCTGCTTGGAAAAGAGCACGTCATGCGCAAGGAACAAATTGAAGTAATTCAAGTTGCAGCAAACGACGAATTATTTGAAAGACTGCGGGAGCTGAGAAAAGAAATTGCCTCCGAAGAGAATGTGCCGCCATTCGTTATTTTCTCTGATCAAACGCTGCGGGATATGTGCGTGAAGCTTCCGCAAACAGCAGAAGTACTGCTTAATGTAAAAGGAGTGGGTCTGCAAAAGCAGCAGCGCTACGGCGAGCGTTTTACGAGTCTCATTCACGCATACGTACAAGAACATCCAGATTTGGACCCCCCTACAGAAATTAAGGTGCCAAAGCAAAAAGAACGGAAAGAAGCGTCTCATCTCGTAACATATGAGCTGTATAAGCAAGGATATTCTTTACAAGAAATCGCCAAAGAACGCGACTTATCTCTTATCACGATTGAGAATCATATTTTGCAGTGCGGGTCTGAAGGGCTTGAAGTAATCTGGGAAAAGATTATTGTCCCGCAATATGAAGCTGCAATCGAAGAGGTTATAGCGCAAATTGGATCTGAGCGTTTAAAGCCTATTAAAGAACAGCTTTCTGATGAGGTAAGTTACTTTATGATTAAGGCTGTAATCGTTAGAAATGAACTAAGAAAAAAGCAGTATATGTAAAAAGGGGCAATGCGTCACAATTGGCGCGTTGCCCTTTTGGTTTTCTGACGCTGTCAATAGGATATCCTCGGTTAAATTCCACGTTGAAAGGCATTCGGTATGTCCCACTTTTTTGTCAACGCTTTCATCAATTTCAATAGAAATAAAGAGAAAATAGGTTGTAATTATCAGAAAATTGTATATAATTAACCCTAAAGGTATATGTTAGAAAATATTACATAATATGTTAGGTTTGTGAGGGGGCATAAAAGTAGAAAAGCTTCCCGCTGGCTTTAGCATTTGAATGCGCCGAACACTACTATGTTTTAGATCAGGGGGAAATTGCAGCAAAAGGACAAGCTTCATCCATAAGTAAGGAAGATGCGAAGGGATATCTAATTTTATAGGAAAGGAGAATCAGAATGCGACTCACAGCACGAGAGCAAGAAAAGTTGCTTATCGTTGTAGCGGCAGATTTAGCGCGCCGGCGCAAGGACAGGGGCGTGAAACTCAATTATCCGGAAGCAATTGCGCTGCTTACATATGAAATATTGGAAGGAGCAAGAGATGGGAGGTCTGTCACCGATCTCATGCGTTACGGCACTTCCATTTTAACAAGAGAAGATGTTATGGAAGGAATAGCTGACATGATACCGGACATTCAAGTTGAAGCTACCTTTCCAGACGGAACAAAGCTTGTGACAGTCCACGAACCTATTCAATAACTGGGGGAATTATATTGATACCGGGTGAATACCGCTTACAAGCAGCGCCTATTCTTTGTAACGCTGATAGAAAAGCCGAAACATTATTTGTTGTGAATCGAGGAGACAGACCGATACAGGTGGGCTCGCATTTTCACTTTTACGAAATAAACAATGCGCTTGAATTCGAGCGAAAGCTGGCATACGGTATGCGTTTAAATATACCAGCAGGAACAGCTGTTCGCTTTGAGCCGGGGGATGAAAAAGAAGTGAAGCTCGTTCCGTTTTCGGGAATGCGGCACGTTTATGGTTTGAATCAAAAAGTAAACGGACCGTTAGATAAGGAGGAGGGAGAATGAGTTTTCGTATGTCACGACAGCAATATGCAGACATGTTCGGTCCGACAACTGGGGACTCTGTTCGTCTTGCGGATACGGAGTTATTTATTGAAATCGAAAAAGACTATACCGTGTACGGCGATGAGGTGAAATTCGGCGGCGGAAAGGTCATTCGGGACGGTATGGGACAGCATCCGCTTGCGAAGCGGGAGGAAGCAATGGATCTCGTTCTTACAAATGCAATTATCGTAGATTATACCGGAATCTATAAAGCGGATATCGGCATAAAAGACGGTCATATCGCAGCAATAGGCAAGGCTGGAAATCCGCTGTTGATGGACGGTGTGAATATTACAATCGGCGCTGCTACAGAGATCATTGCGGCGGAAGGAATGATTGTAACTGCCGGAGGAGTGGATTGTCATATTCATTTCATATGTCCGCAGCAAATCGAAACAGCGCTCTCTTCCGGTGTTACCACCATGATTGGAGGAGGAACGGGACCAGCGACTGGCACAAATGCTACAACATGTACGCCTGGAGAGTGGAATATACACCGCATGCTCGAAGCGGCAGAAGCATTTCCTATGAATCTCGGTTTTTTAGGAAAGGGAAATACTTCTTCAAAGGATGCTCTTGCAGAGCAAATCGCGGCAGGGGCTATAGGCCTAAAGCTTCATGAGGATTGGGGAACGACTGCGGCAGCCATCGATACGTGCTTGCAAGTTGCTGACCAATATGATGTTCAAGTTGCCATACATACAGATACCTTAAATGAAGGAGGATTTGTCGAAGATACACTGGCAGCTATAAACGGGCGTATCATCCATACTTATCATACGGAAGGAGCGGGGGGCGGACACGCGCCGGATATTATTAAAGCCGCAAGCTTTTCGAACATTTTACCGTCTTCCACGAATCCGACACGTCCTTATACAGTGAATACACTCGATGAGCATTTAGATATGCTTATGGTTTGCCACCACTTAGATCCTGCCGTTCCTGAGGATATCGCTTTTGCAGATTCGCGTATACGAAAAGAAACAATCGCAGCAGAGGATATTCTTCATGATTTAGGTGTTTTCAGCATGATAAGCTCTGATTCACAGGCAATGGGGCGTGTAGGGGAAGTCATTTCCCGCACTTGGCAAACTGCAGACAAGATGAAAAAGCAAAGGGGGCGATTATCTGAAGAAAGAGGGAATGGGGATAATTTTCGCGTAAAACGCTATATAGCAAAATATACGATCAATCCTGCTATTACTCACGGCATCTCCCGATTTGTAGGGTCGGTAGAAGTCGGCAAGCTTGCGGATTTAGTTGTATGGGATCCTGCGTTTTTTGGAGTGAAGCCTGATCTTATATTAAAAGGCGGCATGATTGCACACAGCATTATGGGAGATCCAAATGCATCTATCCCAACACCGCAGCCTGTGTTGTACCGTCCGATGTTTGCAAGCTTTGGAAAAGCATTATCTCAAACATCCATTACTTTTATTTCACAAGCTGCCTTTGAAGGGCGTGTGCCAAAAAGGCTCGGTTTGCAAAAAATGATACAGCCTGTCAGCGGTATCCGAACATTGAGCAAAGATCAAATGATTTATAACGGTGAAATGCCCCATATAGATGTTGACCCGCAAACATATGAGGTGAAGGTGGATGGGACGCTGATTACGTGCGAGCCGGTCGATGTTGTACCGATGGCGCAACGATATTTCTTATTTTGAGGTGAGAATATATGATTATTGAAAAGGTAATGGGAAACATTGAAACATCCGATAATTTAGCTCCTCACAGTGAAAGAGTATACCTAGAAAGCGGCGATCTCGTAAAGCGTATCCAGCGCGTAACAACAGATCACGGCAGGGAAATCGGGATTCGTCTGCGCACGGCGACTGATTTGAAAGATGGAGATATTCTATACATGGATGACAAAAACATGATTGTCATCAGTGTATTGGCAGATGATTTATTAGTCATTTGTCCGCAATCCATCCAACAGATGGGTGAGATTGCGCATCAGCTCGGAAATAGGCACCTTCCTGCTCAATTTGAAAGAAATGAAATGCTTGTTCAATATGATTATTTAGTGGAGGAGCTTCTTCAACAAACAGGTATTCCATACCGAAGAGAAGAGAGAAAGGTGAAGCAAGCCTTCCGTCATATTGGTCATAGTCATGACTAATCAACTGCTGTCTTTGCTGCAAATATGCGACTCGAACTTTCCGTCAGGAGCATTTTCTCATTCGTTCGGTCTGGAAACTTATATATATGAACAAAAAATTCATGATCCCAAAACGTTTACACATGCTTTAGGAACATATGTGAAAACCCAGCTTACTTATACCGACGGCTTGGCCTGCCGTCTTGTCTATGAATATATGCAACATGATTGTACAGAGAAATTATGGGAGCTGGACGTCGTATTATCTTCTCTTTCTTTGGCAAAAGAAACAAGGGAAGGAAACCGCCGAATTGGCGAACGTATGGTGAAGCTGTGCAACCAACTTTATGATTGTCCAATATTGATGGAATATGAACAATTCATTAGAAGAAAAGAGCTGTCAGGGCATGCGGCAATAGCCTTTATGTTGATTTGTAATGAACTGGGTATACATTGGGAAAAAGCAATTGCAGCTTATTTATACGCTGCCGTACAATCGCTTGTACAAAATGCTGTCCGGGCTATTCCGCTCGGGCAAACGGATGGGCAAAGGCTGCTCGTTTCTATGCACCCTCTTGTCCAAGAGACAGTCGAAATGATCCGGCATGCAAGCGAGGGTGAGTTAGGCATGAATGCACCAGGGTTAGAAATAGCACAAATGCGGCATGAACAATTGCCTGTCAGATTGTTTATGTCGTAAGTGAAACTTCTTATAAAACGATGAAGAAGGGAGGGAGGCTTCCTGATTATGGGAAGTCGACTTGATATGGAACCTGTTCGTATCGGAATCGGAGGTCCGGTTGGTGCCGGAAAAACAATGCTTGTAGAAAAACTGACGAGAGCCATGCATAAGGAGCTGAGTATGGCGGTTGTGACGAATGATATTTATACAAAGGAAGATGCTTTGTTTTTAATTCGAAACAGTGTATTGCAGGAAGAGCGTATTATTGGCGTGGAAACAGGAGGATGTCCTCACACGGCAATTCGAGAAGATGCTTCTATGAATTTTTCAGCTATCGATGAGCTGAAAGAGCTTCATCCGGACTTAGATATTATTTTTGTAGAAAGCGGAGGTGATAATTTAGCCGCTACTTTCAGTCCGGAGCTTGTGGATTTCTCCATCTATATCATAGACGTGGCGCAGGGAGAGAAGATCCCTCGCAAGGGAGGGCAAGGCATGATCAAATCGGATTTGTTCATTATAAACAAAACCGACCTCGCACCGTATGTCGGCGCAAGTCTGGAGGTAATGGAACGCGATACAAAAGCGGCGCGCGGCAATAAACCTTTCTTCTTTACGAATTTAAAGGATGGAACCGGTTTGGACGAAGTGGTGCAATGGATTAAAAAACAAGTGCTGCTTGTCGGGCTGTAAGATATGAATTGGACAGGAGCACTGCATATACAAGCGGCCGTAAAAAGAGAGCGTACCATTTTAACAGATCGTCAATTTCAAGGGGCATTTAAAATTACACGGCCGGTCTATTTGGATGCCTCGCATCCGACTGTGTATTGTATACATGTTGGAGGCGGATATGTAGACGGAGATCGCTATCATACGAATATTGCTTTGGAAGAAAGTGCCGAATTGACAGTAACAACGCAATCTTCTACTAAAGTATACAAAACTCCACGCGAACCAGTCTGTCAGTATACTACTATTTCTTTGAAAAGCGGAAGTGTTCTTGAATATTTACCCGATCCTTTAATCGCGTATGAAGGAGCGCGTTTTTTGCAGGAAACCACAGTTCATATGGAAAAAGGCGCAAGCTTGATATACAGCGATATTATAACACCCGGATGGGCAAAGAGCAGGAAGTATTTTCGCTATGATTGGATTCGTTCCAAGCTGAAAATTTATGAAGAGGGAAAGCTGCAGTTATTCGATCATTTATTTTTAAAACCGCACGATCAGGATGTATCTTCTATTCTGCAAATGGAAGGATATACGCACTTCGGCTCCTTGCTGATTTTGCATCCGGATTTTTCGCAGCTTTGGATGAACGAATTAGAAGAGATACTGACAGAATACGCCCATCAAGTTCGAGTTGGTATGTCTGCAACCAAAATAAAAGGAGCAGTAATTCGGATTTTGGCACATAACACACCTGTCATTGAACACATTTTTCAGGCATGCATCGATTTCATCCGAAGCAAACGAATGCAGTCACCGCTATGCCTGCGGAAATACTAGAGCGGGGAGGATTATGTATGATACAAGATAACCTTTTATCCATATTATTGTTAGGGTTTGTTTTAGGGATCAAGCACGCAACTGAACCGGATCATATGATTGCCGTTTCGACAATTGCCAGCAGAACGAGAAAGCTTTCCTTAGCTTCTTTAACCGGCATATTTTGGGGATTAGGACATACAGTTGTCCTGTTTCTGGTGGGGATGGTTGTTATCTTGCTGAAGCGGCAGATTTCAGAACATACGCCCTCTCATTAGAATTTTTTGTGGGCATTATGCTTATTTTCTTAGGTGTTTCAGGATTCCGTTCCACTATCCACGTTCATTCTCATCAGCGAGAAACTAAAAAATTCCATATCAAGTCCTTCATCATTGGCGCAATTCACGGATTGGCAGGAAGTGCGGCGATGGTTCTTCTCGCCTTAACAACCGTAACAAGCACAATCGCTGCATTAAGTTTTATTCTCATTTTCGGAGCAGGAACCATTCTTGGCATGCTGTTATTTACAACAGTTCTTGGATTGCCGTTTGTCTGGTTTGTATCTGGGCGAACATTTCAAACGTTTGCGGCAAGAGCCGCCGCTGTCCTCAGCGTGGTATACGGGATTTATTATATGTACGAAATTACGTTTGTAGATGGCTTATTCCAAATATAAACAAACAGTCTTGTTGTACATAACAGGACTGCTTGTTTCAATATATTACATTAATTTCGGTATCATTTATTAGGCCCATGGCTTTTGGATCGTTATGAACGCAGCCAGTTCCTTGCTTGGTTTACATAATATTTTTATCGGAAAGAAAATGAATGCTCAGAATCCTTATATTTTGACGATAACTACAAAACCAATACGTAAACACTCAAAAATCATTATTCATCACTGTGAGGATTTTGAAGCTTTTGATAGTGTTGGAGGAAAAAGGAAGTGAAAACAACCTGTTATGCGTGCATTCTAAAATATTTTCCTTTCACTTTCGAGAAGAAACATGTAAAATATACCATGAAACAAAAGATATATTTTGTTTCATTATGAAAATGAAATGAAAGCTTGTAAAATAAGAAAAAATGAATATATGGAAAATACATGAATGAAACATATTGCGTTTATGTTTCATCCAATAAAAGTAAATAAAAGGAGTGTATATGGAGAAAAAATTATACGCAGCGTATGTTTCTTTAACAGACGGAGAGCACATATATTTAATAGAGAAATACGGCGAACGGGAATTGCATAAACGGATTTTGGAATTAAATAAGAAAAAAACGATTCACGCTGAGAAGAGAAGTATCAAGTCTGATTACCGCGCCATTATTAGCGAAGGAATGAAGGTCGTTGAACCGATTCGCGATAAATATATGATCGAACAGATGAAGACGGTGTTAAGGCAGCAGTCTGAACGAAATTGGTTTTTATTCGTAATGGGCATTAACACAGGTCTCCGTATTTCAGATTTGCTGAAGCTTAGAGTAAGAGATGTACGCAATCAAACACATATTGAGCTAAAGGAAGAAAAAACGAAAAAGTTCAAACGCTTTCTATTAAACTTAGATTTGCGCAGAACTGTTTTGGAGTATACAAGATTTATGGAGGACGAAGAATATTTATTTCCTTCTAACAAAACTGATTTGCCGCTGCAGCGTGTACAGGCTTATAAAATTTTAAAATCAGCTGCGAAAGAGATCGGTTTGGAAAATATCGGCTCTCACACATGCAGAAAAACGTTCGGATATTGGCATTATCAGATGTATCAGGACATTGCTTTATTGCAAAATATCTTAAATCATTCTCATCCAAGTATTACGTTAAAGTATATAGGCATCAATCAAGAAATGATGGATAAGAGTTTGGAGAATTTCAGTTTATAACAGGAAATTAATAATAAAAACATAACTATACATACGTTTGTTTTTAAATTGAAATCAAATTGAAATCTTTTTTGTGAAATTTTCCTGCTAAAATAATAGAATAGTCGATGAAAACTAATGTTTATGTGTCGAAACATATAGAATCTTAAGAGTGTATAAAAAATATTTAGAAATATATAGTGGGTGAGAATATGACTTTAGAGAAACTATTGATTGATAAAACGTTTTATGAAACATTTATGAGCGAGCATGAAACGAATCACCCTATTCAAGTGTTAGGGGAAGCGTATTTTAACGAGACAGAATTAGAATCAGAAAACCTGTCTAACATTCGATTTGGACAAGGTGAGATGTATTATCGTTATAAAGATTACGAAGCTGCTATCTTTAAATGGGAAAAGATTAAAGGAGAACTCGAGCCTTGGGCGCAAAAAAATATTGCAGATTCCTATTTTCAATTAGGTCTCTTATCAAAAGCGGAAGAGATTTATACTTCTGTGACAACAGAATCTGCGGCTCTTACGGCAGAAATTGCTTTACAGTTGTTTTCGCTGTATTTGGAACAAGAACGTATTGATCATGCATTCCGCGTTATTAAAGAGGCAGTATCACTGAATCCGGATTATCCGAACGTTACGCCCCTGGCACGCACGTTCTACGAAGAGCAAAATGATTGGGAAAGCGCGATTGAACTTGCTGTAAACGAGGTAATCCGCACAGAATCTCCTTCATGGATACATATTTTAAACAGTTATATTAACAGAGGGCTTACAAAAACGACAAATCCGGATTATTTTTCTCAATCCTTGGCAACGGTATATAAAGTCGATGAAACTCATTTTAGAGAAATGATCGTTTCTCATTGGAACAGCTATAAAAATACAGAATTATATTTACCGTGGCTTCAAGCAGTTAATGATTTATTAGTAAACATTGATTTATATACAGAAACATCATGGGATGAAATTTCTGCCCTTTACAGGCAAACATATCTGAGTTTAATTAATGGGCAATATTTCATTAAAGAATTCCAAGGGCTTATTCCAAACCATTTAACAAATTGGCTAAAAGTAGCCAATCGAGATGACGCTCTTTTTGCATCGGCAGCTGTGTTGGCGTGGGAGGGAGTATTCCCAGCTACTGTTGAATCTTTGCTTCTAAATAATGCTGAGCATCTATTGTATAAATATAAAGGCACGGAAAATGGGCTCGAAGGAAGTCTTAAGCTATTTGAAGCTGTGTCGGCTTGGGCATATAAAAATGAATTCCCAATCGGCTATAAGCTGCAATGGCAGATGGAGCAGCTGATGGATTTGCAAACGAATCATCTGCTTGTGGCAGGCATAAGCGGCAATGGGAAATCTTCCTTTATTAACTCCATTTTAGGAGAGCAAATTCTAGGAGCCAGCACGTCAAATGTAGTTATCTTTAACGATGGCACTCATACAGAGATAAAAGAAATTACAGATGAAGGTGTTCAGCATCTTGAAAGCTTAGATGCATTTTATGATGCAACAGCAGCTGGATACGAAACAAAAGCTGCGGTAGAGTTCAAGCTTCCATCCAGATTTTTAAACAAAAATGCTCTTACCTTAATTGATACACCAGGCTTTACAAGCCAAATGGAAGAGAAAAATGAGACGTTTCAATATTTGCATTATGCGGACAGCTTATTATTCGTGTTGAATGCACATGAACCGTTTACCGATAGAGAAAGAAATATTCTATTAGATATTCAAGAATATGCACCAAACCTCTCTATTCACTTCTTATTGAATAAAATGGATGCGATTCATAGAGAAGACGAAACGAACCGGATTGTGGAGGATGTACGAGCGCGTATTCGCCCGTATTTTCCGGACGCAATTGTATTCCCGTATTCTTCTGCATATACAAGCAGTCAGTTGCTTAGTGAGTTAGCATTGTTCATCCAATCAACATTTGGAAATCGTGATCTTGCTGAACAACGCACAAGCCAAGTGTTAAGCACTGTTCGCAACCTATTGGTTTATGTAATGGAGAAGCGCATTGAAGTGGAAAATAGCTTAATCGATTCTATCCAGTGGAATGAAGACATATTAGTGAAGCTCAATGGGCTCATTAATAATGTTACTGCTTTAGAAACCGAAAAAATCAATACGATTACAGCATCATACCGCAACATTAAAGAAGAGATTACAAAGGATTTCACGAAAGAGCTTCCTAAGCTATTAAAAAGCTGCTCGGGCATTCTGGATACAGACAACGATTTTCGCAATATCCATACCGAGCTTAACGAGGAAATGAACAATCGCATCCAGGATTATGTTACAGCAAATGCGCTGCCTAAGTTCACTACATTTATCCTTGACTGGATTGCCAATATAAAAGAAGAATTTGTACAAAGCCAAAATTACTTAGATGAAATGAGCGAAACGTTTAATATCTTGTATAATGAGGATAAGATGAAGCTGGAATGTGACTTCAGAGTACTGGATGATTGGCGCCGCGATATAGACCGCATGATCAGAAGAGTACGTATAGACGATATGAACATTTTAACGCGTTTCACGCCGGCACAATTCTTATTAAAAAGTGCAGGAAAGCTGTTCGGCGGATTGCAGCAAAATAAGAATATGCTGTATAACCAATATACAAAGTACGTAGAGAACGAGGACTATACGGACGCAATAAACTCCGTCATCCATATGTTCTTTGAGCAATTCGTCCTGTTTGAAAAATCGTTGGATGAAGATATCAATCTCTTCTTTAGAGATCCGTTTGGTATGCTGAAGCAAATGGTGGAAGAGACACATTTGGAAATTCAAGAAAATCGTGATGGATTAAGCGAAATGAGAGCAAACCCGGAAGTATTCCAAGATCCGTTGAAGCTATTCCATTTACGCTTGCGCCAACAAGAAGTGATTTGGAATATGCGAAACGTTTCGCAATATGTACCGACAGAAACGGAAGTCGAGCCAATTGGCTAAAACAACAAGCCTCCTTGCATAATAAGGAGGCTTGTTGTATATGTATAATAAGTGAAACTATGTAATTATTTCCTTATTTTTGCACTTGTATATAGAATGAAAGGTGGAACTTATTGATTACATATTATATATCTTATTATGAAAGAGGTGGGAAAAGTAATGACGGTAAAAATTATTACTGACAGCGCAGCTGATTTACCTAAAGAACTGCTTGCTCAATATGATATTGATGTGGTTCCTCTTCGTGTGTATGACGAGCAGGAAACAGAGTTTCTTGACGGCGTGACGTTAGAACCAAAGCAACTGTTTGCCGGCATGCGTGAGGAGAAGGTTTACAAAACATCTCTGCCGTCTTACGAAACGCTGCATCATACATTTACGAAATACGCTGCCCAAAACATTCCATGTATTTATCTAGCATTCTCATCTGAACTGTCAGGTACGTATCAATCCGCAGTTCTTGTAAAACAAGACGTACAAGAAGAGCAGCCGCAAATCGACTTAGACGTTGTGGACACAAAATGTGCATCTATAGGGCAAGGACTCGTTGTTTTAAAAGCAGCACAGCTGGCGCAGCAAGGTGCTGCTAAGGAAGATATCCTAAAGCATATATCTTTCTGGACGGGGCATGTAGAACATATCTTTACAGTCGATGACTTACAAACACTCGTGCGCGGCGGAAGAGTGAGCAAGGTGGCTGGCTTTATCGGCGGATTATTAAACATTAAGCCGCTTTTGCATGTCGAAGAAGGAAAGCTGATTCCGCTTGAAAAACTGCGCGGACGCAAAAAAGTCCTGCAGCGTATGGTCGAGATTATGGCAGAACGAGGAGAAGGTTTAGAAACACAAACAATCGGCATCAGTCATGGCGATGATTTGGAAAGCGCACAAAAACTGCAAGAAATGATTACGGAACGCTTTGGATGCCAAACATTTGTTATCAATTCGATCGGAGCTGCGGTAGGGGCACATGCAGGTCCGGGAACATTGGCATTATTCTTCTTGAACGAAGCCGAGTAATATGTGAATATGAACCTCCTCCACTTACTCGCTTCCGCTCCTTGAAGTGGGGATATTCTCGCCTAATTTATGATAAAGTAAAATTCCTTTCATATCTCATTTGAGCAAACGACAAACCAGCGGTTATATTCCCTGGTTTGTTTTGCTTTCCAATTATTTTTACCTTTTTTTCACTACCCCGTAACTTTTCTCCCTTTGTATTCGTTTATTAATTACAGGCGCTAAAGGAGTGATCACTTTGCAAACCAAGCTTGGCAACACTGTGAAAGATAATTTTTTGGATTTTACACAATTGAATATGTCGATCCTGTTGGAATGCTATCCAGCATTGAAGAGATATTGTATCTATTTAACGAAGAATCATTGGGACGGGGAGGATTTGGCACAAGAAACCGTTACGAAGATCATAAAAAAGTATATACAAAATGGAAACAGCAATGAAACAATTACTGCTTCTTTACTATATACAGTAGCACGCAACCGGTGGCTGGACCAAATGAAGATGAAAAAGAAAGAGACACAATTGCAAACAGAACCCTTCTTTGATCCACTTTCCAGCTATTCGGATCTTCATGCGGTTATTGACGCCATGCTTTCCCATTTCACTGTCCGTCAAACCGGTATATTTGTTCTAAAGGAAGTGTTTCAATACAGCATATCTGATTTAACCGAAATTTTCTCTGCAACGGAGGGTGCAATTAAATCAGCATTGTTCCGCATTCGAAACAGATTACAGACACTGCACCAGGAAGATGGGGTGTTTTGGCAGGATAAAGAGGAAACCGAACAAAATGAATGGATACATGTATTCATTCAATCTATATTGGAACAAAACCCAAAGGTTCTTATTGATTTGTTCAACATGAAAAAGGCAACCAAACATACAGCACCTTTATCTATACTAAGCCGTTCCGCAGGGTCAACTGCATTCATGTTATCCGCAGCTTAAATTTATACAGATGGAGGAACATTGTTATGACAATTCCATATGTGGTAGAACAGACAAAATCGGGAGAAAGATCGTATGATATTTATTCCCGACTTCTCAAAGACCGAATTATCATGATCAGTCAAGAGATCAATGATCAAGTCGCAAGCAGTGTGGTAGCTCAGTTATTGTTTCTGGAGGCGGAGAATGCGGAAAAAGATATCTCCATTTACATTAACAGCCCAGGCGGTTCAACTTCTGCCGGGTTTGCTATCCTGGATACGATGCAGCTTATCAAACCTGATATCCAAACAATCTGTATCGGTTTGGCTGCATCGTTTGGAGCACTTCTTCTTCTTTCCGGCACACCGGGAAAACGGCTTGCATTACCGAATAGCGAAATCATGATCCACCAGCCTCTGGGAGGCGCAAGAGGGCAAGCAACAGAGATTGAAATCTCTGCCAGAAGAATTTTAAAATTAAAAGAACAAATAAATGAAATTATCGCTGAGCGCACAGGACATTCAGTAGAAAAAATTTCATATGATACGGAACGAGATTATTTCATGTCTGCGCAAGAAGCAAAGGAATATGGAATTATCGATAAGATTATCGGTGCAGATCGAAAAAACAAATAGAAGAAACCCCTCCTGTACTTAGTGATACAGGAGGGGTTTAAATATGTAAGGATCAAACCATTTCTATTTTCTTTCGTATCACAATCTGATCTATTTCATCATCTTCTTCGCCTATGTAAAACCCGCGCTCTTTCAAGTACGCTTCAAAATACAGCGCCGCTTCTGCTTTTTCATCATAAGGCTTTATGGATAACACAAAACCAAGTTTATTTTGCTCTTCAAGCTCTACACCGGATATATATGCCGGTATTTTGTTTCTTAAAAACAACTCTTTAACCGGCACAATCATATCTTTTATTAATTTAGAAAGAAGACTCATCTCAAAGTCGAATGTAAATCGGTTTATATGTGATAAATCTGCAAAGACAACTCCAATGAAGCCAGTATTGAAAATTTCAAGATATTCTGCCGTTTCATCTTTATAAAATTTTTTCTCAATTAAATAGTTTGTAAAATACGCAATGCCTTCTGCTTTTTGAAATGGCTTGGAAGATAAGACAAAGCCAATTTTTTGCTGTTCATGTAAATAAACGCACGATAAATGTACGGATACGTTATGTTCTTCAAAGAGGGAGCTTGTCGCTTGTGCAAGTCCGTCAAGCACGTGCTGTATGATATGTAATCTTCTGCGGGAGAAGTAGTATTGCTTCCTATGTAATTCTAATGTATCTAGGAATACAGAGCCGATGAACCCTGTATTTGAAATAGTAGGTGTATGTTTTTTTCTTGCTCTGCGCTTATTTTGCTTCAATGTGATCCATCCTTCCTCTATATATCCACTAACGAACAAATGTTCTTTTTTCTATCATACTACATTTTGGATAAAAAGGAAAGATGTACTTTCATTTTGGAAAAACAAAAAAGCGGCCAACTAAGGTTGGCCGCTCTCACATTATTTTAAACTAAGACACAGTTACAATTTCTTCATCATCCATGTCAATACGACAATCCATCGTACGCACATCTTCGTCTTCATGACTTCCAAAATAGATGGTAATGTTCATGTATATCGCTCCTTTATTTTAGGAATCCCTAAAACAATCGTTCTTCTATTCATATTATTTTCTATTATATACCACTTTACAAACTAGTACAACATAGTCTTGTTATTATGTAAACCATATCTTCCCTACAATGAATTTTTCTATTACAATCATATGTGGAAATATATTTTAAAAGAAGAGGACTTTATCAATGAATGAAATAGTAAACCCCATTTTAATGTTTATCGCCATTATCTTAACTATGATTGCTTCTTTTACTGCATTTGATTTGCTGTCGCTTTTAAAAACCGCTAAGAGAAATACACGGTTTTTATTTTTGGGAAGCGTATTCTCAATGGGGATTGGCATATGGGTCACCAGCTTTTTTGGTGTGCTTGCCAGAGACATGAACGGTCTCCAATCCTCTCGGCTCGTCATTATCGCTTTGTCCGCTATAACAGGGCTTATATTGACAGCGTTGGCTTTTTATGTGATGAATGTGCAAAATCCCAGTATAGAGCGCATTTTATGTACTAGCTTTTTAATGGCCTTGTCAGCTTTATCTATTCATGCGATCAGCATGTATGGCATGAAACTGCGGATGAACTTTGATGCAGTTTTATTCGCTGTTTCAGGTATGATGATTTTCAGTGCTTTTGCTTTTTCATTATGGATTTTATTTGATAACAAAAGGTACTCGCACCATCATATTTGGCTGAAGCCGATCAGTTCTTGTATCGTGACAGCCGCTATTATTGAAAGTCACTTTTTACTAATGCGGTCAGTTATATTTTCACCCTCTGAAAGCATGCAGTTTTCAAGTGAAATGCACGAAAATCTTATGATGTATATTATGCTGCTTGCTTCTATTATTATTTTAGGAAGCCTCGTTGTTTCTACTACTCTCATCAGTAAACGGCTGGCTGCAAGCGATATTAATTTAAAAGATATTAAATTTGCATTAGACCAGTCATCGATTGTTGCATTTACAAATCAAAAAGGTGTTATTACAAGTATGAATGATAAATTTTGTGAAATCTCAAAATACAGCCGTGATGAACTTATCGGCCAAGATCATCGTATTTTAAATTCAAATTATCATCCTAAAGAATTTTTTAAAGACATGTGGAAAACAATCGGTCAAGGACGCGTTTGGGAAGGTGAAATTCGCAACAAAGCGAAAGACGGGACGCATTACTGGGTAGAAACGACAATTGTGCCGTTCGTCAATAAACAAGGCAAGCCTTATCAGTATTTGGCAATTCGAAATGACATTACAGAACGGAAGAAAGCAGAAGAACTGCTGCGCCGACAGGATAAGCTCGCTGTTGTTGGACAAATGGCCGCAGGCATTGCACACGAAATCCGCAATCCTCTTACATCTATGAAAGGTTTTGCGGAATTTCTGCAGTTAGATGAAGAGAATAAAGAGAGACGGGAATATCTTGACATCATTCTTGATGAAGCAGATCGCATTAACGAAATTGTAGAAGATTTTTTGGTGCTTGCCAAACCGAAGGTCGTGCAATTGAAAAATCAAAATATAGTGCCGATCGTACAGGACGTTGTTATGCTTATGGAATTTGAAGCCCAAAAGAAAAGCGTTCATCTGCATCTTGCCTGCAAGCAGAATACCATTTTGGCAGAATGTGATGAAAATCGTCTGAAGCAAGTATTTTTAAACTTCGTGAAAAACGGCATAGAAGCCATGCCAGACGGCGGGGATTTATATGTAAAAATTGCTGTTACAGGCGTTGAGGTGAAAATTTCCATTCAGGATACGGGGGTCGGCATCTCAGAAGAGAAGCTAAAGCAGCTTGGAGATCCGTTCTTTACAACAAAGAAAAATGGAAACGGTCTTGGTTTAATGGTCAGTTTTAAAATTATTGAAGGACATAACGGACATATATATGTCGAAAGTGAAGTAAATAAAGGAGCTACATTCAACGTTGTATTGCCTGCAAAAACAACGTAAGAGAGCAATTTTGCTCTCTTTTTTTATATGCGGTGCGGTACAGTAAAAGAAAGGAGACGGAAACTATGATACAAAAAATAGAT
Source organism: Ectobacillus panaciterrae DSM 19096 (assembly GCF_000430785.1). Lineage (GTDB taxonomy): Bacteria > Bacillota > Bacilli > Bacillales > Bacillaceae_G > Ectobacillus > Ectobacillus panaciterrae. The sequence continues at coordinate 65,495 of NZ_AUMR01000033.1, forward strand.
TTAATCGATGACACGCTGCTGTTCACTCTGTTTCAGCTTCAAAAAGCATCTTACCTAGTTGAGGCGGATCTCATTAACTTTTATGGCCTTCCTCCACTCCAAGAATCCTTGCAAGACCTTCAAACCTGCGGAGAAACATTTCTAGGATACTTTGAAAACGGAGAGCTTACAGGTGCTGTTTCCTACACATCTAAAGCACAAGAGCTTACCATTTGCCGAATGATTGTGCACCCGAATCATTTTAGAAAAGGGATTGCGCAGCTGCTTCTTAAAGAATTAGAGAGAGAAGAGTCCGGCTATTCTATATTTCATGTAGCTACAGGACGAGATAACATCCCTGCAAAGAAGCTGTACTTAAAAAACGGATTTCAGTGGAAAGAGGATAGAGAGGTTGCACCAAACTTTTTTATCAGTATGTTTGAAAAATGGTATAAGGAGTAGATGCATGAGCAAATCAAGCTACAATAGCTTTCTCATTAATTGGATTATATTATGCGATTGAGCAAGGTTTCACTGGAAAACAAGTGCAGCGTGTGCATATGCTACTCGGTCAACAAAAAAATAAATGGCCGATATTACCACTTCTGAGCAAACCTTATTCGCTAACGGTTAGTGATGTTTTAAAAGAGAAACCTGGTGGAAATCGAGATGATATGCTCCAGGAATGGATGCGTGATGTATGGGTGTGTTGGGAGCATCAACACACCTGGGTTCGGGACATTTCACAAACTTTGTTGAGATAGATTTATCTTTTGTAGGCGAGAAGGCTGCATCCTCAAGGAATGGGAAGGGCGCAGCCCAATGAGTAGGGTGGAGATGAATCGCCGTCGGACAAGGGATGGCTATATGCCATCCCTTGTCCGACTGTTCGAGTGCGATCTGCATAAGAAACTAATTCATAAAGAGAGAGCTAAAAGACATACTATTAAAATATAGCTCGCAAAGATAAGAAAGAGCCATTTTTCCTTAGCGTACAGGAGATTGGCTTTTTTCTTGCTGAAATTCATGTGGGACCCAAGTGCCAACCTGTTTGCTTAGAAGGGACAATATCGATCTGTAGTTTCTTATAATGGAGGAACTTATCTTGAACGTTAATGCTTTAGAAAAAGAATTGAAAAAGAACAGAATCAATACATTTTTAGTTCATCAAAACGGCAAGCTCGTAATGGAATATTACAGGACAGAAAATTGTCCGAATCAGCTCAATAAAATCAACTCCATCACAAAAAGCATTACGGCCACCCTTATAGGGATAGCCATTGATAAAGGCTATATCGAAAGTATACATACGCCGCTTACGGCGTTTTTTCCAAAGCTCCCTAAAGAAAAACATGGTTTAACTATGTATCAGTTGCTTACGATGACAACAGGAGAAGCGTGGGAAGAGTTCGGTAACGGTGTGAAATTTCCGACCTTTTTCGTCCGTTCTGTAAATTGGACGAATTATGTGCTGAAAAGACCTTTAGTCGAACAGCCGGGCACGAAAATGAACTACAACTCCGGTTCTTCTCATCTCTTAAGCTATATGCTTCAACATGCAACAGGGATATGTGCGGCACAATTTGCAGATAAATATTTATTTGGGCCGCTAAATATAACAGATTATGAATGGGAGCAGGACCCGCAAGGCATATCAATCGGCGGCTTCGGAATGAAGATGAAAGCCGAGGATTTGTTGAAGCTTGGCTTGTTATATTTGCATAATGGCGAGTGGAAAGGTCAACAAATCGTATCTCCCGATTGGATTCAACAGTCTTGCGAGCCATTGTTTACAACATATGAGCGCATCGCCTCATATGGCTTTCACTGGTGGGTGATGGACAAGCCTGGTTTTGATGTTCCTTATAAAGTGTACTTTGCGCTCGGGTATGCAGGTCAATATGTTATCATCGTTCCCGATTTGCATCTTACAGCAGTCATCAGCAGTCATATGCCAAGGAAAGGACTCGTTCCGCTGCAAATATTTATAGAGCATTTAAAACAACAATTTATCATCTCTCTTAACTGTAGGTAATTACATAATTTTACCAAAAATAAAGATAATAAAAGTAAAAACAGCAAGGAGAGATCACGATGTTACGAAAAATAGCAGTATGTTTCATCGTTTTTTTAACTCTTATTCCGAGTAACAGCTTTGCCGCAAATGAAGACAAGTGTCAGTCTTTAAAGCCCATATTCGGGGATAAAGTAGAATTTGATGATGGGGTATGCCGAGTGGAGGTTGCGAGAAAAGAATTAAAGGTCAAGCATATGGGACATATTTTATCGCCGGAAATGATGGAGCTTGAGTTAAATGCAAATTTTCAAACAATCGGCAAGCAAACATATGTGATGGGAGAATTTGCGCTTTTGGAAAATGAAGTACAGCCTGTCGTGGATGCGTTGCGCAGTGCCGGTGTAGAGGTTTCAGCAATCCATAACCATATGATTGGCGAACAGCCGCACATGATTTACCTTCATTTTCAAGGCATGGGTGATGCACAGAAGCTCGGTACAGGCGTGAAACAAGCGATGGAAAAGACATCACATTCTCTTTAAAGGAAGCCAGGCACATACATAGCCTGGTTTTTTTTGTTTTCTTTACATAAAACCTCATCTTTTACAAAAAAATACCTGTATAACGACTGAAATAGTTAGGAGGCTTACGTATGCAGAAACATACTTTCTTCAAGGCGCCGCTTATCGTTCTTTTCTCTTCTGTTATGTTTTTAGCAAGCAGCGGGCAAGGAAAGGAAGTGCAGGCGTTCACGAATCAAGTAATTCAAAAAGGAGCCGTCGGAGAAGATGTCATTGAACTGCAATCTCGTCTGAAATACAACGGCTTTTATACAGGTAAGGTAGATGGTGTGTTTGGATGGAGCACATATTGGGCGCTGCGGAATTTTCAAGATAAATTCGGTCTTCCTGTTGACGGGATCGCAGGCCAAAAAACGAAGGAAAAGCTTGTTAAAGCAACAAAGTATGAAAAACCGAGCTCGTCAGGCAATACAGCGAACAACGCACCTAAACCGCAGGGCACCAACGTTCCAAATGGTTACTCCCAAAACGATATTCGGCTCATGGCAAATGCGGTATACGGAGAATCACGCGGTGAGCCGTATATCGGTCAAGTTGCAGTTGCGGCAGTTATTTTGAACCGTGTGAGCAGTCCTTCCTTTCCGAAAACGGTAGCGGGTGTCATTTTTGAGCCAAGAGCATTCACGGCAGTCGCCGATGGACAAATCTATTTAACCCCAAACGAAACGGCGAAAAAAGCAGTGCTGGATGCCATTAACGGTTGGGACCCGACTGGAAACGCCATTTATTATTTCAACCCTGATACTGCGACAAGCGGCTGGATTTGGAGCCGTCCGCAAATTAAAAAAATCGGCCGGCATATTTTTTGCCGATAGAAGGGGCGTGCAAGATGCTTAGAGGTTTATTAATTGTTGCGTTAACGATTGTAGTAGCAGGGACAGGTTATTGGGGGTATTTAGAGCACCATGAGAAAAACGCCGTGTTGATTCATGCGGAAAACAACTATCAGCGTGCCTTCCATGAGTTAACATATAAAGTTGATTTGCTGCATGATAAAATCGGAACGACTTTAGCCATGAATTCAAGAACATCTCTTTCTCCGGCACTTGCGGAAGTGTGGCGCATTACGTCTGAAGCACGTTCCAATGTGGGGCAGCTGCCGCTTACGCTGTTACCTTTTAATAAAACAGAAGAATTTTTAGCAAATATCGGAGACTTCAGCTATCGGACTGCCGTTCGGGATTTAGAAAAAGAGCCTTTGAACAATCAGGAGTATGATACGCTTCAAAAGCTGTATACAAGGGCAGCGGATATCCAGGGTGAATTGCGAAATGTGCAGCATTTAGTGCTGAAAAACAATCTGCGATGGATGGACGTGGAACTCGCTCTCGCGGCAGATCATAAGCCCTCTGACAACACCATTATTGATGGTTTTAAAACGGTAGAGAAAAATGTCAATTCCTATACGGAAGCCGATTTCGGACCAACGTTCACAAGCTTTGAGAAGGAGCGAAAAGGGCTTTCACGTATAGAAGGGAACAAAATTACAAAAGAACAGGCGAAGGAAATTGCTCGAAACTTTCTTGGATTAAAAGGTTCAGAGCAAATAAAAGTAGAAGAAACAGGCCAAAAGAAAAAAGACCGTTATTACAGCTTAACTATTGCACAGCCAAACACGAAAAGCGACACGTACATGGATATTACGGAAAAAGGCGGCTATCCCGTTTGGGTCATTAACAATCGTGACATTCAAGGGCAAAAAATAGATTTAAACACAGCTGCTGCCAACGGATTAAAGTTTTTAAAACGCAATAAGTTTCAAAACATGGAGCTGTATGAAAGCTCCCAATATGATTCTGTCGGCGTATTTACATATGTGACAAACATAAACGGGGTAAGGATTTATCCTGAATCTGTGAACATGAAAATCGCGCTTGATGACGGAAGCGTTGTCGGCTTTTCTGCAAAAGATTATTTAGCGTCTCATGCAAAACGTTCTATCCCAAAACCTAAGCTGTCAGCGGCAGAAGCACGGAAGAAAATCAATCCGAACTTAAAAGTAATGGAAGAGCGCCAGGCTATGATTGTAAATAATTTGAATAAAGAAGTGCTTTGCTACGAATTTGTCGGGACGCTTGGCAATGACACATATCAAATCTTTATTAATGCAGATACCGCTATGGAAGAACAGGTGAAAAAACTACAAAATGTGGAAGCGAAATACGATTGACCCATCCACATAAGGAGGCGCAACCTTGAGAATTCTCATTTTTTTATTCGCCGTGCTCGTTTTTGCAGGCTGCGGACCGAAAACAGAGCATCAAAAAATAGCTTATGGTGATCACAAAACGGTCCGTGTAAAAAATACAACATATAAACCTGAAAAGTATAAGTCAAATCCGCGGGCCGCAGACCATTTAGCGAAACTGGCATCTAGCATCCCGAATGTAAAAGATGCAAAGGCAGTAGTAATCGGCCCATATGCAATCGTTGGGATTGATGTAAACGCAAAATTGGATCGTACCCGCGTAGAATCCATAAAGTATACAGTGGCAGAAAGCATCAAGCATGACCCGCACGGAGCAAGTGCAGTAGTCATTGCGGATGTCGACACCTACCAAAGAATCAAAGAAATGGGCAAACAAATTCAAAAAGGGCGCCCGGAAGGCGTCATGGAAGAATTTGCAGCCATTATCGGCCGTGTTATGCCGCAAGTTTCAAAAGATATACTAGAACACAAAAATACAGAACCGACAAAACGAAACGACAAACAACTGCCTAAGGACGAAAAGAATGAACTGAAGAAAGAACAGGAAGATCAGTCGAATGACCAAATGAAAAAATAATACAAGAAGCGTTTGGATGGTCTTTTCCAAACGCTTTTTTTGTTTATATCGTTTCGCATCCCAGTCAAAAAAGGATTTATATATTTATTGTAGAACTATAACATTCGTGTGATTCGGCGCTTATTCCAAAGAATCTTTATATGGTGCAGAAAGGGATTTATTTTAGGCAAGGGTCATGCTTCTGTAGGCGGGAAGGTAATTGTAAGAGCCAATGAAATTTTGATATATGCACCTAGTGCAATCCAGTAAAGAAACGCAGGTGATAAAACATGAAAATCGTTTCTCTCTGTCCGAGTAATACAGAATTGGTCGCCTATTTAGGCTGCCTAGACAAATTAGTCGGCGTTGACGATTACTCCGATTGGCCGGCTGAAGTGCATGGCCTGCCCCGTTTAGGCCCAGATTTACATATTGATATGGAAAAGGTTGAGGAATTAAATCCGGATTTGGTTATCGCATCTTTAAGCGTGCCGGGAATGGAGAGGAACATCGCCGAGCTCGAAAAAAGAAAGCTGCCGTATATTGTGCTGAATCCCAACTCGCTTGAGGAAATCGCCAAAGATTTGCTGGCATTAGGAGATGCCTTGGATGTAAGGAAGCATGCAGAAAAAGCAGTTCATGAGTACAACGCTTGTATTGAGCAATACCGAAGCATTGCGGACTCTATCGCGATAAAGCGTACCTTGTATTGGGAATGGTGGCCGAAGCCTGTGTTTACGCCAGGCAAACCCAACTGGCTCACTGAAATCAGTGCACTTGCCGGCGGCTTGAATGTGTTTGCAGATAAAGAGGATCCTAGTATTCAAACTGACTGGGAAGAAGTGAAAAGGAAAAACCCTGATCATATTTGTTTAGCGTGGGTCGGTGTGCAAACTAACAAAGTAAATCCTTCGGCTGTGCTAAAAAGACCGGGATGGCCGGATATGCACGCTGTTCAGCTCAATCAAATACATGTGTTAGAAGAATGGCTGTACTGCCGTCCTTCTCCGCGTCTGCTCGTTGGATTGAAGAAGCTTGCTGCATTGATTCATCCTGAACAGTACCCGGCATTTGATGGTGTTGATCCTTTGCTGTCCAGGTAAGCTGTTAGAGCTGTTTACTTATTCGGCTTCATTAACATCACATTTTTTATACTGAACGTATACGATAGAGATTTTATATTTCCACAAATAACACCCGCGGCTTGAGGGAATCAGCCGCGAGTGTTATTTTCCTTGCGTTCATGTGCAAGCGGCTCTTCCTCCTGGGAGCGGCGTTTCTTTGCGTGCGCATGAGCAGAAAGAGAATCCGATCCGCTTGTATATGCATCGGTTAATGCTTCTGAAATCCACTCTTCATTTTTCAAACCGTTTCACCTCCATTAGAAGTACAAACTTAATATGTCTTAAAGAGCGTTTCCTATTCTCATCCGAATTTTTCAATCTCATAACATACAATTTCCATTTCAAAGCATACTAAGGCGTGATAAGAAATTATTGAAACGGAGTGAGTCGTTTGGAACAGCAATTTCAAAGTTCTGTCGAACAGTCATTGTATCACTACAAAGAAGGACTAGGAAAATTTACGCAAAAGACGCCTGAAATCGCTCAAGCTTATAATGCATTTACAGAAGCATGCTTCAGCGAAGGAACGCTGACACAGCGTGAAAAACAGCTGATTGCGCTCGGCATTAGCTTAGCTACGCAAGATGAGTATTGTACGATTTACCACACAAAAGGCTGTATCGATCAAGGGTGCTCCGAGGAGCAAATTTTAGAAGCATGCGGCGTTGCAGCTGCATTTGCTGGCGGAGCGGCTATGAGTCAAGCGGTTACAATTGTGCAGGAATGCGTGAGCGAACTGCAGCAGCAACGGCATTAACCGGAAAAACTCCTTCAGCCTTTTGAAGGAGTTTTCTGTTCACACATCATCCACGAAAAGGTGAAAAGTTATGAACGCAATATATGATTGTCTCATTATCGGCGGCGGAATTGCCGGCCTGCAAGCAGCGATTCAGTTAGGAAGATACAAGCACAGCGTACTCATATTGGATTGTAACGAAGGGCGCTCTGTGCTTTGCAGAAGCTATCATAACATGTTAGGCTGGCCGGATGGGATAAGCGGCGAGTATTTAAGGAGTTCAGGAAAGAAGCAAGCCCAAACATACGGTGTTGTATTTGTAGAAGATTTCGCAACCGGCATTGAACGTTGCGGAAGCGGCATGTTGATTAAAACAAAAAAGCAAGCGGAATTCAAGGCGCACACAGTTTTGCTCGCAACCGGCGTAAAGGACAGAATACCTGATATAAAAAACCTAAAAGCGTGTTTAGGCATCAGCATATATATTTGTCCAGACTGCGACGGGTATGAAGTCTCCAATAAAAAAACCGTTGTGCTCGGTTCCGGAAACACAGGGGCAAAATTAGCTGCTGTCCTAACATACTGGACGGATGATATTACGTATGTGAATCATGACAAAGAAAAAGTAGATCCCGCTATATTAAATGAACTGAAAACTAAAGGCATTGCCTATATAGAAGATGCAATCATAGAAGTTGATATAGCTTCGCCTTCTCTTATACGAGGTGTGTTGCTCGAAAGGGAAGGTTATGTACATGCTGAGCGGGCATTTATCGCATTTGGCGGGAATCAGGTGCGCACGAAATTAGCAGACTCGCTAGGGATAGAGCTGAATGAGAAACAGCACGTCATGGTGAATGCTAGAACGAAAGAAACATCTGTAAAAGGCGTATGGGCAGCCGGTGATATTGTGAACCATTCAGAACAAGCAACGATTGCAATGGGAGACGGATCCCAAGCCGCCATTTGGATCCATAAAAGACTTATGGATTCAGACTCATAAGATGAATGCCTAAAGAACATAGCTGATTATATGTATAGAAGCTAAACTAACAATAACACAAATAAAGCTGTGATATAGGAGAGATGAGGATGAATGGAATTCCAGTAGGTGTATCCAATCGACATGTGCATGTAAAAGAAGAGCATCTTCAACAGCTTTTCGGAACAGATTACAAACTGAAAGTACTTAAAGAACTGTCTCAGCCCGGTGAATTTGCCGCGGAAGAAACTGTTACAATCCGTACGCAAAAGTCAGAAATTAAAAATGTTCGTATTTTAGGTCCTGTTCGCAGCATCACGCAAGTTGAAATATCCAAAACAGATTCCTTTACCCTCGGTATAAAACCGCCTGTTCGGCCTTCTGGAAAGATTGAAGGAACACCCGGGCTCACCATCATCGGGCCGCAAGGGGAAGTTGAAATTCCAAACGGAGTCATCATAGCCCAGCGGCACATCCATATGACTCCGGATGATGCGAAATCCTTTGGCGTAGATGACGGGCAATATGTGAGCATAAAAACAGCCGGCGAAAGAGGATTAATATTTGACAAAGTGTTAATTCGCGTGAAAGATACATACGCTCTTGATATGCATATCGATACGGATGAGGCAAATGCAGCTGGCCTAAAGTCAGGAGACACAGTTGAACTTCTTGCATAATAAAAAATGAGGCTGATGACAGAGATCATCAGCCTCATTTTTTATTAAGGATTATCTAAATTATGTTCCAGAATATACACGCAAATGAAGGAAGCTCCTCCATGTATGAAGAAATGATTTGTATGAACCCCTTAGCTAACACTTGAATTCGGGTTCCCTTGGCTGAACTGATAGAAGGCTTGAGGTGCGAAAGAAACATACTTGAGGTGAAAAAATGGACATTGAAAAGCTGATAGCAAAACTAAGCGCCCGAACTCCCGCTATTTTAGGAATGGAACAGTTTTCAAAATTTGCGGTGCTTTTGCCGCTCATAAAAAAAAATAACGAAATACACATTCTATTCGAAGTCAGGTCTGCTAATTTAAGAAGACAGCCTGGTGAAATTTGTTTTCCAGGCGGAAGAATTGATGAAAGCGACAAAAATCCGCAGCATGCGGCTATTCGCGAAACATCAGAAGAATTAGGATTGCCTAAGAGCGCCGTTACAAACGTTTTTGCATTAGACTATATGGTTTCGCCGTTTGGCACAATCATTTACCCTTATGTCGGAGTGATTGCAGATTCTTATGAAATACAACTAAACCCATCTGAAGTGGGAGAGATATTTACCGTACCTCTTACACAACTCCAAATAGAAAAGCCCGCCATTTATAAAACCAATTATAAAGTGGAACCGGAACAAAACTTTCCTTTTGATTTAATTGCGGGAGGAGAAAATTACAATTGGCAAACTCGAAGCATGAATGAATATTTTTATCATTATGAAGGAAAAGTCATTTGGGGATTGACTGCAAGAATTTTAAAGCACTTTTTAGATGTGCTGGGTGAAAGGTATTCTTAACTGTTTTAATGCTTGTTTCGTGGTTTTGCAGCGTCGTGCTGTCATATGCTCATAAATACAGGCAGCAGGCTGATGGTTGTATTCATCAGCCTGCTGTTATAAAACTTCTATTAAACACGCACAACATAAGCCCCTGAAATCCACTGATCCGTCCCAATCTTATACCAGCCATCTACGTAATCAAATGTTTGATATATCTCGTTTTGTTTGATTTGCTTTACAATAGAATACTTAACGTCTGGTCCTGTTCTTACATTTAAAGCTTCTGCTGTTACTTTTACCCTATAATATGGTTTAAAAGCAACATATGAAGGATTTGCCGAACACCACTCATTCCCGCCAAGGTTGTAAAAACCATTTACCGCTTCTCCTGCTTTCATCACACGAATGACAGTGTATTGCATGCCCGGACCGCTTCGAAGATTCAGATCCGTCAACAGCTTGATTTCTCCTGCCGGCCCTTCACCTTTTATGCCAAACAAATTGTCCCCATTCACAGCAAGATCGGATTTCCCCCAGCCGCTTTCCAAAATAGCTTGTGCAATCGTTAAGGAAGCAAGAATTTTGGAATTTTTCATGCTTATGACAGCGTACGCTGCGATTGTATCAATAAATTGCTGATTATCCATTCGGTCACCTCTTATATAGTAACTTGCAAATACAATGCCGCTCATTTGCCGGGTACCATTGTATGTAAAAAGAGGCTTGCATGATTGGACAAGTATACAACCTTTTGCGAAAGAATTTGTGTGGTATGAATCAGTGGAAATTTGGACAGAACAGACAGTGACAAGGAGGGAATAGAATGGAAAAAAGCAAGTGGATGTACGTTATCGCGGCAACGGCAATTTTATCTGTTACAGGCTGTAATGCTAAGAACGAAATCAGTCAGCCAGCTCCGCAAAAAGAGGCAGCAGAGGTAAATGCTACAGATCAAACTGAAATTATTAACGGTATCAAAGACGTCATGCAAGAGGTGCAAAGGCTGGATGAGTATTTAAAGACAGCTGCCGGGCAAGACGCAATCAACAAATTCGGCAAAACCATTGCTCAAAAGTGGGACGAATTCGAAGGTGAGGTAGAGAACCGATATCCGGATCAGTATAAAAAGATTGAGGATAACTTATACCCGCTCATTGCAGAAACAGGCAAGCCAACACTCGATGTACAAAAAATAAAAGACTTAGTGCAGAAGGTGCAGCAAGATCTTACAGCTTTTTTAAAGCAATTGCAGAAATAACACCTCAGAACCCCAGCTGATGACAGCTTGGGGTTCTATCGTTTTACATAGGATGTATGTTCGTTATATACAACTATTATTGTTGGAAAACTCCTGTAAGCAAATGTTATTCTAGTTTGTAAGGATATACATAAAAGGATAGGAGCTGAATCAATATGAATACAAAAACACTTGCGTTACCGAATGCAACTATATCATACGCAGACGAAGGAAATGGAGAGCCGATTGTATTGTTGCACGGTTTTTGCGGCAGCCATGCTTACTGGGAAAAGGTAATTCCTGAGCTGGCAAAAAATTGCCGTGTTATCGCTCCTGATCTTCGGGGACACGGAAAATCGAGCGTTACAGAGAGTGATTACTCCATTCAAGATATGGCAGAGGATATAAAACACCTGTTGGACAAGCTCGAGACAGACAAAGCTACCATATTTAGCCATTCCTTAGGCGGATATATCGTCCTTGCTTTTGCTGAGCGTTACAGCGAACGGCTTAAAGGATTTTCACTCGTTCACTCCACTGCCTATCCGGATTCAGAGGAGCTGTGAACAGTTGATTTTATTTCGTATAAAATCGTAAAAAACTATATAAAACCGTGACCTTTAGGCTTGTATAGTCTGTTCCTTGCTTTCAAGCCCCAGTGAGTGTAGCAGCAGAAAACTGTTTCAGCACGATGAACTACGTTGGCGAGTCAGGTCAAGACACACCGTCAGATGCTTCGCTAGTCTGCCGCTCTGTGAGTTTCACTTTACGACCGTTCTCTAGGTCATGAGAACCAACACGGTGAAACATGTCCTCTCGTTGACATGGGCAAAGCGAACCATACCCGAAAGGAGTTTGGTCAGAGATGACTGCTTATTGTTTTGTGGTAGACAA
>NZ_AUMR01000034.1 GCF_000430785.1 Ectobacillus panaciterrae DSM 19096
TACTTTTTCATCAAGCATTACAAAAAAACACCCAAGAATTATCAAAGGTTCTCCTTCGTCTGTTTAACCTCCTACAGCAAAACGGACGAAAATCTCATCGGTACGAGAAAAAGACAGTCTTTGATATTTTGGGTGTTGTTTATAATTATACCACTCCGGCTCATCAGGTAGCATAGTTAAAAAATAAACCCATTCGGGTTTATTTGGTATGCGTACTTTTAAAACATCTGTAAAAGGTAATAAAAAACTACTTGGAAAACCTTAACTTTTATATCCAAATGTATCTTAAGTTGATGGATGTGTGGGTTGGCCCCCATGCCCATCAAGTCAAGAAAACAGATCACCCCCAAAACGATAAAGTGAGCTTCTTTGTTACAAGAAGGTCTAAAATTTCGTTCTGGGGGTGCTGCAAAATTTTAACTTGATAGCTATGGGGCGAGACCTCTAAAAGAAAAAGGACCTGATTTTTCAGTCCTTTTTTGTTTGCCTTCTTCAACTAAAGTACCCATTAGTTGAAGAAGAACCCTTATTTTGTGACACAATATTATCCCAAGATCCGTTTAATCCCTAAGCATCTTTATTACCCTTTTTGCAGTAGCTCTAGGTGATGATAAGTCTATTGCTGTTTCGATAACATCAAGGATTTCATTTTTGTTTTTATTGGAATCAGGAATTGCATAACCACTTTCCCAGGTCTTTATTGTTCCATCATTATTGACATTATTCTTAACATAAGATAACAAAAATTCTTTGAATTTGTTAATAGTAGTTTCATCTTTTAACACTAATTTTCTTAGAGCATCGCCCTTGACGACGTGTTCAGAAGGCCTAATAAAATTGCTGCCTATTATCGGTATAATAGGCAATATAAGAGACAGATTTATGTCATCAATATGACTTCTTAATCTAAGTTCTTTACATATTTGATGGAATGCTGGAAGTTCTTCTAATGGATAATCGAGTCCTTTCAAATAAGGTTTAATTTTTTGGGGGGGGAAAAGATTCTTCTATTACGCCTACAAAATTAAAACCACATTCACTGCAAAACTTTGAAGTTTCGGTTATTCTTTTTGTTCCACAATCTGGACAGAACTTCATTATATAATCGCTCCATAATAATTTAATGGTTTAATTATAATGAAAAATTCAGACTTTGATAACTAGTTTTAATTAAACTTTTATTCCAGTAGCGCAGTGTAATTTTGTGTTAGTTCTCCCTTATTTTCTATTATGTAGTAAGGGAGAAAAGGTAATCCTAATTCAACGAACCTGTCCCGTTAGCCAACCATGAAGCAGAGCTTCACCACAGAAAATGTAAGAAAAGTACGTTCTTACATGGTAGTTCAATAAGAATATCAACAATGTTCATTAACAGAGCCTAGAAAATAAGGAAGTTATATTAGGATGCATGGAGGAATAAGTATAAGGTTGAAACCAGTCTGGCTGGGACGAGTGAAAAAGTTGCAGAATTCTTTGCCCCTGAAAACAGGTGTATGGGGGTGTTTGTAAAGAAAATGGGCAAGTAATTCAAGCGTACGATAAGGAGAGATAAACATGCCTGGAAGATTTGGTACAACAAATAATGAAGATGGAGTCATTGCTTCTACTAAAGCAAGCGACCATGTCGGTGTTTTCGGCAGTAACGAGTCAACAGCACCGCCCGCAGGCGGGGGAGCGGGAGGTGCTGGTGTCTTCGGGTTGACCGTGAGCCCAGGAGCATCCGGGGTGTTTGGGGCCAATAACAGCACGAAAGGGGTGGGTGTGCAGGGCAACGGTCCTGAGGCCGGGGTTAGCGGTTTTAGTGAGCAAGGCGCTGGTGTTCGTGCTCACAGTAGCCATGCGAATGCAGTGGAAGGCTTCGCCCATGATGCCAACGGAACGGCGATGTTGGCGATCAACAATGCCACCACCGCGCCGACCATTAATGATGGGTCGCCGCGTGGATCCGGTGTCCTTGGCGTGACGACTGTGCCAGGAGCATCCGGGGTGCTTGGAGCCAATAACAGTGCAAAAGGAGTAGGTGTACAAGGCAACGGTCCTGAGGCCGGGATTAGCGGTTTTAGTGAGCAAGGCGCTGGTGTTCGTGCTCACAGTAACCATGCGAATGCAGTGGAAGGCTTCGCCCATGATGCCAACGGAACGGCGATGTTGGCGATCAACAATGCCACCACCGCGCCGACCATTAATGATGGGTCGCCGCGTGGATCCGGTGTCCTTGGCGTGACGACTGTGCCAGGAGCATCCGGGGTGTTTGGAGCCAATAACAGTGCAAAAGGTGCAGGCGTACATGGAAATGGCCCAGAGGTGGGTGTTGGAGGCTTCAGTGAAGGTGGCAAGGGGGTCTTGGCCCAAAGCAAAACAGGGATTGGGATATTGGCCCAGGGGGGCGGATTAGCAGGACGGTTTGAGGGTAATGTCCACGTAACTGGCAATTTAACTTCTGATGGTGATATTTTCCTATCCCATGCTGATTGTGCTGAGGACTTCGATATATTCGAGGCTGATACAATTGAACCGGGGACTGTCATGTCGTTTCATGAAGATGGTTCATTACAACAAAGTCAGTATGCTTATGACAAGAGAGTTGTAGGTGTTGTCTCGGGGGCAGGAAACTATAAGCCTGGTATAATTCTAGATAAACAGCAAGAGCGGATGAACAGAAAACCAGTTGCGCTTATGGGCAAGGTGTACTGTAAAGTAGATGCGGACTACGCACCCGTTGAGATAGGAGACTTACTTACTACGTCCGCCACTCCCGGACACGCGATGAAGGCAACCGACCCTTTCAAAGCATTTGGAACCGTGATTGGCAAAGCGATGCACCCCCTGAAAGAAGGCAAAGGGTTAATTCCAATACTGGTTGCGTTGCAGTAAGGGGCGTGGATGTATGAGCCGCATATATTTGAAAGTTCTGATCCACAATGAATCCGATGCCACATTGACGTATGATCATGGTGAGATAGAAACGGGAAGTTATACAGAAGGCTGGGCCCCTCCGACTGTCATCAAGCCGGGGGAAATAAAGGGATTCCAAGGCGAAGGGAACATTGGTCCATTCGATGTAGCGGTTACGGGAACAGAAGGCAGGGTCTGGTACAATATCGTGGATCGAGGGATAAAACAGGGCCAACTCTTTATTCATTTTGATAGTCCTTTAATAGAGTCGCAATACGGCAATACGTTTAATATCACGGCACCGCCCGGTTGGGAAGTTACAGACTGGGGAGGCCAAGGCCATGTCGCAGAACTTCATGTGCGACTACGCCGAACAGCTCGGCGGAACGTTCCGAACTTTAATGCTGATGGGAGAGGGTTCGTCTTTACCAATAAAAAGGGGAACCCCGATAATTGGAATCCCGATCTACCTGTAGTGACAATCGGTTCTTTATGGAACCGGTGGGTGGATTCGATGCCCGAACCAGTGAAGACTGTTTTAAAAATCACAAAAGTAGATGAAAATTGGCTTCCTATAACTCATGCGGATGCCGGCATGTGTGGTGGTATGGTATTTGCCGTAATGGACTATTATTATAATCATGTGCTTCCGCCACAACAAAGCACTAAACCCTCTTCACGGGATGACGTCCTTTTTCAGTATCTCCGAGATCGTTTGTGGCGAAGTTTTGATGTCACCGGACAAGGATACCGATGGCTGGCATACTCTTCCCCCTATTATCCCAATGGGGATGAAGGAGTTTTTCAAAATATTCTCGGTTTAACAAAAGGCCGTTCGTGGATAACCTATCGGGAAGAATGGCCGAAGATTCAATCAGATATTGATGCCGGGAAATTATCGCCCATAGGATTGATCCGGACAGATAATTTAGATATTGGAGCTAACCATCAGGTACTGGCTTATGCTTACGAGAAAAATGGTCAGGATGTACGTCTTTACATTTATGATCCTAACCATGGTCAAAAGGAAATAGTTTTGAAATTCAATGTTGAATCGACTACTGGAGAAGTTCATATAACAGAAGCGTTTCCGGGTCCAATACCTGACCAAGAGAGACCCACGAATGATAAACGTATTTTCTGCTTTATGAGAATCGACAGTTATGTCACAAATGTGCCTCCGAACGGTGTGCGAATTCAATCGTTAAAGAGTGCTATACGTGCTTCCACAACGCAGCAGGCCCCGTATTCTGCTCGAGGAGCAATTGCAGGTGGGCATCAAGGCTCATTAACCAATTGGATGCGTTCACTATAAGGGTAAAGGGAGCGTCGGGATTAAAGAAAAGGGCTGTGATTTAAAAGGCGATTGCGTGATTCAGTCGCCTTTTTCTTAAATTAGAAACTCCTTTCCAGTATGAATCGATAATAATTTTATGGGAATACGTGCAAAGGAAGAAGCCTTAGAAACAAAGTTTTTATTTTATTGGTCTTTAATGGAGGATGTTTATCAGTATTCCCAAGCAACAGCAGTCCCCTCAATTAGAAAATCAACTCTTGAAGTAGCTCCTTTTCCACTCCCGCCTCTCAACGAACAAAAGAGGATTGCTGAGAAAGTAGAGCGTTTTTTAAATAAAATCGAAGAAGCAAAGTGGTTGATTGAGGAAGCGAAGGAAACGTTTGAACTTCGTCGAGCAGCTATTTTAAATATTGATGCGACTTGTAATAGCAAATAACGCTGATTATGCAAACAAAAAGGATACCTAACAAAGGTGTCCTTTTTGTTTCGAACTGAAGATATTGCAGCCTGTTTCAACGGATTTATCTAGAAAGTGCTTGTATTGGTACTTTTATAAGTCACTTACGGTATATAACAGCGCCCCTGTCATTACTCCATATATAAAGTTCAAAATCATATACAATTCTTTTTTTATTCGTTGTTTTCACCTATACCTTATCTATAAGACAAACATAGAATGTACAAGTTAGTTAAAGGGGTGAGATATCGTGAATTGGGGATTTGGATGTTTTGATGGTGGCTTTTCCCATAGAAGCCGTAGAACTTTTAGAAGCCGTAGAACTTTTAGAAGCCGTAGAACTTTTAGAAGCCGTAGAACTTTTAGAAGCCGTAGAACTTTTAGAAGCCGCAGAACTTTTAGAAGCCGTAGAACTTTTAGAAGTCGTAGAACTCATAGAAGTCTTAGAACTTTTAGAAGTCGTAGAACTTTTAGAAGTAATAACATTGTAGGATTCCTTAGAAGATTAAGTCCAGGAGCTCGTGTTGTTTTACAATATAATGATCAACCACCTGCAAGCGGCATTTTTCAAGGGTTTCAAGATGGTACAGTAATTCTAACTAATTTTAATGGTTTTCCTGGTCTTGTCCATATCGCAGTAAATAGTATCAATGCTGTTTCTGTTGCTACATCTGCTGAAACTGTTGTACCTGTACCTGTACCTGGGCCTGCACCTGGGCCTGTACCTATGTCTGTACCTGTGCCTGTGTCTGTACCTGTACCTGTACCCGGGCCTGGGCCTATGTCTGTACCTGTGTCTATACCTGTGTCTATACCTGTACCTGGATCTGTATCTAAGCCTATACCCGTATCTAAACCTAAATCTGCTGGAGTTCAGTCTTGGTAAACTTATAATCAACACTGATTATGGTAACCTAAAACACCCACTAGTTATTATTACTTGTGGGTGTTTTATCATTTCTTCTAAATACCTATTTTTTCTAAACAATCTGTTAGAATTTCTTCATCAATTCCATTTACCAAATTATATTTCTCATGATCAAGCATTTGAATAATCTCATGAATTTCTTTCTTGGTACTAGTATCACGATGTAAGTTTTTTATCTTTTGTAGGCGAGAAGACCCCATCCTCAAGGAATGAGAAGGGCGCAGTCTAATGAGTAGGGTGGGGATGAATTGCCTTCGGACAAGGAATGGCTATATGCCATCCCGATTGTCCGACTGTTCGAGTGCGATCTGCAGAAGATACAGTATCATTTGTGCACGAGTGCCAAACTCTTTCTGTTCTTTGTAGAAATCCACCCTTTTCAATCGTGTGTTTGTAAAAAAAAACGGAACATTTGTTTGTTTTTTCTCTGATTTTCCTTCTTCTTCCAGTATGTACGTGTTATACTATCTATATGGAAAAAGGAGGTGAAGTGCCATGTTAGTCAACAAGGCATACAAGTTCCGTATCTACCCCAACAAAGAACAATCCACCCTCATCAATAAAACAATTGGTTGCAGTCGATTTGTATTCAATCGCTTCCTTACCCTATGGAATGATGTCTATAAGGCAACAGGTGCAGGTTTGACGTACAACGCTTGCTCGAAACAGCTCACAGCGCTTAAAAAAGAAGTGCCATGGCTGAAAGAAGTAGACAGCGTTGCCTTGCAATCTTCCCTCAAGAACCTTGAGGATGCGTTCAAACGCTTTTTCAAAAAACAGAATGACGCGCCGCGCTTCAAAAGCAAACGAAACAAAGTCCAATCCTATATCACAAAGCATACAAATGGAAACATTGCAGTAGAAGGCAATTACATCTTCTAAGATTATTGACTTTATTGAAGAATTTCCTGCCAAAAATCCAGCCATTAAAGGGATTGGCAGAACCGACACAAGTCTATCCTGCCTGCCACTCCCTTGTTACATACTGATGAATAGAGATTCTGTAACATTCTGCACTTTTATTCTGCAATAAACAGAAACAGAGGGTTTGCGTGCAGCACGGAACACCACTAAGGGAAGATGAGTACGGAAAACCGAAATTTGTTCAAATGGAAACATTATCAGGCAGAATAGTTGAATTAAGTCGTTCCATACACATGAAATATGTGGTAACATTAATACGAACTATTGTTCTGTATTATATGGGGGAGTGGCCACCTTCCACAAAAATGACGCCTTGCTAGGGAGCTATGAACAATTGATTTTATTTCGTATAAAATCGTAAAAAACTATATCAAACCGTGACCTTTAGGCTTGTATAGTCTGTTCCTTGCTTTCAAGCCCGAGTGAGTGTAGAAGTAGGAAACTGTTTCAGCACGATGAACTACGTTGGCGAGTCAGGTCAAGACACACCGTCAGATGCTTCGCTAGTCTGCCGCTCTGTGAGTTTCACTTCACGACTGTTCTCTAGGTCATGGGAACGAACACGGTGAAACATGTCCTCTCGTTGACATGGGCAAAGCGAACCATACCCGAAAGGAGTTTGGTCAGAGATGACTGCTTACTGTTTTGTGGTAGACAAGAATGGAGAGAGATTGACACCGACAAAACAGACGGTAAAATCCTAAAGCGTTATGGATTGAAACCTGTAACGTTAATCTGGAGATTTCAAAATATATATTGGTTCTAAAAAATAAAATGAGAGAGGAGGACTGGTTGATTTGAGATGGTTTTATATATTTTTATACATTTCAAATTGATCAGGAAGCATAAAAAAATGAAAACTATGAAGAATAATATCAAACCTGCAGCGGACTCTTCCGACATAAAGAAAAGTGTACTGTGGATTTATTACGTCATCTTTTTTGCCGTGCTGAACGAATCGGTATTCAATGTATCCACCCCAAGCATTGCCAAGCAGTTTGAGCTGGGGGCTTCCGACGTAAGCTGGGTGGTTACGATCTTTTTTATCGCCTTTGGTATGGGAATGGTGATTTTCGGAAAACTTTCTGATATATATAGCGTCAAAAAACTGATTACGATCGGAATCACCCTTTACAGCTTGGGGTCTATTTTGGGCTTTGTTTTGCAATCTTGGTACCCTGCTGTCATTTTATCCAGGGCTATTCAAGGGGCAGGCGGATCCGCTATCCCGGCATTGGTCTTTGTCATGGTAGCCCGATTTTTTACGGCGGAAGAACGGGGGAAAATGTTTGGTATCATAACATCGACAGTATCTTTCGCGATTGGAATCGGTCCGGTACTCGGCGGTTATATCGCAGGATCGTTCCACTGGGCATATTTGTTTCTCGTTCCGCTCCCCGTACTCGTCGCTATTCCGTTTTTCCAAAAGCTTCTGCCGGAGGAACAACGCAGAGCGGGGGAATTGGATATTGTTGGAGCGGTGCTGCTGGGCATTGTAGTATCGATGCTGATTTTGTTTACGACAGAAGCAGGCTGGCTTTATTTGCTCATAGCCTTCATAGCTCTTATCCTATTTATCGTTCAAATCCACCGAGCGAAGGAGCCGTTTGTCGATCCCGCCCTTTTCACCAATCCGCTATATCGAGGCGGGCTCATCATCGGCTTTCTTATATTCGGCACCGTGATGTCCGCGATGTTTGTGATCCCGCTCATGCTAAATAAAATGTACGGTCTGAACACAGAGAAAATCGGGCTCATTATGTTTCCCGGAGCAATTAGCGCGGTCATATTCGGAAGAGTTGCCGGCAATATGACGGTCAAACGAGGAAGCCATTTTGTTGTGTATCTGGGGCTGGCCTTAATCGCGCTTAGTCTTCTGCTGCAATCTTCATCCATCGGGCTTTGGGTGTGGTACATCGGGGCTGCCCTAATTATGATGTACATCGGATTTTCCTTCGTGCAGACTGCGCTAACGGAAAGTGTAACGCAAATATTGCCTGTTCACCAAATCGGCGTCGGTATGGGTCTTTTTAATATGACATCGACTATTTCCGGGGCAGTAGTGACGGCACTAGTCGCCAAAGCGATGGAGCAAGAGCTGTTCGCTTTCCCGCTTCATCCTTTCATTTCGGACGCGCGTGCATACTTGTACAGCAATCTCATTCTGATATTAAGCTTAGTTGTCGTAGCGAGCGCGCTCTTGTATTTCTTATCTTTCGGTAAAAAAGCCCCACAGCCGGTCAATGAACCTAACTAACATTCACTACAGCTGATGAACTACACAAAAACGGCCTTTGTCTGCATAGATAGCAGAGAAGGCCGTTCTTTGTTTTTCTCTGGCTGCCAGATGTTCACTCTTCGCCGCAGCAAAAGATTTTTTCGTTTCCCATTTGCTACTGGGGATCTGACATTTTTTCGCGGATTTCATCCGCTAAGCAATTTCTCTAAAGTGAATTTATCATAAATTAGGCGAGAATCCCCCCACTTCAAGGAGCGGAAGCGAGTAAGTGGGGAAGGTTCATAAAGGTAAGTCACGCTTTCTAAATAATTGAATACCCATTCCAAAGAATACTAGACCAATGATCAAAAGAATAAATGATACTTGAGCAAAGTCAGCATTTCCATTCACGATTTCACTAGGCTTAAATAATGAGAAAATAGAAAGGTTTCTTAGCCATTCAATTTTTTCACTTAATTTTCCCAGCAAATCTAAACTGAAAAAACCAAACGTAATAATGCCGGAAATTCCGAGTGCTTTCTTTTCATCGTTCGCAAGTGAGGAAACTAAAAATGAGATGCCACCGACCGCAAAGAAAAGTAAAAAAGCTCCTAAATTCAGCTGGATAAATCTTGATGCATTAAAGTCATATTTATCACCAATAAACAATCCATAACCGATGAAACCGGAAATTGTCGTAACCGCCATGATAAGAAACAGTCCGGTAATGAATACGGCGGCTTGCGTGAACGCAACCTTTCCTCTTGTTGTTGGAGAGGACAGCAAATATGCCATGGAACCTTGGTCAACTAATTTTGCCATAAGCTGTGTCGATAACATGATGCAAAATATGGAGAGAATGATGAGAATGATTAATCCATAATACTCTCCTGATATGAAAGCCTCAATGCTTCCATAACCACTTTGTAAATTAAAAGCATTTACCATTCCAGCCGGCAGGGATTTCACCAAGTCATTAAGTGTTTTTGTATTTTTCGCGATGCTGGGATATAACCAAAACATGAGAAGAATATAAAAAGCAGAACCAAACGCATAGTTCATGATTCCCTTCAGATTGCTTTTCATCATTTGCTTATAAAGTGAAAAATTCATTTTACATCCCCCTCTCTATCGTAGTAATGCATGAATACTTCCTCTAAGTTTTGGGTAAATATATCAATATTTCGAATGCGGTACTTTGCTGTCTCTTCCGCAAATTGATTGTAATTTCCTTGAATAGCGACTCTCACTCGATTTCCCTCGTATGACTCAATTTGCAAGCCGGAATTTTGGAAATGCTTAGCGTCCACAATATTTTCAAATGTTACTTCAAAAATTTTCCGTTGCATCGACTGTAATTCATGGATGTCCTTAACAGTAATGATTCTGCCGTCTTTAATAATGGCAGCCCGGTCACAAGTCCTTTCAATTTCAGGAAAACTGTGGGAGGACATTAAGAATGTTTTTCCCCTTGCTTTTTCTTCTAGTACAATATCGATAAAAACTTTTTGCATAAGCGGATCCAATCCTGATGTCGGTTCATCAAGGATAATAACTTCAGGATCATGCATAAAAGCGGCTACAATACCGACCTTTTGTTTCATACCTTTAGACATTTTTCTGATAGGAGTATTAACATCAAACTGAAGGCGCTCTACTAATTCATTACGCTTTGTTGTGTCTTTAGCACCTTGCATTTCAGCCATAAAATCAAGAAAGGTGTTACCAGTCATACCTTCAATAAAAGCAATCTCTCCAGGCAAGTAACCGATATATTTTTGAACTACGCCATGTTTTTTCCAAGTATCTAAGCCATTTACCTCCACATGTCCCTTGTCCGGTTTCATAAATCCCATGATATGCCGAATCGTCGTAGACTTACCTGCTCCGTTTGGCCCTAAGAAACCAAACACTTCACCTTTTTCAACTGAAAATGATACATCAAATATTCCTTTTCCATTTGAAAATTTTTTAGTTAGCCCTTGAATTGTCAACAATAATAACACCCCCGAAAGCTAAAATATGAAATGCATTTAATATTGGATTACATAAATTATATTAACTCTGGGGAATAATAAGGTCAATGATAATATGAAATATATTTATGTTATAATTTCATTATTACATTAAGCTCAAGTTAGGGTGAATATAATATGAATGGTTTTGAGAAAAGAGCAGCACTCATAAAAGAGAAAATAAAGAAGGCTACGTTAGAAATGCTAAAGACATGGGAGCCTAAAAGAATTCGGATTGCGGATATATCAAAGACGGCAAATGTGTCACAAGTGACGATATATAATTATTTTGGGAGTAAGGAAGCTTTATTGCGTGAAGTGTTAAAGGATTACTTTAACAAGGAGTTAAAAGAATTTGAGGAATATATGAATGGAGACTATTCAGTAAAAGAAAAAATAGAGCATATGATTTTTCAAAATAAAAAATCATATAGCGAATTGACACTTAATGTTATAAATGAATTACTTATTGAAGACCATGACATGCTTCATTATATAGAAGAAGAGTATAATAAAAGAGTGATTCCTTTAATGATTCAGTTTATAAATGATGGGAAAGCAAGCGGGGAAATTTCAAGTAAAATCTCTATTCAAACTTTTTTGGCGTATATTAACATTCTTAGAAAACACTCTAAAGAGTTTTTTGATATGGCCCAACAAGTTGACAATCCAGAATTCGCGGAAGAATTGGTGCATTTATTCTTCTACGGATTTTGTGGAAAATCATAGCATAATTGCAGTTTGTTATCGAAATAGGAAAGCTATGCTTATAACAAAGGACTTGATATCTTCAAGGCAGTGAAAAAATTATTCAACTAGGAGACTGTTCCTGATGGGAGCAGTCTTTTTTACGCACTTCTTCTCAATTTCTCCATCGTTAGACCTGATGCACGTCGGAATCCCTCTAAAAACATGACCTCTGTCTGAATGTGTTTCTTTGCCTTCTTTCGCATATGCAAGAAGCGGTGCCAGTAAAGGTAATTAGCTACCCTATCCATGAAACAACCCCTTATAAACCCCTACCAAGCACCTTGCAAGTAATAAATCATTAAAAAACAAAAAAATAAATAACTACTATAAGAACAAAGATCTTTAAAAGAACTTATAAAAGCTACTACAACCAATGAAGATTTTTATTTGAAGATTTGGCTCTATTCATTTCAATCGCTTTCCGCTTTACTTCTTCTGGATAAGATTTTCTTGTTCCCATAAAAAGAAACACCCCCGTATATTCGTACCAAATGAAATACGACATAAGAGGTGTTTTTTCTTTGTCTTATTGTATTGGGGCATTCCGGTGTTTTGGTTTGGAAAGACAGTTTTTTTATAAACTCTCTATCTATTTTATTTTTGGCCGCGCCAAAAGAAATAATAATGCAGACGATACTCGCAAACCTCTTTCGTCCAGCGCCATAAAAGCTCGCGATGCTCAGGAGCGACATCAAAATTAAGACTAAGAGCATTCTCATCAAAAGAAAAAATATCCGACTTATTGCTTAAATGAAACATCGGCAGATCCACTATCAGCTTGCTGACCTTCTTCTCATTGAACTCCCACAGCTTCTTCGTATTGCCGCTTGAAAAATCACGATCTCTGCGGTACTTCTTGCTCATGTAATAGCTGTGGAAATATGAAGATGCCTCTTCAGGTGTCATCGGCAAAAACCAACGGTCAGCGCCTCGTTCCAGCATCGCCTGCAGCACAACCATCTTATAGCTCTTGCTCATGCTCGTTTTCTCAGCTTCCTCAAGCCAAGTCCGGTACAGCTCATAGGCCTGCTTCTCCTGTTCGTTCAGCTCATCAGCCCAATCAAGAAAACCGATATAAGACCTGAATTCTTGACGATACATCTCATAATTCGCAGTTCCGTTTTGATAGACCTCCAAATAACTTGGACGTCTTCCCAAATCCTCTTTCACACTCACATAATTCGCCTGCAAAGCGTCTCGTCTTGGCATCTTCTTGCGCGCCATCTCTTCCAGCAAATCAATCACCGCAACCTCAAAATTCACTTCACAGCCTTCCGGAGCAATCGGCTTTCGGATAGAAGAGCCCGCATCCTCAACAGGTACCTGAAACAGCGACATCTTCACGTCCGCATTTCGGTAGTTTCCGATCAAATCAATGATGACACAATTTCCTTTTCCTTGATGCATATGCAGCTAAGGACGTTTTTTAAGACTAGTTGCTATAATAACCAAAGCTTTATTAAATCTTTCATTTATTACAGTGTGCGTCAATTTGAGAAAAGTCCATGTAAGGGAAGGGGAGCTAACAGCGATCAGCGGTTCTTTTTACACTTAAAAATTAAATCTCGTTCCTCTATCTCTATCTAGTGTTGAGTCAGATTGGAATGCTTTTTATGATACCACTCGTAATTAGTGCTATAAGTTTTTATCGCTTCTGTATTTTGTGAAACTGTATTCCTGTAACTGTTATATATAGAAAGTGAAGTCCACACTTTAACAAATGAGTTACATTTGTTAAAATTATATTAGAAAAACCAGATATTCTTTTATTTAGAATTTAAATCCACAATTATTCATTTTATTAATTCCACCATCTTAAAATCTAGGGGAGAAGATTTAATGTGCTAAGTGAAGTAACCATGTATCCACTTTTATGTCGATCTTGGACGATACTGTCTTCAGAAATAGCTATTAAAAGGGTGGATAAATCTTGTATAAGTTATAATGAAACTGGTATTCCAAAAGAAATCTGTTCGTTTTTTAATATTCCTAAAAATATAGTTCCTTTTAATATAGATATATCTATTATCTATAATAGAAATGTTTATAAAGGGACTATTCAGGTGAGAAAAACGAATGCAAAAAGAGCCAAAATGAAATGGGACGAAAAGCTAACTGAGGAAATAAATATTAGATATCCTCACTTAGAAAAGAGATTATTACCGTATAAACAGTTAGAAGATAGAGAGAGGGTTGAAATGATCTTTACAAGAATAAATATTAATTCGTATGAATTGTATGTTCAAGAGAAAAAGAACTACCATGAAGATTCTGAAAGTTCAAAACGTAGTTCGAATTAAAATAATTTAAATTATAAAAACGAAATTATATTTATCCACTGTATAAGATACATGCCAATGAAATGTTTTAACTTGTTTAGTATTTATAGATTTAAAGTTTAATTCTATATTAGTATTCTTAGATGTAGAATTCAAAGTTTTATAATAACTTAATAAATGATACTAATTTTAATCTACTTAATTAATTTATAGACAGAGATTGTTCAAGGAATGGCCTCTCCTATTTAAAAAAATCCCTACATTTTCTTACAATTTAATTAAAATTAAATGCTAATGATGTTTTAACGATATCTTACTCTTTGCTCTATAGAAAGGTATAATATAGATCTTAATAGTAGTTAGTTTGCCGTTCGAAATGAGGGGGAAATCTACCGCTATAAGTTAATAAGGGTAGTGATTTATTTCGGTTGACGAAATCAAAACAGTGCTTCCTGAAGCGTAAGAAGATGCTCAAGAAACTATTATACATAAGTAGTCAAGTGAAGACAAACAGTGCTTTTAAAATTAGTCAGTAAGCTTAAAAATAAATGGAAATAGGTGATTGTATCTTATGAAAGGTAATCCATTTGTTAGTTATCTAGAACAGTTTAATATTCTCTCTCCAAATCATTCTAAAATATATGATGAATATACTCATGGAGATGAAGAGTTTCATTATGAATTAAAAGTTGATACAAAAATTGAAAAACACCTTATAGATATTTTTCAAACAGAGCCTAGAAGTATTATTCTAACAGGTAACGCAGGTGACGGTAAAACTCGCTTATGCCGTGTAGTTTATGATCAACTCAGCACTCAGAACTTATTAAAATGGCCACCTGAAGGCATTGTTGAAGTTGAACTACCGAATGGTATCCTTCGCATCGTAAAAGATTTATCGGAATTAAGAGATGATGTTATTGAAAGAGAATTAACGAATCTTCAAGAGTACATAGCAAGTAATCACAAAGATAAAGTGTACTATTTAATAGCTGCAAACGAGGGTAAACTGACAAAATTTCTATCACAAAATGATAAATTAAGCTTTTTGAGAAATGAAGTTAAAGATAGATTTAGTACTCATGAGAAGAACAATCATATTTTTAGTATTTATAACCTACTGAATGTTACTTCATCAGTATACGTGGAAAAAGTTCTTCAAGGTTGGAATAATGAAGAAAATTGGAAAGTATGTGCTCAATGTTCACGGAATAACAACTGTGTTATCTATCTTAATCACGAAAGGACATCAGAGGACTATATTCAAAAAAGACTAGTAGAACAATACAGGTTACTAGACTTTTTAGATACTCATATTACAATTCGCGAAATGCTTATTCATATTAGTTACATCCTTACAGGAGGATATACATGTAAGGATGTAATGAACGCTACGCCTCAACAATTGTTAGAGCAGTCAAAAAGAGTGTACTACCAAAACTTCTATGGTCATGATTGTCTAAGTGATAAATTATCTGAAATGAGAGCCGTTAAGCTTTTCCAAGAATTAAATCCAGGAGATTCTTCTATTTCTGCTATTGATGACTTTATAATCAATGGTGATATTTGTGGTGATTCTGGATTAGAAAATTTGCATGAACAAATGTTTAGCAGTGATTTAGATATGCAGTTCGGATATTTTAAAAAGAATCTAGTTTTATATAGAGACCATAATAATGAAAGTGGAGACTCCATTGTTAACTTTTGGATTAATAAATTAAGAAGAAAACTTTATTTTGAAGTCCCTACTAATTATTTTGTTGAAAGAACAGATATGTTACCTTTTAAATTCGTCGATAATTACCAAGAGATATTTGGTAATAAAATAAAGCAACAACGTATAATTAAAAATCTATTAAATGGGCTCAATAGAGCTTTTACAAAAAAATTAACAGAACGCAATGGCAAGTTGTATGTAGCAAATGAAAATCTTCTTATCTCTGATATGTTCACTCCAGGTAGAAGAAATGAAGTTCAGTTAATTCAGGATTCTGATAGAGAAGATTTAGACTATATATCTTCAAAGTATTTCTTATTAATAAACAATAGTATTAAGTTACCTATTAACTTAGCGATGTTTGAGTATTTGCTAAGATTAAGTTCTGGAGATTTGTTTCACATTTTAAAAGAAGATGTCGATATATTAATCGATACCTTTAAAAATGAATTGATTCAACAAAGTGAACCAAATGGATATTCGCTAGATATTTTTAAGCTAGACAAAGAAAGTGGTCTATATATAGAAGCAACTATTGATCTTCCAGAGGAGGTAAATTAATGAGTTCTACGAAGAACATATCAGAGACTTATTCTTCAAAGATATCATCTAAAATATGGGGTCATCGTTTTATCTCAGGTCAAAGGGGACCTGAGTATGCTTTAGAGTTTTTAAACGTTTTATATGGTGCTAGTTATAATTTAAATGCATCTAAGTACAAGAGAACTAAGGCTGTTGAGCTACGAAAGTTTATTTTTGAGGGAGCTAAAGAGGGAGCTAGCCGGGACACAGTAACTATAGATGCAACTAAAAAACAAAAATTGTATGAGACATTACGTGATAAGGATAACGTTTCTGTTATTCGTGAATTTTTAAGGAATTTAGAGGTTCCTATTGTAAATCATAGCGGGAAGTTAGCAGATCGTTCCTGGTATGCTAAAACCTTATATCCTTTGCATGAATCGTTACTATTTTTTGAAGTACGTGTTAAAGGTAAATCTGTAGGTATTGAACGTAACTTTTTTGCTAGGGGAGGAGAATTATACTATCTTATGATCTCCTTTGGAACTAAAAATTTCCCAGAACGAAAAGAATTTATTGAATCCAGATTTAAGGAATTACTCTCCAAACACAATTCTATAAAAAGAATAGTATCTACTATCACAGATGTTTTAGAGGATACTGAAAAAGAAGAATATGGATATATTCAAAAACAGGATGAGGGAGGTCGTGAGGAACTTCCTCATCTGCCTGTGAATGATCATATTTTATATGAAGAGTTTGCTATAGAGTTAGAACAATTATTGAAATTAGATATAGATGTATACGAGATGTTTAAACTGCTTACAAGTTTAATGTGCTTCCAGCTGCTGAGATATATGTATACTATGGCAAAGATTGATGATAATCAAGAAATACTAATGTTTTTTGACTGCTTAGACGGACAGATAAATCAAGTTTTAAGACTATCATCCAGAACATTTCAAGATAATGATGTGCTTATTAAAGAAAAATTTGAGGATTTCTTTAAAAATGAGTTTCAAGAAAAAATCCCGAATGAAGATTTCTTAAATGAGCATTTATCTCTTTGGAAAAGTGAAAGTGCTGTGTTTTTTAAGCATATGGGTTTATCACATCTGCACGCCACAACCAAGGCAGCCATAAAGAGAACGCTTGCTAAGTGTTCCTCATTTGAGGATGTCAATACGAATTTATTTGAATCTGTAAAAGATGTAGTTTCTGATCAACTAAAAAAACATCAGTTAAACATAATTAAAGTTTTAGTACGCGATGGTGGAATTGGGAACTATAAAGCAGGTTCTAAGTATCGTTATACTCTTTCTGATAGCTTACTGCAAATTCTTGTGTATACAAATGTATTGCCAAATGAGTCTATGGAATTTAGTGAATTTCTTAATGTTTTGTATAAGCGTTATGGCATAGTTGTAGGTGAGCGACAAGCAAAGATGAGCAAGATTTATGAGAATTCTAAATTGAATATTGCATATTTTCATAAAAACGAACTAGCATTACGTGAAAAACTTAAAAGTAATGGATTGCTCATTGAATATTCTGATGCTACTGCAATGATTAGGAATCCTTACGAAGTAAGGGAAGGAGTTTTTGTTTAATGAACGAACATAAAATACTTTCTAATTGGATTATAGAAATAATTAAGGATTATTTTAGTACTGAAAAAAATAATTCTACTGATAAATTGTTTTTAAAAATAAATGGTTTTTCTTCTGAGGATTTCAAATATATATTAGAAGCCCTAAACGAAAACCTTGACAATCTAAAACGATTTTACAGCTCAATCATAAGAACGATAACGCCTGTTCAGGGGTTTGAAAATTTCATGTGCAGTGCCTATGAAACTAGTACATGGTTACGCAACAATACTCATTCAAACCAAGCATTAATATTGGTAATTAACGAGGTAACACCAGAAGCTCAAAGTCTAGAGAATATTTTTACTATAGATGAAGCTTATCTATTATCTAATAAGGGGTTAGATTCTTTATTTAAGGTGCTTTCGGAAAACCAGCAAATTCATTTAGCAGAAATAGAAACCTTAAAAACTTTCTTATTAGATATGTTATATGAAACGATAGATCCTCAATTACGAAATCTTCTAAGTTTTTTAGTGCAGATTACTGAGTCAGATAATTTATCTGTCGTTACAAAGATACAGCAAAACTTACCTTACTTAGGGATGTTTAGAGACAGTAGCTTGCAAATTAGTAAGAATAATGTGAAGAAGTTGAAATTAAACTATTATTTATCAAATTTGCAAAGTGCTACATCAGATTTGGATCCATCTAAGTTGCAAGAAAAATTATATGCGTTTATGGAGAAGGAAGAGAAAGATAATTGGCCAGACGAAGTTTGGAAAAATACTCAACAAGAAGAGTTTTTAAATCAGGCAAACGAATTTTTAAGTTATCGAAATAAAAAATTTTATTTTTATGAATACAATCTAATTGAGCATGTATTCAGCTTTAAAGTAACGACAACTTTAAAAAGCTTACTTGAAGAGGTATATACGGAGAAAGAAAAATACTTTTCTGACGAAGAGAAACAGCAGTTTCTAGATGGAATGCAGGAAGTCAATAAAGGTGAAAATGCAGAGGCTATTCAAGCATTTATTGAAGAATTTGAAGATGTGTTGAAAGAGAAAGAAAAAGGAACAGTTTTGAAGAAAGTAAATCGCTTAGCGGAGAAATTGCGTAATCCATCTGAGTATGAAGATATATATGATGCGTTGATTCATTGTGTATTTAGGATGGTAGATGAAAAATATTCTGAAGAACAAATTCGAGATTCCATATTTACAATAGAGATTTTAAATTCTAAGGTTAACGAAGATATAGCTAAGTTATTAAGGATTTACTTGAAGGATATTGGTAATGTAATTCCAAGGTTTAACTTTGACGATAGCAGTATAAACGAGACTAGTGAAGATATAAAAGATGAAAGTATTAATTTCTCTGTAAAGATGTCTATAGGTAAAGAATTAGTAGCTAGTTCAAAGTTTAAACTTGTTAATTTACACACTTTAAAGTTGCTAAATATTGTTTCTGCAATTGAAGAAGGGCTTGTTCCTTATGCAAGGATTGTTAACTCAGAAAGCGAAGAACTAGTTAACGTCAGTGATTTAGTCTACAAAAAGGTACAAGCATATCTGGCCCTGGATCAGTTTAATTGCGAATACCACTTTAATCAATTTGTTTCTTTTGTAAATTACTATCAAGGAATATTAAAAGAGGCGATTTTTAAGGGCGTATTCTCAGTAGATTATAGGGATTTAGAAAAACAAGTAGAAGAACTGCTAAGTAATATTTATTCATCTAGTACAGCTAGTGTAAGTATATATAAAGCAATTGATTTGATGTGTAATATAGATTATATAGACAATGATGAGGAGTATAGTCTACCGTCAGAAAGACAAGTAACGCTATTTAATCCTATAAGACTTGTTGCTTACTTAAAGAGATACGAATATCTGGGTGAAAAACTCGAAGAATGGATTAATAGTGGTCTACATGAAAATAGCCAGGTAGAGAAGTTAGATGAGTACTTATCCTATTTTGCAAGTCGTACAAAGTCTTTAGCGCCTTCTTATTTTACATTAGGTGATTCAGAGCAACGCCTCATAGAAAAACATGAAAAGTTAGGAGAGAGTAAATTTTTAGTAAATACTAAGTTATTAGGTGACATAGAACATCTATCGAATGAAGTTTCTAGTGAAGTTGTCAGAGTAGTAAAGAGTTACTTAGATGTATATCCGTATGCAAAAGATGGATTAGATGTCATGCTCATGCACTGTAATAGCTCGGAGATAGTTACGAAAATTGTTGATGCCATCTTTAAAGGAACTCGAGTAACAAAGTTAAATTTGGCTGTCCATAGCAAAGAAGCTGCTAAAATTCATAATGAGCTTAATAAATGGATTGAGCAAAAAGAGGAGTACAGCAAGCCGGAGGTAGGAAAAAAGATTCCTAAATTGGAATTGAGTGTTATCTCAGGTAACCAAATAAATGAAATTAAGGACCAAGTAAACCAGCGTATGGCTGATGCTGACATAGTAATCTTAGTGGATTATTTCGCACAACAAGATCAAGTTCGATTTTCCTTTATTCCAAAGGAAGTAAACGTAGTTAATGATTGGTTTTCAACAGTTTGTAAAGAACCATTAAATATTAATGAGAATCTCAAGAGGATTAGTTTAGTCACTGATCATCTACCTAAGGTACTATGTAACTTTTACCAAATGCAATACATGGCTCAATATCAAGGAACTTTACAAGAAGAGAATGTTTATTTATTAAATAATATTGTGACAATAAACCAGCATCACCATAATGGCTTATTGGATTTCATGCACGATCGTTTTAATTGGGTTATGATTTTAGATCGTTACTTAGATCGGACGCTTTTGCAGAAGGCCACACCAAAAGCACAAATTATACAATATAAACCAAAAGTAGGTAACAACAGTAGTTTGCGATTAATTGTGTCATCATCTAAGTATATTAGAAAAATGATGAATGACATGCAAGATTTTGATTATTACGATCGTTTAAGCAGGAAATTTACGTCAATTTTAAAAGTAAATCATATTGAAAAAGATATTGTAGTACAAGCTGTAGAAAGTGTTAAGGATATAAGCGGTGCATTAGTTTTGAAGGTAATAGGTAAAGGAAAGTTTTCTCATGAGATGTTAGCAACTTATCTGACAACTAATTATAGAGTAAAAGATGGTTCTACCTTTAGTGTTTGGTCTCTATGTGACGAGTTGCCATGGTTCTCGCATAATCAAAGAAGGCCAGATTTGGTTCAGACTGACATTGAAAAAGATGGTGAAAAATTAAAAATAGTTTTCAAGTTAATTGAATTGAAATTTGTGAACCACCACATTTTTGATAGAGAAAGATTAGATGCTATCAAACAACTTAAAACAGGAATTAATGTATATGAGCGTTTGTTTAAATTTGATAAGAAAAACCTAGATGCGAACTATTGGAGAGATCAACTGGTAGAGTACATAGTTGATAGAGGCGCATATAGTTCTGAATCTATATCTTTAATAAAGTATTTACAGCAAGTGGACATTCAAGATATTGAGGTAGATATACAAGGCTGTGTTGATGTTTATTGTTATACAGATAATCTTATCGAATATGATTTTAAGAAAATAGATGATGGAATATATGTCGATGAGTTAGAAGAAGGCATCTTTAATTTTATTTTTAACCGGTCATATATATTAACCCAACTAGGAATTAATGAGCTACAGACTCCTGAATACAATGAATTAGAGTGTGTTGGAAACGAATCTGAAGCTAAAGCAGCAGATTATTTTAACTTCACATACCAGTCCTCTACTGAGAATAATGGAAATGATACAGTTCAGGATCCAAAAGAAGAAGCTGTGAAAATTCAGGAAGATGAAGACATCTCTGAAGAGAAATTGGAGAAGTTAGACAAAGATTTTCAATCTGAAGTGGACAATGTAGAGCTTATAAAACCTAGTGAGTTCACTCCTCATTCAACAACTTTTTTGTATCCGGAGCTAATTGCGTTTGAAGGGCTAGTAACTCACCATGAGAACAAAGAAGTAGATAATGATGCTATTACTAAAGAATATATACATAGATTGAAGATTGGATTTAATCAGAATGATATACACATATCCAACGAACGAGCAATTGTAGGCTCCAGTGTTATACGTATTATTTTTGATTTGCCAAAAACTATTTCACAAACCAAAGTGACTAATAAATCGAGAGATATTCAGCTGTGGTTAAAGCTTAATAATGAACCAACCATTTTTATAAATAAGGATGGACTTAATATAGATATTGTTCGGGAAATACCTGAAACAATTTACTTTAATGAGTTCATGCAAGAGGTTCGTTCACAAGTTCAGGATAAAGTTAAACAAACTAATCTAATTGCACCACTAGGCTTAGATCCGTTAAATAAAGTAATTTTTATGGATTTTGCTTCACCAGATTCACCACATTTATTGACAGGTGGGACATCTGGAAGTGGAAAAAGTGTGACCCTAAATTCAATTATCTTAGGCATGATGTGCCTGTATAAGCCGGAACAGTTGCAGTTTATCTTTATAGATCCGAAGCAAGTAGAGTTTTCTATTTATGAAGATCGTCAGCATACTCAGACCGTTGTTACGGACATAAACGAAGCGGTAACAGCTTTAGATATGCTTGTTCAAGAAATGGAGAGCCGTTATGCAAAATTTAAAAAAGAAATAGTATCAAATCTTGAGGAATTTGTAGAAGTTACAGGTCGGAATTTACCAAGACTGGTTGTAGTATTTGATGAGTTTGCTGACTTTATGAGTCAAGAAAAAGAAATCGCGAAACAAGTTGAAAACAGCATTCTCCGTTTAGGACAGAAAG
This sequence comes from Ectobacillus panaciterrae DSM 19096, assembly GCF_000430785.1. Taxonomy (GTDB): domain Bacteria; phylum Bacillota; class Bacilli; order Bacillales; family Bacillaceae_G; genus Ectobacillus; species Ectobacillus panaciterrae. The sequence goes on from NZ_AUMR01000034.1 coordinate 22,410, forward strand.
CTAGAGCAGCCGGAATACATTTAGTTATTTGTACACAAAACCCAAAAGCAGACATTATAAGTACGAATATACGAAATAACTTAGGAGCGAGACTAGCTTTAAGGGCTACTGATGCTACAGCATCATCAATTATTTTAGATGAGTCGGGCGCTGAAAAACTTGCAGGAAAAGGTGATTTTCTTGCTAAAATTTACGGTAGAACAGAACGTGGGAAAAGTCCTTTTTTAACTGTACTCTTGAGAAAAGCTCTACTCAAATACTTTGAACGTTGATTTATTAAAAGTTATGCATCTAGTGAGTAACTAGATGCTTCTTTTGGGAATTTAGTATTACTGGAGGTTTTTCTCCAGTAATACTCATTTGTAGTGAAAGGAAGTAGTATATGGGATACGGACAACATCAAAGTTTTTACCTGCGAGATCGATGGTTGAATAAAGCTATTAAACATTTGCAACGAGATAATCGATTTTTCTATGATAAAGAGGCTTTTGAAAAAATGGGGCTTGGGAAAAATATGGTTCAATCCTTACGTTATTGGGTTGTGGCTACAGGTGTTGTAAGTGAAGATTACAATGAGGAACGAAAGAAAATATATGAGATTACACCTTTTGGTAATATAGTATTCAAATATGATAAGTTTATTAAATTTCAAGATACAGCTTCAATTATTCATTATCATATGTGTAAAGAAAGTGAGCCTAGTACAGCTTGGTTCTGGTTCTTTAATATTTTGAATGAGACTATAATTTCAAAAGATGAATTACTTGAGAAATTTATTGCATGGGTTAAAGAGAATGAGGAAAAAGAGATATCTACTAACTCATTAAAAAAAGACATTGAATGTCTAGTTAAGCTATATAGTGCAAAGCAAGAAAATATTGATCCAGAAGAGGTTATTCAAAGTCCTCTAAATAAGCTATCTTTAGTTTCTGAAAAAAGAGGCATGGTATATAAGAAATCTCTTTCTTCAAAAGAAGTTGGTTTAACAGCTTTAATGTACGTACTACTCGATTTCAGAAGACGGTTTGAAATCGAGAACATTACAGTAGATGAGTTGGTCACACATGAGGGTTTATGGGGGAGAGTATTCAATATGGCAAGAAGTACAATTGTAGATGCTTTAGAGCAACTATCTCATCATCTGAAGTATCCAGTGAAGTTTACTAGGACTAATAATTTGGATACTATACGAATTCCGGAAGCAGACCCTTTAGAATTTTTATTTGACGAATACGTTCGAAAGGTAGAAAAATGTAATGGCGTTAAAAACTAATAGCTTTAAGACAAGTGTTAATATTAAGTTTGATTTAGGAAAAGAGGAGTTTGTCAATCGTTACTTGCCAACGCCTTCTCATGCTGAGTCTTTATTAGGATTATTAAGAGGTTTTAACAATCCTGCTAATTTACGTTCCCATATCATAGTTGGTCCATATGGAACAGGGAAATCATTAATTGCAACTATAGTCGGCAGTGTAGTCTCTAAAGAATTGAACAAGAAAACAACTAATTCTTTAGTATGTAAATTTGACAAAGTACATGATGAGATTTTTGATGAGCTTAGTAAAGCAAAAGATATTGAAAAGAAGTTTCTTACAGTTGCACTGAACGGCAATGAGGGTTCGTTTAGACAAGCTGTACTGAGCGCGATAATTCATACTTTGAACGAGCATAACGTAGATATAATTTTGCCTGGACAAAGCGGAAAGATAATAGAAACTCTTGATTTGTGGAAATTAAAGTTTCCTAAAACATATAAAGACTTTAAGAAAACACTCATAACCTTAGGTAAAGATTTTCATACTTTTCGTCTTGAGGTATTAACACAAGATAAAGAAGCCATTGAATGGTTCATATCTATGTACCCTACTCTCACGTCTGGAGCAGAATTTATTATAGATTATAAACAAGGGTTTGTTGAACAAATCAAAAGTGTGCTTGAACAACTAAATAAAAAAAATCTAGGGTTGTTTATTGCTTATGATGAATTTGGAAGACTGCTACAAACATTGGAAACTCATGAAATACATGAAACTATGCAGGATTTACAAGACCTTGCAGAACTGACAGATCATCATAGTGACAATATCCATCTACTACTAATTACTCACCGTAATTTAGGGCAGTATTTTAGCTTATTTACTGATGAGTTTAAAAATGAGTTTCAGCGTATTGAAAAGCGTTTTAAAACCTATTATGTAGAAAGTGATCGTTACACTTTTATTCGTCTTGCAGACAATGTATTACATGAAATAGATGTTAGTGCAAATATTGATCAACATACAAAAGAAGAGTTGGTAAAATATCTTAGAAAATACCCTTTGTTTCCTGAACTCAATCAACAGGAGATTGAAAGATTAGTTATTGAAGGTGTTTATCCCATTCATCCAGTAACACTATATTTATTGCCGCATTTATCAAGCTTATTTGGTCAAAATGAGAGAACATTATTTACCTTCTTGGAAAGCCAGGATTCTGGTGGACTCAGAAATCATATGAGTAAGCGTGATAGCCACTACTTGCCATTTTATTTATTTCAGTACTTCTTTCCAAGTGTTTTTGATGTTGATACAAGTAAAGAAGAATATGCATCGCTAAAAGTATATAAAAATTTAATAACGAGAATTCCTGATATCGATAAAGGGATTAACTCAGGCGGCCATAAGAATCTTATACAGTTTATAACCTTGTGGCAATTGGTGGGTTTACAATCGAAATTTAAGTTAACCACAGAATTTTTGAGCTTTGCATTAAATATAAATATGATTGAACTCGAAAAGATAATGGAAGAGCTAGTGAAGTTAAAAGCAGTTAGATATAATAGAGTGCTAGAATATTGGGAGTTGCTTGAGGGAAGCTCTTTTCATCTTGAGAATTTAATACAAGATAAGTCATTAACTTTAAATACAACTAGAGCCAAGAGAATTAATGTATTGGGACATGTTCTGCCGAAACGATTCTACTTTGCTAATGAATACAATGATGAGAAAAGCTTAACAAGATATGCAAACGTTCAGGTAGTATTTAGTTCAGACGTAATAGCTGACAAATTAACTGTTGAATTAACAGAACATAATAAATCAGACGCTACAATCTATTACATTTTGTTAGAAGAAAATAAACAGTACGATGAAGTGTTAGCTAAGGTTCAGCAGTTCAAAAGTAATCTTTCAATTTTTGTTTTAAATAAAACTTCATATCAAGTAATACAACAACCTGTAAATGAGTTAGTTGCCATAGAAACCTTATTGGAAGACGTGGAACTCCTAAAAGAAGATAAAAATTTACAACAGGAATTATTACTGAAAAAAGAGGATTTAAAATTTGAAGTTGATAATTATATGTCCTGTTTTACAAGTTATACACCAGAAACTATATGGATTTATAATTCAGAAATAATGGATATTAGGAGCGAAATGGTTCTTGAAGAAGAGCTCAGCAACCTAATGTTTAAATTCTATCCTTACACGCCAGAAGTAACAAACGATTCATTCAATCGTCGTTTTATTAACAACATTCAAAGAAAAGCGGGTTATAAAGTATTAGACCATGTTATTAATGAGTATCAGGATGAGAATTTCGGCATTGAGGGGCAAGGACCAGATTATTTAATTTACGCTACAATTTTTAAGAATAACCAGCTAAATTTAATTGACCTAGAAAATATTTCTAATGAAAATTTTAAAATGCTAAGAAATGCTCTTAAAGAAAAATTAGAGAAAGAAACTAGAGGAAAGCTTAGCGGATTAGTAAATATTATGAGAAGTCAACCATTTGGTATTCGCGAACCATTAATTCCAATATACTTAGTATCTCTTCTTAGAGACAAATGGGATGATATGATGTTCTATAGAAATGAAATGTATGTAGCGGGTGTTAATGGAGAAAAGTTTTATCAAATGGTAAATGAGGCTGATGAATACGAATATGTTTATCATGAGCTAGAAGAGACGTATCAGAACTTTTTCAACGAACTAGACAGATTATTTATTGAATATGCTAATGACTTGGTTAAGAATAAACCAAAGGTTATCATACTTAACAATGCAATGTTAAGTTGGTTGAGGAGCTTGCCGAGAATAACACAAATAACTAATATATTGCCTAAAGATATAATTAAGTTTAAAGAAGTTATAAAAAGAAGTGAAATTAACCCACAAGAGGCATTAATGGCTTTATACAATATCTATAGGAACGATTTTAAGTTATTAGAGAAACACAAATTACATCTTGAGAAGTATTTTTATAATTTTAGAGAAGAAGTTGAGATGAGTATTTTTTCCATTACTGAAAAAGAGAACCTTGATGATTTGTTATCTTGGGCTAAACAGCAGAATTCTCTATTGCAGAAACAAAATAAAATGATAAATAATCTCGTTAAGCTAGAAATTCGAGAAGAGTGGATAGATATTTTTGCTTATAATTTTACAGGTGTAGAGCTTAGTAACTGGTCTGACACGACATACGACCTGTTTCAACGGCAAATAGTGCTTGAGTATGATGAAGTATTGAATAATGATGTGAACAATATTAAACAAGATCATACGGAAATTAAGATAAACGGTACTGTAAAGATAGTCAAAAATGTAGAGCTTTCAACGAAATCTAACACTATTTATAGTAACATTCAAAGAATGGTAAAAAACGCAGGAAGAAATGTTCCAAAAGAAGAAGTTGAGTTCATGATATACAAGCTGTTAGATGAATTTATAGATTAGAAGGTGTTTAATAATGGATAGAAAACCAGTACATGTTGCAATGTTTAGTGGGGGAGCTGCAAGTGCATATGTTGCATATCATATGATCCAAACTCATGGAAAAGAAAATTGTATTTTATTTTTCACGAATACCCTTTGGGAAGATGAAGATAACTATCGATTTATGGATGAGGTTTCAGAGTATATTGGATTAGAAATTACTGAAAGAGTGGATGGAAGAACACCTGAAGAAGTATTTTATGATTATCGTTTCTTGGGGAATTCTAGGTTAGCTAAATGCTCTGAAGAATTAAAGGTATATCAAACTGTTGTGTTTTTAGAAGAATTACGAGATGAGCATAATCTAGAACCAATTCTATACTTTGGAATCGGTCCTCATGAAAAACACCGCGCAGATAATTTGAAAGAATTTTATGAGCATAGGCCTGTTGAACCAATTGAGACTAGATTTCCAATGATTGAGACATTTAGAGACGATATTGATGCTAAATCAATTATTGAAAATGAATGGGGCATTAGATTACCTAGGATGTATACAATTGCAGAGAAGTTGAGACCTGAATTAGGAGTTAAGGGTTTTTCACATGCAAACTGTGGCGGTAGATGTGTTAGAGGTGGTTTTCAACATTATGCTACTTTATATGCAATTTGGCCGAATGTGTATGCTGAGCAAGAAGAAATGGAAGAAAACTTTAGAAAACATTTTGATAAAGACGTATCTATTCTTAAAAAAGATGGTGGTCCCTATACTTTAAAAAAATATAGAGAATTAATGGAGAGGGAAGGGGTAGAGAAGTTTCTTAAAAAACAAGATGATACTGTACCTTGTGTGTGTTCTTTTTCATAACCATATACGTTAAGAGAATATAGGGAACAGATTTTAGAGAAGCTAAATGAGGATGAAAAACAAATAGAACTTCGTGAATTAGTTAAAAGAGAAGATAATGTCATTCCATGTATATGTACTTTTTCTTAAAAGAATTAAATATAGCCATCAACCTACTCTAAAGTGTTGATGGCTATATTTAGTTCTAAACGTTAAATCTCTTTAATTGTCAGGCGATGTCTTAGGGAAATAATATTATACGTGCAAGTTTTTTCGTGATATCTTCATCTTATTTTTGCTTTCTAATAATGTAATTATTTAAAGATACAAGGTACATAATAAACATACAGTGAATAACAATGCTCTTGAACAAATAACTTGTTAGGGGAATGCTGTATGACAAATCCTCTGTTAAATAATAGGGAGTTACAAATTAACCAGCGGGTTCAAGTGTACCGAAACATTCGTAAAAAGTTATTTTCAGTGCTGGATAAAAAAACTCGTCGTTTGATTGCACATAGAGAAACCCTTGTATTGTCAAATGTGGAATTTAAAATAAGCAAAGCAGGTCAAGAGAGAGTGAGACGAGACAAACAAAAAAATGTCCATGCCTACGTTGTAGGTAACTATGTTGGTCATCAAGTTGTCAACATTGAAAACTATAAGTTAGTTTATTACAATCCGTATGTTACCGATACATTTGTTACCGTAGATAACAACAATCCCATTTTAAAAGCGGAAAAATGTTACTTAATTAATGGGAATTGTTATGTAGAAAGGTAATTTGAATTAGGATGTTTGGAGCAAAACAGGAGAAATGGTGTACCAAACAGCGTCTTCCAGTAGGCAGGGAGACGCTGTTTGTCATTCCTTCTAGACTTACTGAACATCAGCTTGGACTTAGCTAAGTTACATGTCGAAAAGATAAATCAGTTATATAGGACTTGTTATTTTTTTCGTTTGTTTCTTGGTTCTGCTTTACCTCTTCAAAGTGTATTAAACATTTTTCTACGTAAGTTCGAAAGCCATAAACACCTCCATTGTGTTGCCACATATCTTTTTATTAGAGAATGACACATAAGATCTTATAAACCTGAATTCTAGCAAACCCTTTCAACTTATAATAAATAGCTCCTTACAAGCCCATCCCAAGCCCCTTACAAGTAATAAATCATTAAAAAACAAAGAAATAAATAACTACTACAAGAACAAAGATCTTTAAAAGAACTTATAAAAAACAAAAAAACTACTACAAGAACTTACTAAAGAAAAAATCTTCTAGTAGTAATCTTTTTTTTAAATTATAAAATTTTTTGACCCATTTCTCTCTTTTGCTTTTATATCTATTAGGGAAGCGGCAGCTCGACATGTGCCGCAAGAGACGGGAGGAATGAGCATGGCTGTGTATCGCAATGTACAGATAGGGTTTTGGCAGGATCATTTCGTATTGAACTTAACACCGGAGGAGCGATACTTTTATTTGTACTTGCTGACATGCTCCAAAACGACGCAATGCGGCATCTATCAGTTCCCGATACGTTTAGTGGAAGCAGAAACCGGTTATAAACAGGATGCTATCGAGGAGCTGCTGCAGCGATTTATTAATTACGGAAAAATTGTATACAATGCAGAAACACAGGAACTGTACATAAAAAACTGGGTACGCTATAACCGCATAACAAACAAGAACATAGAAAAATGCGTATTGCGTGAGCTGAAAGCTGTAAAAGACAAGGAGTTTGTACATATGTTTCTCCAAACATGCTTGGAGGAAGAAATGAAAATACCGCTGTTGCTGGAGTATTTCGGTATCCCAGAGGAAGAACCGTATCCTGCTCCAACAGAGGTTTCGGAAATGCCGGAAACGAATAAAGAAATTGCTCCTGTCAGCAAAAATGTATTCGCTTTTTACGAACAAAACTTCGGAACGTTATCCCCGTACACGTCAGAGGAACTAGCGGGGTGGATTGAGGATTTATCAGAAGAGCTTGTGTTAAAGGCATTGCAAATCGCACATGAAAACAATAAGCGGACGCTTGCTTATGTGAAGGGAATTTTACGGGATTGGCACGGAAAAGGATATACAACACTTCGCGAAGTGGAAGAGGCGACAAGGAAGTTCCGGAAGAAAGAACGGCCTGTTGATGATGAAGTGGACAATCTGCGTGCCGAGTACGAAGAGTGGAGAAAAAGCGTACCATCTGAAGAAGAACTCCAGAAATTCTTGCAGGAAAGCGGGTGGCGTCCGTGAGCATTCAGAGCGTAGAGGCGGAACGTACAGTTCTTGGTTCCTTACTGCTCGATGGCGAACTGATGAAGGAGTGCCGGCTTACCGAGGAGCACTTCTCTGTCACGATGCACCGGGCGTTATTCAAGCTGATGCGCCAGATAGATGGAGACGGGGATCCACTTGATCTTATAACCCTTGTTTCCAAACTGGATTCTGCATTCTTGGAACAAATTGGTGGCATTGTGTACTTTGTGAACATCATGGAGAGCGTTCCCACCACCGCCAACTTTTCACATTACGAAAGGCTTGTTCGGAACTCGTGGAAAATGCGTCACGCAATCCGTATGGCGCAAAATATGAATGAACAGCTTCTTATAGACAAGGATGAGAAGATCATCGGCAAGACGATCTCAGCGCTTAGCGAGCTGGAGAATACAGAGGATACATTCGATTTTGAATTAAAGGACGCCTTAATCCGTCTGTACGAAGACCTTAATAAAGACACAGGAGAGCTTACGGGCATTGATACAGGATTCAAAAGATTGAACGAGATCACATGCGGCCTGCAGGAGGAAGAGTTCATCGTAATTGGTGCGCGCCCGTCCATGGGAAAAACAGCCTTCGCCTTAAACCTCGCCCTTCATGCAGCAAAATCAGGCACGGCAGTAGGCATATTTTCCCTGGAAATGAGTGAAAAACAGCTGATCAAGCGGATGATCTCCTGCATAGGAAACGTACCGGCAAAGAAGCTGAGAAATCCAAAGCACCTCTTTTCTATACCAGATTGGCAACAAACAAGCCAAGCACTTGCAGAAATCGGTACGCTGCCGCTGGAAATCTATGATAGAGCAGGCGTCACGACACAGGATATTTGGATGCAAGTACGAAAGCTGAAACGAAAGCACCCAGGTAAAAAACTGCTCGTTGTCATTGACTACTTGCAGCTCATCACCGGCGATTCGAAATACAGAGGAAATCGTATGCAAGAAATAGGTGAGATTTCCCGCAAACTGAAGCTGATGGCACGCGATTTGAACGTATGTGTAGTGGCGCTTTCTCAGCTCTCCCGCGGTGTGGAATCACGTCAGGACAAGCGTCCACTCCTGTCCGACCTACGGGAGACAGGGCAGATTGAGCAGGATGCGGATGTGATTATGCTGATGTATCGGGAGGATTATTATGATAGGGAGACAGAGAATAAGGAGGTTACGGAGATTCATGTGGCGAAGCAGCGGAATGGGCCGATTGGAACGGTGAGGTTGAGGTTTGTGAGGGAGTATGGGAAGTTTGTAGGTATGAAGAAGTGAGGAGATAGGGGCTTTGTTTTGATATGGGAGAATGATTTCTGGTAGTGAATTGAAATTGTGAACGGGCTTGTTGTTTGGTTTTATTGTGTAGAGTATTATTGATTTTCTGTTCTATTAAAATACCTTGTATTACGAAACGCTTCTATAAAACATTCTTATGCTATTACATTATTACCTTAAATTTACATTATTTTATAACAAACTATAAAAATATCTTTTAAGATAAATGTAAAGATTACGATACAGTGAGGTGCTGCTTATGACTGTAATTGTAAGGGGAAAGGGTGAACAACACTATATTGCAGGGTGTGTACGAGCTATTCTGCGTAAGGATACTTCTCGAAAACATATGTTGGTTGTAGATAATGGTAAGAAGTTGTACGTTACTGTTACGGAGAAGCTCATGCAAGACTGTGAAGTATTAGGTGAAGATGGTAAAGAAGTGATGTATTTGTGTATTATAGGAAAGGAACTGATTGAGGATTTATATAGTAAGGCGAAAAAGGAAGAAAATCCGAGGGAATGGGCAAGGGATGCTGTTGAGTACGTGTTGGAGAATGGGAAAAGAACGGCTTCACAGCTATATAAAATCAATATTAGATAGAATTTTTAATAACGAATGGAGGACATGCACATATTTGAAGTTGTATTATACAGTTGAAAATCTAGTGTTAATTGACGAGTAAATTAATAGAAAAAACGCTAATTTCTTAGCGTTTTTTATTGTGTGGAACATGGGGAAATGGAAATCCTGACCGCTACGCTGCCGGCGTGGATTATATGTTACCTTGTATGGTTAAAAGTGCACTATAGTAACGGTTTCGGTTCCTATAGAAGTTTGATTTTACCTAGTTTTTTCTGAAGTGCGTGACCAATGTGTGACCAAAAGGAGAATATTGGTTCAATGTAGAGATGTAGACAGTGTTTATTTTCCATCTGGAATAGAGCTTAGATTTCTAGGAAAGTTTTTAAGTAATCTGTATGTATAGATTACAGTTTATATTAATTTTTATTTATAAAATTTGATTTATGGATATTTACTTGTTACATATTAGTTAAGTGAAACTAAAAAACAAGACACAAAAGATTGTGTCTTGTTTAAATAATAATTGAGAAATTAATTTATTAATTCATATTATTAATATTTAAAATTAATTCTTCTATTCTTTTTATATAAATTTTGCTGCTTTTAAAATCAGGTGAAGATTTGTTTTCGGGTAGCCAACTAATTAAAAATGAACGATATCCACTTAAATAATTTAATAGATTGGTCTTGTTTGAAAAATACTCATTGTTTACGTTAATCCGACTTTTAAATTTTTTTGAATTTAACAAAGATAAAAAGTCAGTTATATTTTTAGGTTTTTGATCTTGAAATATAAATAGTATCCTATTTAAATCCCTCTTTTTACTTCGAGATAGCCTGATGTTTTTACCAACAACAAATCCATTAAGTGAGATTTCTTCGTCTGAGGTTTTTACTTTAGAGTGATTAATTTTAAAGTTTCGAGATTTTAAAATAGTACTAATCATTTTTATAAAGAAAGGGTCATATATTCTTTTGTTAATCGATGAAAATAATAGGTCGTCTGCATATCTAGTATATGTAAAATTGAGTTTGTTACAATACTTTTGTATTCTTAAATCTAGCTGTCTAAAGACGATGTTTGAAATGACTGGAGATGTAACTGCTCCTTGTGGTAAAAAACCATCTAAACTAACAATGTCTAATAAAAGATCAATCATTTCATTAGAAGCGTTTTCATCTGTTTTAAAGTAGTATCTAAAAACCTGTCTTAGAGTATCAGTATTAATTGAGCCAAAAAAATCTTTTATATCTATTCTTAAGTAGAACCTTTTTTTATTGTTTTCCCAAGTATGGGGAACTAAAAAGTCTTTATAAGATTGCCCTTTTACAAAGCCATACACGTTTTCTGCGATAGGTATTCTATTTAGAAATTTATTTTTAATAAGAGTTTGATACTGATATAGTTTGGTCTCTTTTTTTATACAGTTTAATTTTCGTAATCCATCTTTTTTAGGGATTTTTATAATATAATAGTTATTTTCTTTGTTTTCAATAACCTTTTTAATTTCTTCTAATGAATCTTGAAGAATGTAGTCATAAAAAAAATCTTCCTTATAAATAAATATAATAATCACCTCAAAAGTCGAATAAGTACTTTCTCAAAGCCTCGCCTTGGCGACAAAAAACTTAGTAGGCCAAATACGCAGATAATCGTACGCTGCTACATATTGTAACACTCTTCCCTTGGCTTTTATTCAACAAGGGATCAGATGCATAAAAAAACTATGCGTCTAATATTACTACTTATTTTTTATTTATTGCCCTTATAGAGGTGACTATCATATATAATTCAGGAAAATTCTTTTTAAATATACTTATTTTTTCCTCGTGTGTCAACTCTATATTATTAATATGATTTTCAAAAAAGTAGTTCATAAAGTGTGTCACCCACCCATCAGTTTTTCCATTCTTTACTTGAGCTATTTTCTCGAATATATCTTTTACACTTTGGTCACTGATATTATCAATCTTACCTATCCATTCATTAACAGTAGCTAGATTATCAAATTTTCCATCATTGATTAACCTTAATACTGTTGTCTTATATGCTATAGAAGTTTGTTGGTTATAAATGTCGTCAATTATTTGTTTTTCAGCTACTTTTTCCTTAGAATATTTAAGCCAATTAAACACAATTTCTTGGTTTGTTCTATTTATCAAAGCACCCTCAATAGTAGTGAAAACAGGAAAAATATTATATTCCAATGAATAGTTTCTTATTAAATTCCTTAATAGATTAAAGTAATCGCTTCTCCCGGTAATATAGCCCCAATTATTATCGAAGTAAAATTGACTTTTATCAATTATTCCATTAATCCTTTTTCTAGTGTTATATGTTTTTTCTCTTTTGTTTCCATAATATAAAATTTCTTTCTTTTCATAATCATTGTCTTTTAAAGGATTAATAAACTTATGTCCTTTTTTAATTGTAAATTTAGAGTTGCTTTTATCGTATTTTAAAATTTGGTCTAGATCTATTAACATCAGATAAGGAATGCTTATGTTTTTCTCATGTGGATGTATAATTTTTAATTTAACGCTATTGTTCCCGAATGGATAGAATTCAACTTTCTTTAAGAAAGGGAATAGGGTAAGTAAGTTTTGGTTTGAGAACAATTCTATTTCTGTAGGGCCTTCTACAAAAACGATACTTTTAGCAAAATAGTAACTTGCTTCTTGTTCTGTAATAATATTTAATTCTCGATTATCAGTAAATCCTTTCATTCTTTTTAATTTCGAATATTTATTATCTATTGAAATGTGGAATAAGTGTACATTAGAATTATCCGCCATTAAGTTTTTTATTATCCTAGAGGAATGTGTAGAAAGTAATATTTTTATATGATCACTTTTTTTGAAAAAGATATCTACCATTTCGTCTAAGTATCTAGGATGTAAACCAATTTCTGGCTCATCAATAATAATAGTAGGTTCCTTTATCTTCCTATCGGATATTTTAGATATTAAATTTATAAGAAGTTTTAAATAGTTAAAAGAATTCATTCCATCTGAAAAATATTCGAGATTTTCAAACTTATGTTTAAAACTATTTCCACCAAGCTGCAGTTGATAGATATTTGCAAATTTTTGATTAGAATTAAATGATTTAATCTCAATGTCGTTATTCTGAAATTCAGTTTCAATATAGCTTAGGATTGTAGAGTATCTTTCACCGAATGCTTTTTTGAAACATTCCTCTAAATCATTTTTATATGAAGTGTTTTCTGTAACACCAGTTTTACTTAATTCCCCTATAATTTCCCATAATTCGTCCCAATTTATTAAGTTAAGGTGTCTGGTTTGAGAAAAATAGATTGGAAAGATATTTTTTAAGAATGCTCTTATCTCATATGAAACATTCCATTTTTGTATACCATTTTTATCTTGGTTTAATGTTATTTTAATATCACCATTAGAGTCGCTATGCTCTTTATAAATATTCTTAATTTTTTTGAAAATTGGGTTTAATTTGTAATTATAGATATCATTTCGTTCAGAGTGACTTTCAGCAATTTTTATTAATCTGGAAAAATCATAAAAAAATGTTATTTCAAACGATTGAATATAAGGATTTTCTTTATCATACAAACTATCATCAATATTTTTATCAGTTAAATTATCATAAAAATATTTAATTGATTTCATGATATTAGTTTTTCCCGATCCATTCTCACCGAGCAAACAACTTATATGATTAAACGAAATTTGCAGATTTTTTATAGATTTACAATTTCTTATTTCTATTCTATTTATAGGCATTTTGAACCTCGCATAATTATTTTTCTATAATTCAATATAGGTGACTTTCATAATTCCCCATCTTTTATTTATTCCACCTCCTTAATAAAATCATTTGGTCACTATCTTAGTGTTGTAGAAATGTTAACAATAGAGGTGATAGTAGGTTTTCTTTTTCCTCTTTAAAGTATACTGATATATGTACGATTCAATTTATGCAATACGAGAAGCTTTTCCTGTGAGTATCTCTATGTTTACGTAAAACTAAACTAAAAGCTTCTTCAACTTCTATATGATTCACTCCTAATGATAAATTTCCAATAGGGAGACAATTAGTCTACAAGCTATAGTCGCCAGTATATATTATAAATAATTATCCCTCAGATGTAATCTGTGGATTTGAGTCAATTTTCATCTTGAAATAGTAAGTCCTTTTAGTAATAAGACTGAGAAGAATATGCAGTTATAGGACAAGAATATAGATTGTTGATTTGGGAACGCAAGATAATCTAATCTTCACATAAAAGCATTAGTTTTTTTCTATTATAACCCATTATCTCCATAACTATTTGAGGGATTGTTTAGATGGGAAATTTAGATTAGGAAAGAGGTGCGAAAATGAATGATTATAAAATGTTTGCTGATTGGATTCGTGAATCAAAGAATATAGTATTTTTGACTGGGGCAGGAATGAGTACTGCTTCAGGAATTCCAGACTTCCGATCTACAGGAAGGCTATGAAAATATGGAGTAAGACGTGAGGATTATATCTCACGTTCTTTTTTTACCGGAAACCAAAAGAATTTTGGAAAAAGTATAAAGAGATATTTCAAATCAAGTTGTTAGGAGAGTATAGACCGAATGAAGGACATATATTCCTTGCAGAGTTTGAAAAGCAGGGGAAAGTTGTTACAGTCTTAACACAAAACGTTGATGGATTACATCAGGAGGCGGTTAGTGAATATATAATAAATCCGTTTATAGAGATATTTAAAGGGAACGTGGACAAAGCATACGATTGTATTAAACGAGTCTGCCTTTCAAGAGAAGAATTAAGTTCTTAGAGATTCGATGTCACCTCTATTCCTTATACTCTTAGTAATTGTTAATTCAGTCATGCACAAAGCAAAGACGTTTTTAGCTCTGCTATCTTTTTGATACATATCGAAATTAGAGGATAGTGTAGATCATTCATTAAAACTCACACAAATAACGTAACTGTTGATCCCAAAAGAGCCCTTTAATGAATATATAAGAATGAATAGGCGTAGGATTTGCAGGGGATGAGGCGACTCATCCTTTTTGCTTGTATAGGGGGGCTATTTTCGACATTTCATACCTTTTTCACTGTGAAAAGGGTTGGTAGCACCCTAACTCACACGCTGTGTATTAGAATTCTCAATTCAAGACGGAAATTTAATGCTCCTACAGTTAGAAAAAGGCTCTATTCTACAGTGTTTATATTATGGAGTTTGAAACATTGTTAAGGTTTTTAGTTTCAAAGCTAAATGATTGGAATACTCTCTTAAATCATGTTATTAGTCCCCATACTTCAGAGACTTCCTTTAAAGGTATCTTCATACTTGCAAATACTTTATAGGAGAGAGCAGCTATAAAACTGCTCTCATTCATTAATATTAAGGAGCTGATGAAGATAAATATCGAGCAACTAAATTTACTTGAAAAGTTTTGTTAGTTTACGATACGAATTGAAGTAAACCATTACGATTATCATAGACAATAATGTCTACAGGGAGGGGGATTATTAATTCATTTTCAATATAAGGGAATGAAATTTTATTTTGTTTTATATATAATAATATTAAAATAAAATGTTGTTATTAAGAATATTGAGCTTAAAGGTGGAATTAAGGAGATATGGAAATATTCATAGTTATATTTTTTCTTCTTTTATTTGTCATGATTGGGATTACGATTTATCGCTCAAAAAACTTTTATAAAATTAAAGGTAGAGCCGGAGAAAAGAAAATTCAGAACCATTTATCCAAATTAAACAAAGATGAATATATTGTAATGTACGATTTGACTATCCAAACAGAAAGAGGAAAAACTACACAAATTGATCATTTAGTCATATCTAGGGCAGGAATCTTTGTTATTGAGACAAAGAACTATGATGGCTGGATATTAGGAAATGAAAAAGACCCGAAATGGACTCAAATGATTTATACAAGGAAAGTTAGATTTTATAATCCAATTTGGCAAAATTATGGTCACATTAAAGCTATAGAGCATTTGTTAAATCCGCAGCATGTTCCTGTTGTTTCGATAGTAGCATTTGGCTCAGGAAGTACTTTGAAAATGATTAACGTTACTTCTAATAACGTGCATGTTTTGTATTTTAATGATGTGATTAAGTGTATTAATACATACAAGGAACGTGTTCTTTCACTTACTCAAATGAATGCGATTTATGGAATAATCAAAAGAGCAAATATAACTGATAAAAAGATAAAAGAGAAACACATAGAAACCATTATAAACAGTAAGAAAGAAGCAGAATTTAAAGTTAGAAATCATATTTGTCCTAGATGCAACGGGAAATTAGTACAGCGCACAGGTTCAAGAGGGACTTTTTTAGGTTGTAGTAACTATCCTTCTTGTCGGTATACAGCATGAGTTATTTTAGAGGTGATCTTCGTAGGGGAGGATATTTTTAGTACGATCTAGATGTAAGATAATTTTCTTTAACTAGCGGACAAGATAGTTGAATAAAGGGTCCTGCAGGATAATGATGATTTGATGATTCCTCAAATCTCTTGGGAAATTCAGAATAAAAGGGTTAAAACTATTGAAGATATTAAGAAGCGGTATTCTGAATAACCTTTACCTAATTAAGGTATTAAAAGGAAGTGTACGGGCAATAGCCGTAACGGACACAGTAAGAAGACTGTGAAAAAGAAGTTTGGTAACACAGATTTACAGGTTCCCAGAGATCGTAACGGTGAGTATGAGACTCACATCATCAAGAAGTATGAGACCACTGTCAATGGCCTGGAGGACCAAATTATCGCTCTCTATTCCAAAGGTATGTCCACGCGGGATATTGAGGATCACATGAAAGATCTCTACGGGATTGATGTGTCTCCAACTCTAGTTAGTAAGGTGACCGATAAGATTATGCCGTCTATTATCGAGTGGCAGTCCCGTCCGTTAGACCGTGTCTATCCAATTGTCTTTCTTGATGCCATTCACTTTAAGGTACGCAAGGAGAACCGCATCATCAGTAAGGCTGCTTATAGTGTACTGGGCCATTAGTGTGTCGGGTCACAAGGAGATATTGGGCATTTGGATTGGTGAGAATGAGAGTGCCAGCTTCTGGCTTGGCGTGTGCACAGACTTGAAAAATCGAGGAGTCGAAGACATCCTGATCGCCTGTAAGGGCGGGCTTTCTGACTTCTCTGAGGCCATTCTTTCTGTATTCCCACAGACGAATATTCAACTCTGTGTCATTCATCAAATCCGGAACTCTATGAAGTATGTCACGTTTACAGATCAGAAGGTGATGATGGTCGACTCGAAGCGTGTGTACCAAGCTCTTACACTGGAAGAGGCGGAGCTTGCCTTCTCTGACTTTCGGGATAAGTGGAGCACAAAGTATCCTCTCGTCGTCCGTTATTGGGAGAACAACTGGCTGGAACTCACGTCTTACTTCAGCTATCCGGCTGAGATTCGCAAGCTGATTTATACAACGAATACGATTGAGGGCTATCATAGACAGCTTAGAAAAGTCACGAAAACGAAGACAGCTTATCCATCTGATGACGCTCTTCGTAAGATTATCTACTTAGCTACCATAGAAATTTCGAAGAAGTGAACTATGCCTCTGCGAAGCTGGAAAGAATGTATATCGCAACTCGCAATCTATTTTGGGGACAGATTAGAAACCGAACTCTCTTCCTGATGTTTGCGAAGTCCGGCTTGACATGGAGCCTCTGCAGGCATGATGCTTGGCGATTGGGCGATCCCTTTGAAAAGACAAGGCATCGCCTGGCTCGCCAGCCTATCATACCTGCCACTCCATGTAAAGCCGGTTGCTGTAATTTAGCTGGAACCCCATTTACACAAAAATATTTACGCTCCCTTAGGCCATGTTGTAGAAGAGGCATCAGAATGGAAATGGGTTCCTGTAACTGCATAAATTACGAAAATAAGCTGATCCTTTTGATTAGGATCAGCTTATTTTTTATTTACTGAATGTAAGAAATGCTACTGCATCATGTAAATGAATAGACTCCTCATTCCTACATTCTACTGTAAAAGATGTTATCCATTCTATTTCATAAAGGTCAGCTGCCACGAGACGCACCATATCCTCTACAAAACGAGGGTTTTCGTATGCCTGTTCCGTAACTATTTTTTCGTCCGGCCTCTTTAATATAGGATGAACACATGCACTTGCATTTGATTCGGCTGCATCTAATAAAGCTTTTTTCCAATCTTGTTCTTCGTCATAATCATCCGAAAGACGAACTTTCATAGTGACATAGCCACGCTGGTTATGCGCACTATACTCACTAATTTCTTTAGAACACGGGCATAAAGTAGTAATTCCACATATCAGGGTTACGTCGTTTGTAAATCCAGTCTCTTGACTATATGAAATGCATATTCTGACAGTTGCATGATTTAATCCAGTTAGACCAGAAGACGGGCCTTTGCGTTCATAAAACCAAGGAAATTCCACTTCTAGTTTTGCCTCTACTTGCTCTAACCTTTCTGACAGCTCTTTCACAAAGTCACGTAATATAGGAAGATCTAGCGTGAATCCTTGTTGCCGATACTTCTCAAGTTGTTCTGTAAATCTGCTCATATTAGTTCCCTTATGATTATATGGAATACTAGATGTTAAAGTAAAGGTGGCAACAGTCGTTTGTTGCGTTGGAGACAACGCGCTATGTACATTAACTGGCATTTTTACATTGCTAATACCAACCTGGTTTAAAGAAAACAAGAAATTATTTTTCTTATTTTGTAAATCGGACATCTCATGCTTTTGTGTAGGTTTTGTCTTAGAACCTGGAGTAACTGAGCCGAAAAGAATATGTCGCTCAGCTTTGGATGGTAGTTGAATATCCATAATTTCACCCTATCTATACCTTTCTTTACAAGTCATATTTCATACTGTCTGACATTTATCTTTACTATGTTTAAGACAGTCATTTTTATATATATAAACTCTTGAGTATAGTATATTAGGTAGTCCTATATACAAGAGTTACAATAACCATAAATCTCGAATCGATGCTCAACAACTGGAAAATCATCAAAAACTGTATCAATAAATTCCATAGGACACTTATCTAATATCTTTGTCTTTCCACAAGAAAGACCAACAAGATGGTGGTGATGATGCTGATGACAAACAAGACGAAATTTGCTCCCCTTCTCACCAAATTCTCTTTTCTCAATTATGCCTTTCTCCAAGAAAAGAGCTAAAGTACGATAAATGGTATCCAATCTTACATTAGGATATTCCTTCTGTATCTCTATATAAAGAGCCTTAGCAGTTATAAATGTATCTTGATTTGCAATTAATACTTCTATTATCCTTCTTCGTTTACTTGTGAATTTATAACCAGCTTCTTTTAAGTGTGTTAAAATGTTTTCTACTGAGTCCATGTTCTTTGCTCTCCTTTCCCAAATCTACTGATTATAAACTTGTCAGATGAATATACGTATATCCATGTAGTATCTATTATAACTAGACAATAATTTTTTGTAAAACGAAATCATTATTATTTTCATGAATGTGTTGTAGAAACGGTTCTGGTGCAAAAACTTCAAGATAATTGCAATTAATCTTTGAATATTGGACTTGTTATAAAAAGAAGTTCTTGATGAATAGATCAAGAACTTCTTTTTATTAATTCACATTACTTTTAATTAACCATTCTACTTCCGTTAATTCTAACTTTTGACACTGGAAATGAAAAATCCCTTCAGATCAGAATACAAAATTTGAAGGGATTTCTTGTTCACATAATCAGTGTTATCGGGAGTTGATTTGATTAAAGATTAATTAGGGGTCCTGACGCATGCCCATCAAATTAAGAATTTGTAATCACCCCAAAACGAAGATTTTGTGCAAATTGCTCAATTTTATCGTTTTGGGATAGTTTGTTTTTATTAGGTTGATGGGTATGCGGCGGTACCCCTTAAAGAACTATGTTTAGGCACGCAGCAACTCGAAGCGGTTCAAGCATTTTTCGGCGCTCAACTGGGGCTGGACGTCTTGGTGGGGCGTCACGCGGAGGCGTTGTTTCGGGCCGGGACATCGGTGCTTTCTTTTCGGAAAGACGATTCAGCAGCAAAAGCGTTCTATCATGCACAGTCCATGCTTCGCCGACGCTGTTCGAATAGCCCGGTCAGTTATGATTATAAAAGAAGCATTCGGCTGCTGTTCGAGAAAAAAGTCCTTTACCTGGGCCTTAGTCCGGGAAAAATATAGTCTTCGGGCGGATGGATTAATTTTCCTTCTCCCCTTATACTTACATTAAGAAGTTAAATAATAATTAATAATCAACTGGAAAAAATCAAGGGAGAGAAGGCAATTGAAAAAAGTATGGCGTTTCATCGTATATGTGTGCGTTCTCGTTCTGTTTGTGGGAGGAACCGGAGCGATCGGTTTCATGAGCACGATGCAAGAGGCTATGTCGGTTTACGATAAGCCGGTCCCTACTTCTTTACAAAGCATTCAAGCTCCTGCCTATGATTCGAAAAAGCCGACAGTGGCCGTTATTTTGGCGAATGAAGTGACCGAGGTGTTCGATTTTCTCGTACCATACGAAATGTTCTCCATGACGAACTCGTACAATGTGTTTGCGGCAGCTCCCGACAAAAACATCAAATCGTTGACGGGCGGCCTTGATGTCGTACCGCATTACACTTTCGACGAGTTGGACAAATTGACGGGCAAAGGTCCGGATATAATCGTGATCCCTTTCATGCCGATTTTGGATGAGGCGAAATACAAGCCTGTCCGCGATTGGATAAGGAAACACTCCGGCAAGGAAACGACCTTGTTGTCCATCTGCAATGGGGCGGAAAATTTGGCGGATACCGGCCTGCTGAACGGGAAATCTGCGGCAACGCATTGGGGAGATATCGGCAGATTGGAAAAGAAATATACCGAGATTACCTGGAAAAGGGATCAGCGTTACGTGCCTGACGGCAACATGGTCTCCTCGGCCGGCCTGACTTCGGGGATCGATGCCACGCTGTACGTCATATCCCGGCAAATGGGAGAGCCGGCAGCGGAGAAAGTGGCGAAGGAAATGAATTACCCTTCCTACGATTTTGTTCAGCATCCGCAAATGGAGCCTTTCACGGCCGGATTGAGCGATATCGTCTATGTTTTGAACAATGCGTTTCAATGGAGCAAGAAAAAGAACGGGGTCCTGCTGTATGACGGGGCCGACGAGCTGATGTTATCCTCGGCTTTTGACACGTACGGGGCTTCCGGCACGACGACAACATTGACGATATCAAGCAAACGCGAGCCAGTCGTTACCCGACACGGTCTGAATCTGATCGCCCGATATCAAATAGCGGATGCTCCGAAACTCGACAAAATGATTTTGGTGGGGCCGGACGTTAAGACGCGCGCTGCGGGTGATATCCGCAACTGGAACGAGAACGGCGGAAAGGCTGAGCAGCTTTACCTGCACAGCGATGCGCCGGAGCGGTTCGCGATGGAGCCTGCGTTTGAAGATTTGGCGAAGCAGGAAGATATCTGGACGGCGAAATTCGCCGCCAAGCGGCTCGAGTACCGCGCCACAAGCCAGCTTAAGTTTGAAGGAGCGCCATTTTCATACGAAGCGTTCGGTATACCGATCGGTGTCGGCTTGTTGTCTCTGTTCGTCGTTTATTTGGCAGACAGACGTTTCGTAAGGAGAAAGACTGTTTCCGCATGAAAGGGGAAGCCAAAGAAGCATCGCAGACGACCGGGTCTGGATGCTTCTAATTGGTGGAGGACAACGGGAATGGAGTGATATCACAGTATATCTATGCTTTAATCCAGGTATCGTCCTCTGCTAACTTGATGGGCATGGGGTCCTGACGGCAAAACGCGGATATTATACGCTAAGACAGTTTCTGAAAAAGGAATCCTTACTGTTGCTACGGTAAACAACAAAAAACCAGCACTTCGGCTGGACTGGTTGACATATCATTCGAAAGCGGAAGTAAATGTATTTAGGAGACTACCAAAACGGTGTCAAAACTTTTTAAGTTTTGACACTAAAAAACAGCCCCTTTGGAGCTGTCAGTTAACATAAGATGTCTTATGGGCAATGTGTCCTTTTTTATTTTGTTGCGTATATGTTTCGACATATGAATGGCAGGATTTGACGAAGGATTAACTAACGAAATATGAGCGCTTTATCATCGACTGTATCGTACTTCAAACATTACACAACCATCCGTTGACTTCCATGGACCATGTTGCATTCCAGGGGGACGTGAAGCCACCATTCCCGCAGTGAATATCTTATTTAAGGTTAAATCAATGATAGACCCTTTAACGATATATAGCTCTTCCCAATAATTATGCACTTGAACTCCATTAGGCGTCGTGTCTGTACCGGGTGCGAACTCCAAAATGCGAACCATTTCCTGTGTTGACGAATCCTCTGAAATAACCCTTTGTGACAGCCCTACGACCATCCCATCAATTGGTTCAAGTTCAAAATTACTATAGTCTGTAAATTCAATTTCAGGTCTCGACATTTTCTTCACTCCGTCCAAGAAGGATCTTCGGTTGAACTTATAAAGTAATGGTACACGACTACTAAAGATTGGCACATCTTTTCTGACTTGCGGTACTGTTTCTAAATCTAAAGTTGCTTTTAATTCACCAACTTCTTGATCTAATTTCTGAACGATGTCTCCCCAAGGATCTACAATTTGTGAGCAACCTGCGAATTTCACTCCTAACTTTGTCCCCGTCACATTTGATGCAACAACATACATTTGGTTCTCAATTGCGCGTGCACGAAGCAACGTATTCCAATGTGTTTCCCTTGCGAGTGGCCATTCTGCTACGATATGTAGCACTTGAATACCTTCTAATGCTAAGTCGCGAATAATTTCTGGGAACCGTAAATCGTAACAAATAATAACCCCCATCTTCACACCTTCAAGTTCAAATACTTCAACTTGATTAAGACCGCCCGTTAAAAACTTTGGCTCATCTAACATCGGAACAAGGTGCATCTTGTCATATGTATGAACAATCTCACCCATTCGATTTACAATAACCGCACGATTAAAGATATCTTTACCTTCTAATACGGCAATCGAGCCACCCACCAAGTTTACATTAAACTTCTTAGCCAGTGATTGCAAAAATTCAATGGATTGATTACCATCCACTTTGCAGATTTCTTTCAATTCTTCCAACGCATAGCCCGTAGACCACATTTCAGGAAGTACTACAACATCCAAATCATCATTGTAGTTAGCTTCTAACCAGCGTTCAATGATTTTCCTATTCTCTTCTGGGTTCCCAACTTCTAAATCCATTTGAAATACTAAATAATTCACCTTGGTCACTCCTTAATTGTACTTAGTAATGAGGTATCTGGTTTCACAAACAACCATAATATAGCTGCAATAAACACAGGGATTACAGTTACTCCTAATGTGATATTCCACTCAAAGTTTTCTGCTAACCATCCACATAATAATGGTGATACAAATGCTCCTAGATTTCCCCACAAGTTCATCCAACCTGAAACGGACCCGGAAAAGTTCCTGCCTAAGTCCGTAGCAGCGGCCCAAGAACACACTAATGTGGGTTCTGGTGCAAAAAGAATTGGACAATTAATGTAACCTGAATATTACTCTGTCAAATAAAATATTTATTCGGAACTCTGTATGATTTCCCAAATTTTTATGTTTCAATATACTTAAACGTTCGGAACTACATTCGTATTTTTGTATATATTTTGACAGCATTCGAGGTTTGCACCAGAACCAAAATACTCAACCGTTTCTCTTCTTCCTGGGGTACTTAAAAACATTAGCTTGATAGACATGGAGTCATCCCCTCATCCAATCTCTTCTGGCAAAAACTCCAATTTATATTGATGTGTAATCACTCGATTTAGTACCGGATCATTCATTTCGATTACATATTCATCTCCGTACGCTAAAGAATTTCCAACTGTTCCGATTGTTCCTGAATAAAAAACATGTCCATCCTGACCAATTTTCATTTCTTTAAAGTTTTCAATTAAATCTTTTGGTGCCATGAGCTCACCGCAAGTACCCTTTTGATAAAGTTCTTCTTTACCATTTGATCGTATCCAACAAGTTAATTCAATTTGATTCCAGTGATCCTTTACTTCTTCAAACTTCCAGACTTCTCGCGCTAAAATATTCGGGCAAGCTTGCTTAGACATTGGGACACTGAAGGTTTCTAGTTTACGATCTGTATGGTCGCTGCCAACTGTGACGTACATTTCGTTATCGGACCATATTAATACATATTCGATTTCGCCGCTTGTTTCATTATGTTGCACTTGAAAAGAATCAGAATACGTAGCCAACTGATTAGCTACAGGGTATAAAGTAGGAATCGTCGTAGGTGTTTCAACACCTAATTTAGCCAGTTCATCAATATGCTCTTGTACTTTTTCCTGATTCACTCCGGCATAACCCGCATTAAATATATTTTTCACATGAAATTCTAATTTTTGGTTGATGCCTTGAATGTTCAATATCAATTTATTCTCCATTTCTCTTCACACCTTTATCAATTTAATATAATTCTGGTACTCTACTTGAAAAAACAGGGACATCTTTGCGTACTTTTGCAGCTAATTCCAACAAAATATCATTTACTAAAGTTTCCTCACTTTGAACAGATCCAATTGACAGTTCATTTCCCCATGGATCAATAATCATCGACATTCCAGCGAATTCGACATTGTCATAACACCCGACACGATTACATGAAACTACAAACATTTGATTTTCAATAGCTCTCGCTTTTTGTAATGTACACCAGTGCTCTCTTCTGGCTGTTGGCCATTCCGCGACAACATGAAGTACTTCAGCTCCTTTAAGCGCCAGTTTTCTGGAAAGTTCCGGAAAACGCAAATCGTAACAAATAATTAATCCCATTTTAATACCATCCAATTCAAATACGCTTACTTTTTCCTTTCCTCCTTCTAAGTAAAGGTGTTCATCCAGCATAGGAACAAGGTGAATTTTGTCGTATTCATATATGACTTCACCCTTTCGATTCACCACAAAAGAAGAATTAAAAATGCGGCCATTTTTTTTATTCGCAACCGACCCGCCAATAATATTCACACTGAAACGATCCGCAAGCTCCGTCAAAAAAGGAACTGTGTCCCGCCCCTCCTCCTCTGCCAATTCATCTAAAGCAGGTAAGGTATAACCTGTGGTCCACATCTCTGGAAGAACAAGGATATCCGGAGACGATGTCATCATTGTTTTTTCAACCCAATTCTTTACTTTTTTTCTGTTTTCAGCCGGCTTACCTGCTACAATGTTCATTTGGAAAATTGCATAATTCAATTTCATCTACTCCTCTCTAAAAAATTGTGGCATGTGGCATGCCAGTTAAATTAAAAATGAATGATTATGTTAGCGATCGATCTGGACGAACACCGAACCAAAGGAGACTAGCAAAGAGAATGGGAACAATACTTACTAACAAAGTTGATTCCCAACCGATATTTTCTGCTAACCAGCCACATAATAGGGGTGATACAAAAGCACCAAGGTTTCCCCAGAGATTCATCCACCCTGACACAGAACCGGAATATTCATTCCCTAAATCTGTAACTGCTGCCCATGAAGTCACTACCGGAAATCCTAATGCACCTAAAGAAATCGTCAGCCATAGTACATTCATCCATGGACTCGAAGCATACGCGGCTAAATACATAGTGCCGGCAAATATGACCAATCCTGATATCGCCAACGAACCTCGAGCAATCATTTTTGATTTCCCTTTCTTAACTAACCAATCTGAAATCGTTCCACCAGTCATAACTGTGATAAATATACATAACCACGGCAAACTAGCTGCGAATCCCATGCTACTCAACGAAAAACTCCTTGCTTCCAACAAATAAGTTGGTAGCCATACAAGAAAAAAAGTAATAATATACAAAACAACAAAATATTGAAGACCCAGCGCCCAGAAGCGGCCACTTTTCAAAAATTGCTTCCATGGAGCTAATGACTTTTTCTCTGCTTTAACCGTTCTATTTTCCATTATCACTTTTAATTCTTGTTTGTTTACAAAAGGATGATCTTCCGGTTTATCCCGGCCAATCACATACCAGAGCAATGCAGCTACTAAGCCCAGTCCGGCAAAGATGTAAAAAACCGCTTCCCACCCCCAAGTTTGAAAAATAGCCACGGTTAATACCGGCGCAATCACTGGCCCAAAATAAGATCCCGCCAAAAGCGCACTGGCGGCACGACCTTTTTCTTGTTTTGGAAACCAATACGTGTTAAACACCGCATTACCGGGATACATCGGTCCTTCCCCTACCCCAAATAAAAAACGTACAAGCCCCATTAATCCATGAGATTTTACAACCGCTGTTAACCCTGTGAAAATCGACCACCAAATTAATGCAAATAACACAATCTTCCTTGCGCCAATCCGCTCCGCAATAATCCCCGCAGGAATTTGAGCGAGCGCATATCCTAAAGAGAATAACGATGCCAACATACCGAATTGAACCTTATTCATATTCAAATCTTCCATCATTGGCTTCGCAATAATCGAAATGTTTGATCGATCCATATAAGCGATCAATCCAATAAGGAAAAAGAGAAAAGCTAACCACCATCGGACACGTGATGGTTTTTCTAATTCTTCACTTTCTACTTTCAAATTCTTCGATAACACTTCGGACATATATATCCCTCCCCTTTGAATGTAAAGGCTTACATTATAATCAACTCATATCCTTATTACATAATAAGAATAGAGGTTATTATTTAATCTCCCAAACTGAGGCTCGATAAAATAGCCACTCGAGTGTGCTCGATATGCTCTAACACAGCCTCTTTCGCTTTTTCAACATCTTTATTTTTTAAACACTCAATCAACCAGGCATGCTCTTTTAATGTTTGTTCTGTCCGATTCGGTAAATTCAGTGCACTGACACCAAACCACCTAATTTGATCGCTTATAGTGCCCATTAGATTTACAAGACGGCGATTTCCACTCAACTCAGCCAAGTAAATATGGAAATCTTTATCTACTGAGATAAATTGTCCACTGTCTTGTATATGCTCAAGCTGTTTTACATAAATTTCATCGAGCTGTTCGATGTCCCGCTCTGTAATTTTGGGAATAAGCAGTTCAATAACTAGAATCTCAAGCCCTCTCCGAATTTGAATCACTTCTTCAACATCCACAGCCGTTATTTGACTAACAAATGTTCCTTTTCTCGGTATGGATTTCACCCACCCTTCCATTTCCAATAGTGGAATCGCTTCTCTCACAGGGGTTCGGCTAATTCCTAAGCTTTCACTCAAATCCCTTTCAAACAAAGTACTGCCGGGAGGAATCTTATGCAAAATGATGGCATTTTTGATTCCTTCATAAGCTTGCTGCTTCAGAGAAAGAGGCTGTTGTACTTTAAAAAGACTCATCCTTTATTCTCCTCCTTCTTTACTGGTATGTGGCATGCCAAATATCTTATTTTTCAGTATATTCACTCTTTTCTTGTTTGTCAATACTGTTTTAATCGATACCAAACCCACTGTAACTGCTAGACTATCATCAACAATCTGCGTTTTTTAGTTAAATACTGATGTGCTGGAACCCCTTCCAAGGAGATAAAATTCGTAGAATCCCCTTCTATCCCCTTAATACCATTCTGATGCAAATATGGTACGATTTTGAAAGATTCATACAGGTTCACCTATCAAAAGGTCGATGAAGCCATTCAACGGCTCGTACGAGCCAACGAGAGCATCAATTTCAACAGCGTGGCGAGCGCGAGGCTGGCGTAGCGAAAGCGACGCTGTATAACAACCAGGAGCTGCGTGATCGGATTGAAACCTTGCGGCAACAACAAGCGCAAGCTCCGACATTAATACTAAAAACAGATAAAGGGTTCTATGCTTTGGTTATGTCAGGAAACCGCGGTAAAGTTAATTTTGATAAAATGGCTGATATTTTAGATTGTACTAAAGTGAAAATGGCATCTCCACAGGAAGTTCAGAAAGTAACAGGATTTGAAGTCGGAAGTGTCCCAATGGTCGGCCTCCCTTTACCTTGTGTGATAGATAAACAGCTTTTTAGTTATGATTTTATCTACGGAGGTTCTGGCCAACCGACATTTACATTAAAAATTGAACCTCAAGCATTAAATGAATTAAAAAGTGATAGTAACATTTGATTAAAAAGGAAGTCATTCTTTTCTTATTGCGCTAACGGGTACGTTATAAGTAAAAGGATGTCACATATTAGTTATGACTAATATGTGACATCCTTTATTTTTTAGGACTTTTTATGATTTAGGTCTTGATAAATGATGTTGTGTTGTATTAGAAAAAACAAATAAAAAAGACACCATCGGCGCCTTTTATTAACCCTATTAGAGGCACGGAAACGATTCGAAGAATGAGGGGCCATTATGGAAAACAAAACCAAAAATGAAGAATTAGAAGTTACATGACAATAAAATTGTTCAGAAAAGGGCCAGATTGTCGAGGATGTAGTTTAGGATTAATACTGGGGAACCGTACCCAAATTTCTCATTTCCATATATTACCTCACAAAACTCAAAATTATTTGGGTTTTAACCGGCACTGCTTATAGGCAGAATAAGCATAATCTCTCTTGTAAACCTTCTAAGACTTCTTCTGGCAATTCCCTGACCTTGATATCCCCACCTAGGAAAAGTAGCCAATTTGTCATTTCGGTCAATTCTTCGGGATTATTAACATTGATAAAAGTCTTTAGAATGGCTGTGGTTTGGTAAGGATTCGTATAGGAAATTGAAACTTTTAAAGGATGGTATTTTTTGAACTGGGCAATCGCCTTTGGACCAAGTTCAAGGACAAGGTTAATTACTTCTTTCTGCTTACTTAGTTTTTCTAAAATCTTTTTCTTATTTAATCTTTTTTTCGTAGGGTATGGTTTGACATTGGTGAGATTGTCGACAGGGAAAATCTGTCTCTTTTCATCCTTTAAGTCAAAGCCTTCAATCAGCCAAAGGCCTTTTTCATGATAAAGGTGCAAGAGATAAATTGGATAATACTTTATTACCTTCTCTTCTTTGATGGTAATCAATAAATAGCTATCCAAAAGAAGGATTTGAATGAGTTTTTCTAACATGGGATGGGGAAGGTCTGAAAGCTCAAGTAGGTCGGGATTATGGGGGTTGGTCCCTTCAAAAAGCAAGATTTGATTTAAAAGAACAAGGTCATCTTGCTGGTTTTCTGAGATGAGGCCTAGTAATTTTTCAGCTAAAGACTGACGACTCTTTAGATAAGGGAGTTGTTGATTTCTTGTGGCCATAAAGGCAATAAAAAGAGCTTTAATCTCATTATCAGTAAAGCGAACAGTGGGCAGGACAGAGTTGTTCATGACAAAATAACCCCCATCCCTTCCAACTTCAGCGACAAGTGGCATCCCCATGGCTTCAATTTCTCTGATATCTCTAATAGCTGTCGAACGAGAGATGTTAAATTCTCGCATGATTTCAGAAATTGTAAAGTGGGCGCGGTTGTTGATATACCGCATGATGATATTAATCCGTTCAACTTTTTTCATCGGGACCTCCTAAACAGTATCATTTTTTGACATGATTTAAGGCTATTATAAACTCATCAAGTGAAAAGACAAATCATTTGATTAATTTAAAAAAGAGGAAGGTTTTGAATATGGCAGATTATACCCTAGAAGAAAAAGACAGCTTTACCGTTTTAGGTATTGGAACTGAGCTTAAGAGCGATTACACAGACTTTGCTGGCATAAACAAGGAAAAGGCAGACTTTTGGTGGGCCGTCAAACAAGATGGAAGGCTTGACACTTTAAAAGCCATAGCCACAAATGACTACATTTTTGCCGTGAACGAAGCGGTGAATAACAAGATGATGTATTATGCTGGCGTCATGACAGAGGCATCGGTACCAGAAGAATCCAGAGTTATCCAATTTCCTAAGGGGGAATACCTAGTTGTTAAAGGGGAAGGGAAGACGGCTGATGAGTTGAGTAATAAGCTTGCTGGCATTGCCTTTGGTCAAGTCTTGCCAGAAGCAAAGAATTTTGCCTATGTTGGTGGGCCAAATGCAACGGTTGAGATGGGGCAGCGAAACGGCTTAGTTTTTGGTGAAATGTGGATTCCTGTTGTTAGGAAATAAAGAGATAAAAGGAGGAATGGAAATGTCCTATATCGTTGATTTTAAAAATGTGTCTACGGTTGGTTTAGAGTCTTCACCTGTAGTAGAAGCGCTTGCTGGTTTACGTGCTAATGAAGCCCGTTACTTTATGAACAAATACAAGCATGAATTTACGGTTGCACCAGCTAGCGAAAGCCAGGAGACCCTTGATTATGTGAACCGAATTTTGAAAGAAGAACGTGATATTGAGTTTGCGGCCAAACCTTTAGAAACGTCGCGTTTTCAAGTGGAAAATATCAAATTTGCCTACGTCTTTTATGAGGATGGTCTTGGGGTCAACGTTATGTATACAGTTGATGACCCTAAGAAGCGGGCCGTTGGTTTTAAGCTTTCTGAGAGGATGGAGGTACCAAAGGAGTTAGAAGAGAAGTTTAAGTTTGCTAGGCAAAAGTCTAAACTAGCTGGAACAATTCGGGGCTCGTTTTTTGTAATTAAAGGAGAATATTAAAGTAAGCAAAAGCGCAAGTTGAGGAATCCGGTTCTGGTGCAAAAAACTTTTGATAAAGGCATAGAACCTACATGGTCTGTTCAATGACAGATTATGATGCAATTCCAAACAATTTATGTATGAATTCAACTTCATTTTGGGCAGACTTCACCCCTTGGTGAACTTGCCCTTTTTTCATCATATGCATGGCCTCGATGCCACTTATCATCCAAGAGGCTGTTCGAAAGAATTTCAATCCTAACATCGAACGAACTCGCTTCTTTATGAAACGATGGTCTTGTTCCACGATGTTGTTGAGATATCTAACTTGCCTTATTTGTATGCCTTCAGGCATATGCTTCTCTTCTTTTAACTCCTGAATTGCTACAGGATAGGTTGGGTTTTTATCCACTGTTATGACCCGAGGTTTGGAAACATACGAAAAAGCCAAGGCTTTCTTGAGAAAGCGCTTGGCTGCTTGTTTATCTCTTGATTCACTTAGATAAAAATCAATGGTGTTTCCTTCGGAATCCACTGCACGATACAGGTACATCCATTGACCTTTTACTTTGATATACGTTTCATCGACTCTCCAGGAGTCATTTGTTGGCTTAAGATGACGCCGTACTCTTTCATCTAATTTAGGCCCATATTGATGAACCCAACGCATGATGGTTGTGTGAGCAATAGAGAAGCCTCGTTCTTCCATCATTTCCACCAAATCACGAAAACTGAGGCTGTACCGTAGGTACCATCTTACCGTTAATAAAATAATATCAGGCTGATAGTGCTTCCATTTGAACAAATTTTCCTTTTCCATACTGATCACACACCTTTTTTAGAGTAATAGTATCAGCATGTCCAAGATTTAGAGATTGCTTGCAATTATCTTGAAGTTTTTGCACCAGAACCAAAAATGATGCACTCCTATAAATCTATTGATCTTTCCTAATAATAGAGTACACATAAATTCGCCCTTACATGTGAATGTAAGGGCTTTTTTGAATTTTTATGAATATGTATATACATCGTTTTGCTAGTTGTTCTTACAAATAAAAGGCATCCTTATTAAAAAAGGATACCTTTTATGTCTATGTATTTATTTTACGGCCTCTTTCAACTCTTTACCTGCTTTAAAAGCTGGTACAGTGGTTGCTGGAAAGTGCATTTCTTCTCCTGTTTGCGGGTTACGGCCTGTACGTGCTGCACGTTCACGTGTTTCAAATGTTCCAAAGCCTACAAGTTGTACTTTATCCCCAATTTGAAGAGTTTGTGAAATCGTATTTAATGTAGCTTGTACGACAGACGCAGCCTCTTTTTGAGAAAGCCCTGCTTGTTGGGCTACCGATTTAATAAGTTCTGTTTTATTCATATGTATCACTCCATATCTCATAGATTACGAGGTACTATAACATATTCAAGATAAGCGGACAAGTTTTATCTTTCTCCAGAAACCCTTAGCTGATTTATATATTCCTGAAATTGTATCCAAGTTTGCTGGTGGTGTGGCAACACAGAATACTCGATCTCTAAAGTATCTACTCCATGCTGGGATGTTGTTCTTTCCTTGCCCGTTGGCTCAATAATTTCTGCAGCTTCTAACATGATAATAAATGGAGTTTGGCGAGTACTCCAAAACAAAGATGTTCCTTCCAGTACCAGACGAATGAGCTCCCGTTTGTAGGGTGCTGGTAAATAGGTAATCCGTTGCCACATTTCTTGATCTGTTAACATGGATTCACTCCCCTTCTATATAACCCATTATTTCCTATTTTTACAACATATATAGGTAGTATATCTTATCTTTATAGAAAAAGAGGAGCAAAACTGGTATTTCATTAAGCTAGTCATAACATAAAAGATGAGTTCTGTTTTTATACGTGAGTGAGAGGGGCGAGGGGGAAGAACTACCCGCCGAGGCCCTCTCACTCGTAACAACCGAAGGGCGTTAGTGCTTTATGTACTCTAACGCCTTTCGCTTCGCTTCAGTTGTTGGAGAATTGGTATGATCGGTGCAAAATTCAGCCCCTCTCATCCCAACTCTTATATTTCATGATGATCGGATAGCTTACATCCTAAACAAACAAGTTAAACTTACTGGAACACTATCTTTAAAGGTATAGGTAAAATTAAATAAAGTGTCTAAAAGAAGTGAAATATACAAAGTAAAAAGCCATCCTGATGATTTGAACTGCACCCAATTGTTAGACACAATGAACAATTGGAGGTGTAGTTTTTTATGGGGAAGTTTTCATTTGAAGCTAAACTGAAGGCAGTCCAAGATTATCTTGAAGGGACAGAATTCTATGGAAACATAGGAAAGCGAATAGGTGCAGCTTATAAGACGATTGTAAAATAAAAACGGAATTTTTCGGACATTCAAGACGTTGATTTTACATTACAATCTGGATCGTTCGGAAACGTGTACTTTTTTGGACTATTTATAATGGGCAGCCCTCACCATAGACTAACTCTATATAGTTATATTAAATAACAATTCGCCAATCGAATTGGAAGGGTCTTTATATTTTTTCCTTAGAAACAACATAAGCCTGAAGGCTAAAAAATCACCTTAAAGGTGATTAATCTAGTTAACAAAATAAAAGGCTACACCATTCTGAAATGATGTAGCCTTTTATTTTTAAGTATTAGATGAAATTTGTGAAAAAATAATCAGTTCCTATACAAATATATCACATTCATATGAGAAATAAATTATTTTAGAATTTCTACACATGTATAAGAGTAATGTTTTTTACGCAGTACGTAGTATTCAGCAAAAGCTCAAAACGTTGATAAATCAAAGATATATAAAAATCTATATAATACGAAGGGATTTTTGGCCTGTTTGGTTTCAAAAGGAGATATTGTATAAATAAAATTACATTTGACATAATTATTATTATTTTCAAAATATTAATTACCGTTACAACTTCTATTTAAGTTTATCTTATAATATAAGTATTTAATCTCAATCTATTAGATGGAAAATAAATGGTGAATTTTGAAAGGAGATACATAATTTTGAATGCAAAATATCTAGATTTACTTGCCCAAAAATATGGTTGTGAAGAAAAAGTGGTAACTGAAATTATTAACCTTGAAGCCATCCTTAATCTACCAAAGGGGACAGAACATTTTGTCAGTGATTTACATGGGGAGTATCAAGCCTTTCAACATGTGTTAAGAAATGGTTCAGGGAATGTAAAGGAGAAAATAAAAGACCTTTTTAAAGATGTTTTATCTGAAAAAGAAATTAATGAATTTGCGACCTTAGTTTATTATCCTGAAGAAAAATTACAATTAATTAAGGATAATTTTAGAAATACACAAGAACTAAACCAATGGTATACAGAAATCATTGAGCATATGATAAAGCTGATTTCTTATGCTTCCTCCAAATATACACGCTCGAAATTACGTAAAGCATTACCAAATCAGTTTGTTTATATTATAGAAGAGCTACTATACAAAACGGATGAATTCACAAATAAGGAACATTATTATAAAAAAATTGTCCAGCAAATTATTTCCTTAGGTCAGGCTGATAAGCTCATTATAGGTCTTGCTTATACCACTCAGAGATTGGTTGTTGACCATCTACATGTAGTTGGGGATATTTATGATCGTGGACCCAAACCTGATAAAATTATAGATACTCTAATCAATTATCATTCAGTTGATATTCAGTGGGGAAATCATGATGTACTATGGCTAGGTGCCTTTGCTGGTTCAAAGGTTTGTCTTGCTAATATTATTCGTATCTGTGCTAGATACGACAATTTGGATATCATTGAAGATGTATATGGAATAAATCTTAGACCTCTACTTAATCTTGCGGAGAAATACTATGATGACAATCCAGCCTTTAGACCAAAGATACATTCAGATAAAAAACTATCTGATCATGAACTATTACAAATTACGAAAATTCATCAAGCCATTGCAATGATTCAGTTCAAACTTGAAATCCCTATCATAAAGAGACGCCCTTACTTTAATATGTCAGAAAGGCTTTTGCTTGAGAAAATTGATTATGACAAAAACGAAATAACGATACATGGGAAAACGTACCCACTAGAAAATAGCTGCTTTGAAACGGTTAATCCGCTACAGCCCGATCAATTATTAGAGGAAGAAGAGCAAGTTATGGAAAGACTGTTATTTTCTGTCCAGCATTCGGAAAAGTTGGCTAGGCATATGAATTTTCTTATGAAGAAAGGCAGTCTTTATTTGAAATATAACGGGAACTTATTAATACATGGCTGTATTCCTTTAGATGAAGAAGGAAATATGGAAAAAATGGTTATTGAAAATAAAACCTATGCAGGTCGTGATTTACTTGATATTTTTGAACATTATTTACGACATTCTTTTGTACATCCTGAAGAGACGGATGATCTTGCGACAGATATGGTCTGGTATTTATGGACAGGAGAATATTCATCACTCTTTGGGAAAAGAGAAATGACAACCTTTGAGAGGTATTTCATTAAGGATAAGGAAACCCATAAAGAGAGGAAGAATCCATATTACCATTTACGTGAAAATGAGGGAATTTGCCGCAAAATCCTAATTGAATTTAATCTTAATCCTGATCAAGGTCATATTATAAATGGCCATACACCAGTTAAAGAAATTGAAGGAGAAAATCCAATTAAAGCAAATGGAAAGATGATTGTCATTGATGGTGGTTTTTCCAAAGCTTATCAATCAAAAACAGGTATAGCTGGATACACTTTATTATATAATTCCTACGATATGCAACTGGTCGCCCATAAACATTTTAATTCAAAAGAAGATATTCTATTAAACGGAACAGATGTTTTATCAGTAAAAAGATTGGTGGATAAAGAACTAGAGAGAAAAAAGGTTATGGAAACTAATGTTGGAGAAGAATTATTACAGGAAATCTCTATTTTGAATAGTCTGAGGGAATATCGCTATAGCTAAAGTGTGGAAGCCTTGGCATCTCCTTTGCCTAGTCTGGTTATCGCCGATTTATTTGGGGTACCGATACAAGATAGAATTGTTGTATATTAAGATTCATTCGTCGTCCTCCATTCGTTTTAGCGTCATGTTATTCAATTAACAAAACATTTTTATATCTTCAAATGTCTTGATATGTACAGATTACTCCCGTTTTCTTGAAATTTCAATATAAAAATATTCCCTTTATATTAAGATAAAATGTGTTTAAGGCGGGAAAAAAGAGGATTATTATAGGATTCAAAAAAGTACCATAAACAAGAACCTTTTGGAACGTTACGTTATCCTATAATTCTATATACTTTTAACAGTACCTAAAGGTTCAAAAACCATTTCAGGAACGTTCTTGAAAATTCATACACCTTTAGAGACACTTTAAACATGACAAAAAGGCTTCAGGGGAAGATGAAGCCTTTTCGTTTATTCTCTGGCTGTTTCTAGTTGGCTGTAAGTAGAATTTCAACAAATTCTCCACTTTTAAAATGCTCCAAATTACTGAATTTATACAGTGTTTTCTTTACATAATCAGTGTTATCGGAAGTCTTAAAATAAAGAATCTATATTCTTTTTATGTATAACTTGTTTATACACTTCATGAACTCCGTTGTCTGTTTTTATTTCGTTTTCTTTTAACCAGAATAAAAAATGGCTTTTTTCTATAATGATGGACTGATTATTTGATGAGTGTAATTGAATACTCTTTACATTTCTGGGAATCAAAAAATAAAATAATGAAGCAATTACAGCTTCCTTTTGCCATTGCTCTTTATTCCCAGTAAAAGATGAATAATTATCATTCATTTCATTATCAGATTTAAAATTTAAAATAATAGTTTCTTCTTTAATTTCCATATCCTTAAACCATTTTCGATGTGGAAGTTCATTTGCAATAGCAGCCATAGAACTATTATCTCCTGCGTAACTATCTTTATATTGTTCTAATTTAGAAAAATTAGGTTGCTGAATAACTTGTTCCTGGGATTCCTTTTTAGCACATCCAACAAAAATTACTAATAAGCACACCAATAAGAGTACATATTTTTTCATCATATTTTGTCCATTCCTTTTACTTTATCTGTAGTCTATATAACTATATCGCATTTGGATAAAAATGGATTTTGCGAATTATGCTATTGTAAATAATTCTTCTATTTTCATCATAAAACCCCTGATCTTAAGAATCAGAGGTTCCTTGTAGTTAACATAGCATACGATATAGGAAGTTAATAAATATTGTTTGTATAACATTAGTCCTTGTTCGTATTATGAAGTTAGTTGCAAATTGTATTTTTAACTTCCATATGATTAAAAGAATTGAGTATTCTTAAGTATTCAAGGGTTAACCAGCCTCTCCACTCTTCTTTTGCTGTTTCCCATTCCTCTTCAAACTGTCCCCAGGACCAAGTAGGTTCCCAGTATCCATCTTTTGTTTGTTTCATCACTAAATAATTTAGATTAATTGGGATTATATCTGTAAATAAATTGTGGTATTGCGATCTAGGTGAATTTACAACTTGAATTGGTAGAAGACAATAGGAATCCCATTTTTCTGGTTCGTCCGTAATACTAGCTTTCACCATATCTCGTAATTTGTTGGAAATTAAATTATATTCTTTATCAGGTAATTTTTCTGACATCTTTAGAAAGCTAAGTAACTCATGATGTTCATATTTGTTTAAATGATTCACATAATCAATGGCATATTTAGTCACGTCATCTAGAAATTCAGCAGATACTAATCCTTTATAGTGATGAAGAAGACCAATTATTTCTGCGCTGGGATTTCCCCATTCCCAATTTTCATTATAATTCCACCAAATAGCACGAGGAGCTGTTTCTACTTCTTTGGGAACAATTTGCCATCCCATTTTTTCTTTATTAAACGTATTTAATAAATAATGCACAGCTTTCTTGACCATTTCGTTTGTTTCATCAATCCCTATTCTAGACAGATAATGAAGACCAATTGCTGTTGCTAATGCCGAAGACTCTTTACATCTAAAATCAGGTTCCAAACCGTTTCCAAAGCCGCCATCTTCATTTTGATAAGGTTTTAATTGCTTTAAAACATTTTCTTTGCTACCATTTTCAAATTCAAATTCGAACAGAGTACATTCTAATTTTCGAGCTTTTGATTTTAAAAATATTTTTGCTTGTTTAAATTGATCTTTAGATAATTTACTCATTAAGATTCACCACTTTTATCCTTTTTTATATCCTCTATTTCTTTATGTAATCTTGTGATTCCTTGTTCAACTATCCTGTTTGTTGTGTTGTTGAATAAAGCCCTTTAATTTCTACTCCTAAAATTGTAGCATCTCCTTTTAAAGTTATTTAAAATACTTTTTTATTTCATGATTAGATTAAGAAAAACAAATAATAGAGTTGTTTAATTCTTATTTCCTTAAAGATTTCGTAATTCCGACATGGTATTTTTTTATGGGATACGTTTAAAATCTTTGTTTATACATGCTTGTTTTAGTTTCTTTGACCTTAGAAGATATTTAATATCAGAGATATTATCGTATGAAAGTTGAACGTAATAATAGTTAATATACTCAAGCAATGCAAAAACATAAATAAATCCCGAAAGAGATAGTCCTCCTAAAGGTAATGACGGATACCAATAAAAAAAATCGACAACAAACGTAATAAGTCCAGTGAAAATCAATCCAATGTTCACTTTCCTTAAAGTTTTTAGTCGTTGAACAACCCAAACGGGGGTAATAGATGTCTTTTCCCTTTTTAATCTTTTCCTTTTTACGTACCAGTAAACAGTACCTTGAAGTAAGAGAAACTCCAAAAAAAGAAATGAAATCCAAAAAGAATATAGCGAGTATAAATGCAATTTAGGGTAAACATAATTAATTAGACAACTTAGAAAAACAAAATTAATTACCGCAAATAACTCACCTTTATATAAATACGAAAGCCTCTTTTCTATATTTCCCCTCATAATCTGCACCCTTAAAATCATAATATTTATGTATTGTTATTGAATGAACCACTAATATATTAACACGTATTTTATTAATATTCCTTTTTTACTTTTTAAAGAACTTTATTATGTTTTAAACATCTTTTTTATTTTTTAACAGAAAGTATGCTTATTGAAATTTAATAATAAAGTTACTATATAAAACAAAAAATAAAGAAATGCAAGAGAAATCTTGCATTTTAAAAGAGACATATAGGAAGTTTATGTTTTGCTAGTTTTATCGTGTTTCTACTGCTTTTGATTGAGAATGTTTTTTGCAGATTCAATTATAATGTTAGGCTGATCTAGTTGAATGAAATGACCACTTCCCGACACAATTTTATTCTGACTACTAGTAGACCAGGATGTCATACTTTGTTGAAGTTTTAACCATTCTGGATACTCTTTAATAGTATTAGCCGAAGATAATATAAAAACCGGCAGATTGCCAAAACCTTTGCCCTCAGCTTTGCGTACCTGATTAGCTGTTTTGGTCATCATATTTAGAAGTTCACTTGTCTGATTAGCGTTATGCACCTTATTATAAAAGAAATCAACTGCTATATCTTGGGATGAGAGCTTTTCATGAATAGGTAAAAAACCCAAATCACCAGCTATCCGAATGATTCCTGTTTCTTTTAATACCTTCGCCATATACACTTGCCATTTGGAAAATTCTAATTCTTGATCTACATGAGAAGAGTCTACTAATACCATTCCAGCTGATTCTTCAGGATATTTGCTGACAAACATCCGTGATATCATCCCTCCAAAAGAATGACCTACCATAAGAAATGGACCTTTTTCCCCAGACTTCTCCAACATCGTATGTAAATCCTCTACAAGTTGCTCAGCCGTCCGTTCATTAGGAGCTTCATCACTCCAGCCGTACCCTGCACGATCATAGGATATAACACGTGTTACTTTAGAAAGTTCTGGTTGAACGAATCTCCAGTCTTCGTATGAAGATGGTGTACCTAATCCTGACTCCAGAACTACTGTAGGTAATTGACTCTTTTTCCCGGTGGCATACATATGTAACTTATACTCACCTATATCAACCATTTTACCTACAGGTGCGTGATTATTAGCAGTTAGTACTCTACTTATTTGCTCATATGCAATGCTCATTATTATAACTAATAGAAAAATTAAAGCAATTATCTTTATGATTTTGAAAATACTTTTCAAACTAAAACGTTTCTTCATAGTCCCCTTCTTTTTTTCACTAACAACTTCCATGTCATCACCTCGTTCATTTTCTATAAGAATCTGCAATAACACTGATTAAGTTCAATCTATATAAAACGAATTAAAGATTGTTGTATAGATGTGTCGAATTCTATACGTACTAGAACCCTATAGAAGGAGTAACTGATATGAAGAAACCACCATCCTATGATCATCTCCTCGAGCAGTGGCTACAAGAAGTCGAATTCCACATGAAACAGGAGACCAATCGCCGACACTACGAGTGGTATCCAGCGGTGTTTCTTCATTCTTATATAAAGATTACCATATAACATGGTAATTATATACTCTTTATGCATCATTTGCCATATTTATCTACCTATCATTGTAACATAACTTAAATCACAGGGTATTATCTGAACATAGATTTATGAACAGAGTTTTTGAACATATTTATAGGGAAAAATCTACGAAACTAAGAATGAAATTGATGTGTCCAGAAAATAGTGACTTTCTGAACAAGATAAAAAACAAAATAAAAGGCTACCTGAAAAGGAGCCTTTTATTTACAAAGTAGTAACATATAATTCTAGGGAAGTTACTTCAAATAATAAAGAAAGTTACAATGAAATTTATGAGTTTCTGTACATTAAGGAGAAAACAAAGGTAATATCGTTAGTTTTTAAATCAAAAGTAAAATAATAAAGTGAGAGCCTTGACACTAAAACGGAGCAAAAATTCTCATCCTCTCATCATGGTTATTTTCTGCTTATTCATGATTAAATTTTTTAGTAGCAATCCAATAATTCGTTACAAAGAGTGTCAATAAAATCCAAACAAGTGTTAGTAGTACATTACCCATTGCGTTTGAATCTACTGATCCCATGATTAGCGTTTCCATTGCATGTTTACTCATATTGGCTGGATTTACCTGATCAATTATTGGACTCAAACCGACGATAATTCTACAACCGATAAGGAAAACAATTGAAATTAATGCGATAATACCCTGACTGTGAAAAATAGCACTAATCATCGTTGAAAAAGATACGATAAAAAGAACCCATAAAAGATAAAATAATAGTCCAGTAATCATGTGTGAGAATGGAACATCTGTAAAAAGATAATTTACGTATAGATAAGAAGCCAAGTATCCAATCGCTACACTACAAGCTGCTATCAAATAATTTGATACAATCTTTCCACCTATATGGGGTAATACCAGCGTAGCTGACACCACCCGCAAACATATGGATTAAATTAGGAATTCATTTATTACCTCGTTATATTCGAATTGTGCATCAGTAATTGCCAATTTCGAGTACACTTCCAACGATTTTCTGCTCTCGTGTCCAGAATACGATTGAATCAACACATCATCAATGCCTTGCTTTTTAAGCCAGGTCAACAGAAAATGGCGCAATTTGCGGGGAGACAGATTTTGAGATAGCTTGGCCTCCTCCGAGTATTTGGTTAATATCTTACGTATGCCTCTATCCGTGTATTTCTTTTTCCAGGACGATTCGAACAAATAGACAGCCTGCTTCTTTTTTCATCGAATCTGCGTGCATGGCCAACAATTCTTTGAATGATTGAGGGAACGGGACAATGCGATCCTTACTACCTTTTCCTTTGTTGATCCGGTTCTGGCAGTAATGAAAGTCGATGTCCGCTAGCTTGATATTGATAAGCTCACTAACCCGGACGCCGGTATACATCAGGGTTTTTACGGTCATCATGTCTTGAAAATTCTTGGCTTTCCAAACGACTTCATAGTAACGTTTCAATTTGCGAATCGTTCGAAGCTTATTAACTTCCTTTAATACACTATCAACTCCGGCACGGCCGGGGTCTGCTTTTAATTCTTTGAAGGATAGCTGCCCGTTATCCTTGCTGGTGACTTCGCTATCGTCAGTTTCCAAATACGCAATACTATCGATCAATGAATCCAACTTGGCTAAGGTTATGGAGGGAAGCTTTTGAAAAGTGGTTTGAAAGAAGGTTTCCTCGTAGGTGTGAATGGAGGATCGGATCAAACGCTCAATGCGATCCGGAGTGGGCGGTACGATTTTTAACTCACGAAAGCGACGATAAACGTGTTCTTTGAGATGTTCCATTTCATGATCGCGATGAAGCACATGCTGACATAGCCATTCGATCATGTTCTGTGCATCGTCTATCGTATCCTCGCGGAAACCGAAGAATTCCCTGATTTGCGTTCTATGGTATGTGATGGAACGGCCTGTCCAATCGTACTGAGCATACAATTCGGGTTCGAAATAAATCTGTTTGGCAATATAGGCAATCACGGCTTTCGGAACTTCGTACTTATGGCTTGGAAAACGTGCTTCATTTTGAAAAAACTTGAGCAGGACGGCAAAGCCTATCTTGGTTTCCCCCGTCTTATTCTCGATCAGACTCATCTCGTTCGGCAGTATCGTGAAATGCTCGATCAGCTCGTCCAATTCCCAATTTCACTTCATGTAATCCCCTCCGAAAAAAGTTCCTATAAGAGTGAGTATCGGAACTTAGTACTTGAAATGAGTATATCCAAGCTGTATATTTTAGACAATATGAGTCTCAAATAGTTCGAAGTTCCATCTGCAAAAATAAATTCGGAACTTTTATTTATGGGGACTAAGCTAACGGGCAGGTTAGCTCAATAAGAACCCGACGCAACTTCAGGATTTCCTTAGGCTGCATAGAACCGCTAGGGAACTATGCAGTGACGGAGTTCGGCTCGAACCATGGTTTTTGATGTGACTAATGATAGCGGGGAATCAAAAAAGAACCTGGATAGTTTTATCAGGTTCTTTTATATTGCATATAAACAGACACGATGATATAATCAGATTACGACTTTAATAAGTCACATAGACATAATTATTGCATCTTACACTTTAAGTGTACCATGCCGGTAAACTCTTGTCAAATGTTTTTTCTCAATTTAATGGTTAGGAGAGATATTGAATGAGTTCTTTGGTTCTCGGTTTTCAGGAAATGGAAAAAACGCAGCTTTTGCTCGTTGGCGGAAAAGGGTTAAATTTAGGGGAATTATCAAAAATTGAAGGAATACAAGTACCAGAAGGATTTTGTGTTACAACAGTGGGATATCAAAAAGCCATCGAACAAAACGAAACGTATCATGCTTTGTTGGATCGACTAACAATGCTAAAAGTAGCAGATCGAGATCAAATTGGTGAAATCAGCAGGAAGATTCGACAAATCATTATGGAAGTAGAAATTCCTTCCGATGTTGTGAAAGCAGTTACTCACTATCTCTCCCAGTTTGGCGATGAACATGCTTATGCAGTGCGTTCTAGTGCGACTGCTGAAGATTTACCACATGCCTCTTTTGCTGGTCAACAAGACACCTATTTAAATATCATCGGCAAAGAAGCAATCTTGCAGCATATCAGCAAATGTTGGGCTTCCCTATTTACGGATCGCGCGGTAATCTACCGTATGCAAAATGGATTTGACCACAGTCAAG
Organism: Ectobacillus panaciterrae DSM 19096; assembly: GCF_000430785.1. Classification (GTDB taxonomy): domain Bacteria; phylum Bacillota; class Bacilli; order Bacillales; family Bacillaceae_G; genus Ectobacillus; species Ectobacillus panaciterrae. Next base: position 65,326 of record NZ_AUMR01000034.1, read on the forward strand.
TTTATTTATCCGTTATCGTTCAAAGGATGGTTTTCTCACAGACTTCAGGGGTTTTATTTACCGCTGATCCAATTACTTCCAATCGAAAGTTGCTATCAATCGATGCCAGTTTTGGACTTGGAGAAGCACTGGTCTCTGGCTTGGTATCTGCCGATTGTTATAAAGTACAGGAAGGGGAAATCGTCAATAAGAGGATAGCAACCAAAAAATTGGCTATCTATGGACTAAAAGAAGGCGGAACAGAGACCCAGCAGATCGATCCCGATCAACAAAAGACTCAAACACTTACTGAACAACAAATTTTACAACTGGCACGCATCGGAAGACAGATCGAAGCTTATTTTGGTTGCCCACAAGATATCGAATGGTGTTTGGTTGATGATACATTTTATATTGTCCAGAGTCGGCCAATCACTACTTTATACCCCATCCCTGAAGCAAATGATCAAGAAAATCACGTTTATGTATCTGTCGGTCATCAACAAATGATGACCGATCCCATGAAACCACTGGGATTGTCTTTTTTCCTGTTAACGACTCGTGCACCCATGCGTAAAGCTGGTGGAAGGTTGTTTGTTGATATCACACATATGCTGGCTTCACCTGACAGCAGAAAAATGTTATTAGATGCCATGGGACAACACGATCCGCTCATGAAAGACGCACTCATTACCATAATAGAGCGAGGAGATTTCATAAAATCTATACCAAATGATAAGCAAGAACAGAGTTCCGGTAAAATCAATAAAAGTGTGTCGTCTGCGGATTCTCAAGCACAAATCGAAAACGACCCGACAATTGTTTCTGATTTGATTAAGAGTAGTCAAACATCCATAGAAGAGTTAAAACAAAATATCCAAATGAAATCAGGATCGGATTTATTAGATTTTATTCTAGAAGATATCCAGCAATTAAAGAAGATTTTATTTGACCCACAAAGTTCGGGTGTGATTATGGCTGCTATGGATGCTTCATCATGGATCAATGAAAAAATGAACAAGTGGTTAGGTGAAAAAAACGTAGCAGATACGCTTTCTCAATCTGTACCAAACAATATTACTTCGGAAATGGGTCTGGCGCTATTGGATGTCGCAGATGCGATTCGTCCTTATCCAGAAGTAATTGATTATTTACAACATGTAAAAGATGATAACTTTTTGGATGAACTGGTTAAGTTTGATGGTGGACAGGAAACCCAAGACGCTATCTATGATTATCTCAGCAAATACGGAATGCGATGTACCGGAGAAATCGATATTACTAAAACTCGTTGGAGCGAAAAACCAACTACACTTGTCCCCATGATTCTTAGTAATATCAAAAACTTTGAGCCTAATGCTAGCAATCGGAAATTTGAGCAAAGGCGACAGGAAGCTTTGAAAAAAGAACAAGAGTTATTAGATCGATTGAAGCAATTACCGGATGGTGAACAAAAAGCTAAAGAAACAAAACGAATGATCGACCTAATCCGGAATTTCATCGGTTATCGGGAATATCCAAAATACGGCATGGTTAATCGCTACTTCGTTTATAAGCAGGCTTTGCTGAAAGAAGCCGAACAACTCGTACAAGCCAACGTTATTCATGAAAAAGAAGATATATACTATCTCACTTTTGAAGAACTTCACGAAGTCGTACGCACAAATAAACTAGATTACCAGATCATCAGCAAACGAAAAGACAAGTACAAATTATATGAAAAACTAACTCCACCACGTGTTATCACGTCTGATGGTGAAATCATTGTAGGTGAGTACAAACGAGAAAATCTCCCAGCCGAAGCTATTGTAGGTCTACCTGTTTCTTCCGGAGTTATAGAGGGGCGAGCACGTGTCATCTTAAACATGGAAGATGCTGATCTAGAAGATGGAGATATATTAGTCACCTCCTTTACTGACCCTAGCTGGACACCATTGTTTGTATCCATAAAAGGCCTAGTCACCGAAGTTGGTGGACTGATGACCCATGGAGCAGTTATCGCACGTGAATATGGCTTACCAGCAGTTGTCGGAGTGGAGAATGCTACCAAACTGATAAAAGATGGGCAACGAATTCGCGTGCATGGAACAGAAGGATATATTGAAATATTGTAATGGATGAATACACCAAGTAAGAGCCTCTGTCATAATGGACGGCATTAAATGCAACCTGTCATGGATAAAATGGCGGTTACCCTGTTCATCCTTTTATCTACCCATCTTAGTTAGGTAATTGGCAGTAAATCTATTGCAGTAATGGAGACGTTAGTTGAACAAACAGGACTGCAATTGGTATATTTATCACTCATAAAAAGAACTCTCCAGACGCGGAGGGTTCTTACATTTTTATCCATGTGTTTGCGGGTGGTGTCAGCTACGCTGGTATTACCCCTACTTAATGAATTACCATGTCCAATCTGTGATAATTGGTACAGCAAAACAAACTTTTCTCGTCATGCGAAAAATCACAATATAACTACACAGGAATTATTAGAAGGTAATAAGAAACGTGTTCTTCAAATGATCGATGAACGTAAAAAAGGTAGCTAATAAAAAGCTACCTTTTTTACGTTTGTAGATAACTTGTCCTACACCAAAAGACAAGCTCTACATAGAATAATAATGGGAAGAAACCTCCAAAATAATCTTTACCCCGAACGAAGAGCAAGGTTTGGTCAGCCTTGCTTTTCAATACATACGCAATACCTGTAAACAAAAAAGCCACCCTTCAGGACGGCTTTTTTGTTTACATAATTCCTGTTATCGGAAGTTATAAGACGCTATTTAGCGATATTATCTTGTAAGGCTGTAATGCCACAGTAATTTAAACTATGTTTCTTTAGTATTTGTAAAGCCTGTTCAGTAACGATAAGTGATCCATATTAGGAAAAGTTAAAATCATGACCAGACCAATCATTAAATGTGTTTTTTCCAAAACCTGTTAGTTAAAGATGTCTGCGGTACCCAGTTCCATCTTCTCAAGGCAATTGTTAAGAACCTTTTTATCGATTTCATTTACTAAATAATATTTTTCATTATAAATAGCCCGAATAGTTTCATTAATTTCTTTTTTAGTATTTTCATTACTTTGTAGATTTTTAATAAAAAGATTTAATGGTATATTACAACCTCCATCATGTAATGGTGGTTGTAAGTAATCAATTTTTTCATATTTCTTATAATCATTTCTTTCAAAAAATCTATTTCTCTTAATACAATTTTCTTTTTCTACTTCCGTATGTACCATATCTTGTGTTTCTGTTTCTAAGATCATAGCTTTTAGGGAGGTATTTCCTGCTGAAATAGCATCTTTGGTCAATAACTCTTCTAATTTCAATAATGTTTTCGAACCTAACCCCTTACTTCGTACAAGAGGATTAGTTACTATATAAACAATAAACCCTGAATTTACGTTAGCTAAGTAGTGTCCTTTTGCAAAAGAGACAAGTTGTTCCCCTTCAAAACCGATTAAGAAGCGAAAATTATTGGGCATTCTACTTCTTGCATATTGTAAACTTTTCAAAAAAATATTGTGTGCTTCTCTCACTTCAATAGGAAATGCTTGATCATGTAATTTTAAAACTTCTTCTAAGTGAATTAAATTATCATGTGTAATTTCATCCCACTTAATCGTCATAACTTTATCGCCTTTTCTATAAAACTTTATCAAGAGTACCATGAAATTCTATTATCAATTATATAATCCTTGTACAATTAATCTGCCTCATTAGGTTAACAAGAAAATCAACAACGATGTTTAATAGAGCTTTCATAAAAAAACCTCCTATATTTTTCGATGTCAATCACTTTTTACATATAATACCGTTAAAAGATTGTATTACCAACTTCAACTGCTTTGCCTTGTTAGTTGAACAAGTAACAATGAATACCCTATACATATAAGGTTTACATAACATATCATTATCAGCAGTCAATATATCTCAGACACTATAAGAATCCCTTCAGAATACAAAATCTGAAGGATTCTTTGTTCACATAATCAGTTTTATTGGAATTTAATTCCTATATCAAAGAAATTTAATTTATAATTATAGAAAATAGTAGACAATTCGTAATAAAGAAAGGAAATGGGTATGGAAGTATATCAAGCAACATTGTCAGATCTAAAAGGGGTTTCTAACTTATTTAATTTGTATCGGATGTTCTATAAACAACAATCTAATCTAAATGGAGCCGAACTTTTTATCTCCGAACGCTTAAAAAATGAAGAGTCGGTTATATTCGTCGCCGTTGATCAAGGTAAATATTTGGGGTTTACTCAATTATATCCTTCCTTCTCATCTGTTTCGATGAAAAGAACATGGATATTAAATGATTTATATGTGCATCAAGAAGCAAGAAAGAAAGGTGTCGCTCAAAAGCTTTTAGAAACAGCTAAAGAATATGCCCTAAGCACAGGAGCAAAGTCATTAGAGCTTCAAACAGCTCCAGGTAATAAAGACGCTCAAAGGCTATATGAAAAGAATGGATATAAAGTAGACTCATCATTCTTGAACTATTCTCTAAATTTAGTACATAGTTAAACTACATAATTTTATAATTCATTACTGTATATCATATACATGTCAAGTTTACATAACATCTCATTATCGGAAGTCAATGTATCTTGGATTCTATAAAAGGTCTTATCCTATTCCAAAACAGAAAGTGAAAATAACCCTCCTTGCAGCAAGGGGAGTTATTCCTCAGTTACCCATTCCTCTATGTAATCAGCTAATTTCTCAGCATGTCCATATTGTAGTCCTGCCTTATGGAACAGTGATTGTACCAATTTATTATGTTCGTCATCATATTCCGCGTGAGTGCCTAAGGTATAATCTAAAGCAAATGACCATGCTAGCTTAGGGATCGACACTAGAACCTTATTTTTCTCTATATTTTGAATGTAGATCAGCCAGTATTCGTTATTTTTGTTCCCATAAATTCTTTACGTTTCATTTTGCTACCTCCTGCTTCTTTTTAGCCCTAATTAGGGTACTCTTAGATATTCCAGTCATGTTCTCCACTTCTTTATAAGAATGAGTTTCTAGTAGCCCTAAAGCATGTGCTATCTGTTTTTTACTGAACTTATTTGGCCTACCCTCTCTAAAGTCCTCACGCTGTTTAGCAATAACTTTACCTTCCTGGGTACGTTCTACAATCATATCTCTTTCAAACTCAGCAAAAGCGCTCATTACATTGAATACTAGTCGCCCTGTTGGAGTGTCTTCTACCAGTCCCATATTTAGAATATGAACTTTGACGCCTTTATTAAAGAAAAGCGCCCGATTATGGAAGATCTTATTGAAGATAAGCCCCCCGTTACTTTAAGTGTAAATCATCACAATCTGTTTCGTAAATCAAAAAAGCAAAAAGGCGATGCCTTTATTCAAGCATCGCACTCGTAAATTGAATAGAAATTCACTTTTTTTCCATTACTGCAAAGTAATTATTTTCACTATCTGCAAAATTAAATACTCTACCTGAAGGCATATTTACAATTTCTCCGACTGTAACGTTTTTGTTTAATAAGTCACTATATAAATTATCGAATTTTTTTGAGAAGAACATTAAAGAAGGTGTACCAAGATTTAATTCAGGCTGCATTTTAGCAATTAGCTCCTTATTATGGAGAATAATACTTGTTTCAGCTTCTTTAGTTGGAGCAATTTCAATCCATCTCATTCCTTGACCGTTATCTTCCTCTGAAATTACACTAAACCCTACCTTTTCTGTCCAAAACTCCCTTGCTTCATCTTGGTTATTAACATACAACATGATTTGACCGACTTTACTAATCATTGATTTTTACCCCCCTTATATAAGTAATTACTAAACTCAATGCTCCTAGACATTACTAACGCCGAAACAGCGTTACGGTAAATCTACTTCAGCGACTCCACAAGCTCGTTCAAACGGTCCCAAGTTTCGGTGATGCCCTGCAGCATGCCCATGTCCATGACGGTCTTAAGGGCCTCTGCAGACACATATTCAGCACGGTTTATCAGCTTCGTCTTTCCATCCAAATCGATGAATTCCATTGTGATCTCGGTCGACGGCATGGAGTCATTCAAATTGCCTTCAGCATCCGAAAAGTAATCGGTGTAGACGATCTTCTCCGGCTCGATAATCTCCTTATAAACCCCTTTGCCCCAGGATTCCATACCAAAAAATTGACCTTGGTTCTGATCGACGCACTTCATACAGTAGTGCCAAACGCCTCCCGGACGGAAATCGACGGTGCAGACCGGAATCTCCCAGCCCCTCGGCCCCCACCAGCGTTTCAGATGCTCCGGCTCTTTAAACATCCTGAATACGAGATCGCGTGGCGCATCGAAAACGCGCTCCAGTACCAATACCCGATCGTTCTCTACTCTCGATACCAATGCGTTGTTTGACATCGTAATTCCTCCTTGAACATGAAATGATTTTATGTTTTTTCCTTGTTCTGCAATTCCTTCAAATAATCATCTAGATTGTCGAATCTTTCTTGCATCACGCGCCGGAAGGACTGTATCCAAGAATCCAGCGCTTGGAAGGGCTCGGGCTGGAGCTTGTAGATGCGGCGGTTAGCTTCGGCCTGCACTTCCACAATCCCGTTGTCACTTAGCACTTTTAGATGCTTCGAAGTTTGGGGCTGCCTCAATCCTAGCTGGTCGGCGATTTCCCCAACGGTCAGGGGACCGTCACGCAAGAGTTCGACGATATTCATACGATTTGGTTCAGACAAAGCGCTCAGCGTCGTCATGTTCACGCCCGGAATCTTCCCTGACATGTTGCTCACCTCATCAAGTGATGGTCTCCGGTTAAAGCACATCTACATCATCACTAATATTATCATCCTGTTGAATTGATTATACCCAATGAGGAATATTCCTGTCAAGGAATATTAAAAAAACTAAAGTGATACCTGGTCAGTGCCGAATTCACAGAATCCAATCCTTCATAGATTGAGTGAAAGTATGTTCTATTCATATCGTCCCGATTGGTACCTTTACTCTTCTCAATGTATCCATTTTTGACCAATTTCTCCAATCTCCCCATTTTAACTCAGTAAGAAGGAAAACGGTTGCGAGTACAATGAAAATCATATTTTACATACCTTATAACCATTAATCTCAGTAATTATTTCCATTTTATGTAAAAGTGGACTTTGATTAAAGTTCCCTAAAACCCTGTGTTTATACGAGACGATATACAATTTTTCCTATAAATTTCTTCTTTCACTATCCTGCACGTTAGCTTAAGTATGTTTCTTCACAATCTTCTCTATATGCTTTAACAGAAATATCTAATTTTCTTATTAAGTGTTATTCCACAAAATGGCCCGATTGTGGAACACAGTTAACACCTACTCTTCAACTAAACTGCTTACGTTAAACAAGAAACCCTTCCATAACTCTTAAGTTTTGACACCAAAAAAATGAAAAATCCCTTCAGCAATCTGAAGGGATTTCATGTTTATCGGCCCAGTACCAGGTGAAGTAGGGAGCCAGACGCCAAAAGCGTGTCAACTCCCCCTTCCCAAACCGTACGTGCGACTTTCACCGCATACGGCTTTCCAAGAACCTGCAACGACTATCTGGGATCGTAGGCTAAATCTCTTAATCTTAATCCATCGTATTCTCCGCGATGGATTTTTCTATGACATTCTTTACAAACTGGGATTTGTTTTCTATTAAGCTCACTTAATATGTCATTAAAACTATTCCGTACATTTTTTCCTCTTCGTACATGGCGAATATGGTGCATTTCAATATCCTGTTCTGCACAACAGACAACGCACGGTCTCCCCAATTTTGACCTTACTCGCATACCATCCATTATTTTTAGTATTTCAGGTTTAGTGTCTCGGGTTTGAAAGGCTAAAGGTTGTCTTGTCCAATCATGATTGTTATAGAAGGAGACTACATATGTTTTCCCATTAGCACGCTGCATTTGGAATGTGATATCTTTACCTAGTCTTTTAAATACTTTAGACATGGATATACGATATTTTCTGGCTAGCGTTTTTGCCAATGAAAATTTTAATATATATTGAATCCTACTCATTTTTGCAAAATTATCTGTAAACCGATAGTAATTTTGAAGACCTCGATTGACACTGTTAAACCTACTAATTATCTGATCTGTGTCCAAGGTCGTCCAACCATCTTTACATTTAGGTACTCCTAATGGAGTACAAAATCCTCGCATGCATAGTCTTTGCACTAGCTTCTTGACAGGAAGTTTCATAGTGGGACTAGTTTGACCTGCCCTAGCTTTGTAATATCGGTTAGCCTTTCTCGTGGTAGTTGTTACAAATACAGGTTTCCCATTTCTTCCACTTGAAAGATCGGTGCCCAAGAAATGCGCTCGTTCTGTTTGTGCATGTGTAATTTTGGTCTTCTCTTTACTCAAGGTCAGCTTCAGATTTTGCCATAAAAACAGCTTAAGTTCTTCCTTTATTTGTTTAGCTAACTTTAGCGGTCCACAAACTCCCAATATCC
>NZ_KE387253.1:0-4998 GCF_000430785.1 Ectobacillus panaciterrae DSM 19096
GGAAGTTACCAAATCAAACATTGAACCGGTTTTTAAAAACTTTGGTGAGAAGCCGGCAAACGGTCCAAATAGCAACGATTTTTTATTGTCGATAAATCGTGTGTCAAGATGCGGAACAGACATTGGAGGAGCACCAACCTTAGCTTTGCCGTATACTTTTGCATGATGCTGCGCTACAACATCCGGATTATTACACACCATAAATATTCCGCTTACCGGGAATCCTCCAATATGTTTTCCTTCAGGAATACCGGATTTTTGCAGTAAATGCAGGCTTCCTCCCCCGCCTCCGATAAAGACGAATTTTGCAGTATGGCGTTCGACAGTACCGCTATCGAGATTCCGCACTTTCAATTCCCACAAGCCGTCACTAGTACGTTTAATATCATTAACACTATGTTTGTAGTTTATATCGACATTTTTACTCTCTAAGTGGTCAAACAACATGCGCGTTAAAGCGCCAAAGTTGACATCAGTTCCAGAGTCGATTTTTGTTGCCGCTATAGGTTCATTCGATGCGCGGCCTTGCATAATAAGCGGAATCCATTCCATCAGTTTTTCCGGATCATCGGAAAATTCCATCCCTTGGAATAGGGGATTGTTTGACAGCGCTTCAAAACGTTTCTTTAAAAACGTTACATTTTGTTCCCCTTGTACCATACTCATATGAGGCAATGGCATGATAAAGTCCTGCGGATTACGTATCAGCTTGCTGTTTACAAGATGAGACCAAAACTGCATTGAAACCTGAAACTGTTCATTAATTTTAATAGCTTTGCTAATATCTACAGATCCATCCGGTTTTTCGACTGTGTAGTTAAGCTCGCACAGTGCCGCATGCCCCGTTCCCGCATTATTCCATTCGTTAGTGCTTTCCTCTCCTGCGTTTGAGAGCTTCTCAAATACTGTAATTTTCCAGTCCGGTACTAATTCTTTCAGAAGTGTCCCCAAAGTCGCACTCATGATTCCGGCACCAATTAAGATAACGTCTATTTTAGTTTCTCTGCTGCTCATTTTTACCTTCCTTATCCCCCTAAAATTCGCAGAAAGGATGTTGGCGCTTCTGCTTAGACGTCACACCAAGCCAAGGCGCGACCTAGCCACACACCTTTTCTATCTCAATTATAACCATATCATAGTGTATTACAATTATTTATAGATTAAAATATCTACTATTATACGATAATTATAAGTTATGTAAAAGCTGAGAAAAGGTGAGAAGTTCGTCCACAAGGCCTAGGAACACACAAAAACCAAAGTCTTAACCCAGCTTCTTACAAGGGTTAAGGCTTTGGTTTGCCGTTACCAGTGAACCGCCACCCTCTAATTTTCGCCTTTACTTATGGTACGGTTCAGTCCGATTAATCCGAAACACCTTACCAGAATTCCCCGTGTTACCCATTCAACATGTCAACATCTGTTCGGGTAATAGGTATTATCCGTTCAACTGTTACTCCTCAAAAAAATAACCCCCTCGGCTGCTAACCAAAGGAGGTTATTTTTTCAGTATTTGGCATACCATCACATCTCAAAATCTTACTGTTCTATAAAAAGCAAGCATACATTCATCACAAAATATTGGTTGCAATCTGGTCACAATTTGGTCACGCACTATCGAAAACTATAAATCATTTTATTACCTACAATTCCCTTAAAAGCTTGATATAAAGGCACTTCTAGACACTTTAGAATACTATAGGAGAATGTATTCCCCACGCTGGCAGCGTAGAGGTCAGGGGTTCGAGTCCCCTATGCGCCATACGAATGATGAAAATCCGTACTACATAAGGATTTGTTCGTGTTAAATAATTCATCTTAACACCGCTACTTTGAGAAATACCTTAACGAGCATCGGGAAGCTGTCCGCTTTCATATCTTTACAGATAAAGAGGTAAAGGAGATAAGCGCAGAGAGTATACCTTGTTCGTATACCCTCGAATGAAAAGTTTAAAAGTCCACACTCTCGCTTCTTGTCCTATAACATCCATGCTTTGATGACTGGTGTCAATGTAAATGCCCAGACTACTGTGATTATCGCACCCACGATATTAGCTAGACTGGAAGAAGATCCCTCTACATCTCCAATTTCAAACGCCTTAACGGTTCCAAGTGCATGTGCCCCCATTCCGTACATCATGCCGATCACCAGAGGATGCTGGATAGAAAAGAGTTTTATAATTTTAGGTCCTAAGTAAACCCCGGCAAAACTGGTCATCATGACAAAAACTGCAGTCAGTGCAGGGATCCCTCCAATCGACTCGGACAAGTTTACAGCTATCGGTGTAGTAATTGAGCGAGGAATAACACTAATTACAGAAATGCTCCCCAATCCGAGCCAGTAGGTAGTTAACACTCCAGCGACGACAGCTACAAGTGAACCTACAGCTAGACTGAATAAAATGATGCGCCAGTTTGCTGCTAGGATAGACCAGTTTCGATAAAGGGGAATGGCAAACGCAACCGTAACCACGTTTAACATTTCATTCAGCGGATATGTTACTTTAGCATAATCCTCATACGGAAGTTTAATGATAATGAGCAAAACGATCATTGCGAGCGGGGTTAGAACAATGGGTGAAAATAACAAGCCGGATTTTCGCTGATTCATTTTTTTCGTGTACCAGTAAATGACCAGCGTGATGATAAAACTAAATGATTTAAGCAGCATCACGCTGTTTCACCTCCTCTGGCTTCAAAAATCTTTCGGAGACAACTCCTGTTGATATCATCACCAGAGCTGTACCGCTAAAGACAATAAATAATATAAAAAGCCCTTTTATTCCAATCAGCCAAGGATATTTCATCATTCCCACTACCGTAGGAACAAAGAATAACAACATCTCCGAAAAGAGTAGTGTCGTTCCTGCTTCCACCCAATTTAATTGAATCCAGCCCAACTGAAGGCTCAAAAACAATAGTCCTAAACCAATTAAGCTTCCAGGGATATTTAAGTGGAAGAAGTAAACGAGCGATTTACCGAGCCAAGTAAAGAAAATGATAATAGCGATTTGCGGCAAAGCCTGTATCCACTTTTTCAACGAAGCCACCTCCGAATAAGAATGATGATTTATACATCATTCTAAACGGTCTCTGTTCAATTCGTAAAATATATATAATTTATAAAAACTATGCAAAAAAGTTATAGACTGGTTTTGCAAGAATTGTTTGCCTGGATATACTTGATAAACTCCCGAGCCGCATAAGAAAGATATTTATTTTTTTTGTAAATTAGCGCTAACTCCCAATCGATGTGTGGATAGGAAATTGAAATCGCATGCACTGTCCGATTATTAAATCTGCTCACCATCGACTTGGGAATCAACGAAATTCCCAACTGTGTCGCTACCATCTCACCGACTAAATCCCACAGAGAACTCATATAAGCAACTTTTGGTTCAAACCCTGACTGCAAACATGCCCGCCTGACCACATCATGAAGGATGTAATCTTCTGTAAAAAGGATAAATGATTCATTTTTTAAATCGGATAAACGGACTGACTCTCTTCCGACTAGCCAGTGTTCACTATCTACGATGATAACCAGCTCTTCAGATAACAAAGGGACCGTTCCAAAAAGCTCGGAGTTAACCGGCAGCACAGTGACCCCTAAATCCATATCCCCTTGTTCTACCTTAAGCTCTAACTGTTTCGCACTGTATTCGACCATCTGAATCTCAATTTGCGGGTATTCCTTCTTAAACCCAGCAAGAATATTAGGAAAAAGCAATACGCCTATAGTAGGCATTAATCCCATTTTCACGATTCCTTTTTTTACATGAACCAGCTCGTTAACAGAAGAATATACATCTTCCACCGACTGCAAAATTTTTAAGGCTTGTTCATAAACTAGTACCCCTGCATCAGTAAGTTCAATTTTCCTCTCCGAACGATCTAACAAAATAACCCTCAATTCATCTTCAAGGCTTTTTATCATCTTGCTGATGGATGGTTGAGAGACAAGCAAAGTTTGCGATGCTTTTGTAAAACTCTTTTGTTTTGCCACTTCCACAAAATAATTAAGTTGTCGAATATCCATTTTTTGAACTCTCCTAAACCAGTTGAATTAATCATGTTTCATATATAAACAATGGTACAAAAAATCAGGCAGTTTTTCAGGTGCTTTTTTATGCGCTCCTGCCGACAAAACGCAGAGATTCTACACTAAGCACGTATGATATTTTTTTGTAAGGTACACATGCACAAACAGCTTGTCCCTTTTTAACATAATAATAATAGTAGTACATTATATGTGGAAGGAAGTGACATTTTTTTACAATTAAAATGATTAATGCATTGACAGGATTTTTAACAGGACTTTTATTTAGCTTCTTTGGTTTGACAATCCTTGTTGTTGTAGCCGGAATCACAGTAAAAAGTTGGAGATCATTCCTTAAGTGGATGCACTTTTTAATCTTATACCATACTTTTATCTATGTAGTGATTAGGCCGTTTATTTATAAGGCTGAGATTCTACCTGTTGAGCAAGCAATTTGGAAATTTGCAGCTATATATCTTCTCATCAATGCTGTGATTCTATTTATTAAGTCACTTGAACGCAATAAAAAAGATTAATATAAATCCATTTAACAAACGAAACAAACAGAGCAGGACGCAAATTTTCTTTCTTCGAATGTACAAAATAGTAATTCTTATTAAGATACGGAGTGATGAATAATGAAGCGCTTTAATGCATGGCTTGGCAACAAACTGGCCTTTTGACTTTCTACAATGGTCTGCTTCTATATCATTCTTGGGCTTGTGATTGTGCCGCTTTTCTTCCAGCGTCCGAATACTCTTGTAGAATGGGTGCAATACGTAATACAAAGCATCTTTCAAGGCATTGCCTTGCCTGTTTTAGGTTATGTGGCAAGGTTCGCCGGGGAAAAGCAAGAAAAGATCGTTAGCGAGACTCATGATACGGTGATGGAGGAGCTGGCTCTAGTGAAGGAAGAATTGACTCTGGCACGAGAACAGCGCGATGCTTTACAAAAAGTCGCA
>NZ_KE387253.1:5857-25132 GCF_000430785.1 Ectobacillus panaciterrae DSM 19096
ACAATGGGCTGTTCTCGTTTTCCGTTATGGACACCCATCGACAAATGAATAGTGCCATTCTCTTTCACAGAAAAGCCGTCTTTCTTCCATTTCGTATTGTAGTGTTTCTTTTGTTTGTAGGGATATTTGGCGGTTTTGATTCCTTTTAGGAGGGCAGCTCTTGTGGCATCTCTGGCGAACAAGTACTTTTCAAATACAGCTTGTATGCTTTGAGAATGTAAGTGGTAGTTTCCTTTTGTCAGTGCTTGCAGGGCAGACTTATTGATCCATTTGCCATTATGTTGCAGATGATACGCCTTTGCGTGACGCAAACAATCATTCCATACTTTGGCGGACTCGCGGTTGCAGTCAAACAATCGCTGCAGGTTTGTCTTTGAGGTTTGGAAATAGACTCGTTTCGCTCGAATCATAGATTCACCCCCTGCCTATTCCTTATTTTACCATAAAACAAACGTACGTTCTATTCATTTACAAAATTTTCACATGTCGAACAATAGAGATGGAACGTGCCTATCTCTTGTGCGAAGGCGATTCATCCCCCACTTACCGTTACACACCACACGCTGGAAGTGGGGGTATTCTCGCCTAATTTATGATAAAACAGATCGTCCACTGGAAGGCGAAAATGAACCTCCCCCTTACTATAAAAAAACGTTTTTTTATTCTTGTATATAACTATTGCAGTTCTACAGAAAAACCACATATATACTTCGTTATAATCAATAATATTTATATAATCCCCTATATTTTTTTCTATTCTGTACATATGTGATTTATACTTATAGTTATAACTCGAAAGGAAAGACAACATGAAAAAACGCCTTATTAAATTCTTAGTTCTCCTCGCAGCATGCGTAGGCACCATTATATTATTTTTCATATGGACATACGGTCATCCTATAAGGATACCCCAGCAACAGTCCGTCTCCTCTCCACCAGCTTCAATAAAAACAAAAATGGCAGACAATGACACTGCACAACAGATAAACAAGGCTCTTGTAAATCAACACTTTAACGGATCTGCTCTCGTGATTCAGAACGGAAAAACTTTAATTGATACAGGTTATGGGTATGCAGATTTTAATAAAAAAACGAAAAACACTCCGAATACAAAACATTGGATCGGTTCCATTAGCAAAACGGTTATAGGAGTTTCTATTTTACAATTACAAGAAGAAGGAAAACTAAATATTCAGGATAATGTCCATAAATATATTTCTGTTTTTCCAGCCAATAAAAATATTACATTATATGAGTTGCTTACTCATACTTCCGGGATTGCAGCTACAGGAGGCGGAAATATAATCGCCTTTTCGCCCAAAGATTTAGTAAACTGGATTGGGCAACAAAAATTAGCATATCCTCCTGGAAAAGGATACGCATATTCCGATCGAAATTATATCGTCCTTGCCTACATTGTAGAAAAAGTTTCTGGAGAACGGCTCGACCTCTACGTGAAAAAACATATTTTTATACCTGCAGGCATGAAGGATTCTGGAATCGCACTCGACCATTCAATGTTAACAAATCTTAGTAGGAAGGACACAGGGATACCAAACATTGCGACCGGCTATGTAAAGGAAAAGAACGGTATTACGAAAGCATGGGGCTTGAATCTGTTGTGGTTATATGGATGCGGAGATATGTATACTACTACACACGATATGTACAAATTAGATGTAGCCATTGTTACAAATAAAATTTTATCTCCTGCTAGTGTGGCACTTATGTTTGCCCCAAGAGAGCATCATTATGGATTTGGTTTCCGAACCCGTCCTTCCTATGTTTATAATCACGGTGTCGTTTCCGGATGGAATGCGTACAATGATTTTAACTGGGACAAACGTACTTTTGTTATTTTATTTTCCAATGTCCAAAATAGTTTGGACGATACATTTAATGAAAAAATTTTAAGTATGGTCATACATCAATCCATTTGATTGTTCGGATAATAGGTGTACTATCTAAGGCCACTTTGTTATTCCGACATATCTATCGTTTGCCACGTAGAACAAACGGGAAACTGCGCTCGCTCCCTCTCTCTCCCTGCATGGACCACGAAAAGGGTTTGACCGCTTCTACGCTTAGTCGGATGATCTCTCCCCCTAAAAGAAAAGTTTTTATGTTGATTTTTTTAGTTGCATTTATATAGATGAAATATACTAAATTACACTGACAGCGTAGAGATCAGGAGTTCGGCCCCCCTATGCTCTATTCATATTAAAACCCGTTAAACCCTTGAGTATCAAGGGTTTTTCATTTTTAAGTATAGTTTTATAGGCTTGATCATATGAGCTAAGATTGATCGCCCTGCGAAAAATGGTTTCTATATATAGGTGAATTATAAATTCGATATGCCCATGTGCTATGTGCAACGAAAAGGGAATATTGTATGCTTCTTCTCTCTGGTTTACCCTTGCATGAACCAAAGGTTTGACCGCTTCTGCACATCTTTTGATCTCTCCCCACTAAAATGAAATTTTCCTCATCTTTTTTTCATACTCATTTCATTTAATATTTTTTTTACTATTGTATGATTCATGTAGCAATCATTTATTTGCTCTCAAAACGGCATAACATCATCTAGACTAGAGTGGATGATGTTCTTTGTCAATCCGCTA
Source organism: Ectobacillus panaciterrae DSM 19096 (assembly GCF_000430785.1). GTDB lineage: Bacteria > Bacillota > Bacilli > Bacillales > Bacillaceae_G > Ectobacillus > Ectobacillus panaciterrae. Next base: position 8,479 of record NZ_KE387253.1, read on the forward strand.
TCTTTGAACTTTAAACGAGAATGCTAACCTTTAAAAGGAGGATTACTAATGTTCCGAATGGTGCGTCATCCAATTGTATGTACAGGCATGGTTCTTGTAATGGGAGCAGCTCTTGCAGGCTGCGGGCCGCAAACACAAGCACAAACACAAGCAAAATCAAAGCAGTTTGCCAAACGGACTATACCGGTTGAAGTGGAATCGATCAAGATGTCAACGATTAGTCAAGGAAATATGTATACCGGATCCATTACTCCTGTTGCTATTTCAAACATCAGCTCGAAAGTAAGCGGAAAGGTTACCTCCTTATCAGTGAATGTTGGGGACCATGTACACACCGGGCAACCGCTTGCATCCATTGACACATCAGCTCTAAAGCAACAACTAGAACAAACACAAAGTACAGTATCTACTAGTCAAGCGCAGTTAAAGAAAGCGCAAAGCGATCACGATGCAAGTGCTGCAGCTGCAGAAAAAGCACTCGAAGTTTCCAAAACCCAATACGACAAAGCGCAAAGTGATTACAATACTGCATTGACAAATGCACAAAATGCAGTTGCACTCGCACAACAAAACTTAGACAATGCACAAAATAATTCGCCAAAGACACAAGGGCAAGGAGCAAGTATTGCACAATTGCAAGGCTCACTCCAACAAGCGCAAGCGCAATTAGCAGCTGCGCAAAATTCACAAGTCGTGCAAGTTGCGCAAAAACAATACGAACAAGCACAACAAGCATATCAAAGCGCATTATCAACCTCAGGAATCAGCGTGAGTCAAGCACAGCTCCAACAGGCTCAAACAAGTGTACAAGTTATTAACGAACAAATTCAAGATGGGACATTAACATCCCCTGTTGACGGGATAGTAACTGCAATTAATACGCCTGCCGGTCAAATGTCAGGTGGGCAAGCTTCCATTTTGACAATCGCCTCCCCTGATATGGAAGCGACAATTAATGTCCCAGAATCAGACATTGGAAAGATTTCTAATGGGGCTAACATGACTATTACGATACCTACCCTAGGAAAAACCTTTACAGGAACTGTAAAAGATGTTCACCCGACATTAGATCCAACAACGAAGTCATATGGAGTAGACATTTCAGTAAGTGATCCAAATCATCAATTACTACCAGGGATGTTCGCAGAAGCATCACTTTCTAGCGATGGGAAACAAGGGCTTACGGTCCCTGCCGATGCTGTACTGAACGATGTAGGCGGCAACTCTGTGTTCGTTGTACAAAATGGGAAAGCCAAAAAGGTTTCTATTCAATTGGGTGATATGACAAGTACACAATATGAAGTTACACAAGGATTACAAAAAGATGACCAAGTTGTGATACAAGGGCAAGATCTGTTATCCAACGGAGTTCGTGTTCAAATTGTGCAGCCTGGTCAAGAATTGAATGCAGGGAATACAGCTAAGCAATATTCCGGTCATTCTAGTACGAAAAGCGGTGGCGGTCAATGAAAATTGCTAATTTCTCGATACGCCGCCCCGTTACCATCCTGATGATGATGGTTGCGCTCCTTATTGTAGGAGCCATTTCTGTGCCTTTACTGCCAGTTGATTTGTATCCTAATATGAACATTCCAACTGTAATGATAGCTACATCATGGAACGGAGCCTCTCCTGGAGAAGTGGAAAGTCAGGTCACAAAGAAGGTAGAAGGAGCTGTCGCAACTGTTGCTGGTGTATCACAAGTCTCTTCTACCTCTCAAACCGGTCAAAGTGTGGTATCTGTTCAGTTTTCTTATAAAACGAACTTGGATCAAGCAGTTTTAGCATTACGGGATAAACTCGATCGTATTCGGAAAAGCTTACCGTCCGATGCAGATACACCAACAGTAGTTCGAGCAGATCCAAACAGTCAGCCGATTCTATCATTGGCTATCTATGGCAACCTTGATCCTATTGCGCTGCGCAGCATTGCAGATAATACCGTAAGCCCTGCCATTCAGCGTACGGATGGTGTTGCATCCGTCAACGTATCAGGTGGACGTGTTCGACAAATTCAAGTATTAGTCGATCCTAACAAATTAACTGAATACGGCCTCTCCATCAATTCTGTCGTATCGGCTTTAGGAAATGACAACACATCGTTGGATGCTGGAATGGTGAATAAAGGATCACAATTAGTTCCATTGCATCTAAATGGGGATTTTCGAAATGTTTCAGATATTCAGCAAGTACAAATTCCTGTAGGAAAGGGCTCGACCATTCCTTTAAGCCAAATTGCACAGATAAACGATTCCTATCAAGATGTTACTGTATTAACACGTAAAGATGGAATGCAAAGCGTTGGAATTTCTATCTTAAAACAGTCAGACAGCAATACAGTTTCTGTTGCAACAAATGTACAACAAGAAGTTTCAAAATTGCAATCTACCCTTCCGAAAGGGGTCCATATATCTGTCCTAAGCGATCAGTCGCAATATATCCGCGATTCGATTCAAACAGTTGTGGAGCATACTCTTTTAGGAGCAGCAATTTCGATCCTTGTTTTAATTTTCTTTTTACGCAGTATTCGTGCAACCTTTGTCATTGGGGTCGTTATCCCAATTGCTATTATTAGCACATTCAGTTTAATGTACTTTGCAAATCAATCGATTAATACCATTACCTTAGGCGGACTGGCGCTAGGCCTCGGTTCACTAGTTGACTTTGCAGTCGTTGTGTTAGAAAGCATTTATCGAAAACGAAGCGAAGGATATGATGCTGTAGAGGGTGCGAAACGAGGAACCGCAGAAGTAGGCACTGCTGTTATAGCATCCGCGTTAGCGCAAATTTCCGTGTTTGGTACTGCAGTTTTTACAACTGGAATGGCGCAGCAAATTTTCCTTCCTATGGCCTTAGTTGTTGTATTTTCGCATATTGCTGCTTTATTTGCAGCTGTCACATTAGTGCCGATGCTCTCTTCTAAATGGCTGAAAGGAAATATAGAGGAAAACACACAAGGACATCCTATGAATCCTGTTATATGGTTTCAAAAAGGGATGAACCGCTTATATAAGGGATATGGAACGTTGCTTCATTGGGCGTTGCATCATCGTATTATAGTGGTGTTCTGTACCATTTTACTTTTTGCCGGAAGTATCATGCTTGTACCGCTAGTCGGCTCAGAATTGATGCCTTCTAGCGATCAAGGACAATTAAGAGTAAATATTAACTTAACGCAAGGTACTAATTTAGATCAAACAAATAAAATCGCATCTAATGCGGAAGAATTAGTACGGAAGATACCTGAGGTAGCAACAATATATACAACTGTAGGAAGCGGCGGCGGCAGCAGTTACCAAAGTAACGGAACAAATACGGCCTCTCTTCAGGTAACGCTTAAGCCGACCTCTCAGAGAACGAAAAGCACAGATAATATAGTTGAGGAAATTAGAAATGAACTAGGGTCCTTCCCTGGAGCTAAAGTTACTGTAAATACAGTTTCGCAGGCCTTCGGTAAAATGGGCGGCGGAAATGGCGGCAGCGGCGGTGGTGATGTTGAAGTAGATGTTACCGGCCCGGACCTTCATGTATTACAACAACTAGGAGATTTAGTAGCTAGAGATATGAATCGTGTTAAGGGAGTCCGCAATGCAGTCAGCTCTTTAGACCGAAGTGCGCCGGAATATCAGCTAACGATTGACCGGGTGGCTGCTGCTCACTATGGAGTAGCTGTAAAGGATATCTTAACTTCTTTACGGACTGCTTATCAAGGAGCCATTGCAACTGGATTTAACACAGCCGATTCCCAAGTAGACGTAGTTGTTAAGTATCCGGAATCATTTTCCAATGAACTAGCAAATCTAAAGAATGTTGTAATAACAAGCTCGAACGGTACCCAGGTTCCGCTTTCAGAGGTATCCAGCATTCAACTAACATCAAGCCCAGCTAAAATTCAACGTCAAAACCAACAACGTACGGTAGCTGTACAAGCCAGTGTTTTTGGAGTAGATGCTGGAACTGTTACAAAACAAGTACAACAGCAAGTTTCTCAAATACAGGCACCGGATGGATATCATATTGTAATGGGAGGACAACAAAAAGATATGAATCAATCCTTCCAAAATCTAGGATTGATGCTAGGTTTGTCTGTACTCCTTGTTTATATGGTAATGGCAGGCTTGTTTGAATCGCTGTATGCACCGTTTGTTATTATGTTCTCGCTGCCTCCAACCTTTGTTGGGGCTGTCATTGGATTAGCTGTTACGCACCGGACCATTAACATGAATTCCATTATAGGAATGATTATGTTGATGGGGATTGTTGTGAACAATGCGATTGTATTAATTGATTACACGAATCAATTGCGAAAACAAGGATATTCCTTACAAGATGCATTGTTACAAGCAGGACCGATTCGTTTGCGGCCAATTTTAATGACAACCGGAATTACAGTCCTTGCTATGCTTCCATTGGTCATTGGATTGGGAGCAGGAGCAGAGACGCAAGCATCCATGGCAACAGTCGTTGCATTTGGATTGACCTTCTCCACTCTTGTAACACTTGTGTTAGTACCGGTCGTATATACAATATTTGATCAATGGATTTCCAAATTCAAAATGCGGTTCCGTCCGAAATTTAAACAAAACAATCAGGTCAACATGTAGATTAAACATACACTTCTTCGGATTCGCAAAGGGAACATGAAAAGGCTAGTCAAAATGATTTTGACTAGCCTTTTCACTTTTCCGTATGTGTGAGTTCGCCTATTTTAATCAGTAACGTGAAATAATAATCCTAGTTAACTTTTCATCTTCTTAATAAATACAGTTATAGCATTACATCCATTGACTAACTAATACTAACACACCGACCACCCAACAATAATATGAAAATGGCCGCATTGCATTGATTTCCTTCGTTTTAAACCATTTCATGAGAATCCATACACTTAAAAAAGCAAAGATACCTGACATCAAACCTCCTAAGAGGGACATTTGCAGTAAGCCATGAGTTCCTGACTTTAATATTTTTGGAACTTCGAGTATGCTAGCTCCCGCAATAATAGGAGTTGCCAATAACATAGCGAAGCGAGCAGATGCTTCATGCTTTAACCCCATCCAAAATCCAGCTGTCATGCTAGATCCGGAGCGAGAAAATCCTGGAATGAGGGCAAGTGACTGAAATAAACCAATAATAACGGCTTGTCTAATGCTTAAATCCTCGATATCCTTATTTCCTTTTGAGCGAAGCTTCTCTCCGAAAAAAAGGAAAAATCCATTAATAATCAAAAAAATTGCGGCACTAGTCACATTACTAAATATATGACGAAGCGGTTTTTCAAGGACCACGCCTATCACGGCCGCAGGAAGAGTCGCAAAAATAACTAACAATAAGACCTTTTTGCTCCCTGTGAAAATGGAACGAATAATTTCAAACCATTCTCTCCAGAAAAATACGAATAATGCAACAGCCGTTCCCAAATGAAGCATAACAACATAAGGCAAGAAATGCTCTTTGAGAAATTCCGGATCTAAATTCCAGTGAAACACATACGGTGTTAATACACCATGAGCTACACTGCTAATAGGAAATAATTCCGTTATCCCTTGAATAATGGCAAAAATCAATGTCTGTAAGATGTTCAATATGTAGTCCAACCTTTCTTTCTCAAAAATAATTTTACCTCATGCCAATTGTAGCATAAGTATAACAGGACGAATTTTAAGAAAATGTAAAAACTCTATCTTCGCTGTTGCCAAAGCAATTTCTACATACAAATCATACGCCTGCAGCTTGGAATCGACTTCTAACATAACCTTAGTACAATATTTCTAAAAATCCTTATAAAATATTTTTGTGATAAAACTATAGTTTATATACATAGAAAGAAAAATCTTTATACAAGGTTTTGTCCTTTATTTCTGATTGTTCCTGTTACTGAAGCTTATTCTGGATACACGTTCTTTTCATAAAAAAACCCTAACGACTCGTTACTCTAAGTATAAAGAATCACACCTTAGAGTATCCAAGTTCATTCGGGGGCTAAAAAGGAATAGAACCTATAGGGTCTTTTCCAATATAGATTATAATGCATTAGCGGTTTATTTCACCTTTTTTCTTACTCCTTAACCAACTTATAAAAGGGCGTCTTCTTAACTCCTACTTCTTCCAAGGCATTAACAGCTATCATATCTCCAGCTTTCCATTGCGTGCACACTTCAAAACTCTTCTGTAACCTAAGCTTCCGATCGACCCATTCAATTTTAAGAAAGAGTTTTAAGATAAATTACATGAGCAATGAAATGAGAATAGGAAGCGTAATAGTAGATAGAACGGCACTTATCACAAAGGCCGAAGCAGTTTCTGCTTCCATTGATTCAAATCTTAATGCAATCATAGCTGCTACTGCAGATCCTGGGAACGCCACTAAAAGCACTAGTTTTGTTATATCATCAGAAGACATACCCATTGCAGTAGCAATACCAAGCATGAGTAATGGCTGAATAACAGTTTTTAACAAAGCAATACTCAATGAAGGTAGACTGATGCTAATTTTACGTATACCAACGGTTACACCAATTGCGAATAACGCAACACCGGATGTTACACTACCAATTTGCTCAAGTGAATGCTGTAAAAGTTTAGGTGAATGAAAACCGAGTAGAGTTAAAATAACCGCGATTAACGGAGCCAAAGCAAGCGGCTCTAATAAACCGTGTAAAATTGATTTCATCATTACTTTAAATAGACTGTCATGATTGTCATTCCCTTTAGCATTACGCTGACCAACTGTACCGATAATAGTTGCCAGTGGATCAAGCATTGCATTTACAACAATTCCTGTAATAGCAATTGGAATAGCTACTGCTTGCGCTCCAAATAAACTGCCCAGTATGGGTATTCCCATAAAAGCAAAAGTCGGTTGCGCAGAGTTCAAAGAAAACATAGAAGAACCAGTCAGATCATATTTCAAACCATAACGGCAAATGAATAGAAATACGATATAGAAACCAAGAATTCCAATGGTTAATGCCACTAAGAATGGCCATTTTTCAATGAGTGTTTGTCTGGAGGTTGTTGTGATACCCACAAACAAATGGGCAGGCAACGCGACTTTTGTTACAAGAGTATTGATACCTTTTGACGTTTCAGCGTTAAACATTTTAAAATGCCCTGCTATATAACCTAAAATGATTACAAAGAAGATAGGTACTAAAATAATAAGAATTTGACCAATTTCCATTTTAAAGACTCCCTGTCCCTGGTGTTAGTTAGTATGTTCAGCCGTAATTTTAATTAGTTTTCAATCGCTTTAAGGGGCTTATAAACCGGTTCCCACATAGCATTTTTAATTGCTTCTTCAATATTTTCCGGTTCGATGCCTGCTACTCCGTCTTTAATCGCAGCCTGTGCAACTGCAATTGCTACAGCTACCGATACTGTACGTAGTTCCTCTACTTTTGGAAGTAAAGGGGCTCCTAGCTTCGTGCTGTCAGTCATGTTGGCCACCGCATTTGCCGCAGCGGTAAACATGTTGCCTGTGATCACTTTCGCTTTTACTACAATAGCGCCTAGTCCTAGCCCTGGGAAAACAAACGCGTTGTTAGATTGACCAATTTCATATTGTGTTCCTTTATAAGAAACTGGTTCAAATGGGCTCCCTGTTGCAATCAGTGCTTTTCCATCTGTCCATTGGATTAAATCTTCTGGTGTTGCTTCTGCTAATGATGTCGGATTGGACATAGGCATAATGACAGGACGTTCCACATGTTTTGCCATTTCCTTCACGATTTCTTCTGTGAAAGCTCCGGTTACGCCCGATGTACCGATTAGAATCGTTGGTTTTACTTGTTTCACAACCTCCAGAAGGGCTATTTTACCATCTTCCTCACGTTTCCAATCTGTAACTTCTTCCGCTTTTCGAACGTAAGGCTTTTGGAATTTTAAAACCCCTTCCATGTCATCTGTTAAGAGCCCTCGGTGATCCACCGCCCAGAATCTGTTGTATGCTTCTTCTGTTGAAAGTCCGTCCAGCACCATCGCATCATGAATTTGATCCGCATTACCAATTCCTGCAGCTCCTGGTCCAAATACTACTACTCGTTGTTCTCGTAATGGAATATTTGTTACTTGAACAGAGGAAAGGATGCCTGCAAAGGTAACTGCACCTGTTCCTTCAATATCATCATTGAAGGTTAGAATTTTTTTCCCATACTTTTCAATAATGTTACGTGCATTTACATTGCCGAAGTCTTCCCAGTGCAACAAAGCATTTGGGAACATTTCTAATGCTTTCTTAATATAAGCATCAATGAATTGGTCATATCTTTCACCTCTGACACGTTCATGTCGGTTTCCAATGTAGAGGGAATCATTTAATAACTTTTCATTATTTGTCCCTACATCCAGGACAACAGGCAAGACGCGGTTTGGATCAATACCGGCAGCAGCTGTATAAACCGCTAATTTACCAATAGCAATGTTGATTCCGCCAACTCCCCAATCCCCGATACCAAGAATACTCTCGGAGTCTGTCGCTACGATTAAATCAATATCGTCTGCGTTGACACCCATGTTTGCAAATGCTGCTTCGATCCCGTCTACATCATTAATGGAAAGATAAACACCGCCAGGACGCTGATATTCATGACTATACTCTTGAATCGCTTGTCCAACAGTCGGAGTGTATACAATAGGAAGCATTTCACTTAAATGATCTGTAAGCAATCGATAAAATAAAACAACATTCCGATTGTATAAATCATTTAAAGACGCACTTTTTCGTAAGTTATTAGGTTGTGCAAGAAATTGTTCATACGCACGTTGTACTTGTTCTTCTATTGTTAAAACGGTTGGCGGAAGGATCCCTTCCAATCCAAGTTCTTTTCTTTCTTCCTGGCTAAAAGCAACTCCCTTATTCAAAATAGGATTTGAAAGAATATCTTTCCCTCTTAAAGCGGTTTTGATATCTCCATCATTTGAAAGACAAAAAGTATGCATTTTAATATTCCTTCTTTCTTTACATTTTGGGTTTTTTAAGTTTTTTTAGTTTTTTTAGTTTTTTAAGTTACTTTAAATAACTCGAATATCCCAAGTCACCAATATACACTCATAACAATCAGCTGTCAACCAAAGAATATCGCTATTAATACTCCCTATTATCTAATTTTCAAAATTGTTATTGTATATAAGAAGAAAAAATAAAATCACTTGAAATACACAAAAAACTTTTAGTAACCTTTTAATGAGTTTGAAAATCCAAAGTTTATCCGCTTCACCACTGCCGATTAAGCCAGGGGTTTCTCAGGTAGTAGTATACACACTTAAGGAGTATTCTACGACAAGCAGAATCGGGGCTGACTCGTTCGTGGCTTCTATAATATGAGCGGATGATAATTTCGACATTTCCATGTGCTATGTACACCCCAAAGGGAATATCGTATGCCTCTTCTCTCTGGTTTACCCTTGCATGAACCAAAGGGTTGACCGCTTCTGCACGTCGCTGAATGCTCTCCCCCCATTATAAAAAGACGGTTTTTTATTCACAATATTTCGTTACTTTTGAAACTGTTTATTAAATATTATGTCCAACGGAAAGAAGCTCAAGATCAAGAGTAACGACTAAATTGAAAAAAACAAAAAAAGAGAGCTGCACGAAGGCAACTCCCAATATAGCAAGCTTTTATACACGTTAGCGTTGAATATATAAGAAGTATAGTACATGAAATCATTAATATGATACGGATGTATAAAAACGTGCATATTCGGAAAGCTAGGGTTTCCCCTAGCCTCACTATATTACTTATCAGATTGATTATTACCCGATTGATTATCTGATTGCTTATTGTCCTTCTTCCACTTTAATTCATCATTCAGTATTTGGAAGATTTTCTTCGCGTTGTCCGTATTGTCGATTAAGCCTGCAAAGCTTTCTTTACCAGGACCGAACGCATACACTGGAACTTCTTCACCCGTATGTCCGCCTGTAGTCCATCCTGTCATAGAGCGGTTGTCATAAATTTTCTCGATGGCATTGTCCACTTCAGTCAAGAATTTTTTACTGTCACTTTTGTATGTTTCATAGGCTGTTTTAACAGAAGCAATTTCTTCTGGAGATAAATCAAGACCGCTGTATTGCTTCAATGTCTCTTCTACGCCAGCACCGCCGACAATTTCCGCTGCCATAAAGTCAGGCGTACGCTTTGCAGCTTTAATTGGTTCTGGGAACCAGTTATATACTCCGTTTGACCCTAAAGAGAGGCCGCCTGTAGAGTGGTCAGCTGTTGCCACGACTAAAGTGTGCTTGTCCTTTTTCGCAAACTCAATCGCTGCCTTGAACGCTTTCTCAAAATCATCCATTTCACTCATAGCAGCGACGACATCGTTATCGTGGCCTGCCCAGTCAATTTGAGAGCCTTCAACCATTAAGAAGAAACCATCTTTATTTTTTCCCAAGCGATTGATTGCCGCGTTTGTCATATCTTCCAAAGAAGGCATATCTGCTGTGCGGTCAATCATTTTTGGCATGCCGCCTGGGGCAAATAAACCTAAGATTTGACCGTTCTTATCTTTTAATAACTCGTCTTTATTTGTTACATAGCTGTAGCCGGCCTTCTTGAATTCCGAAACAAGGTCGCGATCATCAGCTTTGCGTCCTTCCGGAGTGAAGTTATTCAAGCCGCCTCCAAGAATCACGTCCACTTTATGCTTTCCTCCGACAAGCTCATCGAAATAATCATTCGCGATTGCATCCATGTTCTTACGATTTACATCATGTGCACCATAAGAAGCCGGTGTTGCATGAGTAACCTCAGAAGTCGCGACCAAACCAGTAGATTTTCCGTTTTCCTTCGCTTGCTCCAATACAGTTTTCACAACAGACTGCTTTTTGTCAACCGCGATTGCAGCGTTGTAAGTCTTGACACCGGCAGACATCGCTGTCGCTGCGGAAGCGGAGTCCGTGATATTTTGAGCTGGGTCATCCGGATACGTCGTTTGCATGCCTACTAAATAGTTATCAAAGGCCATTTTTTCTACTTCGAACGTAGATTTATCGTCTTTCATATGACGATATGCACTTGTATAGGGAACACCCATACCGTCACCAATCAAGAAGATGACATTCTTGATTTGCGGTTCTTGCGCTCTTGCTTCGGCTTTATCCTTTGAACCATAGGCGACTAGACCGCTGATTGCTAAAGACGATACTACTGCGAAGGGTACTGCCTTCGACTTCAACATTTTTTTGAACAATTAAAAAACCTCCCTATGTAATTCGCACTTTCGCAAAATATTACATTTTGCACAAATATTATTCTATCAATGTCGTATTAAGGGGTTTTTAATAGAATGTAAATAAACGAGAAGATTCTGTAAATTAATATCAATAAATTGTAAAAATACTGTGAATAACATTTACAATTAGTATATTGTGAAACGCCCTTTCAGAAATAAAAGCCAGGACTTATCCTGACTTTTATTTCGCAGATTCAAATGTCGCATGATATAAACGGAACATCGTTGTATAGCCGGATTGATCCTGCTTCGCTCCTACATCAAGCGTTGCCGTTACACGAACTTTTCCCGGGATTAGGCGTAAGTGATTTGGCTCTTTTACGAACACAATCATGATTCTATTCCAATAAGACTGGTCATTGGAACAAAACGGACACTCTGCTCCTGGCTGTGGAATAAGCAGGAACCAGCCGCCCTTCATGGAAATCAATTCACCCATGTACCCTTCCATGACGACCTTTTTGCCGTTCATGCCCGCGAATTTTTTTGAAGGCTTCGTTTGATCTCCGTTATCAAAGAAGTCATCCCAGTTGATAGATGTTGCTTCTCCCGCCGCCTCCTGAGGTGCAGGGGCGATAGCTGGAGCTTGTTGGGTGGCAGCTGCTTGTTCATTATCTGCAGCGTTTTTATCCGCCCCTCCGGCGGCTGGCTTTTTCTCTCCCGGTTCCATCTCGCTTAATGTTTTCTTCGATATATTTTCATTTGTGCCACAGGCAGCCAACAGACTACCGCATATAAGCAAAAAGGCAAGTTTTTTTAACATTGCGTTCTCCCTCCTATGAAACAAATAATTTAACAGGGTCTACCTTATAGGAACGAACAGCAGGGAAAAGCGCGGCGATAGAGCAAATTACAATTCCTGCCACCACTATATAGATTTCCTCTAATAGGAAAGTCCAGACTTGCAGCTCAATCCCCGCATATTGGAAAATATAGCCCCGCAGCGCGAAGCTGATAACATGCCCGGCCAAAATTCCCAGTAGGATCCCGATGATTGTCAATAGGTTGGCTTCTAACAGAAGACCGTAAAAAACATAGGATTTCGGCTTGCCAAGTAACCGTAATAATCCGATGTCTTTTTTGCGCTCCGCCGCCATTGCTGACAGGGAAAGCAGTACAGATATGCCCGCGATAAGAATGCTGGCAACTGCGATGATTTTAATGACTTGTGCGCCTGTATCGATAATGGACAATATATCGGAGAGAGCTTTTCCGCTGTAGGCAGCCTGTACACCGTTATATCTCGTGTACATCGCCTTCAAAGACTGTGCTTCCATAAGTCCCTTAGGCTTCACGACAACGGCGGTCACATCCTCCTCACCAGCGTGTTCGCCTTCGGCATACGCCTCTGTGGCTTTCCCTTCTTTCTCTTCATGCTGATGTACCTTCCAGACAGATTCGATAGGTGTGAAAATCGCTTTGTCATCTGGAGTGCCGAGCTTTGGAAGAATGCCGACCACTTTGAAGGTGAATTCATCGTGCTCCTCTTCTGAATTTATCCCGTGCGTACCGTGAAACGTATCTCCAATCTTCATGGAAAGAGATTCAGCCACATGAGACCCAACCACGACATCCCCGACTTCTTTGAATAAAGAACCTTTCTTAAGAACCGCTTCAGGATATCTCGTCGTCAAATATCCGGGGGTTGTCCCTACAATCGAATACCCTTTATAGCTATCTCCTCTTGCGATTGGATAGGCTTTGTCCGCCAATCCGCTCTTCAAAACATTTTCATACACTTCATAAGGAATGTTTCCAACCGGAACCCCGAAATGATAAAACGTGTTCATGACAAGTTGAGAACTGCTTCCGTCAGCTCCCAAAACCAATTCGTACGGACCGTATCCATTTTTAACGCCTTTTTCTAATCCTTTGTTCACCAAAAAGATAAAAACGACAAGAGCCGATGCTATAGTTACTGCTAAGATAGTCAAAATGGACAGAGTTCTTTTATGAATGAGATTCTTAAAGCTTAACTGTAATAAACCCATGACTGCTCACTCCTTTATTCATTACTTGGTTGATTTGTTCCATTTGCAGATGCTTCGTGAACAGCTTCGGATGAGCTAAGTCGTGAGTCACGCACAATAATGTTTGGTTTTGTTCCTTGCACAAGTTCAGTAAAATGCTCATTACTTGCTGGGCTGTCTCGTAGTCCAAACTCCCAGTAGGCTCATCTGCCAGCACAATGGCGGGCTTGTGAATCAACGCTCTAATGATCGCGACCCTTTGCTGTTGCCCACGGGACAGTTGTGAGGGCAGATGCTTTCTCCTGTCTTCCAAGCTAACTTTTGCGAACCACTCTTCAAGAAGAGCATCTTGTTTTTGTTTCGGCATTTTTGGAAGAATGAGCTTGATGTTTTCCTCTGCCGTCAAACTTGGAATAAGATAAAAGTCTTGAAAAATGTAACCAATATGCTTTTGACGGAAGTCGTCTCTTTTCTCTTGAGAAAGAGACGCGATGTCCGTTCCCTTTATTAAAATCTCTCCGGCATTCGGTTGGATTACGCCGCCGATGCAATGAAGAAGCGTGCTTTTCCCGCTTCCGCTCGGACCTGTAATCGCTGCTTGCTCTCCATGTTGAATAACAAGCTGATTTATGGAAAGAATATCGATAGGCTTGTTGTCCATACGATACTGAATTGCCAAATCGTTTACTATAATCATGAAATATGCCACCTCAATCATATTTTCCAAACCCTAATGTAAGATTTCTGCATTAATTATAGTAGAAGCTATCACGCAATCATGTATTTTTACGTTTTATTTATCTAACCTTTACATTTTTTACATAGATTCACATAACTGCCCTCTTCTCAACAATATAGTGAAACAGGATCACTGTTTTATAAAGAAGAGAGTTCGTTCTATAACGATGTACGAAAAGTAGTTTATGAACTTAGATTTGTAGAAGAATGTATTTCTTCTACTCACCATTATGTAACCTGCTAGCGTAAAGCTGGCGGGTTTTTTTAATCATATATTGTGAATGCCAGCAGCTTTATGCAGTTATTTTAAACCAACAATCATGTATGAATTTGAAAACATTCTATTGAGGGATTTTACATTTTTGGGCTTCTCTCTTGTAACTATTTTATTAAAGCACATATTTTATATCCTATTGTTAAAAATACTATATATTATTAAAATAAGAAGAATGGAAAACATTACATAATGGTGAAAAGGAGAAAAAGTTATGGATCATCATACCCTAGTCAGATGGTTGGAGGCAGTATTAATCGTATTGGCATTAGTTGCTGTCTGGTTTTCTGTATCCAACTTCAGCAATGTAAAACGATTCTTAATTGGCCGTCCTATGCGAACATCGGAGCTTCATGCGCAGCATAATAAATTATTTTGGGTAATTGCACTCCCTATTCTCTCCGCGGATTTGTATTCATCCGTTGCATATGGACCTGAAGCAGGAATGACAGAACTAGCAGGGCTCGGTCCTAATGCAAAATGGTTTATTTTACCTATTACGATTTCTACTATCGTTCTTTTAGCTATCTTGATTGTATCGTATATCATGGGAGTTTTGGCATATCCGAGCGGTGGAGGAGCCTATGCCATTGCAAAAGATAACTTCAAACCAAAATGGGTTTCTCTTATTGCCTCTAGTTCGTTGCTCGTTGATTACGTGTTGACAGTTGCTGTATCCGTATCAGCCGCTTTAGAAGCTGTTTCATCTGCTTATCCCGTAGTCGCCCCTTTTGAAACGATTTTGGCTATCTTATGCGTCGTTCTCTTAGTAATCGTGAACTTGCGAGGAGTGGCTGAATCAGCTCGCATTTTTGCTTGGCCGACATTCGGCTTTATGATTTGTATGTTCATTTTAATTTTTACCGGTTTTTTCGATGAATTGCGTCACGGGTTTACACAACCAACTACACCGTCCTTTGGAACGGTTCCGGAGGGATTAACCACTTTATTAGTTTTGAAAGCGTTCAGCTCAGCTTGCTCGGCGCTTACAGGAATTGAGACGATTTCAAATGCAGTTCCTATCTTTAGAGAGCCGCAACAAAGAAACGCGATTAAAACTTACATCGCTTTAGGTGTCATTACAGGTGTGACACTGTTAGGATTTGCGTATCATCTGTATGTGAAAGGAATTTCGCCGGACCCGCACAACACCATGTTGTCCCAGTTGACGGCAATGTATTTTGGCCATGGAATGTTATATCAAATTATAATCTGGTTTACGTTTATCGTTTTGATTTTGGCGGCAAATTCCACGTTTACAGGATTTTCTCAACTTGCCGCTATTGTAGCCGCAGACGGATTTTTGCCCCGGAGTTTGACGAACCGTGGTGACAGACTAGGATATTCAAATGGAATTATTGTGTTAGCAGCATTGGCATGTATCTTGATTATATCGTTTCATGCGCATACGAATGCTTTAATTCCACTGTATGCGATCGGTGTGTTTCTTTCGTTTACCGTAGCGCAAATAGGTTTGATGCGCCGTTGGAAACGGGTAAAAGGATCAAATTGGAAGCTAAAGCTTACGATCAACACAATTGGCGCGATTGTCACGTCTATCGTCGCCGTTATTTTCGCTGTTACAAAGTTTACCGGCGGCGCTTGGGTTGTATTAGTTGTATTGCCGATTCTCATTTTTTTCTCACTATCCATTCATCGACATTATCAAGAGATTGCAAAAGAACTGCGTATTGATCCTAAAGAGACATATCCAGAAGCAAACAAGGTAGTAACCCTTGTTTTAGTATCAGGCGTTCATCGTGTTGTGAATAACACGCTTTCCTTTGCAAAGGGTTTAGGTGTCGATCCGATTGCTGTCTACGTTGGTTTTAATGAGGAATCCATAGATAAAATGGAGAAAAAGTGGGAAGAATGGGGAACTCCTTGCAGACTGGTTGTTCTTCGCAGTAAATATCGCTCTATTCTTGAGCCTCTGATTCGCCTTATTAAAACAATAGAGGCTAAGCAAGAAAACGGAGGGATTATCCATATTATTATTCCTCAATTCATTCCGAGCAAATGGTGGCATAATGTATTACACAATCAAAGTGCACTTCTTTTACGAATGTGGTTTATTCGTCATAAAGATATAGTCATTACAACTGTTCCATATCATTTGCAAAAATAATAATTGTCCATTCAATCTTTACTAATTCATATTGCCGATAATAATACAGAAGAAATCCATGGTACTCAGCCTTTCTTCAAGTAAATAACAAAAGACGGTTAGTCCTTCGACTTACCGTCTTTTGTTTTATCATTATCTTTCAACGAGATGACAATAGGTAAGGTAATCCTAGTGGCTGAAGCGAGGGTTACCCTTACCTATTGTCAAATATCACTAAGACATTGGAAATCGGGGCTATTACATCCCCATACCCATTCCTGGGAATTGGCCCATACCCATTCCTGGGAATTGACCCATACCCATTCCTGG